>OX044363.1:0-597500 GCA_943846685.1 uncultured Pseudomonadales bacterium
TGCGTCCAAGGGTCAGGTATAAAATACGCTGGATTTTTAAGTTTATTAGAGGCATTCATTGGACTAACAGCACCAACAGAAAAACCCGCTTTTTCAACCTGTTCGAAAAACTGCTCATCAGTCGAATTAACGAAATCACCCAAGTCTGAATACCTTGTGTTCATCATAGGTTTTGCCGGTGTGCACTGATGGCCATTGAACCCAAGGTTCAAGGTTTTCATATTCAGGTTCCGATTCAGTATTTGTAATACCTTTTTCAAAAAGTTTTTCGAAGCCAGGCAAATACTCTCCTCTTTCAATATAAAAGCTTACTGCGTCGAAATTTATTTCGTTTAATTCTAAAAGAACAATATTTTTCATAAAAAATCAACCTAGAAACATTTACCTAAATTCATGAGCCTTCAACAAGCTCTCTTCAGAGCAGACTCTACCCCAACCTTCCAATCTGAGGGAAAAATTTCAAACTTTTCTTGAATCTTTTTATTATCCAAGACTGAAAACTTAGGGCGCTCTGCAAGGGTGGGATATTCTTCTGTTGTAACTGCTTTTATTGATCGGAGTAGAGATTTGGTCATACTTATTTTTACTTGATCAAAAATTTCTTTAGCAAACTCATACCAAGAACATGGCTGATCACCGCAGTAGTGGTATATGCCATTATCTTTTCGCGAATTAAGCTGAGGGTATATCTCAACAATAGATCTTGCAATATCCTGTGCATAGGTAGGACAACCAATTTGATCACCCACAATACTAAGCTCATCGCGCTCAGCCCCAAGACGAAGCATGGTTTTTAAGAAATTATTTCCATACTCACTAAATACCCAAGCTGTTCTGATGATTATATGTTTACAGCCTGATGCCTGAATCGCCAACTCACCCTTAAGCTTAGTTTCTCCATACGCACCCTGAGGATTGGTTTCGATCATCCTCTTTATAAGGAACTTTGGAGTTACCATCAAATACATAGTCCGTTGACACATGAATCAACCAACATTCCAATTGGTTACAAATATCAGCAATATTTTTAACGGCTAGATGATTTATCAAGTTAGCAGTTTTTTGATCTTCTTCAGCCTTATCAACTGCTGTGTAAGCGGTCGCATTAATAATTAGATCAGGAGAAAATTCTAAGATTTTGCTTTTGGTTGCCTCAAAGTCAGCAATATCTATTTGCTCACGTGAAGTATAAATAACTTCATGATCTGTATTTATTAGCTGATCATTTAGGCATCTACCAAGCTGGCCTTTACAACCTAAAACTAGAATTTTCATTTTTTTAGATCAGCCAATAACGGAGCATTTGCATCTTTCTCTGATAACTTAGGGTTATCAATTGGCCAAGGAATATTTAGATCAGGGTCATTCCACAACAGACTCCCCTCATCAGAGGGATCGTAATAGTCAGTACACTTATACTCAAAATCTGCGGTTTCTGAAAGCACTACAAAACCATGGGCAAATCCAGGTGGCACCCAAAATTGAGTTTTATTCTCTTCGGAAAGGATTACCGCTTCCCATTGACCATATGTTGGCGAACCTTGGCGTATGTCCACAGCAACATCATAAACCTCACCTCGAACCACCCTAACCAATTTCCCTTGAGGTTTAGTTTTTTGGAAGTGCAACCCACGCAATACACCTTTTGATGAGCGTGAGTGGTTATCCTGAACAAAGGGCAAGCTAATACCCGCAAGATCTGCATATCTATCTGCTTGAAATGTTTCCAGAAAAAACCGCGCTCATCACCAAAAACTTTAGGCTCAATAATGACGCAGTCTTTTAATTTAGTTTTTATTACATTCATTTATAGCCACCGCTACCTTAGCTAAATATTCGCCATAGCTGGTCTTTTTAAGTGCCTCAGCTTGCTGTAACAACGTATCTTTTGTTATCCACCCTTGATGAAAAGCAATTTCTTCCAAGCAAGCCACCTTTAAGCCCTGGCGATGCTCAACCGTTTGTACAAATTGACCTGCTTCAATTAAGGAATCATGTGTGCCCGTATCAAGCCAGGCAAAACCTCGACTTAAGAGCTCAACTGTTAGATCCCCTCTATTCTGATAGGCATTATTAATATCAGTAATCTCTAGTTCACCACGGGCAGAAGGCTTTATAGATTTTGCAATTTCAATCACATCGTTATCATAAAAATATAACCCTGTTACTGCGAAATTTGATTTAGGATTTTCGGCTTTTCCTCAATTGAGGTAACTTTGCCATTAGTATCAAAATCAACCACACCAAATCGCTCAGGGTCTTTTACATGGTATCCAAAAATAGTTGCACCATCTTCTTTAGAAGTAGCTGCTTTTAAATTTGTAGTGAAATTTTGCCCGTAAAAAATATTATCACCAAGGACTAGTGCAACATTACTATCGCCAATAAAATCTTCACCAATTAAAAAGGCCTGAGCAAGACCATCGGGGCTTGGCTGAATGGCATATTCAATTTCAATACCAAAATCAGAACCATCACCCAATAAACGTTGATAACCTGACATATCATCAGGTGTGGAAATAACCAAAATTTCTTTAATACCCGCAAGCATTAATACAGAAATTGGATAATAGATCATTGGCTTATCATAAACAGGCAATAACTGCTTAGAGACACCTTTGGTGATTGGATGAAGTCGCGTTCCTGAACCGCCAGCCAATACAATTCCCTTGTAATTTTGCTCATATTATTCTCCCTAAACGCTCAAGACGGTAGGCACCCGAAAGCACTCTCTCCCACCACTGGCGATTATCCAAATACCACTGAACAGTTTTGCGCAGACCAGTTTCAAAGGTTTCCTCTGGCACCCAACCCAATTCACGCTCAATTTTTGAAGCGTCAATGGCATAACGCGACATCATGACCAGGACGATCTTTAACAAAGGTTATTAAATCTCGATAACTTTTACACCTATGGCTTTTCTGGCGCAAGTTCTTCCAGCAAATCACAAATAGTTTCAACTACCTCAAGATTAGTTTTTTCGTTATGCCCACCAATATTATAGGTCTCACCAATTTCGCCTTCAGTAACGACCTTAATAAGTGCTTTAGCATGATCTTCCACATACAGCCAATCACGTATCTGTGAGCCATCACCATAAATAGGCAATGGCTTACCATGTATAGCATTCAAAATAACGTGAGGAATCAACTTTTCAGGAAAATGATAAGGACCATAATTATTAGAGCAGTTGGTAATTATTACGGGCAAGCCATAAGTACGCCCCCAAGCACGCACTAAATGATCAGAAGCTGCTTTACTTGCAGAATAAGGTGATGATGGCGAATAAGGTGTTTGCTCTGTAAACAAATCTTCCGTACCTTCTAAATCACCATAAACTTCATCAGTGGAAATATGATGGAAACGGAATTGTTCTCTTTTCTCTTCTTCAAGACTTTCATAATAATGCCGTGCAGCCTCAAGAAGATTGAAAGTACCTACAATATTGGTATCAATAAAATCAGCTGGCCCATCAATTGAGCGATCAACATGACTTTCAGCAGCAAGGTGCATTACACAGTCAGGTTGATGCTGTTGAAATACTCTCTCTAGTGCTTTGCATCAGCAGATATCCACTTTTTCATGAGAATATCTGTGCATACGGTAACATCGAAACTGAATCAAGGTTACCTGCATAGGTTAAGTCATCTAAGTTGACGACGTCATAGTTGGTTTGATTAATCATCGTGCGAACTACCGCACTACCAATAAAACCCGCACCACCAGTCACCAAAATTTTATTTTTACTCATCACAGAATTTCATTTATTATTTCAATTACAGTTTTGATACCAGTCCATAAAAAAGTTCATACCAAAACTGATACCTCGATACCTTTATTCACACAACGGGAAATTTAACTCATACTGAACTCATGCTCCCGCAGTGGCCTCTCGCAAAGCCTCTAAATAAATGTCAGCTACGATTTTTTGATCGAACTCTGCGGCTACTTTCTTACGTCCTCGCAAACCCATTTGTCGACGCTCGCTCTTCGATAGATTAGACATCAACTCAATTTTTTCAGCTAAATCAGAGCTATTCTTGGCCTCACACAAAAACCCGGTTTGCTGGTCATCTACAACTTCTCTACAACCAGTAACATTTGACGCGATAATGGGTCGAGCCATTGCAGCCGCTTCTAGAAGGACCCGAGATGTACCTTCACGATAGGAAGGCAGTACAATACAATCCGACTGTTCAATAAAGGTACGAACATTATCTGTTTCGCCTAAATACTCTATCACTTCTTCTTCAACCCAATTATCCATATCATTTTTTAATATTGCTGATCTGTTTTCAACCCCCAAAGGACCGAGTAACTGAAAACGCATTTTTGGATATTTTTTCTTCAAGATCCTAGCAGCTTCGACGTATTCACCCACACCCTTATCCCTAAGCATGCGAGCTATCAGTAGAAATTTTGGTTCCTGGTTATCCGGATACGGTGCCTCCGAAAAACTCTCGAGATCAATGCCTGAACCAGGAACCAGCTCGGTGGATACATCGCAAACTATCTTGCGCGAAATAAATAAGCCCTTATCATCCAAATTCTGGAAAAAAACTTTACAAGGTTTCCGCAATGCAACCCTGTATAAACCCTGAGCCAACGACTTAAGCCAGTTATCTTTCAGAAAAGCAGTTCCTAGACCGGTAATCATCACAATTTTGGGTAGTCTGAAAATCCTAGCAGCAATTGAGCCATAGATAACTGGTTTGATGGTAAAAAGGAGAAGGATATCCGGCTTCAGCACAAAAAAATGCTTGACGTAGTCAAGTATAGTAAGGAAATCAACAAATGGATTAATCCCTTTCCTTGAAACAAACAAATGAGTTATTGAGTCCACCTCTTCGCGTAATTTTTCTTCATATCCATCAAATTGCGTAAGCACATGTACCTCATAACCCTCTGACTTTAGCCTTCTAATTAGGGGTAATCGAAAATTCACAATTGTCCAAGCATAATTTGAGCTAACCAATACCCGGGGGGGCATTCTTGCTTTCATAAACACCTCACTAAACTATTTTCACGCTACGCATCCTGCCTACCAGCAAAACTAAATCCTAGATAAAGAGATGGGAGGCCCTTATCTGACCTCTGAATTTTCAGCCTCTAACCATACCTGAAACATCAGTATCCCCCATAATTGTGATTGCCAGTCACGTGTGCAAGACTGATGTTCAGCCCACTTTTGGCGAATGGGGAGTGGATCAAAAAAACCCTCTTGCTTCAACCGTTTTTCATCCAATAATGCCTCCGCCCAATCCTTTAAGGGTCCACGTAGCCATTCGCTAATCGGCAAAGCGAATCCCATTTTAGGACGATCTATTAGTTTTTTCGGCACATGGCGATATAATACTTGCCGAAGTACCCACTTGCCGACCCCATCCTTTAACTTCATTGATAAGGGCAACTGCCAGGAGTATTCCACAATCCGATGATCAAGGAAGGGGACCCGCCCCTCTAATGAGACCCCCATCGCTGCACGGTCAAGCTTGACGAGAATATCATCGGGCAAGTAGCTTACTGCGTCCATCGCCATCATCTTCTGGATTTCATCAAGCCCCTCTAACGTTTGAATCGACGAAATCATCGAGTCTGCTGGCTCACCACCATCCAAAACAACGCTAGCGGGATCTTCCCATTGAGATACCAGCCCTTTGTACAATTCGTCTAGATTCCTTGACGACAATACATCTGAAGCTTTATGCATTTTATCTGAAAGGTTGTGGAGCTTGAACTTGTCGGGTAACAGCTGCTGAATTGGGGCTAAGACCGCATTAATTCTAGCTGGCGTCATAGCGCCAAGGCCATGAGCTACAAATTGTCTAGCCCCTCGGGGTACACGGGACAGCCTCTTCCAAAGCGACTGAGTCATCAAATAACGGTTATAACCACAAAATAGCTCGTCACCACCATCACCAGACAAAGACACTTTGACCTGTTGCTGCGCTAATTGCGCCACAAGGAATGTTGGAATCTGTGAGGAGTCAGCAAACGGCTCACAATACAACTCAGGGAGCTTGGGAATTACTGCAAGAACCTGTTCTGGCGATACATATAACTCTGTATGTTCAGTTCCAAGGTGTTTCGCGACGGCGCGCGCATATACGGCTTCGTCAAAACGGGCCTCACTAAAACCAATCGTAAAAGTTTTTACCGCTTCATTTGATTGAGATTGCATCAAGGCAACTACCGCTGATGAGTCTACACCTCCCGATAAAAATGCGCCTACCGGCACGTCAGCAACCATCTGTTCGCCAATTGAACGCTTCAGGAGTTCTTCTAGTCCGTCCACTGCCGCCTCTGGTCCACCGCTGAATGGATCACTACACCCCTTCACAACCGTTTCAGAAACTGACCAATAGGTATACTTTTCCGAAGTTCTAGTTTCCAAAGAAACTGTCAAAAGGGTACCGGGTTCGAGCTTGCGGATGCGTTGATAAATGGCATGGGGCGCAGGGATGTAGTTATAACGAAGTAGCAAACAAAGTGCATTACGATCAATTTGACGATAGAACGAAGGGTGTTGACGCAGAGCCTTGAGCTCAGAACCAAAAAGGAACGCACCATTGTTACCCTCTCCCTGCCAACCATAGTAAAGGGGTTTCTCTCCCATCCTGTCCCGCCCGAGAGTTAATGTTTTTTCTTGTCTATCCCACAACGCAAACGCGAACATACCCACGGATTTTTTAACAGTCGCAACGACCCCCCATGTATCAAAACCTACTAACAATGTCTCAGTGTCAGAATGACCACGCCATCCAACATTATCACTTTGTCTGACAATATCTCGGCGAATATCCTGATGGTTGTATATCTCACCATTAAAAACCATCACAAAACGCCCGCTGCTTGAAGTCATCGGTTGCTGACCCGCAGTAGAGAGATCTACTATTGACAGCCTTCGATGACCCAATCCGACGCCCGCTTCCTTATCTACCCATAGTCCATCTGCGTCGGGCCCTCGATGCGAAATAGCATGCGTCATCAATTCCAAGCGTTTAGTCATCTCTTCATATGAGCCGCCATCAGCGTCAAGGTAACCAGTAAGACCACACATTTATTAAACCTGTCTGTTTATATAAAACGATAAATATCAGTTCAGCTATACCTGCCTATACAGCGGTGTCTCTTAGCTCTGAGTTGAAGACAACCTCTGAGAGCTCTAGAGGCATCAACCTCAAGTCTATAGTTGATTGAACCCTGCAACTGCATTTAGCCACCCGCTACGAACAATCTTTAGGGGTTAGTTGGAAAAATCATCGGATATCTTATTATCGTCTGAATTAGCTACACGCGCTAACACACGATGTAAATGCTCGCCGGCGTATTCAAGAGTGAAGTTATCCTCAACGAGTTCACGCCCCTTTTTGCCTAAAGTGTCCCGCAACCTAAGATCATCAACCAGCAAACGCAAAAACTCCCTCCACTCAACTTGCCCAACAGCCTTAAACCCATTTACTCCATTCTTTACTATCTCGACATTAACGCCGACAGGGCTGCAAACAACCGGCAGACCCGCCGCCATATATTGAATTATCTTATATGCACATTTACCATGCTGAAACGGCTCGTCCTGCAAAGGCATAATTCCAATATCAAATTGCGAGAGGATCTCAACCTCCGACTCCAACGTCCAATTAGTATACTCAAAACAATCAGCGTACCCGTCTATTTCTTTAGCACCCACTAATACAACCTTAACGTTATGTGTCAAAGTTAACTCTTTAAGTAGCGCCACCATTGGCAGCAATACCCGCTGACTCCCTGGACTACCAATCCAACCGATAACACACTTAGCAGGAACATTCTTTCGAATCACTCCTCGCGGGTACCTAGCTATATCAACAACTGACGGAATCTTCTGCAACTTAACTGGATTAACGCCTGAAGAAATCGCATACTCGTATAAATAGCTGTTTCCCACTACGTTAGCAGAGGCAGAGTTCATAAGTATCTTTATCTTGTCTTTCAAAAAATATAAAATTATCTTGCTCTTAGACTTATCATAAACATGCATTGTCGCGTCATCATAGTCCAAAATGAAGGGACTTTTCCTCAACAAATAGGTTTCAAAAAAAGCAGGGATATATGGAAACAACTCCTTTTCAACGACTACAACATCAAACTTCCCAAGCTCCCGTAATAAGAAAATTAATCGACGAATATAACTAAAAAATACAACGGAAATATCGCGATTGTTTTTTTGGTATAAGCTCTTTAAATAGCTATCACCAAATAACTCTTGGCAATGAAGTTCGTAATCTTTAGATAACCAAGGAATAAACTGATAAAATCTAACCCTAGAACTTGCGCCAATAGAAGAATATCGTGTTAAGAAAAGAACCTTATTTTTTCGCATATGTAACTTTTGAAAAACCACTTAAAAAAATATAACCAAAATAAATAATAGTGAAGCCATAAAACGGAACACTAACAAATTTAGGCACGAAAAATGCAATTAGATTACAAAATATAAGAAGCGACACATAGAAAATAGATATGAAGTTCATTTTGCTGTAACAACGCGTAGCTATGAAATCAAAAACAAATGTGTGTACAACTATAAATATAGCAACAAGGATCAAACCACCATCACTCAAAAAAGGTTCTACAAACGTCCCAATATTCGTTTCATATCCACCGACGTTCTTGAAGTCTAATATTTGACTAGGTGGCGAAGAAGCTAAACCTAACTTGCTCAAAAACATCAAAATCGGGTAGAAAGATCGAGTGAATCCATCAGACAGGAAACTACCACCGGAGCTCAACAGAATATTTAAGTAAGCATATCCACCAGTGATATAGATATATATGGATTCCAGCCACTGGGGAGCGCCAGATATGGTCTCCCCCTCCCCCTCTATCTTCCCAATCCACAGTCCAATCAAAACAAAAATCCCTAATGCACCGGCGCCCAATCTAATCATTTTCCGAGCAAGGACTTTGAGATTGCCAAAAAGAACTGTATGTAAGATCGAGACAAAGAAAAAATTCCATGCTAACCATATAGGTCTGGTTCTATCGATAAATGTCAAATTACCTAAGAACACCAATAAAAAACAAGCTAAAAGAAACACACTCTGACTTTTTGTCACGTTCTCGAAATGCAGTTTATAAGAAATTAGAGACACTACAACCCATGACAAATAGGCAATTTGAATTCCGACGCTAAACCCCATATCGCCGTTCAAAATACGGATTTCATGTGAACTGTTGGCCAGCACCAGCAGATAGGCTTCTATTCCGCCCAATTGGTCGAAAAGATAAACGCTATGAATATAAATCCCTGCTAAAGATGCAAAACTCAAAATAAAAACCATATAGATGCTATTAGTAGATTTTTCTCTACTACTAAAATTCATCGCTCGCCCAGCGTACCGCCGCACTACTAAAATTTTTCGGTGAAAAATCATCGACATAAGGCAGAGTAGATTGACTTGCAAAACTATGAAATACAAATAGGGTGAGGTTTCCAGATAATCGATTAATCGAAACTCAAAAAGAATAAAACCGATATTAAAGAATACAAGCAAATAGAAACTTGGCAGAAGAAATATCTTCATATTCGGTTACGCTTTAGCACTACGTAGCTAACAACCATAGTAAAAGGTAGCAAATAGTAGATCAGTAATGCACTAGAGTTCAACATGCCAAAAGTCGCAGCAATTACAAAGCATATAGCCAGGAATTGAGATTTAAAGATACCTCTATAATTTTTTCTATTAAGTTCCTGAATCAACATGTTGTTAAGTAAAACCCCTATTGGCACAGCTAAGGAATAAATGATCAGATGGAAAGTATTGATTGATTTTTGCAAATAAGTCACTAGAGTCCAACTAGTTAAAAAAACTAAGGGCCATAAAAACGCTATCCACTTTAAAACCAATATCTGCTGATTATTTATGATTTTGACTTTGTCATAAATCAAAGGCCCTAATGCTAATGAAACACCCATATAGATTTCTGTAGTCTTCGATAAAAACACGAAACTATTTAGCGAATCATCAATCCAATTTCCTATCGACCTAGAGGCTATCAACTGGTCGCTTTTGAAAACAACAAAATTCAAAACTTGCTGAAGTATTGTGTAACCAGAAAGCATGCCTAAAACAAATTTCTCAGGCTTAAATTTTCTATAATTTGATACAATGAAATAGGTGATGATCGATTTAACAACATTCCCCATCAAGAAAAATGTAGCCAATATCCCTATATTCACCTCATTCTGAGTTAACTCAAGATAAATTACACCGATAAATAAGACAAAATAACTCGAAACGGTACACAAGAATACTCTGACATATTCTCTCTTACCTGACAGGGATGAGATTGATACTATTGATAGCGAATCTAACCCGCAAGCGAGCGCTAACATTAATGCAATTTTATTAAGATCGCCAACAAGAAAAAAATATAGAACAGAGTAGAAAAAAATCGCCAATCCAAATATCTTAAGCTTATCTAGGAAGCTAATTAAAAAAATAGCATTCAAGCTTTCCCTCGATTGGCCGAATAAGATCAAGTCCAACCCCATCTTTCCTACGACCATTCCCAATCCATGAAAAACCAGCAGGAGTATGAATCCAGATACTTGATCACTATATTCGGTAAGTATTACTCCAGATGACATTCCAAACAAGACTAATGCAGGGAAAAACCCTGACAGTAGCAAAAGTAGGCTATTGAATTTGTTCATTTATCTACTTTAGGTACCAATTCACTGCTTTCGCAATACCATCTCGTAAACTATATAGTGGTTGATAATCCAAATTGCCTTTAGCTTTGGATATGTCAGCTTGAGAATGTTGCACGTCCCCAGCCCTGAATGAGCGATAGATCAAATTGCTATTTACCTCTAGATTATTGGACTGCAACTCGAACTTTATAATCTGATACAGTTCATTTAACGTGGTTCTAACGCCAAAAGCGACATTATATATTTGGCCTTTAGCCTCTTCATTCGCTGTAGCAGACAGAATATTCATCTGAACAATATTTTCAATAAAACAAAAATCGCGGCTAGTTTCACCATCACCATTAACATATACATCCTCTCCACTAATAAGAGCTGCAATCCATTTGGGGATCACTGCTGCATAGGCTCCATTTGGATCCTGACGCTTACCAAACACATTAAAATATCGCAAACCTATTGTTTTAAAACCATAACTGCGAGCATAAACACCTGCGTATAATTCGTTAACGTATTTCGTAACGGCATACGGGGAGAGTGGATTGCCAATATTTTCTTCAACTTTAGGTAACGCCGGATGATCACCATATGTGGAACTGCTAGCCGCGTATGTAAAGCTCTTCACCCCTTCCTCTTTAGAAGCTTGCAAAACATTCAAGAACCCAGAAATATTCGCAGCAGTTTGAAGCAATCGGATCAGCGATTGAACGTGGAACCGAGCCCAGTGCTGCCTGGTGCAACACATAATCGACACCTTTAACAGCAGAAATACAGGTTTCATACTCGCGAATATCACCTTCGATAAAGTGAAATTTTTGCCATTGAGCTTCAGTCACCAAACTTTGGACTTCATCAAGATTATGTTGATGACCGGTTGCAAAATTATCTAAACCTATAATAGTTTGATCCAGTTTAAGCAAATGCTCTAGAAGGTTAGATCCTATAAATCCCGCAACGCCGGTAATAAGCCAAACCTTCGGACTAGATTTGAGTTGTACTTTAGCTTCTTGATAATTGGACACAGTAATCTCTCTAGATATGAAGGTTTTTATAAACGAATATCAACATCATCTTTAGGAAGCACATATTTAAGATCATAGAGGATATGCTTTGGTCTACCAAGCTTCCGAATAGCCTTAACCCCCATTTCCTTAAACTCATCATGTGCAACCGCCACTAAGACAGCGTCATACACTCCTTCTTCGGCCGCTTTACTAACCACCAAACCATACTCATTAGCTGCCTCGAGAGGGTCACACCACGGGTCAATGATGTCGACATCAACTTCGTATGCTTTAAGCTCATCGACTATGTCAATGACCTTAGTATTTCTTATATCCGGACAATTCTCTTTAAACGTTAACCCCATAACCAGAACTCTTGGATCCGCTAACTTCAATCTTTTTATTAATCATTTTTTTGATCAACTGAGAAACAACATAACTCCCCATCCCATCATTAATTCGGCGACCTGCTAAAATCATCTCTGGACGATATCCAACACTTTCAGATTTATGTGTTAAGTAATAAGGATCTACCCCTATACAGTGCCCGCCGACCAAGCCGGGACGAAATGGGAGAAAGTTCCACTTGGTACCCGCAGCCTCTAACACCTCTAACGTATCTATATCTAGTTTATTAAAGATCATTGCAAGCTCGTTAATCAATGCGATATTGACATCACGCTGGGTATTCTCAATCACTTTAGCCGCTTCTGCGACTTTAATTGAACTCGCCTTGAAAGTTCCCGCTCTGATAACAGAGGCATACAGAGCATCTACAAAGTCTGCCGTCGCTTGATCTGATCCAGAGGTCACCTTTAGAATATCTTCAACCCTATGACTCTTATCACCCGGGTTAATTCGCTCGGGTGAATAACCTGCAAAAAAATCTTTATTCAAACTTAAACCAGATAGCTTCTCTACCACTGGAATACAATCATCCTCGGTAGCTCCTGGGTAGACGGTTGACTCATAAATAATCACATCGTCTTTCTTGATAACCCTGCCGAGCATCGCGCTTGCTTTTAATAATGGAGTCAGATCTGGCCGCTTGAATTTGTCGATGGGTGTCGGAACTGTCACGATAAACGTGTTGCAGGACTTGAGATCATCCTCACTACAGGAGAAAGATAGAGCTTCGGCAGCAACCAATTCAGAATTTGAAACTTCGAGCGTAGAGTCCACTCCAGTCTCGAGCTCTTTTACTCGGTTGGAATTAATATCAAAACCAAGAACGGGAAATCGTTTAGCGAAAGCTACAGCCAAGGGCAAGCCAACGTAACCTAACCCTATGACAGCAATTTTTACATCTGATAATTTAGACATGATGTTTTTAAAAACCCTTATTTATAATAATTAGCACTTTACTACGGAACATTAAATTGATGGACAGCGACTATTTTCAAACGCTTGATAATAGCCTTTATCATTACCTAGGCACTCCATCCGCTATAAAGCTTTTCACTTTACTAATATTCTGCCAAAGAAGCGCCCGAGGGACTGAAATATCCATAGCCTTCATGCAACGCTCAAGCAGACCATTCTCCTCACCTAACCTATCAATCACCTTGGTAAGATCTTTTAAGATGGCCTCACCATAGGCTTGTTTAGATTTTGTGGCCGCCTCAAAAAATTCGGTCTTGCTAAGATTAAGCATGGCAAGGTCTATTACATCCCTGCAATGCATTCCCATATCCAGGCCTCGATCAGAATTGGCGAGTAGCTTACTTGCAGCCATATCTAACCTAGTTAAGGTGGCGACCCCTGCAATGCTATCTTTCTTTCTAGGGTTTGCTAGCGCAATCCGCCCCTCAAGGACAATCTCAAACTTAATCGGCTTTCCTTGGACAAATACTTTGGTTCGGATACCGTACTGGTCACTGCGAATATCCGACGTTTGAAGCTGTCCGGCATCGATACTTCTCATTAGCGCTTGAAAGCCCTGCTCACGGACTAGATTGCGCAGATGTCGATATGAGGCCAAGTCCGACACCAAAAAATCCATATCAACCGATTCACGGTACTCACCATATCGCAGGGCGATCGCCGTGCCCCCAGCAAAAAGACAGTTGTGCTGCTTCAGTAAATCCGCATCCAGCGACTCAAGTACTTTGGCTATTCGTTGGTGATGTGAACGGCTAAATATCAAGACGCCACTCCCTCAAACGCAACGCCAAGCAGCTCGATAAGCTCCTGCTCACTGTCACTTAGATTTTCGGTATCCAAGAAGCGCTTATTACGTTCATAGATTGAGTGAGCCTCAACAAGAGATAGCTCATCGACCCCCTGCACATGCCATGCCAGCTCTTTTAACTGGGGGTAGTCTGAGAGCGATAGCCGAATCGGCAGCTTGCCGGCGCTGCCTGCATTAGCTGTATTCCCTTTATCAGTTTTTGCAGAGAGGTGCAGATTCAAATCTAGAGCGCTGATTACATTTAAGTAGGCACCCATGCTCACGGTGGACTCACCCTTCTCAATACGATGCAGTGTCACCCGAGATATGCCCGCTGTCTCGGCGGCTGCATTTGCCGTGATCTTGAATGACTTACGGTGCTGTCTTATCAACTGCCCAATGTCGGCGAGCTGACCAACCGCGTTATCTGATATTTTTTCTATTTTTTTCTTCATAATGTTTCATATAATATACATATATGCAGATATGTCAACTATATGAAACATAATTAAGCTTTTATATAGCGCAAGCTCTTACTGTAATTGATAAAAGCCATTACCGAACACCAAGATCCGCAGGCCCCTCGCCCAACTCAGCCCTCAACTGCTCAATCTCGCCACGAAGCGCGTCATACTCACGCTGCTTGCGCGCCAAAAAGCGAACCGTAACATCAGCCTTCTCGGAAATACCTTTTGCAGTAAGAAGGTAGGCGCAACCTAACTTGTTATCGCTGCGGCGAAAGTTATCCATCTTCACCAGGCCCATATTAACGAGGGCCTTCACAACATAATGGACCTTGCCCAAACTAACGCCTAGCTCTTCAGAGAGCTCGCGCTGAGTCAGGTGGGGGGTTTTTTCAAGTAACTTTAGCGCTTTAAATTGAATGTCTTGATCAGGCATGCGCCCACATTTGAATTGAAGCAGTTTGTTACAGGCAGGCTACCGCAGGGATTTAATACAAAACCACTAGTAGGATGCAAAAGATAAACCATCCGCGTTCATCGAATGAATGCGAGAGACATTATACTACGTCAAGATGATTTATGCAGTTTTGAATAGATTTATTAACCTGCAGACAGGGTACCGCAGCGCCTGACGCTTTTCGTCGGCACTAACTGTACGTATTCTATAAAAAAATATTCAGATTTCATCTGAATTCGGAGCAGTTTTTTATGCAATCTACATTCTGAAAAATAAGCACTTATATGGGGGAAAACGGCAAAAATTAATATGTATAATAAGTCATCCTCATCAATTCTATCGCCTTGCTGCCTAAAAGGTTTATATTCCCTTTATACAAAATCTAAATCGATGTAATTTACTAATTACTAATTAGGCGAATAATTAACACCCAATCATTAAGTATCCATCATCACTAACACTTTAAAAGCGTATTGGGTGATACCTTCTATTAGATCACTAGACGACAAACCTTACTATACAAACTCAACGTTATCGATTTCATACTCAATATCGCCACTGGGGGCTTTAACCACCACAACCTCACCAATCTCTTTACCCATTAGCGCTCGGGCGATCGGCGACTGGTAGGAAATCTTACCCTGCTTAACGTCCGCCTCGTCGTCGCCGACAATTTTATAGGTGACCGTCTGATCAGCTTCAAGATTGATAATAGTCGCGGTAGAGCCAAATATCACTTTGTCACCTTGAGGCACTTTGTTGATATCGATAACCTGAATATTCGACAGTTTGCTCTCGATTTCCTGAATACGGCCCTCGGCAAAGCTCTGCTGTTCGCGAGCTGCGTGGTACTCGGCATTCTCTTTGAGATCGCCGTGCTCACGGGCAGTGGCAATATCATTGATAATGGTTGGTCGAACCACTTTAACCAGATGTTGCAGCTCATCGCGCAGAGCAACTTCACCTTCAACCGTCATTGGCGTCTTTTGCATTACACTATCTCCTGATGCAGAGTTTGGATACGTCGCACCGCAGTATCACCCTGATAGCTCAACGCCTGACAAACTGCGCCGCCACCAGCCATAGTAGTAGTGTAATAAACTCTGTGCTGCTCTGCACTGGAACGGATGGCAGAGGAATCTGAAATCGCCTGACGCCCTTCCGTAGTATTGATAATCAAATCAATTTTGTCGCTCTTGATCATATCGACAATATGCGGGCGACCTTCCTGAACCTTGTTGACCAGGGTTACAGGCACACCAGCCTGTTCGATAATCTTTGCCGTACCTTTGGTAGCCACAAGCTTAAAGCCGAGATCCGAGAGCTGCTTAGCCAACTCGGGAACCTGATCTTTATCGCGCTCACGCACACTGACAAAGGCTGTGCCACTTGAAGGAATTTCGTCACTAGCACCCAGTTCTGCTTTGCCATAGGCTTCAGCAAAGGTAGTACCCACACCCATTACTTCACCGGTAGATTTCATCTCTGGCCCAAGAATCGGGTCAATGCCGGGGAATTTATTGAATGGGAATACCGCTTCCTTAACACTGTAGTACGGCGGAATAATTTCACGGGTAAAGCCCTGTGACTCAAGCGTCTGGCCAACCATGCAGCGGGCGGCAATTTTCGCCAGCGATGTGCCAATGCACTTGGAGACAAAGGGAACTGTTCGCGAAGCTCGTGGATTGACTTCGATAACATAGATATCGCCATCCTGAAGTGCCAACTGCACATTCATCAGACCGCGCACACCCAGCTCCAGCGCCATCTTTCTGCACACTTCGCGCATATCATTCTGAATTTCTTCACTGAGGCTGTAGGGCGGCAGTGAACAAGCCGAGTCACCAGAGTGAATACCGGCTTGCTCGATATGCTGCATAATCGCGCCGATCACTACCTGCTTGCCATCACTGACCGCATCGACATCAATCTCAATCGCATTCGGCAGGAAGAAGTCGAGAAGTACCGGGGAGTCATCAGATACCTGAACAGCGGTCTTCATATAGTGGCGCAGTTCGTCTTCTTTGTAGACGATTTCCATGGCGCGACCACCGAGAACATAGGAGGGTCGAACTACTAAGGGATAACCAATTTCTTTAGCCAGCTCAACTGCCTGCTCAGCACTTCTTGCGGTGGCGTTGCGTGGCTGTAACAGACCGAGCTTGTCGATCATTTGCTGGAAGCGCTCGCGATCTTCGGCGCGGTCAATCGCATCTGGGGTGGTACCAACAATGGGTACACCGGCGGCTTCAAGGGCACGGGCAAGTTTTAGTGGCGTCTGGCCACCAAACTGCACAATCACGCCTTTAGGCTTTTCGATACGCACGATTTCGAGAACATCTTCAAGGGTGACCGGCTCAAAGAACAGGCGATCTGAAGTGTCATAATCCGTGGATACAGTCTCTGGGTTACAGTTAACCATAATGGTTTCATAGCCATCGTCACGCATTGCCAGAGCGGCGTGAACACAGCAGTAATCAAACTCGATACCCTGACCAATACGGTTGGGACCACCGCCAAGAACAAGGATTTTATCCTTATCATTGGGGCGCGCTTCGCACTCGTCCTCGTAGGTAGAGTACATATAAGCGGTATCTGTAGAGAATTCCGCGGCACAGGTATCGACGCGCTTGTAGACCGGATGAATATCCAAGTCGTTGCGCAACTGACGCACAGCGCTTTCAGCACAGCCTAAAATATCTGCCAGACGGCGATCAGCAAAACCTTTGCGCTTTAAGCGATAGAGGCTGTTTTGATCCAGATCGCTCAAGCTTGTCTGAGCCAGCGCCAGTTCGTCTTTAATTAGGTCTTCAATCTGCACTAGGAACCAGTGATCGATCTTGGTCAGGTCAAAAATCTCTTCGCGGCTCATGCCGTGACGGAATGCTTCACCCACATACCAAATACGATCCGGGCCGGCGACAGCCAACTCGCGGTGTATTTGGGCCATCGGATTTTCAATTTCTGAGGTAAGGATTGGATCGAAACCGGCAACGCCAACTTCAAGGCCACGCAGTGCTTTCTGCATGGATTCTTGGAAAGTGCGGCCAATCGCCATAACCTCACCCACAGATTTCATCTGTGTGGTCAGTGCTGTGCTCGCCTGCTCGAACTTCTCGAAGGCAAAGCGCGGGATCTTGGTGACTACATAGTCGATGCTCGGCTCAAAAGAAGCCGGGGTAGCACCGCCAGTGATTTCATTCTGCAACTCATCGAGGGTGTAACCGATCGCCAGCTTGGCTGCTACTTTAGCAATCGGGAAACCCGTGGCTTTTGAAGCCAGCGCAGAGGATCGCGATACGCGCGGGTTCATCTCAATAACAATCAGGCGACCGTCTTCCGGGTTGACCGCAAACTGTACATTGGAGCCGCCAGTTTCAACGCCGATCTCACGCAATACCTTCAGCGAGGCGTTGCGCATTATTTGATATTCTTTGTCGGTCAGGGTCTGCGCCGGTGCGACAGTAATCGAGTCACCGGTGTGGATACCCATGGGATCAAGGTTTTCAATGGCACAGATAATAATGCAGTTATCTTTGCGATCCCTGACCACTTCCATTTCAAACTCTTTCCAGCCAATCAGCGATTCATCGATCAACAGCTCATTGGTGGGCGAAAGATCGAGGCCACGACGGCAGATCTCATCAAATTCTTCGCGGTTGTAGGCAATACCACCACCGGAACCACCCATGGTAAATGAGGGACGGATAATGCACGGGAAACCAAAGCGATCAGAAATCTGCGCGGCCTCTTCCATGCTGTGGGCAATACCTGAATTCGGTGTATCCAGACCAATCGCCTTCATCGCCTTATCAAAACGCTCGCGATCTTCTGCCTTATCGATGGCATCGGCATTGGCGCCAATCATTTCTACGCCGTGCTTTTCCAGTACGCCGTGTTTGGCCAAGTCCAGTGCGCAGTTCAGCGCAGTCTGGCCACCCATAGTGGGCAGCAGAGCGTCAGGCTTTTCCTGAGCAATAATATGTTCAACGGTGCGCCACTCGACCGGTTCGATATAGGTCGCATCGGCCATCGCCGGGTCGGTCATAATCGTCGCTGGGTTGGAGTTGACCAGGATGACTCGAAAGCCTTCTTCGCGAAGCGCTTTACAGGCCTGGGCACCGGAGTAGTCAAACTCACAGGCCTGACCAATAACAATTGGCCCTGCACCGAGGATCAGGATACTTTTTATATCATTTCTTTTTGCCATGTCGTCTCAATCTCGCCGCTATTAGCCGCGCGCTCCCATAAGTTCGATAAAGTGGTCAAACAGCACTGCTGCTTCATGGGGGCCAGGGCTTGCTTCAGGGTGACCCTGAAAACTAAAGGCTGGTTTATCTGTACGATGAATACCCTGCAGCGATCCGTCGAATAGCGAACGGTGCGTGGCAATCAGGTTATCTGGCAAGCTGGTTTCATCAACCGCAAAGCCGTGGTTTTGACTGGTGATCATCACCACATTGTTGTCTATATCTTCAACCGGATGGTTGGCACCGTGGTGGCCAAACTTCATCTTCGCGGTTTTAGCGCCTGAGGCCAGCGCCAGTAGCTGGTGACCCAGGCAGATGCCAAACACTGGAATATCGGTTTTAAGAATTTCAGTAATGGCTTCAATAGCATAGTCGCAAGGCTCTGGATCGCCAGGACCGTTGGATAGGAATATGCCGTCGGGGTTCATGGCCAACACTTCGCTTGCTGGGGTTTTTGCCGGCACTACTGTCAGCTCGCAGCCACGATCAACCAGCATACGTAGAATATTGCGCTTGACGCCGAAGTCGTAGGCAACCACTTTAAATTTGGTTGTGGCTGGATCCTGGTCGCTGTGACCAACGCCAAGTTCCCAGCTGTGCTGTGACCATTGGTAAGTCTTTTCTGTGGTGACTTCTTTGGCCAGGTCCATACCTTTGAGACCGCCGAAGTCTCGAGCCGCAGCCAGTGCAGTTTCGTCATCGATATCACCGGCCATAATGCAGCCGTTCTGGGCGCCGCTCTCGCGAAGGATGCGCGTTAGCTTGCGGGTGTCGATATCGGCAATGCCGAGGATATTGTTATCCTTGAGATAGCTATCCAGAGATTGCTCGCTGCGGAAGTTAGAGACTAATAATGGCAGATCGCGAATAACCAGACCAGCGGCCCAGACTCTATCCGACTCTGCGTCTTCTTCATTGACGCCGACATTGCCTATATGGGGATAAGTGAGGGTAACAATCTGCTGAGCATATGAGGGATCAGTAAGAATTTCCTGATACCCGGTAAGGGCTGTATTAAAAACCACTTCACCAACGGAGCAGCCATCTGCACCGATAGCGGTTCCTCTGAAAATTGTTCCGTCTGCAAGCGCAAGAACGGCTTCCCGGTGAGTATGGGAATTCACACAGCCTCCTAATTAGTTAACAAATAATACGTTGACCTGAAAACAGGTAACTCCGATAACGGCATCAGTCGATTGTGAATATTTGCAAAAAAGCGAGATGAAACTCGTCGTCTCATCTCGCTAATTAAAATATTCTACTGTGCTCTAACCTCTCGGAATGAGACCGCATTTGTGTCCGCGGTGTTAGGAGTGCATTGTATTGAAAGAGGCCTATTTTGTCTATCACTCATATCAGAAAGTTAGCTGATAATCGGACAATTATTTCAGACCGAGAACATCCTGCATATCAAACAGCCCAGACTCTTTGCCTGACTCTTTTTGACACAACCATTTTGCCGCACGCACTGCGCCGCGAGCAAAGGATAAACGGCTTGAGGCTTTGTGGGTAATCTCTACGCGTTCGCCTTCACCGGCAAACAGTACCGTATGATCGCCAACTATATCGCCGCCTCTTACTGTGGCGAAGCCAATAGTCTCGGAATCCCGCGCACCGGTTTGACCCTCGCGCCCGTAGACAGCGACTTCCTTTAGGTCGCGACCCACGGCTCTGGCGACAGACTCTCCCAGCGACAATGCAGTCCCTGAAGGCGCATCAATCTTGTGACGGTGATGGGCTTCAAGAATTTCAATATCGGTCTCATCACCAATTACTGCGGCAGCCAATTCAGCCAGCTTAAAACACAGGTTTACACCAGTGGAAAAATTAGACGCCATACAGATAGCGCTCTTTTCAGTAGCGGCAATCACCTGGGCATGCTGCTCGGCATCCAGACCCGTGGTGCCAATCACCATCTTCTTATTGTTAGCGGCACAGAATGCAGCATTGGCAACAGTCGCCGCGGGAACCGTAAAGTCGATTAGGACATCGAACTGATCACCAACTTCATCGATGGAACCGGCAACGATAACGCCGTTTGTTCCAACACCAGCCAGCTCACCGGCATCGACGCCGATCAATGAACTCTCTGGACGCTCGAGGGCCACACTTAATTCAACACCATCAGTTAACAGGATAGCTTCTATCAGGGTCTTGCCCATTCGACCGCCTGCACCGGTAATCGCAATTCTGGTCATTTTTTAGTCCTATCCTGTCTTTTATTAATTAAATGAATTCAACTCGTACACCTATAGTACGCAAGTTGATTTTAGCCGGTCAAATTATCGAAGAACTTTTTAACCCCGTCGAACCAGCCGGAACTGCGCGGTGAATGTTTACGCTGGCCATCCAGGCTATCTTCAAAGCCCTGCAGCAACTCACGCTGTTTGGCGCTGAGATTAACCGGTGTCTCCAGCACAACCCGACAGAGCAGATCGCCAACACCGCCACCACGAACAGGGGCAACACCTTTGCCACGCAGACGGAACAGCTTGCCACTCTGGGTCTCTGCGGGGATTTTTAATTTTACTTTGCCGGACAGGGTTGGCACTTCAAGGTCGCCACCCAGTGCCGCCTGAGCAAAGCTGATCGGCACTTCGCAGTGCAGATTGCTGTCATCGCGAACAAAGATCGGATGCTTGCGCACCACCATCTGTACATAGAGATCACCTGGAGGGCCGCCATGAGGTCCCGCTTCACCTTTACCGGAAAGGCGAATACGATCACCTGTATCCACACCCGCGGGAATCTTCACCGAGAGTGTTTTACGCTCTTCCCTAACCCCTTGGCCACGACAGCTGCCACAGGGATCGGAGATCATCTGGCCGCGTCCATGACATGTTGGACAGGTCTGCTGTACCGAGAAAAAACCCTGAGCCATTCGCACCTGACCAGCACCCTGACAGGTAGTACAGGTGACCGGTGAAGAGCCTTTGCGCGCGCCTGATCCATCACAGGGTTCGCAAGCGGTCATGGTTGGTACATCTATCTGAACAGTTTTACCTTTAACCGCATCTTCAAGATCCAGTTGCAGGTCATAGCGCAGGTCGGAACCTCGCGCTGGACCGCCGCGACCACCACCGCCGCCGCCGAAAATATCGCCAAACACATCGCCGAAGATATCGCCAAATCCAGCACCACCACCGCCGCCACCTGCATTACCATCGACACCGGCGTGACCAAAGCGGTCATAGGCAGACTTTTTCTCTTCATCACCGAGAACTTCGTAGGCTTCCTGAGCTTCTTTAAATTTCTCGTCGGAGTTTTTATCGTCTGAATTGCGGTCCGGGTGGAATTTCATCGCAATGCGACGAAATGCCTTTTTGATTTCCGGGGAAGAGGCGCCTTTATCAACACCCAATACTTCGTAGTAATCGCGTTTAGCCATAACGGGTTTCTTTTTTCCTAACTAGCACAAATAGTATTAAGCGCGGAACAATGCCCGCGCCTAATAGAAGTGGAGACAACTGACAATCGCTTACTTGCCGTCTTGTTTCTCTTCTTCAGTATCTTCTTTTACTTCTTCAAACTCGGCATCCATGGCATCGTCACCAGCGGGCTGTTCACCCTCAGGTGCCTGACCAGCTTCGGCCTGTTCTGCATACATTTTCTGAGCCAGACCTGAAGAGGCTTCCGACAGTACCTTAGCGGCTTCGTCGATGGCGTCTTTGTCGTCGCCCTGAACAGCTTCTTCAACCTGCTTGATAGCAGCTTCAATGGCGCCCTTCTCTTCTTCAGAGGCCTTATCACCGGCTTCTTCAAGCGTCTTCTTGGCGGCGTGAGCCAGACCATCAGCTGTATTGCGCGCCTGAACCAGGTCAGCAAACTTCTGATCTTCGGCAGCATTGGCTTCAGCATCCTGAACCATTGCATCGATCTCGTCATCCGAGAGACCTGAAGAGGCTTTAATAATAATCGACTGCTCTTTACCCGTGGCCTTATCTTTAGCGCCAACATGGAGGATACCGTTGGCATCAATATCAAAGGTCACTTCGATCTGTGGCATGCCGCGTGGTGCCGGTGGAATATCGGCCAGATCAAAACGTCCAAGAGATTTATTACCTGTCGCCTGCTTGCGCTCACCCTGAACTACGTGGATGGTTACCGCAGTCTGGTTGTCGTCAGCGGTTGAGAAAATCTGTGATTTCTTGGTAGGAATCGTCGTGTTTTTCTCAATAACCGGTGTGGCAACGCCACCCATGGTTTCGATACCCAGGCTCAGCGGGGTTACGTCGAGCAGCAATACATCGGTAACATCGCCAGAGAGTACCGCACCCTGCAGGGCAGCACCGACAGCAACAGCTTCGTCGGGGTTAACATCTTTACGCGGCTCTTTGCCGAAGAACTCTGTAACTTTCTCCTGAACCTTAGGCATACGCGTCTGGCCACCGACAAGAATAATCTCGTCGATCTCGCCAACTGACTTGCCAGCATCTTTCAGTGCAGTCTTGAGCGGCTGTAGTGAACGCTCAATCAGGTCTTCAACCAGTGACTCGAGCTTGGCACGAGTCAGCTTAACCACTAAGTGCTTAGGACCTGTTGCATCAGCAGTGATGTAGGGCAGGTTTACTTCAGTCTGTGCACTTGAAGAGAGCTCGATCTTGGCTTTTTCAGCAGCTTCTTTAAGACGCTGCATGGCCAGTGGATCGCCGTGAATATCAATACCGCTGTCAGATTTAAATTCAGCTGACAAATATTCGATTAAACGCATATCGAAGTCTTCACCACCGAGGAATGTATCACCGTTGGTCGCCAGAACTTCAAACTGCTTCTCGCCGTCAACATCGGCAATCTCAATAATCGAGATATCGAAAGTACCACCACCGAGGTCGTAAACAGCAACCACTGAATCACCAGCAGTTTTATCAATACCGTAGGCCAGTGCCGCAGCCGTTGGCTCGTTGATAATACGCTTAACATCGAGACCCGCAATACGACCGGCATCTTTAGTTGCCTGACGCTGTGAATCGTTAAAGTATGCAGGAACAGTAATTACTGCTTCTGCAACTGTCTCGCCGAGATAGTCTTCAGCGGTCTTCTTCATTTTCTTCAATACTTCAGCGGAGATCTGCGGGGCAGCTTTGCTGTCGCCTTTGATCTCTACCCATGCATCGCCATTGTCTGCCTTAACAATTTTGTAAGGCACCATTTTGATATCTTTCTGTACAACATCGTCTTCAAAACGGCGGCCAATCAGGCGCTTTACCGCGTAAACTGTGTTGTGGGGGTTGGTTACTGCCTGGCGTTTAGCCGACTGTCCAACCAAGATTTCACCTTCGTCAGTGAACGCAACAACCGATGGTGTGGTGCGTGCGCCTTCTGAGTTTTCGATGACTTTGGGTTTATCTCCTTCGAGAACGGACACACATGAGTTGGTCGTTCCAAGGTCGATTCCGATAATTTTGCCCATTGGTTAATTCTCCGTTACTTTTCTTTAAAGCCTGTTTCCAGGGTTTGTATTTAATTTGTTAAATCTGTTTCTGTGTATGTTTCTATAGGTGGGTGCTAGTTCGACAAATTCAAGGGCGGCGATATTTATTTAATACCACCGCCACTGAATCAGGACGCGCTAGAAACCACCACCATCGCCGGTCTGATTAGACGACCATTGAGGGTGTAGCCCTTCTGAAACACATCCATCACTGTATTGGGTTCCATATCCGGGTTGGGGACCATGGAAACCGCCTGATGCAGGTTGGCATCAAAGGGCTCACCGGCTGGATCTACTGCTTCAATCTTGAAGCGCACCAGTACATCGAGAAAGCTCTTTAGGGTCAGCTCAATACCTTCGGCTATAGCTTTCTGGCTCTCATCTTCAGCATCGATAGCACTGAGTGCACGCTCGAGGTTATCGACCACTGGAAGCAGGTCTGCAGAAAATTTATCCAGGGCAAATTTATGCGCATTTTCAACATCGCGCTCGGCACGGCGACGCATATTCTGCATCTCTGCCTGAATTCTCAGCACATTGTCATTGGCATCTGCCACCTGCTGTTGCAGCTGCTCGGTTTCAGAGACCTGCTCTTCCTCAAGCAACTCCTGTTCAATTTCTTCGTTGCTGATGCCTTCGCTACCAGCTTCAGTTTCGTTCACCACTGGCATCTTCCGGCTGAACGGCATCTTGATCTTTTTGTTGGTCATTTTCTGTTTCGCGTGACACACCAATTCCTCACTTCGTTGGTTATATTGGCCATTATTTTTGGCTCTCCCTCAATATGGGGACAAACTATTCAGTTTCAAGCGATTGCGTAACGGCAATCTGTTCTGTATAAATCTACCCAAGCTATAAGGTGCTAAAAAATTGCTGCTATCTATAAATATCAACAACTACACATTGGTTGAATCCCTAGAGATTGAGTTCTCAAAAGGCACCACTGCCATCACTGGTGAAACCGGTGCCGGCAAGTCGCTGGTTCTCGATGCGCTGGGTATGGCACTGGGCGATCGCGCCGATAGCGACACTATTCGCCACGGCAAAACAGCGCGCCGAAATCACCGCTACCTTTGATATCAGCAGTACCCCAGAGGCTAAAAACTGGTTACACAGCAATGACTTAGATGCCGATGATCAATGTATTTTGCGTCGCCTGTACACCACAGAGGGCCGCTCAAGAGGTTATATCAACGGCCAGTCCTGCACCATGCAACAGCTGCAGACTCTCGGCGATATGCTTACCGATATTCACAGCCAGCACGAACACCAGTCTCTTTTACGTCGCGAGACCCACCGCAGACTACTCGACGAATATGCCAACACTGTCGATCTGGCCAATCTTGTGGCAGAAAGTTTCCAGCTTTGGAACCGCGCGGATAAACAGTTAAAAAATCTTCTCGATCAGGCCGATGAATTAACTGCGCGCCGCGATCTGCTGACATTCCAGGTGCAAGAGTTGCAACAGTTAGGACTGGATAACAACGAACTCGATAATCTGGAAAAAGAGCAGCAGGCGCTGGCGAATGCCGATCAGATACTGCAGGACAGTCACAGCCTGTTGGCAGTCTGTGATCAAGCTGAGAGTTTTAATATTCGCGATGGTCTCAATCGTGCGCTGACAATTTTATCTGGCTTAAAACACAAGCCTGAAGCGCTTGCTAATGCTGAGGAGCTTTTGCAGAGCTCAATGATTCAGGTGGAAGAGGCGATTCATGAGATCGACAATCATATAGATCGTTTTGAAGCCGACCCAAAGCGCCTGCAACAGGTTGAGGAGCGACTCTCGGCAATCTTTCAGCTATCCCGTAAACATCGTGTTAATGCAGATCAGCTGGTCGAGACTTTGGAATCTTTGGAAGCGGAGCTGCAAGAGCTTAAAGGCGGCGGTGAGAGTATTGAAACGCTTCAGGAGAATCTGGAAAAATTAGCGGCTGACTACAAAGCCAACAGTGCGAAGTTGAGTAAAAAGCGGGTTAAATCTGCGGCGGTGATGGCCGATGAAATTAATCAGCAACTGCAGCTATTATCTATGCAGGGTGCTGAGTTGGTGGTTGCAACTTCGCCTGTGGGTGAGAGTGAGTTTCGCGGAACCGGCAATGAGGATATTGAGTTTCTAATTGCCACCAATCCCGGGCAACCTCATAAACCTTTGCAAAAGATTGCCTCTGGCGGTGAGCTCTCTCGCGTAAGCCTGGCTATCCAGGTGGTTGCAGCAGCTCATTCTGAAATTCCGACGTTGGTGTTTGATGAGGTGGATGTTGGGATTGGCGGCAGTACGGCGGATGTTGTTGGCCAACTTCTTAAGCAGCTAGGTGATCGCGGTCAGGTGATCAGTGTCACTCATCAGCCTCAGGTGGCTGCTCATGCTCATCATCATTATCGGGCCAGTAAAGTGGTAGAGACTAATAGTGCTGAGTCGTTGATGACGCCGCTTGATGATCAACAGCGGGTTGAGGAACTGGCGCGTATGTTAGGCGGCGCTAAGGTGACGGATCAGACGCTTTCTCATGCTTCTGAGTTGCTTAAGTTGGCATCAGCTTAGATCTAAAATTTCTTTTTTTAAACGAATGCGACTGTGCTGCTGGAGGTCCCAGCCTTCGCTGGGATGACGGTGCTTCGTTTCGTCATACTGGCGTAGGCCAGTATCTTGGAGTTCAGTGCTCCAAACCAAAATACCCAGCAGATTACTGCACAAGTAAAAACCCAACCTTGAAGGGAGCTTTCAGATCAATCAGGGTCCGCTTATGGGTTTATAATTTTCAGATTGAGCGAAGACTTGTTTGAGTGAAACGAGTTGTCTGAGCGCTGAAAATTATAAACCCATGGACCCGATCTGAAAGCTCCCTTCAAGGTTGGGTTTTGGGCCAAGACCCTCAATCTGCCTCAAATTAAAAAGCAAAAAAAATCCCCGATTAAAATCGAGGATTTTTTTGTACTTCAACAACAGCGACCATTAAGCCTCTGGTGCAGCTTCCTCAGAAGGAGCAGCTGGGGCTTCAGGTGCAGTACCCTCTTCCGCCTGTGCTTCTTTGATAGACAGCTTCACACGACCGCGGTTGTCGATTTCCAGAACCTTAACGCGAACATCCTGACCTTCGCTGAGGTAATCGTTAACCTTGGCAACACGCTCTTGAGCGATCTGAGAGATATGAACCAGACCGTCAGTACCGGGCATAAAGTTAACAAATGCGCCGAACTCAACGATGCGAACAACTTTACCGTCGTAGATAGTACCTGGCTCTGGGTCGGCAACGATCGCAGCGATCGCTTCCATTGCAGAGTTCAGACCTTCTGTATCTTCAGAGTAGATCTTAACCGCGCCATCATCAGTGATATCGATAGTCGAGTTATGCTCTTCACAAAGACCACGGATAGTTGCGCCGCCCTTACCAATAACGTCACGGATCTTGTCTGAATCGATCTGCATAACGCCCATACGCGGTGCAGTTTCAGCAACCTCGTCACGACCAGTAGCAATAACCTTGTTCATCTCATCGAGAATATGTAAGCGCGCGTCCATAGCCTGCTCAAGCGCGATTTCCATAATCTCTTCAGTGATACCTTCAATTTTGATATCCATCTGCAGAGCAGTGATACCAGCAGCTGTACCAGCTACTTTAAAGTCCATATCACCGAGGTGATCTTCATCACCCAAGATATCAGTCAGTACCGCAAAGCCAGCGTCTTCTTTAACCAGACCCATAGCAATACCAGCAACTGGTGCCTTAAGAGGTACACCAGCATCCATCAGCGCCAAGCTAGAGCCACATACAGAAGCCATAGAGCTTGAACCGTTAGATTCAGTGATCTCTGATACTACGCGCATGGCGTAAGGGAAATCTTCTGGAGAAGGCAGTACAGCGTTGATGCCACGACGGGCTAAACGACCATGACCCACTTCACGACGGCTAGTGAAACCAATACGGCCACATTCACCTACTGAGTAGGGAGGGAAGTTGTAGTGCAGCATAAACGGATCGTCGCGCTTTCCTTCAAGAGCATCGATCATCTGTGCATCACGGGTTGAACCCAGAGTTGCAGCAACAATTGCCTGAGTCTCGCCACGAGTAAACAGTGAAGAACCGTGAACCTTGTCGAGAATACCTACTTCAACGTTAATCGCGCGAACTTTCTTAGTGTCACGACCATCAATACGCGGCTCGCCACGAATGATACGACCGCGAACAATACTCTTTTCGAGTTTCTTGAACGAATCTTTAATATCTTCGGCAGTTGGACCATCTTCAGCGATTAGCTGTTCGTTGGCACGATCGCGCAGAGCATTGATTTTTAACACACGCTCTTGCTTATCAACTGTCTGATAGGCTGCATCTAAATCAGTACCAATCAAATTGTTAAGCGCTAATTTCAGATCTGCATTTTCAACTTCTGCTTCCCAATCCCAACGTGGCTTGCCAGCTTCGGCAGCCAGCTCTGCAATAACAGAGATAACAGTTTGCATTTCCTGGTGAGCGAACAGTACGCCACCCAGCATAGTGTCTTCTGAAAGCTCGCTGGCTTCAGATTCAACCATCAATACAGCATCCTTAGTACCAGCTACAACCATATCCAGTGAAGACTCTGCGAGTTCACTGTAAGTTGGGTTTAACAGGTAACCCTGGTCGTCGGTGTAACCAACGCGGGCACAGCCAACTGGGCCGTTAAAAGGAATGCCTGAGATAGACAGTGCAGCAGAGGTACCGATCATTGCGGCAATATCTGGATCGATATTTTTCTCAGCAGACATAACAGTACAGACAACCTGCACTTCGTTTTTAAAGCCGTTCGGGAAAAGAGGACGGATAGGACGGTCAATAAGACGCGACGTCAGAGTCTCTTTTTCGTTTGGACGGCCTTCACGCTTAAAGAAACCGCCGGGGATTTTGCCCGCAGCATAAGCTTTCTCAACGTAGTGAACACCCAGTGGGAAGAAGTCCATACCTGGCTTGGCTTCTCTTGCACCCACAACAGTACAGAGTACTGAAGTGTTGTCGATTGAACATAGAACTGCACCAGTCGCCTGACGGGCGATACGGCCAGTTTCCAGAGTTACGGTGTGATTACCGTATTGAAACTTTTTAATTAAAGGAGTCATAATTTTCCTTGGTATTTTTTACCATTTAGCGTCTTCACTTCGAATCTTTTTACGCTGCTCGGGTTACTGATAAATACCCTGGGGATATGCATCAGTAACTCGATCAACGGATTTGAGGTCGAAGGTCCAACAGTTTAGTTTTGTGTTCGCAAATTTTATCTAGGTGGAATTATTTAATAGCCCAGATAGACAAATGCGGTCCCTTTTGAGGACCGCACTGAGAACACTTATCGACGTAAACCAAGCTTCTTGATCAGCTGGCCATAACGCTCAATATTTTTGCCCTTCAGATAGTCGAGCAATTTGCGACGTTGGTTAACCATGCGAATCAGACCGCGACGTGAATGGTGATCTTTTTTGTGATCGCCAAAGTGGTCCTGCAACTTGTTGATGTTTACGGTTAGCAGTGCAACCTGAACTTCAGGGGAACCCGTGTCGTTCTCACATGTTGCATGCTCAGCTACTACAGCTGCTTTTTCTTCTGCACTCAGTGCCATGATACTTACTCCAATATGCGAATTAATAAAATTCAGAATGCCCGCGCATATTTACAGACAACCTAATGAGTCACTCTAAACAACCAAACATTTAAAGAAACTCTTGAATTTTGAGATTATTTTCCGACTATAAGTCTTCTACAACCAGTCTTTTCGGGGCTATTTTGCCGTCTTCGGTAACCGTAGCTACACCCAGAAAAGCACCGCCCTCGCGAAAGACGCGCACTATATCGCCTTCTTGCCCATTGCGAAAGGCCTGTGTTGACATTACTTCCTGGCCCATCTGGAAGTATGCGGCGACATCTTCGCTCAATTCCACGGCCATTCGGTCTGCAACAGGGATATCCATCGGCTTTAGCAGATGGTCTAACTGTTCTGGCTCGCAGCTCTCACGCAGTTCCTGCAGAGCCTCTAGAGAAATGGTTTCAGTTTCATGAAAGGGGCCAGCCAAGGTACGATGCAATGCACTGACGTGGGCGCCACAGCCAAGCATCTGCCCTAAATCATCCGCCAGGCACCTTATATAGGTACCTTTACTGCAGCGCACTTCGACATCCAACTCGGCAACCACGCCGGGGCGGAAGTCGACTATCTGGTAGTCATAGATAGTAATACTGCGCGCTGGGCGTTCTACTTCTATACCCTGCCGCGCCAGCTTATACAGCGGCTGACCATTGTGTTTTAGGGCTGAGTACATTGAGGGAACCTGCTGAATCTCGCCTCTAAAAGTCTCTACCGCCTGATTGATCTGTTGCAGATCGATACCAGAGGCATCGGCCCGCGAAACTTCTTCTCCATCGCAGTCGCCACTCTCGGTGCGTACACCCAGAGAAAAGGTGCTGCGATAACCCTTATCTGAATCGAGGAGATACTGGCTAAACTTGGTTGCCTCACCGAGACAGATGGGCAGTACACCGGTAGCCAGTGGATCTAATGCGCCGGTATGCCCGGCCTTGTTGGCATCGAATAGACGCCTGACACGCTGCAAGGCGTGATTGGATGATAATCCCAGAGGTTTATCGAGCAGGAAAATACCGTTGACTGAACGACCGCGTTTGCGTCTGCGAGCCAAACTTAGCTTTCCTCGTTGTCCGAGGGAGATTCTTTAGAAACAGACTCTTTAGAAACAGCTAAGTCAATCAGTGCTGAGAGATGCTGACCACGACGGCCACTCTCATCAAAATAGAAGGTCAATTTTGGCACTATGCGCAGCTTGATACTGGCAGCCAGCAACTTGCGCAGATAGCCGGCAGCACCATTGAGTGCTGCAATGCCCTCGTCGATCTGCTGCTGCTCACGCTCTTCAACAAAGGTGACAAAGATTTTACCGTAGGCAAGATCGCGACTGATTTCGACGTCGGTGATATTGACCATCCCCACTCGCGGGTCGCGCACTTCATCGCGTATCAGTACAGCAACTTCCCGTTGAACTGCATCCGATACGCGTTCCGCGCGAGTAAATTCTCTTGGCATAGTAGTCTCTAGCTCTAGTGCTTACAGCGAGCGCTTAACCTGGGTGACATCATAGACTTCAATCAGATCGCCAGGTTTAACATCGTTGTAATCTTTTACGCCGATACCACATTCCATTCCGTTGCGAACGTCCTGGGCATCGTCTTTAAAGCGACGCAGTGATTCCAGTTCACCCTGATAGATAACAATATCGTCGCGCAGAACACGGATAGGTTTGTTGCGATAGACAACACCTTCAGTGACCATACAGCCGGCGATAGCGCCAAACTTGGGTGAGCGGAATACATCGCGAACTTCGGCGATACCGACAATCTCTTCCTTAGTTTCAGGTGCCAGCATACCCGAGAGGGCCTGCTTCACTTCATCGAGAAGGTTGTAGATAACGCTGTAGTAACGCACTTCAATCTGTTCTTTCTCTGCCAATGCACGAGCAGTACCGCCGGCACGCACATTAAAGCCAAGTACAATTGCACCAGTAGTCAGTGCCAGATTGACATCAGACTCAGTGATACCACCAACACCAGAGGCAACAATATCCACCGCAACTTCATCGGTAGCAAAATCGTGAAGCGCTGAATTAATCGCTTCCAGAGAACCGCGAACATCGGTTTTAACAATCAGGTTGAGCTTGCTGACCTGATCGGCACCCATGTCGGTAAACATATTTTCCAGCTTGGCGGCCTGCTGTCGTGACATACGCTCCTGACGGGCTTTAGTCTGACGCACTTCGGCAATTTCTTTGGCTCTGCGCTCATCGGCAACCACAAAGAACTCATCACCGGCATTTGGCGCTTCATCGAGACCCAGTATTTCTACAGGGATCGATGGGCCAGCTTCGGCAGTGGGCTTTTTCGCTTCGTCGGTCATGGCGCGAATCTTACCAACGCTCTCACCGGCAAGCATAAAGTCACCTTTGCGCAGAGTTCCCTGCTGAACCAGTGCAGTGGCCACAACACCACGACCCTTATCAACACGAGACTCAACAATCACACCACGAGCCGGAACATCGATTGGCGCGGTTAACTCAAGCAGCTCTGACTGAAGCAATACAGCTTCAAGCAGCTCATCAATACCGTCACCGGTATGCGCCGATACTTTAATAAACTGTGTGTCGCCGCCCCACTCTTCAGGGATAACATCTTTGGCGGCCAATTCATTGATCACACGCTCTGGATCGGCACCTTCTTTATCCATTTTATTAATCGCAATAACCAGAGGTACACCGGCTGCGCGAGCATGCTGAACAGCTTCTTCAGTCTGCGGCATAACACCATCGTCTGCTGCTACCACCAGAATAACCACATCGGTACTCTGTGCGCCGCGAGCACGCATAGCGGTAAACGCTGCGTGACCTGGGGTATCGAGGAATGTCACCATGCCCTTTGGCGTATCTACGTGGTAGGCACCAATATGCTGGGTAATACCACCGGCTTCGCCAGAGGCGACACGGGATTTTCTAATATAGTCGAGCAACGAGGTCTTACCGTGGTCAACGTGACCCATAACGGTAACAATCGGCGCTCTTGCTTCTTCAACGCCTTCGCTCTTAAGCTCTTCAAACTGTTTGGCCAGTTCGTCTTCAACGGTTTCAGTGCTGGCTGCTACAGGCGTATGCCCGAGCTCTTCAACCACTAAGAAAGCAGTTTCCTGGTCAATCACTTCATTCATCGAAGCCATGACACCCATTTTCATCAGCTGCTTAACAACCACGCCTGACTTGGTCAGCATCAGCTGAGCGAGATCGGCTACGGTGAGCTCTTCGGGAATCTGAACGTCTAAAACTTTCTTTTCAGTCGGCTTTTGGAAGGTGTGCTTGTTGTCCATTTTTAGCGGTGCGGCATTGCCGGAACTCAGGCGAGTTCTTTTTCGCGACGAGTCGTCCATATCCCGCAGACCCATACGACCTTTTTTCTTACCGCCTTTACCAGCTGGCTTTTTAGCCTTTTTGCCAACCTTGTCTTCGTCGTCAGCGGGCTTGCCGTGGCGACGGCCTTTTTCGTGGGCAGGTTCGGCGGCAGGTTTTACTGCTGGTGCTGCCGGCGCGGGCTTGGAAAGCTTTTTAGCTTCTTCAGCCTGGGCTGCTGCAACTGCTTCTGCAGCTTTGCGGGCTTCTTCTTCAGCTTTTTCAGCTAACTTCTGCTCGTCTTCCTCGACCTTGGACTTGGAATCTTCCACCGCTTTACGGCGCGCTTCGGTAGCCGCCTGACGCTTTAATTCAACATCATCAACGGGCGATGAAGACACTTCAGGCGCTGGCGCTTCGGTAAGTGCCTGCTCTTCTGCTTCAGCCTGAGCCTTGATTTCTTCGTCGCTGCGCTTAACGTAAGTGCGCTTCTTGCGAACTTCGATATTAACCGTTTTGCGATTGCCAGACTTTAGCGTGCTGAGCGTTTTGCGTCGCAAGGTTATCTTTTTCGGCTCGCGAGCACTCTCTCCGTGCAGGCCTTTTAAATAGGCCAGCAGAGTCTGCTTCTCTTCATCAGATACCGCAGCATCTTCAGTCGTATGGTTTAGGCCTGCTTCTTTCATTTGCAAAAGCAAACGATCCACAGATGCGCCTACGGTTTTTGCCAGTTCACTTACTGTAACTTGAGCCATCGGTTGTCCTCTATTACACCCCGATTAATTATTCACCCTGGTCCGCAAACCATGGTGCACGCGCGGTCATAATTAATGACGCAGCGGTCTCTTCATCCATTCCATCTACTTCCATTAGATCGTCTACGGCCTGCTCGGCCAAATCTTCCATGGTGACAATACCCTTACCTGCCAGAGTATTTGCCAGAGCGTCGTTCATACCGTCCATTGTCAGCAGATCTTCTGCTGGGGCAACGTTGGCCAACTGCTCTTCACTCGCCAATGCCTGAGTCAACAGGGCATCTTTAGCGCGAGCGCGTAATTCTTCAGCGATATCTTCGTCGAAACCTTCAATTTCGCTCATCTCTTCAAGTGGCACATAGGCAACTTCTTCGAGACTGGTGAAACCTTCTTCAACCAACACAATCGCAATATCTTCTTCAATATCCAGCGCCGTCATAAGGCTGCCGATAAAGCTCGATGATTCTTCATGCTGCTTTTCTTTAGCCTCATCAAGGGTCATCACATTGATCGTCCAACCGGTCAACTCAGATGCCAGGCGAACATTCTGACCGCCTTTACCAATCGCCTGAGCGAGATTTTCTTCGTTGACTGCAACATCCATAGAATGGCTGTCTTCATCGACAACAATCGACTCTACTTCTGCCGGTGCCATAGCGTTGATCACCAGCTGGGCCGGGTTATCATCCCAGAGGATAATATCAATACGCTCATCATCCAGATCGTTAGACACTGCCTGAACACGCGCACCGCGCATACCCACACAGGCACCTACTGGATCGATCCGAGCATCTTTGCTCTTGACTGCAATCTTGGCGCGCTGGCCAGGATCGCGAGCTGCACCTTTAATTTCAATAATGCCTTCAGAGATTTCCGGTACTTCGATCTGGAACAGCTGAACGAGCATTTCTGGCGCTGCGCGAGAGATAAACAACTGCGGTCCGCGGGTCTCTTCACGGATGCTGGTTAAAATAACGCGAGTGCGATCATTGATACGGAAGATCTCTCTACCCACAAGCTCTTCGCGGGGCAGCAGGCCTTCAGCATTTTCACCAAAGTCGACAATAATATGGTCGCGGGTCACTTTCTTAACTGTACCGTTCAACATTTCACCGATGCGGTGACGGAAGCGGTTAACAATCAGCTCGCGCTCTGCGTCCCTAACTTTCTGAACAATAACCTGCTTGGCAGTCTGAGCAGCAATTCGACCAAAGGCAATATTCTCTACAGTCTCTTCGAAAGTATCGCCAACCGCTAGGGTAGGATCTTTCTCATGAGCTTCTTCGGTAGTGAACTGAGTACCTAACTCGGCCATAACGTCGTCAGCGACAACATCCCAGAAGCGGTATGAATCGTAATCGCCAGTTTGACGATCGATTACCACGCGAATATTGGCACCTTCTTCGTAGCGCTTTTTAGTCGCTGTAGCCAATGCCTGTTCAATCGCCTGAAAGATGATCTCTTGATCCACACCCTTTTCATTGGATACGGCTTCAGCAACCATTAAAATTTCTTTACTCATTGTTCAAACCTCACATGACTCAGAATCTCGGCACCACATTTGCCTTGTCGATTCCTTCAATCGGAAACAGATACTCAGTATCTGCAACCACCAAAACGATTTCATCGCCATCAATACCCACGAGACGACCTTTAAAATTACGCCTACCGTCATAGGGAAAACGTAATCTAAGCGAGATGTCTTCACCTTTATACTTTTCGTATTGAGCGAGCTCATAGAGAGGTCGATCCATACCAGGTGACGAGACTTCTAAAACATACTCACCGTTAATGGCATCTTCAACATCGAGAATACTGCTAGATTGTCTACTGACACGCTCGCAATCCTCAACACCGATACCATCTTCACTATCTATATAGATTCGCAATAATTTGCGCTTGCCACCTGACTGTAGCTCTAAACCCCAGAGCTCACAGTTTAACGCCTCAACTACCGGCTTTAGTAACTCGTGCAATTTGCTGTCGGCCGCAGCCATTGGCATCTCCTGACAAACAAAAAATGGGCCTGAGGCCCATTTATTAACAACTAAAGAAAAGCCCCAAAATGGGGCTCCTCGATTTGCGCCGGACCCGACGCGAATTTGTAGTGGAACTGACACAGTTATGTTGCAACTACGACAGCGAGATTCCATTCTCCACCGAGCTAATGCAAGCATAGACAATCTATCAGTGTCTTACATAAGCTAATTTGTATCGATTTATTCTATTACCAACTATCAATAGAAAATTGGTAGCGGGAGCTGGATTTGAACCAACGTCCTTCGTGCGGCTGCGCCTAAAAGGTAAAACGCGAGCCCGCATCGGGCTACTACAATAATATACCAATATTTAATTGGTAGCGGGAGCTGGATTTGAACCAACGACCTTCGGGTTATGAGCCCGACGAGCTACCAGACTGCTCCATCCCGCACCGACACAACGGTTAATCTTTAAACCGCCCTCCCTTGAGAGGACGCGCATTATAGGTAGAGGGCACCCCTAGGTCAACATAACTCGGACAATCAGGACACTTTTATTTTCGGCTGCTAACAATCAAATCGTAGGCAGTCTGAATCTCCTGAGTTCGCTCGGTAGCTAGCTTGACCATATCTTCCGGCATACCCTGCCCAATCAGCTTGTCAGGGTGATTCTCACTGATCAATTTTCGGTAGGCGCGTTTAATTTGACTATCCGAACTGGACTGCTCAACACCCAGTGCCGTATAGGCAGCGCTGAGTTGAGTCGCAGAAGTCTGAGTTCTATAACTGCCACCGCCACCACTGGAATCCTTAAATTGGGCCTGAGCCTTAATCATCGCTATAAACTGATCAAAGAGCGCGGCAGAAAAGCCCAGTCGACCGGCTATTGTCCGCAGCAAATCCTGTTCAGCCTGATGCAGTTCACCATCGGCAATGGCCAGAGAGATTAAATCGTTGAGCAGCGAACGCTTGAGGTTATTATGGCGCCCACAGAGCGCCATAAAACTGTCGAGGGTTTTATCTACAGAAAAATCACTTTTTGCACCGCCTTTAAATAGCTCGATAGCTCTTATGCGATGAGCGCTACTGAGACCCATTTTACCCATCAGTGCTTCAGCAAGGGCTATCTCTGCCTGAGATATTCGGCCATCGGCCTTAGCCAGATTACCCAGCAAACTAAAAACAGTTTGAAAGTAGGAATCGCGAACCTGTTCCTGCTGCTGCGCCGACATCGGACGTAAACCGCCCAGTCCTTTATCAAACTGGTGACCCACATAGAGACCGATTAACAGGCCCAGCGGGCCCAGTGCCGAAAAGCCGATCAATCCAGCGATAATTTTTCCTGCAAACATTTTTGCTGCCTTTTATAGAGTACTTACTAAATAAGGCGGCTATTGTAATCGCTTCTTATATAAGTTTTTTCATCTAATTTTGATTAACTTTCTATTCCCCATTCACTAACAACTGAGCAGTTGCTATTCTCCCCACTTCAATCACCACAGAAAAATTGAGAACAACCTTCCATGTCGACACCTGAAGTTATTATTACCTTTCTTGGCTGGGGATCACTTTTCCTCGCGCTCTATCTTATCAATCGCAAAAAAAATAATAAGAGCAACGAAGAGAAATCCGACTAGCGACAAAAATCTGACATAACAACGTCATCCAGCGGTCAGAAAAGAGTCATATTTGTTTAGCACAATGGCAACAAATTACAAAAATATGGCCAATTCCGTATGCTTGACGTTGATTCATTTCTTCTCGACAACTACCCGAATTTTTGCGCGCGGCGACCGCGTCTCTACAAGCGGCTGACCCAGCTGTTAAGACTGCTGTTTAACGAACGGCAGTTCAAATATTTTGAGTCCCAATACCCCCACTTAAAGGGCTTTGAATTTGCCGAGCAGGTTCTCGAGTTCTTTGACTTTTCATTTACTGTGCGTGAAACAGAGCGCGAGAAAATTCCCCGCCAGGGGCGTGTGGTTATTGTCGCCAACCACCCTATCGGCTCACTGGATGGTTTGGCGCTGCTCAAGCTAATGCGCGAAGTACGCCCGGATGTTCGGGTGGTAGCCAATGATCTGCTGATGGCAATCAAACCCCTGCAATCAGTGCTGCTGCCGGTGGACAATATGAATGGCAAAACCGCCAGGGATTCCCTGCACGCCATCACTGACCACCTGCAAAAAGAGGGCGCACTGATTATCTTTCCGGCGGGAGAGGTATCGAGACTGGGGGCAAAAGGTATTCGCGACACCCGCTGGCGCAACGGCTTTTTGCGCTTTGCCAGCAAAACTGGGTCGCCGATTATCCCACTGTTTATCAATGCCCGTAATTCCATGTTTTTCTATGCTCTGTCGGTATTGGCGCGACCACTGTCAACCATCTGGCTGGTGCGTGAGATGTTCAAACAAAACCACAACTGTGTGGATATCCGAATCGGCAACCCAATCAGCTATCAGGACTATTCCAAACTGCCCCTGTCGATCAATGAACAGAGCAGCCTGTTCCGTCGTCATCTCTACGCTATTGGTAAAGACAGAAAAGGGATTCTGCCAACCAGCTCTGCCATTGCCACCCCGGAAAACCGTACCAGCCTGCGCCGGGATATTCGCAACTGCCAGTTATTGGGCATGACCAAAGATAATAAACATATCTACCTCTATCAGGGCAGCATTGATGAGAGTGCGGACTGCTGCATTATGCGGGAAATCGGTCGACTGAGAGAGATTGCCTTTCGCGCTGTCGGTGAGGGTACAGGTCTGCGCCGGGATAACGATATCTATGACCATCACTATCACCAGCTGATTCTCTGGGATGAGGATGAACTGGAGATTGCCGGGGCCTACAGATTCCACCCCACGGATCAAATTGATCTTGCCAGCCACTCATCGCAGCTCTACAGCTCAACCCTGTTCGATCTGCAACCGGCAATGCAGGAGAAGCTGCAGCAGGGCATTGAACTTGGCCGCAGTTTTGTCCAGCCCAGGTACTGGGGTCGCAGAAGTCTGGACTATCTATGGTATGGCATTGGTGCCTTCCTGCGTGCAAACCCTGAATACAGGTATCTGTTTGGTCCGGTTACCCTGTCCAACAGCTTCCCTCCCCAGGCGATGGAAATGCTGGTGCACTTTTACAGCACCCACTTTCCGGCAACAGATTGTTACGCGGTCCCGCGGCTGCCCTACATTATCACCCCACAGCGCACAGAAGCAGCTTAACAAGCTGTTCCCAGGCCAGGATTACCAAAGTGAATTCACTCTGCTTAAGGAGCGATTGACGGCAATGAACCTGAGTGTTCCAACACTCTATAAACAGTACAGCGAACTCTGCGAGCCCGGTGGTGTTGAGTTTGTGGCTTTTAATATAGATCCCGATTTCGCTCTCTGTATCGACGGGTTAATTGTGGTGGATATAGAGCAGCTTAAAGAAAGTCGTCGACAGCGATACCTGGGCGAATAATCACAGGGTTAACTGACATAAAAATTTCATATTAGCTAAACCTGATTGTCATAAAAGCTGTTTATGGTTTTACTATGGAAATCGAAAAAAATACATTGATCCAGCGACTCAGCAGCCTTGATATCCGCGCACTGCGCTGGCTGCTGACCAGGGAATTATTTCCCCAGCTTGCCGTTTTTGGCCGAGTTATCTCCACAACCGCCGACGGTTATCTATACCCGCTGATCCTACTGGCCCTGCTGTTTATGGGCACTAACCATGAATACCAATTTGGTCTGGCGATGCTCGCCGCCTTTGCTATCGAGCGCCCGCTCTACAAAATTTTAAAGGAGGGTTTTAAACGCAACCGTCCCTCAGACTGCCTGCCGGATATCAAGGGGATGGTTATCCCCGGCGACCAGTTTAGCTTTCCCTCCGGGCATACATCAGCTGCGTTCATGGTGGCCACTGTGCTGACCACCTGCTTCCCGGAAACCGCACCCTATATCTATATCTGGGCGGCCATGGTCGGCTGCTCGAGAGTCTGCCTCGGCGTACACTTTCCATCCGATACATTTGCTGGCGCCATACTCGGCTTTAGCTGTGCCCAAATCGCCTTTACACTAGTTCTGTGAAAATACTCTACGGTGTCCAGGCCACTGGCAATGGCCATATAACCCGCGCCCGCGCTATGGCCGCAGCCTTTGCAAAAACCGATATTCAGGTTGATTTCCTGTTTTCCGGCCGTCCCCGGGAAGAGCTGTTTGATATGCAGGCTTTTGGTGATTTCCAGGTTAGGCGCGGTATTACATTCGCCACCGGCTCTGGCAGGGTCATCTGGTCAAAAACCCTTCTTAAAAATAACCTTTTTCAGTTACTCAGGGATACCGCCGAGCTGGATGCCAGCAGCTATGATCTGGTAATCAGCGACTACGAACCCATCACTGCCCGAGCCGGAAAGCGCGCCGGGATAAAGGTGATAGGCCTCGGCCACCAGTATGCTTTTACCTTCAGCAGAGTACCCATGTGCCGCACAACACCAGTGCATCGCTGGGTAATGAACAACCTGGCCCCAGCGGATATAGCTCTGGGATTGCACTGGGATCAATTCGACTGCCCGGTGCTGCCGCCAATCGCACCCGTTGAACACTTTGAGTGCAGTGTCGAAAAGGGTTTAAACCTGGTTTATTTACCCTTTGAAAACCTCGACAGTATTGCTCAATTTCTCGGCAACTTTGCCGACTATAACTTTATTGTCTACCACCCGGATGCCACTCACAGTGACAGGGGTAATATCAGTTTCCGCCCGCCATCCAGGATCGGTTTCCAAGAGGATCTGCACCGTGCCGAGGCGGTGATTTGCAATGCGGGCTTTGAGTTGCCCAGCGAAGCTCTTCAGCTCGGCAAGAAGCTGCTGGTAAAACCGGTTGCCCAGCAGATGGAACAGCAATCCAATGCCATAGCACTGGAGCGTCTCAACCTTGGATCCAGTATGTCTGCCTTGGATATTAGCGCAACTGCAAAATGGCTGGCGTCCTCAGCCAGTAGCAAAGTCACCTATCCCGATGTGGCTCAGTATCTGGTCGATTGGATCGTTTCAGGCAGAAACCAGTCAATTGCCCATATCTCATCCCAACTCTGGGATGCTACCAAGACAGAGCACTTCTCTTCATAACTGTTACAACCCTCTAGCAGAACCTGACCTATGCAAAAAGCAGCTAAGTCCTTCTGACCCAGCTGCTTTTGCTGTTTTGACTTGTACTGTTTCTCCTACTACTTCTTGTTCTGCTGCTTGTTTTGTGCAGCCTACCTTAGCTGTAAAGCAGCAATCACTTTAGAGAATGAAATCAGTTTGAAATTCTGACGAAGAAGATCACCCTCACGGGTATTGTCATTATCCTGAACCACCAGAAGTCCCTCTGGAAAATCCTCGTTTAACGGGTAATTAATAGCCGCAATACCATCGGTAATAGTGACACCGTCGACTGCTTCCCCATCAGCAACCCTGAAGCTGCCCAGATAATTATAGGGTGCAGTGCGGCTGTAGAGATTAAACTTGGAGTCTCCCTGGGAGGAGAGTATCAGGTAGCCCTCGCTGGAAGAGGTTTTGTACAGGGTAACGCCCTCGGGATCACCACCGATATTACCTTTGCGGGAATCAATAACCACAGGCGAGGAAAAATCCAGCGTATCTGTTAACTGATAGGCCCGCAGGACACCGTTAACCTCTTCCTCTGAAATAAACAGGGTGCGGTTTTCATCATCATAGACACAGCCCTCGGACTCACCGCCATTATTAAAGGTGTGGATCAGCTTGAGGCTGTTATTCACATACTGCCATACCTCAACACGGGGACCCTCATCTTCAGTGATAAATGCCAGCAATCCAAATGTCTTGTCCAGGCCCATACAGGCACCGTAGATATTGATCTCTGACTGGCCCTGGATACTGCGTTCGAGGGGCAGTGAGAAATCACTTTTGGCGGCAGCTTCAGACATTGCCAAATCAGCAAAACGCCACAGGTCGACAGTCTGGTCAGTACGGTTTGAAGCTAGTATATAAGTGTCGGAGTCCAAACTGCGGGTATCGATATTATTGATCTTGCCCAGCTCGGTGTAACCGATTTGTTCGCCCTGCAGATTATAGGCATAGACACCACTCTTCTTATCTGTACCCAAAATTATCGACTGTTCCGGAACAGCCTGATTCAACCAGATAGCCGGATCATCAGCCGCATCGTCTGGCGAGATAACCTGTGGGGTTTCATAGAGTGCAGAAACTTCAACCGGATCACTGCAACCGTTGAGAAAAAACAGGCTGAAAATGGCCAGCGCCACGGCTACCTTTGACTGGAGAACTCTATGGTTAAATCGCTGTTTTAATTTACGCAATTTCAATTCCTTTATTGGGATAAATAAAAACCCCGGCAGGAATTCCCTGCCGGGGAGGTATCTTAAATCCTGAATTCAAGATCATAGATTTAGAAGTTGTAAGTCATACCCAGTGAGTAGTTCTTACCGTAAATATCGTACTGGGAAAGCTGTGAATCATTACCCCAGTAGTAGTATTCAGGGCGGTTGCCCAGATTGACGGCTTCGAATTTGACCTCAACTGCTGAACTGACTTTGTACTTGGCTGTCAGGTCAACCTGCAGGTGGGCATCAACCCAGCGCATATTGTTTTCACTGACATCATCGATACCTTCATTTTCATCGGCTAGCCAATCGAGGTATTCGCTGCGGTAGTTGGCCGCAAGACGAATATCCCATGGTCCCTTGTCGTAACCGATACTGACGTTGGCTGCTTCATCTGCCAGTTTTCTAAACGGAGTAGTGAACGTCTGGTCGTCTTCGTAGGCGAAAGTGCTCTCGCCATCGGTCAGGGTAATATTGGCTGTAACGTACATGCCGTTTTCCCAACCGTACTGGCCATTCAGTTCAAAACCATTAATCGTCGAATCATCAGCGTTAATCCAGGTTTCAACACCGTCATTAAAGTTGATACCCATAATGGTGGCATTCTCCTGAAGCGTTGGATAAATGGCGTTCTTGATATCTTTTCTGAACAGGCCGGCGCTAAGGAAAGTCATGCCTTCACCGTAGAACTCCAGAGACAGATCGTAGTTAACCGCTTCATAGGGCTTCAGCAGTGGGTTACCCGCTGAACCACTGACAGTGGCACCACCGTCGTCATAATCAACATCCAGTTTTGGCGCAGTTTTCTTAAAGCCAGGACGTGACAGGCCTTTCCAAATTGCTGCACGCAATTGAAGCTGGTCGTTGAAGAAGTACTTAACATTTACACTGGGTGCAAAGAATGAGTGATCACTTGAAGCAGTGGTCTGTTCAAGGGTTGCAGCGTCATATGCCTGTGAATCAACAGAGGTATTTTCATAACGTACACCGGCAATCACTACACCTTTTTCCCACTGGTAAGTGTTCTGAACATAGGCGGCAAAGATATCTTCAGTGGTTGTGAAGTCACGGCTGCTGTCATCTTCAAAATCCAGATCCATCTCTGAAACTAGATCTCTTATAGCCCAAACCATATCTGGATCAGCCTGCTGGCTAAAGGTCTGGTTGGCAAAGAACCAGTCAGAATTTGTCTGTGGATTCATATCTGCCAGAGTATTGTCGCCCCAGCCATCGTAGACAATGATGTAATCATCGACATCTTTCTCACGGCTCTTGGCTTTGACACCGGCTTTAACAACACCAATATCGAACTCTTTTTCAGCGTTGAAAACAAAGGCAACTTCCGAGTCCTTGGAAACATTTGCAGTGCTCTCAAAAGAATCAAAACCCATTTCCGCAGGATCATAGAGAGAGTTATCAGCAGGTGTCAGGAAAGGACGCTGGGGGTCTGCCCAGTTGATGGTCGTGATCTTGTCATCATTTCTGTACTTGGTTCGGAAGTTGGCTTCAGCATTGTTGCTGTCATCTTCTTCAGCAAAAGAGTAGCTGGCCATAGTATCGATTGCCCAACCGGAAGCCATAGTCTCGTAGCCCAGGTTAAAAGCGGCAATGGTACGGGTCTCTTCACGCACACGGGTTTCAGCATCGTGTTTAATCTCATTAACAACCATGCCATCCGCTGATGTTGAGATCACCTGGTCGCCAATATCGCCATACTCATCTTTCCAACGCAGCTCGGAATCGTCGTACTGGTTCCAGAACATGTTGGCAAACAGACGGTCATCACCGAAGGTGAAATCCACATCGTAAGTCACACCGAAACGCTCTCTGGTCAGCTCGTAGTAGCGCATTTCGTAGTCGTCATTCATTGCGCCATCTTCCCAGCCAAAACCGGTCTCATTGTTAAAGGCAACAATGTCCTTGCTCGAGTAGGTCAGGCCAATCACGTGGGCAGCCTGGTCATTGATCTTATCGCCATAGGTCAGGGCCAGCTTTGGATTGAGCTTTTCTGCAGCGTACTCGTTAAAGTTGTTCTGTGCTTTAAGCTTTAGCAGTCGGTCTTTCAACTCTGATGGCTTCTTGGTGTTGAAATCAACACGTCCACCAATTGAATCCGAATCCATTTCAGGGGTCAGCGACTTGGCCACTGTAATGGAATCGAGCAGTTCTGTGGGCAGGCCGTCGAGCATCACGCTGCGACCATTTTCCGGTGCTACCATGGATGCGCCGTTGACAGCGATTGAGTTAAGGTCTGAACTCAAACCACGAATAGTGACATAACGGCCTTCTGACTGGTCGTTTTCGATAGAGATACCAGGCAGTCTGCGGATTGCTTCAGCAGCAGTGGTATCAGCAAAGCTGCCCATTGCATCGGAATCTACAACAGAGATCAGGTTATTGGATTCACGCTGTTTTTCTATAGCAGAGATCAGTGTAGCCTTGCTTCCCACTACCGTGACTTCTTCAATTGATGATGCATCCTGAGCTACAGCAGATATCGCCATAACGCTGGAAGCGGTAAGTAGTGCCAAACACAAATTTAACTTCTTCATTATCTTCCCCAAAAGACTAAAAATTTAGTCCGGTGAAAATAGTCTGTTCCAATGACAATGAAGTGACACAAAAATGAAGCTTGGATGGCAAAATGATGTCATTTATATGGCTTTTTTTAGACACAAAAAAAGCCCCGACTGGCGGAGCTTTTTGATTGCCAGTAAAAAATACTGGTCTTTGAGTTGGTGCCCAAGGCCGGACTTGAACCGGCACGGCTTTCGCCACTACCCCCTCAAGATAGCGTGTCTACCAATTCCACCACTTGGGCATATAACATTTTAACTCTCTTACCTTAATTGCTTAGTGGCAAAACCAGCAACACGCTTAGCGTGGTCGCTACCGGCGTCCTGCCTATCGCGACACTTGGGCTCCTGCCCATCGTCTACCAATTCCACCACTTGGGCATATAACATTTTAACTCTCTTACCTTAATTGCTTAGTGCCAAAACCAGCAACACGCTTAGCGTGGTCGCTACCGGCGTCCTGCCTATCGCGACACTTGGGCTCCTGCCCATCGTCTACCAATTCCACCACTTGGGCATTTCAAACTCATTAAACTTTCCATTTCTATTTCTTAGCGAACTTAAACAGTCACGCTAAAATTGATGACCACTAGCATCCCAACTTTCGGGACACATGGGCTATCATTCTAAAACTAAACGAGGTTTTTACTGAGGAACTTCAGAAGTCTCTTCTGCACTGTCATTAACAGCAGGAACATCAAACTCTTGCAGCGCTTCAAATGGAATCGCTTCAAGTTCTGGCAACAGTTCACTGTCAACAACAGTTTTGTTCTTGGCAACCACAGCCAGGCTGATGCTGGTAACAAAGAAAACTGTTGAAAGAACTGCAGTGGCTTTGCTGAAGAAATTCCAGCTACCACTACTACCAAAGACTGTCTGAGAAGCACCAGAACCAAATGAGGCTCCTGCTTCTGCGCCTTTACCCTGTTGAAGTAATACCAGACCGATCAGAACAACTGCGATCAGGAAGTGAAAGATTAAAATAAAATTTTCCATTATTAAGCTTCTATAAGTTTTGCAATATTTAAAAATTCAACTGCCTCTAATGAGGCCCCACCAACCAGTCCACCATTGATATCCGGTTGGGCAAATAACTCTGCAGCATTCGCTGCTTTAACACTGCCACCATAGAGTAGCGGTGTTGAAATTCCTGCTTCACCAAGCTGAGCGCGTATCGCACTGTGAACCTGCTGCGCCTGTTCGGGGCTGGCCGTCTCGCCTGTACCCACAGCCCAAACCGGCTCATAGGCAATCGCTGCCCGACAAACATTTTGCAAACCTGCGCGCTCAATGACTGCGGCTATCTGCCCTGACACCACTTCAACTGTCTGATTATCCTGACGCTGTTGAAGCGTTTCACCAACACAGAGAATCGGTATCAAACCGGCATTCTGTGCTGCTACAAACTTTTCGGCGACGATTTCGCTGCTTTCATTTTGCATCGCTCGTCGCTCTGAGTGCCCTACTAAAGCGTATTTACAACCCTGATCGACCAGCATCTCTGCCGAGGTCTCTCCGGTGTAAGCACCAGCTGAGTACTCAGAAACATTTTGCGCACCAATACTAATAGCGCTTTTAGCAACCGCGGCCGCCACTGCTGACATATGTACAAACGGCGGAAAGACAATCATTTCCACTGCGCTATCAACAGTATCAGCATTCCAATCTTCAGCGAGCTGAGTGGCTAATTTAACCGCCGTCTCTGCTGTGCCGTGCATTTTCCAATTGCCCACAATTAGCGATTTAAACATCCGTTTCACTCCTCTCAGAGCTGCCTTGCGAAAGGGCGCAAATCCTACCCGACTAGCGGCTAAGATACAATAAGCAAATCAGCTTTTTGATCAGGCAATACGCTGCTTTACAATTTCAGCGATATCCACTGCCAGACTATTCACTAGCACACTGTCTTCACCCTCGACCATAACCCGAATCAGCGGCTCGGTTCCCGATGGGCGCAACAGGACACGACCGCGTCCATCCAACTTCTTCTCAGCATCGGCAACCGCTTGATTAATCACCTGATCACCGCTGATATCAATTTTCTTTGGCAGGCGAACATTGATCATAATCTGAGGAAACTTACTCATGCCGGATTTTAATTCATATAATGTTTTGCCACTGTCGGACAGCGCTCGAAGCACCTGCAGTGCGGAAACTATGCCGTCACCGGTACTATTGAGATCGCTGCACAGCACGTGTCCAGAACCTTCACCACCAAGATGCCAGTCATTTTCTTTCATCGCTTCTACCACATAGCGGTCACCCACCTTGGTTCGCGCAAAGGGAATATTCATCTCAGCCAGCGCTAGCTCCATCCCCAGATTACTCATCTGGGTTCCGGCAACACCGTTGCAGCCACCCTGAGATTGCTGGCGGTGCTGGGCAATAATAAAGATAAGCTCATCACCATCGACCAGCTGACCCTGGTTATCGATAAACAGCACCCGATCACCATCACCATCAAAGGCAATACCCAAATCCGCCTGTTCGTCGAGCACGGCTGTTGCCAGCCCGGCGGTATGGGTCGAACCACATTGATCATTAATATTAAAACCATTGGGTCGATTACCCATGGTAATAGTAGTAGCACCCAGCTCTTTAAATACCTTAGGTGCCACGTCATAGGTTGCACCATTGGCGCAGTCGAGAACCACTTTTAAGCCTGACAGGGTAAATCCTGACGGCAGTGTTCCCTTACAAAACTCGATATAGCGGCCAGCCGCATCTGTCACTCTGCGTGCCTTGCCCAGCTGATCGGATTCTTTAGTCACCAGAACCTGGTCGAGCAGGGCTTCAATTTCCAGTTCAACCTCATCGGGCAGCTTGTAACCGTCGGCGGCAAAGAATTTTATGCCATTGTCTTCGACCGGATTGTGCGAGGCGCTGATAACAATACCGGCAGCGGCACGGAAGGTGCGGGTTAGATAGGCGATAGCCGGTGTTGGCATGGGTCCGAGCATATCCACATCGACTCCTGCGGCGATCAGACCTGCTTCGAGGGCCGACTCAAACATATAGCCGGAAACCCGAGTATCTTTGCCGATCAATACACGCTTTTTACCTTTGGCATTGCGAGTTAATACGGTGCCTGCTGCCCATCCCAGTTTAAGGAAAAATTCTGCGGTAATTGGCGTTTCGCCGACTCGACCGCGGATGCCATCAGTTCCAAAATACTTTCTTGTCATATTTTCTCTATCTCATCCTTAAACTTGTTAACGCTCTGCCAGACGGTCAGTGCCTGCACAGTTTCCAAAACATCATGCACTCGCAGTATCAAGCCCTGAGAGTAGGTATTTTGAGAAGCTGTCTGAGCGGCCATTAGCGCCATGGTAACACTTCCAATTAGTCTTTGATCAACATCTGAATCAAGTAGCTGGCCGATCATTGTCTTGCGTGAGACACCGACCAAAACAGGATGACCGCTATCAAAAAATTGCTCGAGCTCACTAAAAAGTGCCAGATTGTGATCGAGGGTTTTGCCAAATCCAAAGCCGGGGTCGAGCAATATCTGATCGCTAGCGATACCGGCGTCAAGGCAGGCCTGTTTGCGCTGCAGCAAAAAACTCATCACTTCAGATACAACATCGTTGTAGCTGGGGTCAGCCTGCATATTATCTGGTCGGTTTTGCATATGCATTAGGCAGATGGGTAGACCACTCCGTGCGGCGGCCTCGAGCGCACCCTCGCGCTGCAGTGCACGCACATCATTGATCATATGCGCACCACCACTGGCGGCTTCACTAATCACCTGTGCAGTACTGGTATCCACTGATATTAATGCATCAAAGCGCTGCTTTATGCCGTGCAGTACTGGCATCACGCGATCCAATTCCTGCTGCTGGGAAATCGCTGTAGCGCTAGGGCGGGTAGATTCACCCCCGACATCAATAATATCGGCGCCATCTGCGAGCATCTTTTCCACGGTGCGAAAAGTTTTATCGAGGTCGAGAGCGCTTTCTGAATACAGCTGTCCCCCATCGGAAAACGAATCCGGGGTGATATTGAGAATACCCATTACCGCAGGACGCGATAGGTCGAGGTTTTTGCTGCCGCAGTTTAGTGTCTTTGATTTCATAAAAACAAAAGCCCCGCAATCAATCTGACAGCGGGGCTAATCCTCAATGAGGGAATTTAGAGTTCTTCGACCGGGCCGCCAATTGGGCCTTCGGCGGCTGAATCTTTGCTGCCGCCAGAGTTTGTGCCAGAATCTGAATCGTTGTCGTCCCACTGATGAGGCGGACGCACTTTACGGCGGTTCATCAGATCATCGACCTGATCCGCATCGATGGTTTCGAACTCCATTAGTGCGGCTTTCATCGACTCGAGAATATCGCGATTATCTTCAAGCAACTTTTTCGCCTGAGCGTAGGCATCGTTGAGAATCAGACGCACTTCCTGATCGATCTCTCTGGAGGTATCTTCAGAGTAGTGGGTATTACCGCCACCGGGCGCCTGAGAATCATCCTCACCATAGAGCACCGGACCCATTTTCTCGTTTAGGCCCCACTTGGTGACCATATTGCGTGCCATCTGTGTGGCTCGCTCAATATCATTTGAGGCACCCGTGGTTACACCATCTATGCCTCCAATTAGCTCTTCTGCAATACGCCCACCAAAAAGGCTGCACAGCTGACTAAACAACTGGCGGCGGCTCATGCTGTAGCGATCTTCTTCGGGCAGGTACTGGGTAACACCCAGTGCGCGACCGCGAGGAATAATAGTGACCTTGTGTACCGGATCGTGCTCTGGCACCAGACGACCAATAATCGCGTGGCCGGCCTCGTGGTAGGCGGTGTTGGCTTTTTCCTTATCCGACATCACCATTGAACGGCGCTCAGCACCCATCATAATTTTGTCGCGGGCCTTTTCAAATTCTTCCATCGTGACAACCCGGCGGTTGGCACGGGCGGCAAAAAGTGAGGCTTCGTTAATTAGGTTGGCGAGATCGGCGCCAGAAAAGCCCGGGGTGCCGCGCGCAAGAATACCCAGTTCGACACTTTCATCGAGAGGTACTTTGCGTCCGTGGACTTTTAAAATCTGTTCGCGACCGCGAATGTCGGGTAGGCCAACATAGACCTGACGATCGAATCGGCCGGGTCTTAACAGTGCTTTATCCAATACATCCGGACGGTTGGTTGCGGCGATAACAATCACCCCTTCATTGCCTTCAAAACCGTCCATTTCAACCAGCAGCTGGTTGAGGGTCTGTTCGCGCTCATCATTGCCGCCACCCCAGCCGCCACCACGGTGTCGACCAACAGCGTCAATTTCATCAATAAAGATAATGCATGGGGCCTGCTTCTTGGCCTGCTCGAACATATCGCGAACTCGCGAGGCACCGACACCGACAAACATCTCGACAAAGTCGGAACCAGAGATAGAGAAGAATGGCACCTTGGCTTCACCGGCAATGGCCTTTGCTAACAGGGTTTTACCTGTACCTGGAGGGCCAACCATCAATACGCCTTTGGGGATACGACCACCGAGACGCTGGAATTTGCTCGGGTCGCTGAGAAATTCAACCAGCTCACTGACATCTTCTTTGGCTTCATCGACACCGGCCACATCGGCAAAGGTGGTGTTGATTTGATCACTGCTGAGCAGCTTGGCTTTACTCTTGCCAAAGCTCATGGGGCCGCCTTTACCACCCCCGCCGCCCTGCATCTGGCGCATAAAGAAGACAAAAATCGCGAGGATTAACAGTATTGGGAATGCGGCCAACAGCAATTGAGAGATCAGACTTGGGGTCTCGGGCTCTTTGCCTACCACTTTGACTTTGTGATTGAGCAGATCGTCCATCAGACCTGGATCCTGAACATTGGGACGTACAGTCTTAAATTCTGTCCCGTCGCGTCGAACGCCTTCAATCATCAAGCCGCTGATAGTGACACTGGATACCCGCTCGTTCTGAACTTCCTCCACAAAGTCTGAATAGACAACTTCATTGTCTACAGGCTGAGGTGTAAAGCTGTTAAAAACAGATAAAAGAATTGCGGCTAACACCAACCACACAATTAAATTTTTCGCCATATCGTTCAAGTTTGTATCCTCTAAATCAGGCCTTTAGGCCCTTGGCAACCATATAGACTTCTCGAGACTTGGCTCTGGAAGCGTCGGGTTTACGCATACTGACAGTATTAAACAACGTTCTAACATGCCGTACAAATTCATCAAATCCCTCTCCCTGGAATATTTTGGCAACAAAAACCCCTTCGGGTTTCATTACCTGACAGGCTAAATCGACAGCCAGCTCCACCAGATAGATACTCGCGGGCTGATCAACTGCCTTGTTACCTGTTAAATTGGGGGCCATATCCGAAATTACAAGGTCTACCGGACGATTATCGATCAGCTTTAGCAGCTGCTGCAAAATTTCGTCCTCGGTAAAATCCCCAAGAATAAAGTCGACACCGGCAATTCCGTCCATCGGCAGCAGATCGACCGCGTGAACTCTGCCCTCGTGACCGACCAATTCTGCAGCCACCTGTGACCAACCACCCGGGGCTGCACCTAAGTCTACGACGGTCATTCCGGGACGGATCATACCGTCCTTGCCGATAATCTCGAGCAATTTATAACTTGCACGTGATCTATAACCATCCTTTTGTGACTGTTGCACATAGGGGTCTTTTACATGTTGTTTTATCCAACTACGATTTTTAGATTTCGCCATGGTGTGGTTTTCGCTAGAATAGCCGACCTTCAGAAGGACCGCCCTTTAAAATGAGACCATATTATGACAAGTTCCAACGAGGATAAAAAACATTTACGTCGATTAGGCCATAATCTTAAGCCTGTAGTGACAGTTGCAGGAAATGGTCTCAGTGAAAACGTGAGTGCTGAGATTGCCCGTGCACTCAACGATCACGAGCTAATCAAAATTAAATTGGTCGCCGATGATCGCGATGCCAAGAAAGCGCTGACTGAAACTATCTGCAAAGATAACAATGCCCAACTGGTTCAATCCATTGGTCATGTGATTTTGGTTTACCGCAAGGCAAAAACTCCCGACCCAAGACTTTCTAACCTATTGCGCTAAACCGCCAAATTTTTGTGCCATAATCAAGATCAGTTAAGCGCTTTGGCAGAAAAGAGACCCGCATGATCAATAATCGCACCATCAACTTTGTTGTAGGTTACATCGGCAAGCCCATGCTGGTCGGATTATTTGTTGCGGCGCTGTTGTTGGTGGTTTTCCCGGAATTCCGCCAACAGCGTGACAGCGCTGATCAGCGGCTGATGGATTTACAGCAAAACGGATCATCTAATCAATGGTCCGGGCCCGCCTCCTATTCTGACGCAGTCAACCGCGCAGCACCCTCAGTGGTGAATATCTATACCCGCACAGTGACTAAATCAGCCAATCATCCTCTGTTGGATGATCCCTATTTTCGCCGCCTTTTTGATAAGCCTAAGCAACGCGTGCAATCCTCTCTTGGCTCTGGGGTCATTATGCAGAGCGATGGCTTTATCCTTACCAACAACCATGTAATCGACGGCGCCGACCAGATTCTGGTGCTGCTCTATGACGGCACTGAAGCCGCCGCTGCGGTTGTCGGAAAAGATCCCGAGACCGATTTGGCGGTACTTAAAATAGCCAGCGAAAACTTACAGCCGATCTCAATCGGCGAACCGGCGCAGGCCAAAATCGGTGATGTGGTGTTGGCGATCGGCAATCCCTACGGTGTCGGGCAAACCGTAACTCAGGGCATTATCAGCGCCAAGGGGCGCAATGGTCTCGGGCTAAACACCTTTGAAAACTTTATTCAGACCGATGCCGATATTAATCCGGGCAATTCTGGCGGTGCGCTGGTCGATAGCTATGGCAATCTGCTCGGGGTAAATACGGCAATACTCAACCAATCCGGTTCCGCCGGAATCAGCTTTGCTATTCCGGCGGACACCGCGGCAAAAGTACTTAAAGATATTATTAGCTACGGCTATGTGGTGCGTGGCTGGGTCGGAATGGAGGCCTTTCCGCTGACCCCGCAAATTGCCAAGCGACTGAATTTAAATATTTCCAATGGCCTGTTAGTGCGCGCTATTTACAATAGCAGCCCGGCACACCTGGCCGGTATTCAACCCGGGGATATAGTCATTGCAATTAATGGTGAGCCGGTCAGCGATCGCCAGACCAGCGTTAATCAGATTGCCGATGTGGCACCCGGAACACCGATTGAACTGGAGATATGGCGTCAGGGTGAAACCTTTGGCGTGACTGCAGTGGCCGGTATACGGCCGACTAACTCGGGCAATTAATCGGCTCTTAAGGATTGATAATAGCCTGCAGGCTATGGATCAACAGTTGATTTTGGTCTTCGCTGCCCACGGTAATCCGCAAAAACTCATTGATACGCGGCTTGTTAAAGTAGCGCACAATCACCTTCTTCTCGCGCAGTGATTGAGCTAGAGTTTCAGCATTCAGTTCGGGGTGGCGAACAAAGATAAAGTTAGCCGCCGAGGGCAATACCTCAAATCCCAGTGATTCAAACTGTTCACTGAGCTTTTCACGACTATTGATCACCACCTGACGTATCTCTTCGAAATACTGCTTATCTTTAAACGCAGCAACACCTGCGGCTATCTGTACATGGCCGAGCGGGTAGGAGTTAAAACTGTTTTTAATCCGCTCGAGGCCTTCGATAAGCTCCGCGGAACCCATGGCGTAACCAATCCGCAAACCCGCCAGCGAGCGCGATTTAGACATGGTCTGAACAACCAAAAGGTTGTCGTATTTATTTACCAGCGCCACTGCACTGGAGCCGCTCTCGGCAAAATCTATATAGGCCTCATCTACAACTACTACCGACTCAGTATTTGACTGCAATAGCTTCTCAATTTTGTCGAGCGCCAGAAGACGACCTGTGGGCGCATTGGGGTTGGGGAAAATAATCCCGCCATTGGGACGGCTGTATTTATCCAGATCCAGAGAAAAATCCTCCGCCAGCGGTACCTTGCTGTACTGGATAGCATAGAGCCCACAGTAGACCGGATAGAAGCTGTAGCTAATATCGGGAAATAGAATTCCCTGAGTCTGTCGAAAAAGACCGTTGAAAATATGCGCCAGCACCTCATCGGAACCATTGCCAACAAATATCTGGTCTGTATTCAGTTGATAGTAGTCAGCGATGGTCTGTTTAAGCTGGTCCGCATTAGGTGGCGGATAGAGACGCAAATCCCCATTCACGGCATCTTCCATCGCCTGAAGTACTTTTGGCGATGGAGGATAGGGATTTTCATTGGTATTTAGCTTGGTTAAATTGTTAACCGCCGGCTGCTCCCCAGGTGTATAGGGATCAAGGCTGACAACAAAATCACTCCAGTACTTACTCATAATTCTTCAAAACCATAGCTGTTAGCACTCTCTTATTTTGTGCTTTTAATTCGATATTCCGCCGACCGCGCATGAGCTGTCAGCGATTCGCTGCGACCCAGTACAGAGGCAACTTTACCCAACTCAGAGGCACCCTGCTCAGAGCAGTAAATCAATGAGCTGCGCTTCTGAAAATCATAGACACCCAGCGGCGATGAAAAACGCGCCGTCGCCGATGTTGGCAACACATGGTTGGGGCCGGCACAGTAATCACCCAGAGCTTCAGCGGTGTGGCGACCCATAAAAATAGCGCCCGCATGGCGGATTTCTGGCAGCCAGGCCTGGGGATCTTCCACAGACAACTCAAGGTGCTCGGGCGCGATGCGATTGATTAACTCTATCGCCTGCTGTTGGTCGGCAACCTCAATTAATGCACCTCGGTTCTCGAGAGATTGACTGATAATCTCTTTACGCTCCATCTCTGGCAACAGTTTGCAGATACTGCGGTGTACTGCTTCTATATAGTCTGCATCCCAAGAGATAAAAATAGACTGGGCATCTTCATCATGTTCCGCTTGAGAAAACAGATCCATGGCAATCCAGTCGGGATCAGTTTGGCCATCGCAAACCACCAGTATTTCACTGGGACCGGCGACCATATCCAGACCTACAGAACCAAACACCATACGCTTGGCGGTGGCTACATAGATATTGCCGGGACCGACAATTTTATCCACCTTGGGTACAGTCTCGGTACCATAGGCCAGCGCGGCAACGGCCTGAGCACCGCCGACGGTAAATACCTGATCAACACCGGCAATCGCGGCGGCAGCCAGAACCATAGGGCTCAACTCAGCATCCGGCGCGGGCACCATCATAATTACCTCGCGAACACCGGCAACTCGAGCGGGGATACAGTTCATCAAGACTGAAGAGGGATAGCTGGCCTTGCCGCCTGGCACATAGATTCCCACGCGATCCAGAGGCGTAATCTTTTGCCCAAGCGTTGTGCCATCGGCTTCCTGATACTGCCAGGATTCCTGAGTCTGGTGATTGTGGTAGTCACGAATTCTTGTGGCGGCTGTCTCCAGCGCCTGACGGGATTCACTGTCAATAGATTGCAGTGCTTCCTGAAGTTGCTCTGCGGATATCGACAACTGATCAATGGTCTCAACCTGTCGGCGATCAAAACGATTGGTAAATTCAATTAACGCCTGATCACCCTGAGTTCTAACCTGGCGCAGAATACCGCTAACAGTTTCTTCAACCGCAGTATCCGAGACCATATCCCAGGCAATCAGCTTCTCAAGGGTTTGATCAAAACCCTCGTCGCTAGCGCGCAGTTTACTGATAGCAACGGTCATTGCTTACTCTCCACCGCCTCTTTAAGTGCATCGACAATTGCCTGAACTTCGGCAAATTTGGTTTTCATTGCCGCTTTATTGACGATTAGTCGCGAGCTGATCTCGGCGATCTCTTCACGGGCTTCAAGGCCGTTGGCCTTAAGCGTATTGCCTGTATCGACAATATCGACAATCTCTTGTGCAAGATCGAGTATCGGCGCAAGCTCCATGGCACCGTAAAGTTTAATCAGGTCAGCCTGCCTGCCCTGCTCGGCATAGTACTGGCGCGCCACATTGATATATTTAGTCGCCACGCGCAGTCTGCTGTGCTGCTGGGTAGAACCCACAGGCACTGCAGTCATTAATTTACAGCGGGCAATACCCAGATCGAGAGGCTCGTAGTAACCGTCACCCTGATGTTCGAGAAGCATATCTTTTCCGGCAACACCTATATCTGCAGCACCGAACTGCACATAGGTAGTCACATCGGAACCGCGCAAAATAATTAAGCGAACATTGTCACGATTGGTGGGAAATACCAGCTTGCGGCTGGAGAAAATATCCTCTGCAGGAACAATTCCAGCGCTTGCTAAAAGCGGCAATGTCTCTTTTAATATTCGACCCTTGGTCAGGGCTATGGTTATCTGTGTCATGGCTCTATCTGCTATCTCTTGTCTCAGCTTATATTTAAGCTTAGTAATAAGTCTCAATCTATCCGGGTACGCGTTTAATTCTGGCACCCAGTAGATGCATTTTTTCTTCAATACATTCATAGCCTCGATCAATATGATAGATACGATCCACCACAGTCTCACCATCGGCAACCAGTGCGGCAATAACCAGTGCAGCAGAAGCGCGCAGATCAGAGGCCATTACCGGGGCAGCTTTTAAGCGCTCAACACCGGTTACGACTGCGGTATTGGCTTCAACGCTGATCACTGCACCCATGCGATTCAGTTCTTGAACCTGCATCAGGCGGTTTTCAAAAATCGTCTCAACTACCACACCTGTGCCATCAGCAACGGCATTTATCGCTGTCAGCTGAGCCTGCATATCGGTGGGGAAAGCCGGGTAAGGGGCAGTTCTAAGACTGACCGCCTTGGGTCTTTTGCCCTTCATATCCAGCTCAATCCAATCTTCACCCTGGGTGATAATAGCACCGGTTTCTTGGAGCTTTAACAATACCGCCTCAAGTGAACTTGGATCGGTTTGCGTCACCTTAACCCGACCTCGGGTCGCTACAGCAGCGGCCAGATAGGTTCCGGTTTCAATGCGATCGGGCATCACAGTAAAATGGCCACCTTCTATGCTTTCAACGCCATTAATCACTAGGCGATTTGAACCTGCACCCTGCACATCAGCACCCCAGGCATTCAGACAGTTGGCCAAGTCGACAATCTCTGGTTCGCGAGCGGCATTTTCAATCACTGTCTGACCATCGGCCAGTGCCGCAGCCATCATTAGGTTTTCGGTGGCACCCACTGAAACTATATCCATCAGGATATGACAGCCTACCAAGCGTCCGTCGCTGCGCGCCTTGATATAACCATCTTCAATTTCGATAGTTGCACCCATGGCCTCAAGACCACGCAGGTGAAGATCTACAGGTCGACTACCGATAGCACAGCCGCCGGGAAAGGATACATTGGCTTCGCCGTATCGGGCCAATAGCGGACCCAGTACCAGAATCGAAGCGCGCATGGTCTTGACCAGATCATAGGGCGCGGTGCGGCTGTGCAGTGTCGAGTTATCGACTTCGAGCTGCATTTTTTCGTCGATGCTAACGGTGACACCTAGTGAACCGAGCAGCTCAATAGTGGTAGTCACATCCTGCAGGTGCGGCAGATTGGCAACGGTTACCAGCCCTTCGGAGAGCAGCGTCGCCGAGAGTATTGGCAGCGCGGCATTCTTTGAACCAGAGATCCAAACTTCACCGCGAAGCGGTCCGCCACCTTGAATTATTAACTTATCCATCAAACAACCTTAATAAAATAACTTTGACTCAGGAACCGTAATTAAGCTGATCGAGCAGACCATTCAGCCGGGGTGAAAATTTTCATATTGACCGCATGCATGGCACCGGAGGAAATCTTTTCATTTAGCACCGCATAAATAGCCTGCTGACGCTGTACTGGTCGCTTGCCCTCAAAAATTTCACCAATAGCAACAATATTAAAGTGGCTGCCCTCGCTCTCAACTTGAAACTGACAATCAACCAAGGCATTTTCGAGGAGTGCTTTTACGTCTTCAGGATTCATAGATTACTCTTTTGTAAATAGAGGTACGCCGGTTAATCACGGCGCACCATTGGGATAATTTGTTATTCCGAGTCAGACAGCCAACCGCCGATCACCTGATCGATATCGCCAGCAGATCTCTGGGCCGACTGAACAAACTGATTACGGAAGGTCTTACCGAGATTAATACCATTGATCACCACATTAACCACCATCCACTCACCAGACTTCTTGCGAGCGAGACTGTACTCCAGCGGGTAAACGTTGTCAGAGCTGCGAATCTCTTGTTTTACAGTGACTCTTCTCTGCCCTTTTGCCACTGGCGCAGCATCGAGCAATACAATTTTTTGATCGTTGTAGCTGATCAGACCGCGACCATAGGTTTCCACCAGACCATTGCGAAAGGTCTGAGCAAATTGTGTGCGCTGTTCCGGGCTTGCCGACCGACCGTAGCTGCCCATGACATTGCGGGCAATAAAGCCAAAGTCCACATGGGCGGACAACAGCTGATCCAATTTGCCGAAGTAAGCGACTTCGGTTTCTGGGTAGCTTTCCCGGTAGGTGGCAATAATATCCAGCAACTCAACCGTGACCTGTTCAATTTTTTTGTAGGGATCTGCGGCTGTCTCTGCCGCAAAACTCAAAGGTGCCAAGACGGTTAGCATGGCAACCGCAATCCATTTTTTAAAACCCATATCCACTCTTCTCATAAACCCACTCCCTAGGTATTAAAGGTATTAACCAATCAATAACGTTTGCACGCTACTTACGTAATTTCTTATTCAACAGACTATTATTACAAGCCAGTAATCAATAGTGCGATTTCAGCGCTTAAGTTTGCTGACATTAACCGCCGAGCACTATAACATCCCCAAACTTTTGAAGAAATAGAACCCGCTTTGCATATAGCGGTAATATGGAGAAATTATGAGTGCACTGTTACTACCCGCTTTGGGCCTGATTGTTGGTGTTCTAGGCCTGCTTTGGGGAGCGGATCGGTTCGTTGCCGGCAGTGCTGGTGCGGCCAGAAATTATGGCATCTCACCGCTAGTTATTGGTTTAACAGTCGTCTCCATAGGCACCTCAGCCCCTGAAATTCTGGTCTCGGTCAATGCTGCACTCAATCAAGCCACCGAGCTAGCGGTAGGCAATGCTCTGGGTTCAAATCTGGCCAATATAGGTCTGGTGCTGGGTATCACCGCGCTGATCGCGCCGATTCCAGTACAAAAACACCTGCTCTCTCAAGAGGCTGTGGTACTTCTATTGATCACCGCCGCTGCCGGTCTCTGCCTCTACGATGGTTATTTGGGGCGCAGCGAAAGCCTCTTGCTTGGCTCGCTGATTTTCCCATTAATTTTTATCGCCATTAAATACAAAAAAAATCACACTAGTCCGGAAGAGGTCGCCGCCGGTGAAGAGATTCCCGATATCACTATGGCCGCTGCCGGTCTGTGGTTTGTGGTTGGCTTAATCGTGCTGCTGGCAAGTGCCGAAGTCACCGTCTGGAGCGCCAAAACTATTGCCCAATCTATGGGTATCAGCGAGTTAGTTATTGGGCTGACAGTGGTTGCCATCGGCACCAGCCTGCCAGAGCTGGCCGCTTCGGCGGTAAGTGCACTGCGTGGCCATCACGATATTGCTATAGGCAATGTGTTCGGCTCAAATCTATTTAATATTATGCTGGTTATGACCTCCGCCGGCGCAATTGCACCCATAGCTCTGACACCGGAAGTTTTTTCCAGAGACTTTTTAAGCCTTGCGGCCATGACTATTCTGCTGATCGCCATGATTGCCTTCGCTCTCTTTAGAGGTGCCAGAAGTGGCACTCCAGCAAGACTGTCGCGACGCTTTGGGTTTATTCTTGTCAGTGGTTATGGCCTCTATTACTTGATCCTCTGGCCCTATGTGGTAACCGCCGGATAGCGCTCTTAACAAAAAGCCGCTTAGGGCGTATAAAAAAGCATAATCGGGCTCTATTTCGCCACCCGCAAGTTTCACTCTATAATGGCGTTTATACTTGCACCAAAATGGCTCCCGCCCAAAAAACACTAGTGACTAAATTATGACTGCGACAGATTTTTTAACCTCCGCAAAGCGCACCATTAAAATGGAAGCGGATGCCGTCGAGCAGCTGTTAGGCCGCCTGGACGATAACTTTGTAACTGCCTGCAAGACCATGCTCAACTGTGAAGGTCGGGTTGTTATTACTGGCATGGGTAAATCCGGTCATATTGGCAACAAGATTGCAGCTACTCTCGCCAGTACCGGCACCCCCTCATTTTTTGTTCACCCCGGCGAAGCCTGTCATGGCGATCTGGGCATGATCACCAAAAATGATGTGGTGATTGCGATTTCAAATTCGGGCAGCACGGCAGAGGTTGTCACCATTCTGCCGCTGATCAAACGTCTGGGTATTCCACTGATCAGCATGACCGGCAACCCCGATTCAGTGTTATCCAAAGCGGCCAGCGCCAATCTTGATGTCAGCGTTGACAGCGAAGCCTGCCCGTTAAATCTGGCCCCCACTACTAGCACCACCGTGACTCTGGCGATGGGTGATGCTCTGGCTATCGCGCTGCTTGAATCTCGCGGCTTTAGTGCCGAAGACTTTGCCTTCTCCCATCCTAGCGGTGCTCTGGGACGAAAACTGCTGCTTCGGGTGACCGATATTATGCATAAAGACAGTCAGGTACCCCGAGTTAAGGCCGACCAGCCACTGCATCAGGCACTGTTGGTGATGACCGAAAAAGGCTTTGGTATGACAACCGTGGTTTCTGAAGACAATACATTGCTCGGTGTTTTCACCGATGGCGATTTGCGTCGTATTGTCGATGGCAAGGTGGATATTAATAGCGCCACTATGGCAGATGTTATGTCGGCCAATCCAAAAACGATTAATGGTGAAATCCTCGCCGCACAGGCGCTGAAGATTATGGAAGACAGTTCGATCACCGCGCTGATTGTCGAAGATGAAAATCATCACCCAATCGGTGTGCTACATATGCACGATATTCTTCGTGCGGGAGTCGTGTAATCTGATGACTAGTTTAAACAGCGCGGCGGTCGCCGCTGCCAAAAAAATCAAGTTGCTGCTGCTCGATGTCGACGGCGTTCTCACCGACGGTCATCTCTACTACGGCAACAATGGCGAAGAACTCAAGGCCTTCGACATCCAGGATGGCCTGGGCATTAAACTACTGCAACGCGGCGGAGTTCAGGTCGGCATTATTACTGGACGGGTCTCCAAATTGCTGCAGCGCCGCGCCGATGAATTAGGCATTTCGCCTGTAGTTCAAGGCCGAGAAGACAAGCTTACCGCCCTCGGTGAACTGCTGGAAACAATGGATATTCAGATGGATGAAATCGCTTTTATCGGCGACGACCTGCCAGACCTTGCGGTGATCAACCGAGTTGGACTGGGCATGACTGTCGCCAATGGCAGCGCCACTGTGGCTGCCAGTGCCATCTGGCAAACCAGCCGCTGTGGCGGCAATGGTGCGGTTCGCGAAGCCGCCGAGATGATTCTTGCCGCGCAGGATAAATTAGACGCAATACTGGCAACCTATCAATGATTCGACAGGCGTTACTGACATTTTTTCTGGCACTGATGGTCGGTGGTTTTCTACTGATCTGGGATTCGCCGCCAGAGTCTTTTGTTCGCCAGAGTGGCGATCAATTTGAAAAGGATCCGCGCGCCGACAGTTATATGAAAGAGATTACCAGCCGCCGTTTTTCAGCACAGGGCAACGAGAAGTTTTCTCTTAACTCACCGCGCATAGAATTTTATGAAGGCTCTTCGGTACTGGCGATAAGCGAACCGGAGTTTGTCACTTATCGTCCGTCGGGTAAGCCATTAAAACTGCAGGCCTCTCTGGGTCAACTGGACAGTAAAATAGGGGTGCTCAACCTGGATGGCAATGTTCGCGCCGATATCAATAGCGGCGATGATCTTGCCCAGCTTACCACCGAGCATTTAACCTTCTTTACCGAGACTAATATTGCCCAGACAGAGAGTTCATTTAAACTGCTTGCGCCGCAGAGTAATGTCTCTGGCAGCGGACTGCATATCGACCTGATCAAGGAAATTTTTACTATCAAATCTAACGTTCGAGTGATCCATGAGCCTATTTAGTAAAAGCCTATCTAGTAAAAACCTATCTAGTAAAAACCTATCTAGTAAAAGCCTATCTAGCATAAGCTTATCCAAAATTTACAGATCAGCCACTCTGTTGATTCTTAGCCTGTTGCTTTCAGCTATGGCGGCGGCACTGCCAGATGATCGCCAGCAAACCATATCGATTGAATCCGACTCGGCAGAACGCAACGAAAAAACCGGCCTGACCGTCTATAGCGGCAATGTGATTATTAGTCAGGGCAGTATTCTTATCGAAGCTGAAGAGATTACACTGCACTATCAGGGCAGCAAGATCAGTCGTATTGAGTGCACCGGCACACCGGCAAGTTATCAGCAGAGACCTCAGGCTGAGGGCGCGATGCTGGTTGCTCGAGCAGAACATATCGACTACCTGCTAGCCAGTGACCAGATTATCCTTAAGCGCAATGCGGTTCTGTCGCGCAATGGCACGATTATTAAAGGCGATTCGATCGACTACGATATCAAGAATGAGACATGGAAAGCCAAAGGCAACGATCTCGGTGAACAAAAACGTATTCAGTTGGTTATTCCGCCATCGGTGCAGGAATCCACTCCACAAGAGACTACTCCCTGATGGCAATTTTAGAAGCGCGCAATCTGGCCAAGGCCTACGGCAAACGACCAGTTGTTAAAGATGTATCCATGTCGGTTAAGCAGGGCGAAATTGTTGGACTGTTAGGGCCCAACGGCGCCGGCAAGACCACCTGTTTTTATATGATTATCGGTCTGGTCAATCAGGATAATGGCACCATCACCATTGATAACGATGATATAACCGCACTGCCAATGCATGGGCGAGCGCGTCGCGGTCTCGGCTATCTGCCTCAGGAGCCTTCGGTATTTCGCAAGCTCAGCGTTGAAGATAATATTCTCGCCATTCTGGAAACTCAAAAAGATCTCAGCCGCGCCCAGCGCAAACAGCGTCTTGAAGAGCTGATGAATGAATTTCATATCTCACATCTGGCCAAAAGTCCCGGTATGAGCTTGTCTGGAGGAGAGCGCCGCAGAGTTGAGATTGCCCGCGCACTGGCGGCAAACCCGCAGTTTATTCTTCTCGATGAACCCTTTGCCGGAGTTGATCCGATCTCGGTCACCGATATCAAAAACATTATTCGCCATCTGCGCGACAGCGGTATCGGGGTTCTTATCACCGACCACAATGTGCGTGAAACTCTGGATATTTGCGAGCACGCCTACATTATTGGCGAGGGCCATGTGATCGCCGAGGGAACCACCGAAGATATCCTCAGTGATGCCAATGTTATAAAAACCTATCTGGGTGAAAACTTTACACTTTAGGCTTTTCACGCAAAAGCTCTCCACCTAAAGCCCGTAAAATAAGTTTAACCCTGAATAAAAGCCTAAATAAAAGCCTATTTATGCAATAGCCGATTGCCAGCAACAATGAATTGGCACTAAAATTGCAGACTCTTTAGTTAATAGCGATATTCACGGCATGCGCCAAGGCCTCCAGTTAAAATTCAGCCAACAGCTGACCATGACTCCTCAGTTGCAGCAGGCCATTCGCCTATTGCAGTTGTCGACGCTGGAACTGCGCCAGGAAATGATCGAACAGCTCTACAATAATCCACTGCTGGAAATCGAAGAAGATAACAGTGGTGAGTCAGTTCCAGAGACACAGCAGTCGTCGCAATCGTCCAACGAAACCCATCAAGAAAATTCTGGCGAACTAACCACCAAGCAGGATAAAGAAAAAGCCGACGAGCAAAATTCTGACTATGAATGGAGCGAGCAGATTCCTCAGGATTTGCCGGTCGATGCCAACTGGGACGATGTCTACAACCCCTCAACCTCTAACAGTTCCGGGGGAGAAGTTAACCTCGAACAGGTCTATCAGGTCACCGAATCCTTTCAGGGGCATCTGGAATGGCAACTCAACCTGACACCATTTTCAGATGGTGACCGAGAAATTGCCACGGCCTTTATTGATGCGATTGATAGTTCCGGATTTATTAGCGAAGACCTGTTTGATGTAGTCGCTCATATTCAACAGGCAGAATCCGAAACAATTAGTGAAGAACAGATTCAAGAAGATGAACTGGTTGCTGTCTTACATCGACTGCAGCAGTTCGACCCGCCGGGTGTGTTTGCCCGCAATATCCGTGAATGCCTGTTAATTCAGCTAAACCAGCTAGCACCAGAAACTGAATATCTGCAATCAGCGCTACTCTTAGTCACTGACTTTCTCGAAGATATTGCCGCTATCGACAATGTTCGTATGGCGAAAAAAGCCGGACTTAGCGCCGACCAACTCGAGGGTGCCCTGCTATTGATTCGCAGCCTTAACCCACGCCCCGGCGAAGCACTGAATAGCAACGATATTGATTACATTGTTCCAGATGCCTATGTAGAAAAAATTAATGGCCGCTGGAAGGTACAGCTCAACGATAGCAATATGCCGCGGCTGCGTATCAATGACTCCTACTCGGCATTGATCAAGCGTTCAGACACCAGTGATGACAATCAATTTTTAAAAGACAACCTTGCCGAGGCGCGGTGGTTTTTGCGCAGTATTGAAAGCCGCAACGAAACGCTGATGCGCGTTGCCATGACCATCGTCGAGCTGCAGCAGGGTTTTCTCGACTACGGCCCAGTGGCGATGAAACCCATGGTGTTATCAGATATTGCCACGGAACTGGAACTGCATGAATCGACTATTTCGCGAGTGACCACGAGCAAATATCTGGCCACGCCTCAGGGAATTTATGAACTGAAATATTTCTTTTCCAGTCATGTGGGAACCTCTGGCGGCGGGGAGTGTTCATCAACCGCGGTTTGCGCTATCCTAAAAGAAATGATTGGCGCAGAACAACCCGCAAAGCCACTCAGCGACAACAAGCTTACCTCCCTTCTCGAGGAACAGGGCATTCAAGTCGCTCGCCGAACGGTTGCCAAGTATAGAGAGAGCATGGGCATTCCATCCTCCAGCCAGCGTAAAAGATTTTAGTTATAAGAGTAGAGTTTCAATTAACAAAGCAAGGAGTACTGCATGCAGTTAACAATTAGTGGGCATCATCTCGAAGTCACCTCACCTATTAGAGATTACGTTACGAACAAACTTTCAAAACTAGAACGGCATTACGAACAAATCACCAGCACATCAGTTATTCTCTCAGTCGACAAACTTTCTCAAAATGCTGAAGCCACAGTCCATGTCAGCGGCGCAGAACTATTCGCCAACGCTCAGCACGAAGATTTATATGCCGCGATTGACGCGCTGACTGATAAACTTGACCGCCAGTTAATCAAATATAAAGAGAAACATCGAGGCCGTTAGTTTTATCCATGAAAATCACCGACATCCTGACTCAAAAAATGACCCAGTGCGATCTACCTGGCGGCAGCAAGAAGCGTGTTCTTGAAAATCTGTCAGCCTTTGTAACTGATCAACTGGGCGGCAATACTGAGCAGGCAGACACATTGTTCCACAACCTGGTCGCGCGCGAGCGACTCGGCAGCACCGGTATAGGGGAAGGCGTTGCCATCCCCCACTGCCGGGTCTCTGGCTTCAATCGAATCCATGGATGTTTAATCAAATTGGAAGATCCGGTAGATTTTGGCGCTCTGGACGATCAGCCGGTCGATCTGATTTTTGCCCTTATCGTGCCTGAAGAACAAAACGATGAGCATCTGGCGACGCTGGCACGGGTTGCCGCTATTATGCAAAACGACCAGTCTCGACAGTCACTGCGCCAGTGCAGCAACGACGAAGATCTGTTTAATACCGCGCTGCAATTAGAGCGACTCGCCTAACCATGCGCCTGGTGATTATCAGCGGCCACTCCGGGTCCGGAAAAACCTCAGCACTCAATATTCTTGAGGACGTTGGCTTTACCTGTATTGATAATCTGCCGGCCAGTTTACTGCAAAACCTGATTACCCAACTGAACAGCAATGATAATCATGAAGAGCTGAATATTGCCGTGGGTATCGACGCGCGCAATCTGGTCGGTGATCTGAGCAAGATTCCGGAAATCCTTAAAATTATTGAAGCCGATGGCGTTAGTGTCAGCGTGCTCTTCCTCTATGCGCGACGCACAGATCTACTGCGCCGCTACAGCGAAACTCGCCGCCGCCATCCGCTGAGTACTGAAACTATCGGCCTTAAAGAGGCGATTGATCTGGAGAAGTCGCTACTCAGCCCGATCTCGGATATTGCCGATCGCTCTATAGATACTTCCAGGCTAACGCTGCATCAATTGCGCGATCTGGTAAAAAATACCATTGTCCCGAATAATCCGGAGCATATGTCTATCCTCTTTGAATCCTTTGGCTTTAAGCGCGGCGTGCCCTCCGATTCCGATTTTGTCTTTGATGTGCGCTGCCTGCCCAACCCCTATTGGAAGCAGCAGCTCAAGAACCAGACCGGAAATGATGAAGGGGTTATTGAGTTTTTAGAGAGTCAGGTTGAAGTCGCCTCGATGCTCGCCGATATTATTGGTTTTTTAACCCGCTGGATTCCAAAATTTCAGCAGAATAACCGCAGCTATCTAACCGTTTCTATAGGCTGTACCGGCGGCCAACATCGATCTGTGTATCTGGCCAACAGGCTCCACGAGCACTTCGCCACTCAACATCCCTTTGTGCAGGTTGTGCACAAAGAACTCTCACAGTAATTAAACGGACTTCCAGACTATGATTCGCTGCCAGCTCGAAATCATTAATAAACTTGGCCTGCACGCCCGAGCCGCCACCAAGTTGGCCAGCACTTCAGGGCATTATCTATGTACTATTCGCACTGGTACAAAAGAACCTCTGGTGGATGCCAAGAGCATTATGTCGCTGATGTTGCTAGCCGCCAGCCAGGGCACCAGTCTGATATTTGAATTCGACGGCGAAGATGAAAGTGAAGCCCAGCAGGCAATTTCTGAGTTGCTTGCGGATTACTTTGGCGAAGGCGAATAACCCAAAAAACTGCACTCTCAATTATTGTTTGCACTGAAGAAGCAGTAATAACTACCGATCTGCCGATTTGCTAGTTAAAATAGCTAGTTAAAATAGCTAGGCTGAAAATTTTCACCTCAGTCCTCAGCCCCTAGCTATGGAACAATGGAGCGATGCATGAACAATCCCGATAACAGCCTATTGACCAAGCTCGGCACCGGCATCGATCCCGGCACCCTTAATCAGGTGCGTCATATTCTCAACAATCTCACGCCACCAGATATTGCCCACCAGCTTGAAACCGCCCCGCCGCGTTCACGGGATGTACTCTGGCAACTGGTAGACTCGGAGATTGCCGGTGAAGTTCTGCAGGAACTCTCCGATGATATTCAGCAGGAATTCCTCAACCAGATGAACGGCGCTGAGGTTGCCTCGGTAACCGAGGGCCTGGATGTCGACGATATTGTCGATATTCTGCAGCAGCTGCCAGATCAGGTTATTCCCGAAGTGCTGCAGGCAATGTCCACACAGGATCGCCAGCGGGTTGAATCGGTACTGACCTACGCCGAAGACACCGCAGGCGGAATCATGGACACCGAGATGATTACGGTGCGCCCGGATATTACTATTGATGTAGTGCTGCGCTATCTGCGCCGCTTTGAAGAACTGCCGGATATTACCGATAACCTGTTTGTGGTTAGCCGCACCGATACTTTTCTCGGCAACCTGTCACTCAGTAAAATGCTCACCTCTAGCCCTAGCACCACGGTCAGGGAAGTGATGAATACCGAAGGTGAAGCAATTCACGTCAACCTGACCGACTCCGATGTAGCACAGCTGTTCCAGCGTCAGGATTTGGTATCCGCGCCCGTGGTCGATGATCAGCATCGCCTGGTGGGTCGAATCACCATTGATGATGTGGTTGACGTTATTGTTGAAGATGCCGACCACTCGCTGTTGGCAATGGCCGGTTTAAGTGACACCGAAGATACCTTTTCCTCAATTGGCCGAACCGCACCCCGTCGTGCCCTATGGCTTGGCCTTAACCTGCTCAGCGCAATTCTCGCCTCATCGGCGATCAGCCTTTTTGAAGAGACTCTGGAGAAGGTGGTCGCACTGGCGATTCTGATGCCAATTGTTGCCAGCATGGGCGGCGTTGCCGGCAGTCAGACGCTGACCATGGTGGTTCGCGGTATGGCACTGGGACAGATTGAGCGCGACAATATCAAATGGTTGCTGAGTAAAGAATTTATCGTTGGTGCCGTTAACGGCGTACTTTGGGCGCTGGTCATGGGTGCTCTAGTATCACTGTGGTTCAATGACTGGACTATCGCTTTGATTATTGGTCTGGCAATGTGCATCAACCTAATGGCGGCAGCGGTTACCGGCACTCTGCTTCCGGTTTTACTGCGTCGAATAAATATAGATCCAGCACTGGCTGGATCAGTAATTCTCACAACAGTAACCGATATAGTCGGTTTTGTTTCCTTCCTTGGACTGGCCACGGTGTTCTATAGCTAATGACTGATAATACTGAATTTGAAGATGAAGACCTGATTAGTAAATCCCAACTAAAACGGGAGAGTCATGCACTTCAGGATATGGGCAGCCAGCTAGTAGAAATGCCCGAGGGTCAGCTGAGTAAATTTGAATTACCCGAAAACTTGAGAGACGCTATCTATGAAGCGCGACGACTCAAAAACCGCGAGGGCAAGCGCCGCCAGCTTCAGTACATTGGCAAGTTAATGCGCACTGCGGATATCAGCTTTATTCAGAAGACATTGGATATGATGGATCATCAGTCGCAGACTTATAGGCAGCATTTCCAGCAGTTGGAAAACTGGCGGGATCGCCTTATCAGTGAAGGGGCAACGGCTATCGAAGCGCTGATTGAAATGTATCCGCAGGCGGATCGTCAACAGTTGCGTAACCTGCAGCGTCAGGCAAGTCGAGAACTGGCGGAAAAGAAAGCAACCACGGCAAGCCGCAAAATTTTTGCTTACTTACGAGAGCTTTCTGAGTAGAGCTTTCTGAGTAGAGCTTTCGGAGTAGAGCTTCTTGAGTAGAGCTTTCTGAATAAACATTATCCCAACGAAAGCACCGTCATCCCAGCGCAGGCTGGGACCTATTCAATTACGCTGCGAGCCATAGAGGTCCCAGCCTGCGCTGGGATGACGGGAGATTTTTTGGGATGATGAAGTAGATTAGCGGGTCTATATTTTCCTATGCTCAGCCATTGGCATCTTCGCTCTAACTTCATCAATCCTATCTAAATCAATCTCGGCAACAGCCACGCCCGGCTCGTCATCGAGACTCGCCAACAGATTACCCCAGGGATCAATAATGGCACTGCCACCCCATAGCGCGCGGCGCGGATGATCGCGATCGACCATATTGGCACCAATTACAAATATCTGATTTTCCACCGCTCGAGCACGCAGTAATAACAACCAGTGATCTCTGCCGGTAGCGGCGGTAAAAGCCGATGGCACAGTGGCTATCTGCGCACCGCGATCAGCCAGTTGGCGGTAGAGCTCGGCAAAGCGCAGGTCGTAACAAACGCTCATTCCAAGGCGGCAGAGATCTGTCTGTGCCACCACCACCTCAGCGCCACTGCTAAAGTTATCTGACTCGCGATAGGCGCTCTGCTGCTCGTCGCCGAACTCAGCCTTATCTAGCTCCGCATTAAACAGATGAATCTTGTCATAGGAACTGGATTGGTTACCCTGAGGATCAAATAATAGACAGCGGGCATAAGGCTTAATCGAACTTTTTGGGTCACTGATTGGCAGTGTTCCCGCCACTAGCCAGATACCGTGCTGAGCAGCCTGATCCGACAAAAACTGTCTAACCAATCCCTGCGGCTGCGATTCAGACAAGCCAATAGCCGCAAAATCACTGCGACCCAGATGGGCAAAATTTTCCGGAATTACCACCAGCTGCGCGCCCTGGTCGACGGCATCCTGAATCAGTTTAGATGTGTTGCTGAGGTTGGACTCAATAGAGTCGCTAGGTTGCAGTTGAACGGCCGCGGCAATTAAACGATTACTGCTTTTTCTCTGGGTCATTGTCGTTTTGATCCTTGTTATTAGCAGCTTTGTCAGCAGCCTTTCCATTACTAGCTTTAGTATCGCCCTTGGCATCTTCCAAGTCAGAAGCAAATATACGATCCACCTCAACATCGACATCATCCCAGGAGCCGGAAAGCTTATAACTGATACTCGACAGTCGATCGACCTGCTTTTCAACCAGCTTGCTAGTCACATAAACACCAGCAGCGGCTGGCAAACCACCCAGCAGAGCCACCACCCAGGGCAAATTAGTCGCCACCGGCAGGGTTGCCACCAATCGTCCTTCAACCTGCTCGTTAAGCAGATCAAAATCCCCTGCCATACTCATACGACCCGAAGGCATTTTCATACGCAGCGGATCTCTGAGACTGGCAACGCCCTGATCAAAGTGCAAGGTACCGTTAAGTTTGTCATAAGCAAGGTTTTGGCCCACCACATCCGAAAAATCCAGTTTTAGGCGGCGTAACCAGTTGGCAAAATTAACCAGACTAACCATTTTTAAGGCTGCACCAGAACCACCGGGAGACTTATAAAAACTTCCCTCTTTGAGTTCTATGGCAAACTCACCACTAATATTTTCGCGGGAGATTTTCCACGGTTGATCCTGCCAGGCAAGGTCAAAAACAAAGCGTCCGGACTGACTATCAACAATTTTTGGAATACCCAAACCAGAGCTCAAAAAATCGCCAATATTATCAATGCCCACTGGGCCTACTAATCTACTGGCGTATCTGCTGCCATCAAATTGCCAGAAAAATTCCGTCGACGGCTGATTTTCAAAGGCGCCGGGTTTAAGGCCAAATAGATTACCTTTAATCTGATTAAACGCTGCACCAGAGACTTCTGGTCGCAGTTCAAAGGACAGCGACCCCCAGTTATCCTCACCAATTATCAGCTGATCTACAGCAATATCCAAAGCGAGAAAGCGGCGCGGATCAATGGTCGATGCAGTGACTTTTTCTTTCAGTAGTGATGAGGGCACAGTCAAGCGACTAAGATTAATCTCTGGCACCTGCAGTGACTCACCGGTTGGGACTAATAGATGCCCTTCAACCAAATCACTGCGCAGATCAATATCGACTAGCTGCTCGGCAAAGGTGGCTGTCGCTGCGATATCTTTAAGCTGGAAAGTGGCCAGTTCCAACTGGTCAAAGCGCAGATCAAAAACGGTTTGCCATGGGGACTGTTCAGCGCTTTCAGAACGTTCAAAAAGAGCTGCCAGAGGCCGCCACAGTTCTAACTCTGTGGTCGGTAAATAAGCAGATAATCGCAATACAGAGTCTTCAAGTTCAGCCGCAGGTCGGTCGTAGCTGATCTGTCCTGAATTAAATTCGCCATTATTAAAGCGTAAATCAAAATGTAGATCCGAGCTTGTAATAACAGAGTTTGGGATAACAGAGCCCATAGAGTTAGAAACGTCAGGCCTGCCATCCAGAGTTGCAGTCATACGCTCAAACTCTGGGGAGAAATAGAAGGTTATATCTAACGCCTGAGAGTCCTGCGCAGATTTAACCAGAGGTGCCGGAAGATCGAGAGCGACACCTTCAAGCTGACTGCTGATCTGTAGGGTTATAGCCTCATCTTTTACCTTGGGAATACTGATTAGACCCTCAATGGGGACTGCACCTACAACCACCTTCTGCCATGGAAACTCAACCAGCTGATTAAGACTCTCCGGCAACACATTGCCACTAAAGGCTATCTTCTGCTGATCACCAGTTTTATACAAACGGCTGACCATTGGCTGCTGCCAAAAATTGCCCTGAATACCCTCGCCATAGAGACCCTCCTCCACAGAGAAATTCAACTGCCCCTGAATATCGGTCATGTTGATTGGCCGATTGGGAATACCAATTGAACCCTCAGAGATTGTTGTTGCGACATTATATTGACCGACTAGACTGGACTCGTTGGGATCAACCTTAGTCTTTCTCGACATGGGAATAACCAGATCCAGCTGGCTCATGGTTTTTCCACTGTAATTCCAATCACTAATTCCAGCGACATTACTCCGCAGGGGAGACTCGGCAAGAATATTGATCAGCTCGGATAAATCGCCCTCGACCTGCGCATCGACAAACAGAAATGGTTGATTGTCGGCACCCTGTTTAGCGTAGACAACTCTGGCATCACTAACCTCTGTACTACCAACAGTGCCCGACTCCATAAATACTTCAGTGTAGCCATCATCGACCAACAACAAACTGTTTGCATCGCGAACACCGGTCCATCGAGGATCGTAATCTATATCCCCCTGAGTGGTTTTCATCATTAACTGAGTGGTCTGGGAGGAACGATCAAACTTTGGCGGTGAGTTGCGAATCAGCAGGCCAAACTCCTCTACCTGAATATCTAATATAGACTCGGCCAACCAGTTGTTAAGCTGGCCCGGCATAGAGTAAGGCAGATATTTATTGCGATGCTGGGCATCCAGATTGCGCGCACCAATCATCAGATTGACCTCTGGAGGATTACCTCCGGAAGGAATTGTCTGCTGAACAGAAAACATGATGTTTGAATTTCCGGCATCGAGCTTTGTACGAATGCTATTACTGCGAACCGTCAGCAGTTTATCGCTCGCCTGCCAGGAGACATTGATCGACCCCATCGCTTCATCAATACTCAGATAGTCTTTATATACAGAGGGAAAATACACTTCAAAACCATCGCTGTCAGCAATTGTGAACAGACCACGATCGCCGTAGATCTCTATATAGCCATCAAGCGCCTTAACGCTCGGCGTACCTTTCCACGAGGCGATACTTATCTCTTCGAGATTGGCCGAGGCATAGTATCCAACATGATCATGGCCCAGCGTCAGGGCATTAATCACCCCCTGAGGCTGCAGATTTTCTACCGCGTTTAATACTTTTTTATCGGCGATCTGGGTACTTGAAAGCAACTCAGACATCAGTGTTAAATCGAGATGATTAACTGATACATCAAAATCTTTCCAGTGTGAACCCAGACGCTGAGTAAAGACTAAATCGAGAGGCTCTATCTCCGCATCCGACCAGTCGAGATCAAAACCCTGCAGACGCAGCCCCCAATCCGACCCGGGCGTAAACCAGCCGGTCACCTCAGTTTTGATATTGGTAATAGGCGGTACATCTGCCAACCAGTTTAATGGAATCTCACCAATAGCCAACATTCCCTCAAAATCCGCAGAGCCACCGGGATGAACCGCAAACCATATCTCACCGTTGGCGTTGGCATCAAAATCGGAAAGATTGGCGAATAAACTGGGGAGTAGAGAGCGAGACAGGTCAGCGAGCGGCTCGGAGAGATTAAAGTCATCAAATCGGAAATAGCCCTCGGCGAAAAAACTCTCTACATCGGCGACATCACCATGCCCCTCAATCAAAAGGTAGGCCGGGCTTTGTGCCAGCGCTGTGGAGTCGTCTTCAGTGGCCGACTGCTGTTGTTCAGAGACAATCACCGAGAGTTCTGCGCGATGAAAATCATCGGCATTTTCCATCGCCACATCGCGGCCATTCAAGAGCATCGACTTACCCGAAAAGAACTGCAATACAACCTGCACATCTCGAAAGCGGATTAAGCGACTGTAGGATAGCGGGTCTATAAACAGACTCAAGTCGGCATCAGAGTTGCCGCCAAACCCTTTTAATCCCCAGTTACCTGTCTCGTCCTCGACCATGGTTAACTGCAAACTATCCACTACCAGTTCTCGCCAGATAGGGGTTTTTCGGGCGATAGTCTCAAACAGATCCAGATGGGCGCGGCCACCGCTAACCTCAATCGCAGGGGAATTATCCTCAGCAAAAACTACAGCGCGCTGAATATCCAGAATCGGAACCAGTCGCGGCCAATCGCCATTGAGCTCGCCGAGCTCAACCCGCAGGCCAATCTGGTCCTCAATTATCTGTTGAATGTCCGCTCGGTAGCTGTCGATGCCGGCAATAGTCTGGCGGCCGATCACCACCAGTATTACCGTGCCGATAATCAGCAGGGCTATTGTTAGCCATAGCCAGCGAATCGCGCTTTTAAATGCTTTACCCATCTTCGCTATAGCCATGTCTGATTAAACCGGAATAATATCAAACTGTTCGAGAGGATAGAGACTCTCAACTCTGAACTGAATTGTCCGACCAATAAATTGCTCTAGATCTGCCACCTCCGAAGAGTCTTCATCCAGGAGATATTCAATCACCGAGGGTGGCGCCAATACCTGCAAACTATCACATTCATAGGCGCGAGCCACTCTCAAGATATCACGAAGTATTTCGTAGCTCACTGACTCAGGGGATTTAACATAGCCGCGACCCTGACAGGTCGGGCACTCGCCACACATAATCTGTCCGAGACTCTGACTGGTGCGCTTGCGTGTTGCCTGCACTAATCCCAGCTCGGTAACCCCTGAAATTATTGTTCTAACACGATCTCGACCCACCGCTTTTTCAAAGGTGCGTAGCACCTGACGGCGGTGTTCAGCATTTTTCATATCGATAAAATCGACAATAACAATGCCACCAAGATTGCGGATACGCATCTGCCGAGCAATCGCCACCGCCGCTTCAAGATTGGTTTTATAGATAGTTTCTTCAAGATTGCGGCGCCCGACAAAGGCTCCCGTATTCACATCGATAGTCGACATGGCTTCCGTCTGATCAAACACCAGAGAGCCACCGGATTTCAGAACCACCTTGCGCTGAAGCGCCTTGGTAATCTCATCCTCAATGCCGTAAAGGTAAAACAGCGGTCGTTCACCGGGGTAATGCTCGAGCAGACGGACAATTTCCGGATTAAATTTATTAGCAAAAGACGTCAGCTTTTCGAGAATCTCACGGGAATCAACGCGAATTTTCTCGACCTCGGGGCGCACCATATCCCGCAGCACGCGCTTGTAGAGCGGCAGATCTTCATACAGACGACAGGGTGCTACCGCAGAGACCTTGCGTTCTAAAAGATCCTCCCACAGCCGATTGAGAAAACTCACGGCATTGCGCAACTCAGCTTCTGTGGCACCCTCAGCAACGGTGCGCAAAATATAGCCGCCGCTGACTTGCAACTCATCGACGACCTTGGTCAGTGTTGTTTTGAGTCGCTCGCGTTCCTCTTCATCTTCAAGGCGCTGGGAGATACCTATACGATCTACATCGGGCATATAAACCAGATTGTAGGAGGCTATGGAAAGCTCCGCAGAGAGCCGTGCCCCTTTGGAGCCCACAGGGTCTTTTATCACCTGAACAACGAGCTGCTGGCCATCGTGAAGTAGACGGGAAATATCTGCCGATTCAGCATCGGCTTTCTTATTACTGCGCTGAACCAGATCATCGACATGCAAAAATGCGGTGCGCTCTTCGCCAATATCTATAAAGGCTGCCTGCATACCGGGCAGCACTCGAACCACCTTACCCTTATAGATATTGCCAACCAAGCCACGCTTCTTATTGCGCTCGACATGGATTTCCTGAGGCACGCCGTTCTCGACAACTGCCACGCGGGTTTCCATCGGCGTAATATTGATTAGTATTTCTTGGCTCATAGCACTTCCTGGCTTAAAACATTTTCTAACTTAGGGCATTTCCAAACTCTATTTTGTACCCGTATTCCATAGCGGCACAGAAAACTTATTTAACAGCTGCTCAGTCTCTGCCAGCGGCAGACCTACAACAGCACTGTAACTGCCTTCGAGTTTTTCAACAAAAACCCCACCGCGACCCTGAATCGCATAGGCGCCGGCCTTGCCCTGCGGCTCACCGGTCTGCCAGTAGGTGAGACACTCAGATTGGTTAATTGTGCGAAACCCCACCCGGGTTTCTGCAATCACCATAGCGGTGTCAGCGCCATTATCTATAGCCACTGCAGTGTAAACACTATGCACCTTGCCAGACAGCGCCAACAGCATTGTCTCAGCCTGTTTCTGATCTTGCGGCTTGCCAAAAATTTGGTCGTCAAAAACCACAATCGTGTCAGCCCCCAGACTCGGCAACTGACCTTCTTGACGGCTAAAGCCTGCCTGAGCTTTTTCCACCGCCAGACGAGACACATAATCGACTGGAGATTCACCCTCGCGACGGCTCTCGTCAATATCTACCGCTAGCACCGAAAAGCTCACCCCGATCTGCTCAAGAAGATCGCTGCGACGGGGAGAGGCAGAAGCCAGTAAAAGCTGGGGGGTGGTTATTTGCAAAATAAGCCCTCAGCGTTCATTGGTAAAAAGCCCTTAGCGTTCATCAATACATAGCCGCGTAATAAATTTATCGATCAGCGGCCAGGTCAATGCAGAAAACAGTGTTTTCATCAGCAGATGGTCCATTGCCGTGGGCAGCCCGGACAAGATTAAAATGCTCGCCTCGAGAAAACCCACCAAAAGAATAATCAGATAAACCAGCAATGTACGCTGAATAATCGACAGGTACTTAACCCAGCGACTAACAATAACCACCAGAGTACCGCAGAGGGCAAACACCAACACTGAATGGCCGAGCGTTGTCTGCAAAAGAAAGTCTGCTAACAAGCCGACCCCAGCGGCAAAGAATATCCCGAACTCCGTGGGTCGATGAAAAACCCAGCCCATGGTGACCAGTAATAAAAAATTGGGTTTCCAGACAATCCAGTCGCCGCTGACCGGCATAACACTGAAGATGACGGCGATAACCAGCGACAGTAACATAGCAGCAGTGTGGTTAACCGGCGCCATTATTCAGTGCTATCCAAAACGCCATCTTTAGAGGTGTAGAGCAAGAGTAAGTGGCGACTGCGATCGATCTCTGCCGAGGGATCTACGCTGATCTTAAGAAAGCTGTCTCCCGCTTCCTGCTCGATACTTATAATCGTACCCACTGGATAGCCAACCGGGTAAAGCCCCCCCAACCCAGAACTGACCAGTTTGTCACCCTCTTTAATATCGGCGGTGGGCGAGACAAACTTTAAACTCAGCAGATTGTAATCCGACGAACCCTCAGCAATTGAACGCACACCGTTGCGCAATACCTGCACCGGCAGCGCGTGGCTGCTGTCAGTGATCAATAAGGCCGTACTGTGATTCTTGTGAACAGTAATAATCTGCCCCATCAGCCCCTCGGCATCAAGCAGTGGCTGACCGACAAAGACACCATCATCAGTGCCGCGATCAATACTTAATGTATGGCGCTGGGGGTTAGCTGAGACACCGATCACCTCAGTGACCAGTACGCTGTCCATCACAAGCTCGGTGGCATTTAGCAGGCGGCGAAGACGCAGGTTTTCGGCGGCCAGATCAGACATACGCTGCAATTGACCGTGGTAGATCAGGCTCTCTTTTGTGAGACGCAGATTTTCGCTCTCAAGCTCAGAGCGTGAAGCGACACTGCTGGTGCCCCACTCCTGAACCCGCTGGGGGATATTTGAAAACCAATAGAGAGGCCGCACCAGATTATCGACGGCGCTGTAAACAGGTTTTAACCAGGGGGTAAACACGTCCACCATCATAAATAGCAGAGCGATAAATGCGACGCTTAGAAACTTTCTCGCCGAAGAGGATGTTTTACTAAAAACGTTTCTGATAAATCCTCTCCCGATCGCCAGCAGGCAGTGTCAAAGCAGCTACCCGCTAGCCAAACAGCTTAGAAAGTTAAAGAATTAATCTTGTTGTTGTCCATCATCTCAAGTGCCTCACCGCCACCACGTGCCACACAGGTCAGAGGTTCTTCAGAGAGAATCACTGGCAAGCCAGTCTCAGCGGTTAACAGTCGATCCAAATCACGCAACATCGAACCACCACCGGTTAATACAATACCAGTCTCGGCAATATCAGATGCCAGCTCTGGAGGAGACTGCTCGAGTACGCGCTTAACCGCCTGCACAATACCGGCCAGCGGCTCCTGCAGTGACTCGAGAATTTCATCACTGTTAAGGGTAAAGCTCTTGGGAACACCTTCGGCGAGGTTACGACCGCGAACATCGATCTCGCGAACCTCTTTCGACAGATAGGCACCGCCAATTTCCATCTTGATGCGCTCAGCTGTGCTGTCACCAATCACGCTGCCATACTTGCGACGTACAAAGTTGACGATCGACTCATCAAAACGGTCACCGCCAATACGTACAGAATCGGAGAACACCACACCGTTCAAGGACAGGATGGCGATCTCAGTGGTACCACCACCAATATCCACCACCATGGAGCCTACCGCTTCTTCAACCGGCATGCCTGCACCCATAGCCGCCGCCATTGGTTCTTCAATCAAAAATACCTCGCGAGCACCGGCACTGTAGGCCGACTCTTTAATCGCACGCTTCTCAACCTCGGTGGCCATACAGGGTACACAGATCAATACGCGGGGGCTGGGAGGAACAAAACTGGACGCGTGAACTTTCTTAATAAAATGCTGCAGCATCTTCTCAGTAACCTGGAAGTCTGCAATAACCCCGTCTTTTAAGGGGCGAATCGCGGTGATATTGCCGGGTGTACGACCGAGCATACGCTTTGCATCAACACCCACGGCTTCAATAATTTTTTGCCCGAGGTGATGGCGGATAGCAACCACCGAAGGTTCGTTGAGAACAATACCTTTTTCACGCACATAGATAAGTGTATTTGCTGTTCCCAGATCGATCGAGAGATCACTTGAAAAGAACCCGCGTATTTTTTTAAACATCTAATCGATATTCCCTAATTTTTAGCCCTGTTTGAACAACAAAACCGACGGTTTATTTAATCGGCAAATTTAACAGCGGCGGAACCGCAGAGCAAGCACTCACTGCGTCTTTTGTGTTATTTTTAAAACATTCTAACTGATCTTTTAGCAAGTTGCTGTCATCTGTAGAAAAACTCGTAAAAAAGCATATGAAATCAGTGTTATAAGTGCTCCACCCCCTTAACCTGATCGGCTTATTTATGGTACCTTACGCGACCCTTATTCAGGGTATTTACCGAGCAGAGCTAACGGATAATTTAATGAGTATCGAACGCAGAGAAATTGAAAAGCTGGCGACGCTATCGCGTATCGCCATCAACGAAGAGACTATCAATGAAGTGTCGCAGCGATTAGGCAGTGTTCTCGAACTTGTCGATCAGCTGCAGGCAGTCGACACCGATGGCGTAGAAGCCATGTCTCATCCCATGCAAGCCACCCAGCGCCTGCGTGAAGACGAAGTCACCGAACTCAATAGACGTGAAGCCTTGCAGGCGATAGCGCCAGAAACCGAAGACGGCCTATTTTTAGTGCCTAAAGTCATAGAATAAGCAGGCCAATAATGCACAACCTGACTATCGCCGAGCTTGTAAAAGGGCTGCAGAGCAAAGAATTTACCAGTGTTGAGTTAACTCAGCACTTTTTAGACCGCATCGGCAGCCTAGACTCTGCCTACAATGCAGTGATTACCGTTACCGCTGAGCAGGCCCTTAAAGCCGCTGCCGCTGCCGACCAACGACTGGCCGCCGGCAATGCTCCTGAGCTGTGCGGTGTACCCATCCTGCATAAAGATATCTTCTGCACCGACGGCGTACGCACTAGCTGCGGCTCAAAAATGCTCGATAACTTTATCCCCCCCTACAATGCCACCGTAGTTGAAAACTTCGAGCAAGCCGGCGCTGTAGTATTGGGTAAAACCAATATGGACGAGTTCGCCATGGGCTCCTCCAACGAAACCAGCTATTACGGTCCAGTTAAAAACCCCTGGGCAACCGACTCAGTGCCCGGCGGATCATCTGGCGGATCAGCCGCAGCTGTTGCCGCACGACTGGCACCGGGTGCTACAGCTACAGATACCGGTGGTTCTATTCGCCAGCCTGCAGCACTCTGCGGGGTTAGCGGAATCAAACCAACCTATGGTCGTGTATCACGCTGGGGCATGATTGCCTTTGCCTCGAGCCTCGATCAGGGCGGCCCAATGGCACGCACCGCAGAAGACTGCGCACTCCTGCTTAACTGCATGGCCAGCTACGACGACAAAGACTCTACCTGTATCGACCGCGAAGTACCGGATTACACCGCCACCCTAAACAGTTCGGTTAAAGGTTTGCGAATTGGCATACCCAAAGAGTACTTCTCCGAAGGCCTGCATCCGGGCACCGATAAAGCTGTGCGCGCTGCACTGGCCGATCTCGAAGCTCAGGGCGCAGAACTGGTTGAAATCAGCCTACCGAATTCGGCTCTATCAGTACCCGCCTATTATGTAATCGCACCAGCAGAAGCCTCGGCCAACCTGTCTCGCTTTGATGGCTCGCGCTATGGCTACCGCTGTGAAGACCCTAAAGATTTGCAAGATATGTACTGCCGCAGCCGTTCCGAAGGCTTTGGTGAGGAAGTGCAGCGACGCATCCTGATCGGCACCTACTGCCTGTCCGCCGGTTACTACGATGCCTATTACGGCAAAGCCCAACAGGTGCGCCAGCTGATTCAGCAGGATTTTGTCAGTGCTTTCGAAAACGTCGATCTTATTATGGGCCCCACCTGCCCATCCCCAGCCTTTAAAGCTGGCTCCAAAGGTGATGATCCAGTGGCCATGTATCTGGAAGATATTTACACCATCGCCACCAACCTGGCTGGCCTGCCCGGCATGTCCATTCCCTGCGGCATGGTTGAAGACAAGCCAGTTGGCCTGCAGATTATCGGCAACTACTTTGACGAGGCGCGGATGTTAAACGCCGCCCACCAGTACCAGCAGACCAGCGACTGGCACACACAGGCTCCGGAGGGTATCGCATGAGTTGGGATACAGTGATCGGGCTAGAGATTCATGTGCAGCTAGCCACCAAAACTAAAATATTCTCCGGTGCCAGCACCGCCTACGGTGCCGAGCCCAATACTCAGGCCTGCGCCATTGATCTGGCCATGCCCGGAACTCTGCCCGTACTCAATAAGCAGGCAGTCAATTACGCCATTATGTTTGGCCTAGCGATTGATGCCGAGATTGGTCAGGTGTCCGCCTTCGAGCGCAAAAACTACTTCTACCCAGATCTGCCCAAAGGCTACCAGACCACACAGCTAGAAAAACCCATAGTTGGTCGTGGCAATGTTGAGATCCAGCTCGCCGATGGCAGAACTAAAAATGTCCGCATTCACCATGCCCACCTTGAAGAAGATGCAGGTAAATCCCTTCACGAAGGCAACTTTAACAGCAGCTTTTCCGGTATCGACCTCAATCGCGCCGGCACCCCGCTGATTGAAATCGTCTCAGAACCGGATATGAGCAATGCCGAAGAAGCGATCGCCTTTGCGAAAAAGATTCACAGTATTGTTACCTCTATAGGTATCTGTGATGGTGAGATGTCTCAGGGCAGTATGCGCTTTGACGTCAATGTCTCGGTCAAACCCAGCGGCAGCGATACCCTTGGCACCAGAACCGAAACCAAAAACCTCAATTCATTTAAGTTTATGGAAGAGGCGATTAAACGCGAAGTCGCCCGTCAGATTGATGTGATTGAAGATGGCGGCACTATCGCTCAGGAAACACGCCTGTATAACGGTGAGACCAAAGTTGCTCGCTCTATGCGCAGCAAAGAAGAAGCCAATGATTACCGCTACTTCCCCTGCCCCGATCTACTGCCAGTGGTTGTCAGTGATGAACAGGTTGAAGAGTTGCGCCGCAATCTGCCAGAACTGCCCGATGCCCGTCAGGCGCGCTTTGTTGAGCAGTATGAACTGTCCGAATACGATGCCGGCATACTCAGCAGCGATGCGGCCATGGCCAACTATTTTGAAACCGTAAGCAGCGCCTGTAAAAACCCTAAACTGGCTGCCAACTGGACCATGGGCGAACTTTCAGCGCGCCTAAACAGCCAGGATTTAAGTATTGGCAACAGCCCAGTGAGCGCAGAACAGCTTGCCGGATTAATTGTGCGTATTGCCGACAACAGTATTTCTGGAAAAATGGCTAAAGAAGTATTTGAAGCTATCTGGGCCGGTGAAGGCAGTGCCGATAAGATTATTGAAGCCCGCGGTTTAAAGCAGGTATCCGATAGCGGTGCTCTGGAACAGATGGTCGCCGATGTACTGGCCGCCAATCAGGCAATGGTCGACGACTATATCAATACCGATGAAGCCAAGCGCAAGAAAAAGCTCGGCGGCTTTATGGGTCAGATTATGAAAGCCTCTAAAGGCCAGGCCAACCCCCAGCAGGTCAATCAAATATTAGCCCAGAAGCTTAACGAGCTTCTTTAGCCAGAATTTAAAAGCAAAAATTAAGCAGCAAAAAGGAATCATTTAGTTATGTCATTAAAAAAAGATAAACAGAAAGTTCTCGGCGAAGTCTTTGACGATGAGCGAGTAAAAAGCTTTTTAGATTATCAGGCACCCAAGGGTGTCAGTACTGATTTTCACCTGCTGGAAAAAGCCTATCGCGGGATGAATATCGATAACTTTGTGACCTTTTTGAATTTCTTTACAGAGGCTGGCTACGACCTCAATGCCACCAACCCCGAAGGTCAAACCCTGAAACAGGTTGCCGGTGAACACGGTCATGGTGCAGAGTATGTTGTAGCCTTAACTACGGCAGGTGCTGCGTAGCAAAAGTAACAATCCAAAGAGCTCCAACTCTGGGGCTCTGATGCCGAAGCCGCTGCAAAAATTATCCCCTCCTGCTGAATAATTAAATTACACTCAGAAGGTACTATTTAAATCTATAAATAAAAAAGGGGTCATAAATGAACTTTCTCGACAAGTATCAAGAAGAAACCTACGCACTGCTAAGAATCGTCAGCGGCTTTCTATTTATCTGGCACGGCACGCAAAAACTAATTAACTTTCCCGCCGATTTTCCCTACCCACTCAACCCATTAATGTACGCCGCCGGCACCATAGAGATGATTGGCGGAGCTCTAGTGATGATTGGCCTATTCACCCGCCCAGCGGCCTTTATCTGCAGTGGCACCATGGCCGCAGCCTACTGGATGGCCCATGGTATGAATCACCTTTTCCCAATCCTTAACGGTGGTGAATTAGCCGCTCTCTTCTGCTTTGCATTTTTGTTTATTGCCGCCCGCGGCCCAGGTATCTGGAGTCTCGACAAGTAGATCAAAAGCATCACAGAGGGCGCTGCAATAGCGCCCTTTTTTAATCTCACCGAAAGTCAAAACAGGCAACAAATCCCCGTCAGTCTGCTACGTTTATACAGAGCTCGTAAAAAGTTGCAGCGCTGATGAACAACCTGAGAAGCAAGCTAAACTCTTACTATATTACCGCCGTACTGGGTGTGGTTTTCGCCATTGTTGGTTTTAGCTACAACGCTTGGCGTATGGAAGTCACCGAAGATAACAGCAATATTCGCACCGCAGCTTTTTCGGTACTTTCAGAACTTGCCGAACTCGAACAGATAATTTATGCCGCTCATTACGATCAGGATCCGGTTGCCGGCAGCCCAAGAAAAGGCTGGGTAAAAATCGGCTTAATTAGTGATTTAAGTATGCTGATCAGCGAGCCTGTTAGTCTCGCCGCGGAAAGACTTAAATCTATTTGGTCCTATCACTGGGAAGATATTCCCAACGACATTGAAGCCACCGATAAAACCATTGCCGAAATCGACAAGGTTCGCGCAGAGATTAAACTCACGCTCAAATCCTTGGACTAAATATGGGCGATCTAAACTCACTACTCTGCGAGGTTCGCGCCTGCACAATCTGCGAGCCCTATCTGCCCAATGCTGCGCGACCGATCTTGCAACTGCATCCGCAAGCAAAAATTTTAGTTGCCGGTCAGGCGCCCGGACGCAGGGTTCACGCCTCAGGTATACCCTTCGATGACCCCAGCGGCGACCGTCTGCGAGACTGGATGGGTATTTCCAAAGAGATTTTCTACAACCCGCAACAGATAGCTATTGTGCCTATGGGTTTTTGTTTTCCGGGCACTGGAAAATCCGGGGACCTACCGCCCAGACCCGAGTGCGCAGAGACCTGGCGCCATAAACTTCTCAATCGACTACCCAATATTCAGAGCACAATGGTTATTGGAAAGTATGCTCAGGATTATCATTTTTCCCAGTCAAAAAAATCCGTCACTCAGCTAGTAGAAAATTGGCGTGAATACTGGCCCAACCGAATTCCACTGCCTCACCCAAGCCCGCGCAACAATCTCTGGCTGCGTAAAAATCCATGGTTTGAAGCTGAACTGGTTCCATTGATACAGGGACGCATTAAAGAAATTTTGGCAGCGGACTTATAGGTTTATAGTCGCGATCAAGCCTTTTATAGAGGCAGATCAATGCAGGATTAAAGCGACTGGATTAGCTTATCGGTGTTATTTCAGAAAAAGGAAATCCTGCCATGCTAAAGACTAACCGCCATTTGATTTACTTTGCCGTAGGCCTGCTAGCCATACCCATTGTCCTCTGCCTGATCATTATTATTGTCTTATCAGTAGCCTAATAAGCCATCTATATAGCCCTGGGGCTTTGCAGAATTGCTCGCCATAGTCTAAATATAGGTGATAAATAACTCTCTCCCTCCCCCAAAAGAATTAAGGGGTTAAGGGATTAAGGACTGATCATGGATTTGGCGGTTTTTGCATTATTTGTGCTCTGTGGAATCTATGTACAACACCGCGGTGTAGTGCAGCATGAAAAGTTGAGCCGCAAGCTCACCGACCACTCGAATCTCTTTGGCCCCATCAACTGCCTTTTTTACAGCTTCTCCAAAGTCCCAACCAGCCCTTACCTCGATCTGGAAAACTTTCCCCAGCTGCAAATTCTTCAAGATAACTGGCAGATCATTCGCGATGAGGCCCTTGCCCTCAATGAACAGGCGCAGATTAAATCCTCAGATAAACTCGACGATATTGGCTTTAACTCTTTCTTTCGTACCGGCTGGAAACGCTTTTATCTAAAGTGGTACGGATCAAGCTCTGGATTCAGCCAAGCAACTCTGCCCACAAACTGTGGCACTGCTCGAAAGTATTCCGACGGTTAAGGGTGCAATGTTTGCCATGCTGCCGCCCGGTGCCCGACTGGTAAAACACCGCGATCCCTATGCCGGCTCACTGCGCTATCACCTGGGCCTGGTCACCCCCAACTCTGATAACTGTTATATCAATGTCGATGGCCAGCGCTATTCTTGGCGCGATGGCGAAGCGGTGATATTTGATGAGACATTTATTCATTACGCCGAAAACACATCAGAGCAAAACCGAATTATTTTATTTGTCGACGTGAAACGTCCAGTGGCCTTTTTTCTGGTCGATTGGATCAATAGATTATTTTCTCGTGTGGTACTGGGTGCCTCGGCGACTAAGAATATTGATGGCGACAAAATCGGTTTTTTAAACAGAATTTTTTCATCGATTTATAAGGTTCGTATCCTCGGCAAAAAGATAAAAGCCTATAACCGCAGGCTCTATTATATTTTGCAGTACGGGCTGTATGCCTGGCTGATCTACCTGATTTTTTTCTAAGGCCGGTAATTTAAGTTTTAAGATTAAGTTTACCTGAGGGGGACAAATCCAATAAACGCCTAAAAAGGCTAACAATTAAAGGAGCCAAGATCATGTTAAAACGTAATCTATTAGCAATTGCTGCTGTATTTATTGTCTGGTCAATTCTCGACTATTTAATCCACGGCATACTGCTGCAATCATCCTACGAGGCAACCGTAAATCTCTGGCGGCCTATGGAGGAGATGAACGCACTGTTGTGTTATGGGGTGAAACTGGGCTTTAGCATCTGCTTTGTGCTGATCTACGATCTGCTGATCAGTGAAAAGTCACTCCACAACTGGCATTAAATTCGGCCTGCTACTGGGCCTTGGCAATGGCTTGATGGCTCTGGGTAGCTATGTGTATATGCCAATCCCACTGACTATGGCAGAAGCCTGGTTTGCAGCAACCCTGGTGCAGACCGGTGTATCTGGTGCTATTGTCGGCGCCCTTATCAAAAAGCCACAATCTTTAGCTATCTAACATTAGCCATGTAAACTCTGCAAAAATTACGGCCGTCTAAAACCTATACTGCCAGCCAACTTAAAAAGCTTTAAACTGGCTGGCAGGGACGGCCGTATAACAGTCAAACCAGCGACTGTTATCCATGCCAAAAACCCTCAAAAAATCTGATTTTCCAGCCAAGCTTTGCCCTGTTTGCCAGCGACCCTTTGTATGGCGCAAGAAATGGGAAAAGGTCTGGCATGAAGTGCGCTACTGTTCGCAGCGCTGCAGAACCGATGCCCGTAAAAAATAACTGATAAGACTGACTTTATGCCCGACCCTACATCGAAATCCCCTATCCAGCACAGCATTGATATTCTAATTATTGGCGCCGGTCTGGCAGGACTCAGTGCCGCCAGCGATCTGCAGCAGGCAGGCCACAATGTAATGCTGGTAGACAAAGGTCGTGGACTGGGCGGTCGTCTGGCGGGACGGCGTATTGGTGAGGCCAGCTTTGATCACGGCGCGCAGTTTATGACTGCCCGCGGTCCACGCTTTCAAAAAACTGTCGCAGAGTGGATAGAAGCAGGTATCGCTGAAGAGTGGTACAGCAGCTATCCCGGGCATCAGAATAGTCATCCGCGCTACCGCGGCGTGCCGACCATGACCGCTATCGCAAAATATCTGGCAACCGACCTCAATATTCTTCGTTCAGTGCGAGTGCTGGAGATAGCGCAAGATAATAATCAGTGGCTGGCAACGCTCGACAATGGCGAAAGCATCAGCGCCAAATCGATGATTATCACCTCACCGATTCCGCAAACCCTGGATCTTTTAGCTTCCGGCAATATTCAAATACCTGCTGACAAGCTGGCAAGGTTGCAGCGCATTGAATATGAAGCCTGCATTGCAGTAATGGCGGTTCTGGATAGCCCCTCAAGTATTCTCGCCCCCGGAGCAATGGTTATTGAAGATAGCCCAATCGCCTGGATCAGCGACAATCAACAAAAAGGCGTGTCGAAAATCCCAGCCGTAACTATTCATGGCAGCGGTGCTTTTAGCGCTAAATATTTTGATAGTGACCGTATGGCCTCCGGCCAGCAATTAATTGATGCGGCGCTCCCTCTGCTAGGTGCCAAAGTTACCGATTATCAGGTACACGGCTGGCTCTACAGCAAGCCTACGGTAGTCGACCCGGAATCCTGTATGTTATTGACCGATGGCACAGAGCTGCCACCGCTGGTATTGGCTGGTGATGCCTTCGATGGGCCAAAAGTTGAGGGTGCCGTCAGCTCCGGCTGGGCCGCCGCAGCAGTACTTGCCAGTCTAGTTTAATCACTTCGGCTAAACCGCAATTACTTTAAACTCTTAGTTATATTGGTGTTTATAATGCAGAACAAATAATAATTTATAAGCAGCGTTTAACCATGACCACAGAATCAGATCTTCAGGCCCGCAGTGGCTCCATCTGCGAACTTTGCTCTAGCAGCGAGCAACTTGATGTTTTTCCCGTACTACCCTCTGATGAAACTGCCGACCAATCGGTACTGATCTGTGCTACCTGTTCAAATCAAATCAATAATCCAGATAGCGTCGATATCAATCACTGGCGCTGCCTTAATGACAGTATGTGGAGCCAGGTGCCTGCGGTTCAGGTTATGGCATGGCGAATGCTGACTAGACTCAGCGCTGAGGGCTGGCCACAGGAATTGCTGGATATGCTCTATCTGGATGACCAGACGCTAAGCTGGGCTCAGGCCACTGGCGAAGGTCAAATAGATGAAGATGCGGTTATTCATAAAGATTGCAATGGCGCCGTACTTGCCGCAGGTGATACGGTAACCCTGACCAAAGATCTGAATGTGAAAGGCACCAGCTTTACCGCCAAACGCGGCACCGCAGTGCGCAATATCTCACTGGTATCCAGCAATGAAGAACATATAGAAGGCCGGGTAAACGGCACACAGATTGTCATACTGACCAAATTCGTAAAGAGGGCAAACTAATGGCACAGACCGAACAAGAATTGCGCGTTCAACTCGCAGCCTGCTACCGCATATTTGACTATATGGGTTGGACTGAACTGATCTACAACCATATTACCGTCAAACTGCCCGGGGACGAGCACCACTTTTTAATCAACCCCTACGGCCTGCATTACAGCGAAGTCACCGCCTCAAATCTGGTCAAGGTGGATATCGAAGGTAATATAGTTGAAGAGACTGGCTATGCCGTGAATCCCGCCGGCATTGTGATCCATACCGCCATTCACGCCGCACGCTCGGATGTGGTCTGTATTGCCCACACCCATACGAATGCCGGCATGGCCGTTGCCTGTTCCAAGGAGGGGCTGCGCAACGATAACTTCTATTCGGCACTGCTGCACAATCGCGTCGCCTATCACGACTTTGAAGGCATCACTTTAATGGACGATGAAAAGCCGCGTCTGGTTGCCAATCTGGGCGATAAAAATATGCTGATACTGCGCAACCATGGTCTACTGGCCTGTGGCCGCAGTATTGCCGAGGCCTTTCAAAGCATATGGGCGATGCAGCGCGCCTGCGAAGTTCAGGTGGCTGGCGACTCGACCGGTAAGCAGATGATTCCGGTTGGCGCTGATGTGCTGGCGAGAACTGAGCAGTTAATGACTATGCAAAGTATGGGGCAGCCCATTGGTGAGCTTGAATTTGCCGCATTGACTAGAATTATTGAAAGGTTAGATCCTAGCTATAAAGACTGAGCTATAAAGATTGAGTTATAAAGACTGATTTATTAAACCAAGGACGACGATGATGAAACGAAAATCAATTGCACTATTTATTTTTACCCTGAGCTTTTTAATTGGCTGCAATAATGACCCTGCTCCGGAAGAGGCGATTATCTCAGCGCAAGGCTACACAGATATTTCCAGTGTAACCCTAAAAGTAGGCACAGCCGCCCCTGACTTTTCACTGCAGGCTATCGATGGTGAACAGGTTACTCTGTCAAAACTGCGCGGCAATAAAATCTTTATGGTTTTCTACCGCGGACACTGGTGTCCATTTTGCGTCGGTCATTTAGAAGATCTTCAAAGCCTGCTGCCAGAGCTGGAAAAAAGTGGCTATAAAGTCCTCGCCATTAGTCCAGATGATGCCGAAGGTATGAAAAAGATGGCCAGCCGCATGGATAACCCCTATCTATTTCTATCGGATATAGATCTGCAAGTTACCGATCTTTTCGGCATTCGTCGGGATAAAGAACTACCTCATCCAGCCGTGATTATTCTCGATAAAAACGGCATTGTGCAGTGGTTCTATGTGGGTGAAGACTACAAACAACGACCCAGCGCAACACAGTTGAGACAGGTTATTGATCGTCTTGATTAACAGCCGAGCCTGATCAGCTATACAAATAAGAGTGCTTGCGAGCTGAAAGCGGCAAAAACCAGTATCCCCAGCCCAACCGTCCAGTAAATATTGGCGGTTATATAGGCTGCTGTAATGGCCGCAAGCGCTCCCCAGAGATAGGGGTTAGCAATATTGGTATCTAACTGGTGCTGATGAACAAACAGTATCGGCATAGTAATAGCGGTTAAAACCGCAGGGCCGCTATAACTGAGAAACAGTTTAATATTTGACCCCAGACGCACTGGCAAGCGTCCCTCAAGAAACAGATAGCGCGTCCCAAAGGTAATACAGGCCAAGAGTAAAATAGTCAGCACTGTCATACCGACCTCCTTAACTGCTGCACCGTAAAGCCCGCTGCCATTGCCAGCAGAGCGGCACAGACTAGCCCCAACTCAAATTCCCAGAGACTAAAGATCAGCGAGAATATCGCCGCAGTTATTACAGCTGCTAAGGTGGGCAAAGTTTTGATTTCCGGGACTACCAATGCAATAAAAGTCGCTGCAATAGCAAAGTCCAATCCCAGCTCGGTCAGGTCTGGCAATGATGCACCAGCGACAATTCCGATAAAGGTCCAGAGATTCCACGCCAGATAAAAACTACCCCCGGCAGCCAAACCATAGATCAGCCGTAATTTACCCTGATAGGCACGGCGATGCCCGGACAGCGCAAATAGTTCATCGGTAAGCAAAAACCCCAACCCTAAACGCCAACGCAATGGCTTGGGGCTAAGTTTTTCACGCAGAGAGAGTCCGTATAGGAAATGCCGCGAACTGATCACAAAGGCGGTAAACAGAACAGTTACCAGAGAGGCATTATCGGCGATTAGTTCTACGGTCACTATCTGCACAGCACCGCCAAAAATAATTGCCGAAAACATCTGTGCTTCCAGCCAGCTAAAGCCTCGCTGTACAGCAATCGAGCCAAATAGAATCCCCCAGGGAATCACTGCCAGACTCAGTGGCAGCATATCTATTACGCCCTTGCGCAACGAAAGCTTAATACCTCTATTTGCGTTTAACATAATGAAAGTAATCCCTTACTTTAGATCAGAAATATAGACTGAAATAGCCAAGCCAGCCTAGACAAACCGGCGCAATAACCACTGAGGCATTAAGTATACAATCCAGACCACCAAGCGCCAGCGCTTGGTAATATAAATATGATTCTTTTCTTTAAGGAGCCCATCAACCATCTGCGCAACGCCCTTTTCCACTGGTGCCATCCAAAACGGATTGCCCTGAACCATAGGCGTTTTAACAAAACCGGGCTCAATAGTGGTGATAGTAATTGGCAGTTTAGTTCGTCTGGCCCGAGAGCGCATTCCTGCCAGGTAATTGGAAACAAAGGCTTTAGTGGCGTGATAGGTAAGGGTTAAGCCTCCAAAAATATGTGATGCCACAGAGGAGATGCCAGCCAAATGACCACCGCCACGCTGCTCAAAATACTCGTAGGAAACCAGTGCCATAGCAGCGAATCCACGGACATTCACATCAATCATCTCGCGCTCAACCGTCCAATCGAGCTTTTTCTCGTAGAGGCCAACACCGGAACTCAGCACTATCAGCTCAACATCGCCCATACGCTCAATTAAATCTTTTAATTGCTGCTGAGCCAACTCGGCATGAGTGACATCAGTGAATTGGATAAAGTGGGTACCCGGCAACTGGGTGACTAGATCTTCTAAGAGGTCTTCGCGGCGGGCCATCAATCCCAACTGGTAGCCTTTATCGGCTAACTGGATAGCCAGCTCCCAACCAAGACCAGAACTGGCACCGACAATAATTGCTTGCTTCATAACTCCCCCGACTGTGCCTTAAGACACTTATTAATATTTAACCGATTTTAAGCGCAAATAAGCTCTAGAAGATAGCTTTTTTAGCGAACTTGGAGTCACTGCCCTGAGCGATAAAATACTCGACACGACCGTCCGGCATCAATCGGCTCTTATCCACATCGAAATAACCTAACAGATTATTAAGATCTCTCTGGGAATGGGGGTAGACGGGTTTTTGCTCTTCGCTGCGCAAATACTGGTTGAGCTTATTGAGTTTACTGATTCCGTATTGATAGTTTGGCAACTCACAGCGGGCATTGAGTACGCCCAGCCCATAGCCACAGGTATTGTCATTGATATAGGGATGCAGCGCTTCAATAAAGGCTTTGAACAATGTGCCATCGAGATAGTTAAAGAAATCCCAGAACAGGCAGATGTCGATTTTTGTGTCAGCATCCAGATTAAGTGCAACTGTAAATTGCTCTACTAGCTGTTGATGGACTTGCTCCTGAGAAGAGTCTTCAGAATGCTCTTCGAGAGTGTCTTGAGAAAGCATCTCAGCGGAATAGAGGTCAGCAAAGATCAGTTTGCACTTAAAGCTAGAAAACAGCTCAACCGTTGCCGGCATGGCCAGGCCAATATCTAAAACCACCAGCTGTTTATCGACCTGCACCCTTTCAAACAACAGTGGTGCAAGATTGCTGTGCAACTCTGTGTTCAGGGATTGGCTGTAGTTTTCAGCTCGTTTAGTCCTCACACCTTATCCACCTGATTGAAAAACTTTGCCTGAATAGTAGGGACAGAAATAACCTGTGAAATAAAGCGCTAGGATGCCTTGGATTTATCCGCAGCAAACAGTGGCGCATTATCCTTAATCGCAGCCTTGGCAGGTAATTCTGAGGTGGACGTCTCGCCGGGATCCATCTCAATACTGCCTTTAAATTTGGCGCCATCTTCAAGGGTTACCCGAGGGGCGTCGATATTGCCCAGTACGTTGCCGGTCTTTGAAATAATCACTTTTTCCACACCGGAAATATCACCCTGAACACTGCCCTCAATACGAACCACTTTGGCGGAGATATCAGCTTTTAATTTACCCGCTGTACCCACAGTAATCTCATGCCCTTTGGCACTGATGCTACCTGACACCTTGCCTTCAACAATCAGATCTTCACCACTGACAATTTTTCCTTCAATACTAACTGTTGGACCTATCACTGCAGTACCTCCTGACGATATCATTTTGCCCTTGGATGATTCACCAAAACCAAGAGAAGATTTTTTCCCTATAGAACTTTTTTTGTCTGCATCTTTTGTAAAATCAAACATAGTAATTACCAGTTAAAACTTTTAAGACCAGTGCATGCTAACAAGTTAAAAACCATTCATCCAGCCCGCCCATCTAAATTTGAAATCTACAGCACATAAATCAAGCGCAAAAAAATCAACTTAACTGCTCGATCTCCTGCTGAATATCGAACCAGATCTCTTCTTTTTCAGCGATTGATTTTTTTACCTTGGCCTGAATTTCCAACTGTTCTTTTAGCTGGGATTTTTTACTCTCGGAATATATTTCAGCATCGGCTAAAAGGCTTTCTATTTTTCCAAGTTCAGCCTGCAATTTTTCAATTTCAGTTTCTAATTTTTTAGATTTTTTAGTTAGCGGAGAAAGTTTTTTTCGCGCCTCTGCGGTTTGCTGTCGCTGAAGTTTTTTCTCGGTACTATTTAAGGAACTATCAATTTTTTCGGCAACTGTTTCTTCAACCGGCTGGGCAGTCGGAATTTCATCCGGAACACGATTATAATTTTTTAGCCACTGCTGATAATCTTTTAGATCACCATCAAACTCATCCACTGATCCATTGGCCACCAGATAAAATTCATCGACGGTATTGCGCAGTAGATGGCGATCGTGAGAGATCACCACCAGAGCGCCCTCGTAGCCCTGCAGCGCCATAGTTAAGGCCTGACGCATTTCCAAATCAAGGTGGTTAGTTGGCTCATCGAGCAATAATAGATTAGGTTTTTGCCAGACAATTAAGGCCAGGGCAACCCGGGCTTTTTCACCACCGGAAAAATCTTTAATCGGCTCCAACGCTTTGTCACCATGGAAATCAAAACCGCCGAGGAAATTGCGAATAACTTGCTCGGTTGATTTAGGACTGATTCTTTGTATATGTAAAAAGGCACTTGCCTGCAAGTCTAAAACTTCTAACTGATGCTGTGCAAAATAACCTACTTTTACATTTTCACCATAGACACGTTTGCCATCGAGCAAATCCAAATCACCAGTTAAGCTGCCAATCAATGTCGACTTACCGGCACCATTTGGCCCGAGTAAACCGATCCTTGTTCCCGGCTGCAAATCAAAATTAACCTGGGTAAGAATTTGTTTATCGCCGTAACCTAAATCTGCCTGACTAATGTTGACCAACGCACTATGGGCTTTTTTCGGTATTGGAAAATCAAAATTAAAGGGCGAGTCAATATGCGCTGGAGCAATATCTTCCATACGCTGTAATTCTTTAACTCGACTCTGCGCCTGCTTGGCTTTTGATGCCTTGGCACGAAAGCGGGCGATAAAACTTTCAACTTCTTTTCGACGCTTTTGCTGTTTTTCAAAGCTCGCTTGCTGCAGTGCTAAACGTTCGCTTCGGACTCTTTCAAAGGTTGAATAATTACCTTTGTAGCAATTGGTTTTTTGATGTTCAAGATGCACGATTCGCTCGACAACATTGTCGATAAAATCCCGGTCGTGGGAAATTATTAACAGCGTTCCCGGATAACTTTTTAACCACTGTTCCAACCACAATGTGGCATCCAAATCGAGGTGGTTAGTTGGCTCATCGAGCAGCATTAAATCCGAGGGACTCATGAGTGCTTGAGCAAGGTTTAAACGTATTCGCCAACCCCCGGAAAAACTGTTTACCGGACGGTTCACTTCCGACTGAGTAAAGCCCAAACCATGCAATAACTGTTCTGCGCGATAATGGGCATCAAAACCATTGGCAGCATCGAGTTTTTCATATTCCAGTGCCAGACGGTCGTTATCTTCATCCAGCAACGCCTGTTCAATGGCCTTCTCAATCGCTCGCACATGAGGGTCGCCGTCGAGTACGTAATCCACCGCACTGTGCTCGGAGTTAGCCAACTCCTGGGCCATATGGGCAATTCGCCAGTTTGCGGGGATAAACAGGTCACCCGCATCCGGCGCAATCTGGCCGAGTAGCAGTTTAAACAGGCTCGACTTACCGGTGCCATTGCCACCGATAATGCCTATATGCTGCCCGGGGTGAACCACTAGCTCGGCATCGTCTAACAATACTTTTATGCCACGACGAAGCTCAACATTACTCAATGTAATCATATTGGGATTTTTACCAGAATTTTATTCGAAACCTAAAAAGCCACCGGACTGGTGACTCCACAATTTGGCATAAAGCCCGTTTTTGGCCAGTAATTCCTGATGACTGCCCTGCTCAACTATTTGGCCCTGATCAAAAACAATCAGTTTATCCAGTGCCGCAATCGTCGATAACCGATGAGCAATAGCAATCACGGTTTTACCTTCCATCAACTGATTGAGACTCTGTTGAATAGTCGCTTCAACTTCCGAGTCCAGTGCCGAGGTCGCCTCATCAAGTACCAGAATCGGCGCATCTTTTAGCAGTACTCGTGCAATGGCCACTCTCTGGCGCTGACCGCCGGAAAGGGTCACACCGCGCTCGCCCACATGGGCATCGTAGCCACGGCGCCCTTTGTTATCGCGCAAATTGAGAATAAACTCATGGGCCTGAGCCTGCTTGGCGGCAGCGATCATCTGCTCTTCGCTGGCATCAGGCCGGCCAAACATAATATTTTCCCGCACTGATCTATGCAGCAGCGAGGTATCCTGAGTGACCATGGCGATATTGTCGCGCAAGCTCTCCTGAGTCACATCAGTGACATTTTGCTTATCAATGGTCAACGCACCGCTCTGGGCATCAAAGAAGCGCAATACCAGACTGACCAGTGTCGATTTTCCGGCGCCACTGCGGCCGACAATACCGACCTTTTCTCCGGCGGCAATGGTCAGATCGAGCTTATCGAAGACTTTCTCATCTTCGTTATAGGCAAAGTTAACCTTGTCGAAACAGATCTCACCCCGATTCACCACCAGCTCTGTAGCGTTCTCGCTGTCGGTAACCCCATGGGGCAGGGAGATAGAATTAATGCCGTCCTGCACCGTGCCGATATTTTCAAATAGACCGCCAATCTCCCACATAATCCAGTGGGACATACTGATCAGGCGTATCGATAGGCTCATCACAATCGCAATAGCTCCAGGCGTAACCGAACCCTGAGTCCAGAGATAAATACCCAGCGCACCGGTGCCAAATACCAACAGCATATTAAGAACCCACAGGCAGATATTCAGCAGGGTTACCAGACGCATCTGCGGGTGAACCGTATCTAGAAACTCGGCCATGCCATCTTTAACATAGGCGGCTTCGCGGGAGCTGCGAGAGAAAAGCTTGAGGGTAATAATATTGGTGTAGCTATCGACAATTCGTCCGGTCATCAAGGAGCGTGCATCGGCCTGCAACATGGCGATATTCTTCATCCGCGGCACAAAGTAGCGCTGAATCAAAATATAGGCTAACAGCCAAGCCAGAAGGGGCACACAGAGCCTCAAGTCAGCATTGGCAACCAGTATAAGCATGGTGACTAGGTAGATAGTCACAAACAGCATAACATCGAGCAGCTTCATCACTGTGTCGCGAACAGCCAGTGATGTCTGCATCACTTTGGTGGCGATGCGCCCGCTAAATTCATTCTGAAAAAAGCCATAACTTTGACTTAAAAGATAGCGGTGGGTCATCCAGCGAACGGACATCGGGAAATTTCCCATCAATGTCTGATGTACCACCAGTGAGTGCAGTGCTCTGGAGACCGGGATCACCACCAACACAAACACTGTCATGGCAACGAGGATTTCCCATGAATCGTCAAAAAAGGTTTCAGGGTCACTGGTCGCCAGCCAATCGACCACCTGCCCAAGAATACCGAATAACATGGCTTCGGAGACCGCGGTTATCGCTGTAAGAATCGCCATCACAATCAACCAGCGCTCTATACCGCGGGTGTAATGACGGCAGAATTGATATATTCCACGTGGCGGGCGCTGGGGAGTTTCGACTGGAAATGGGTTAATCAGCCGTTCAAAAAAGGCAAACATTTATTGTCCTAAGAATGAGCTCTATAATAAGTTGTAAGTGAGGCGAAATGATTCGCAATCCTCACAGATAATTCAGGCGAGCATAATAACAATATCCACGCCTTCTCAGGAGAAACAAATGACTTTTAAACGCTCTATTTGTCTAAAGATTTTCTTTTTAGTGATAATTTTCAATACGACCCCCGCTAACGCTATAGATCTTGAAGCAGAGCGTATGATCGACAATCTCGCCAACCTACAGTTCGATAAACTCGGCAGCCCACAGATTAAAAGCGATTCCATACAGCCAGTGCTGGCCCCCGTGGATCGACCCCACCGCCTGCTAGTGATTGCCGTTGAATTTCCCGAGCTAGGCTACGAACGTTTCTCTGGGGATAAAAAACAAAACCGCAAAAATCGCGACTATTTTCAGAAACAACTTTTTGATGGCAGCGTTAAACGACCCAAGTCCGGGACACTCTCCCATTACTACCGTCATCAGTCCAAAGGCCTATACAACGTGACCGGCAATATTATGCCGATCGCCAAGGTCGATAAACCTCTGGCCTACTACGGGCGACCCATACAGAATGCCGACGGCAGCTGGCGCAATGACGACCACACCGATGAACTGGTCGCCGACGCTGTTCGCGCAGTCTATAAAAATAATCCGGACTTCCCCTGGAAAGACTACGATATCTGGGATCCACAAGATTTTGATGGGGATGATAATCGCTCTGAAGCCGATGGCTATCTCGACCATCTGGTGATTGTTTACGCGGGTAAAGGGCAGTCTTCCTGTCAGGGACTGTACAAACTCAGTGAAAAATTTACCGTCAATGCTGACAGCTCAATTTTCGACAACCTGCCTCAGGCAGAGAGAGATTGCGCCGATCGCATCTGGCCTCACCGCGGTTCACTGAATCGCGATCTGGGTCAGGGACCAACACTGGAGGGTGCAGTTAATGGGCGCGGTGGCATAGAGATTGAGAAAGATTTATGGCTTATCGACTACAATATGCAGTCGGAATATACCGAGGTAGCGACCTTTATTCACGAGTTTGGCCATTCACTGGGACTGCCGGATATCTACGCCCGCTCCACCAACAACTCCACCGCCTCTTGGGAAGTTATGTCTTCGACCGCGTCCCCGGAACCTCAGGAAATGAGCAGCTGGTCACGAATGGTGTTGGGCTGGATGCAGCCCTGTATTGTTAGACCTCCAGGTTTTGGCGGCGATAAGCGTCGCTCTATGTACCTAAAAACCATGAATAACTGGTCAAATAAAACCGGCGATATCAACAGCCCCGGTGTTTGCGATTCAACCATGGTGATTCTGCCGCCAAAAATACGCGAGCTAAACCTCGGCCCCCTCATCAATGCTGATCACGGTAACTATGCCGCCTATTCCGGACAGGGCAATGATTTACATAACTTCATGACCCGCAGCTTTGATCTGACCAATGTGGCTGCAGAACAAACGATCACGCTGTCCTTTGATACCTGGTTTAAAATCGAATCCGATTGGGACTATCTGTATATAGAAGCCTCAACCAACAACGGTGACTACCAGCGCCTGTTACCTACCGACAAAGACAACGCTGCGGATTCGGTCAGCAGCATGCCCTCCAAGAAAGGTCATGAGGGTGAGGGCTCACTTCCAGGATTTAGTGGGCGATCAGGTGATATGGACGGCGATGGCAAAGTAGAGCTATCTAGCGGCTGCGATCCGGAAATGGACAAAACCCTGGCTGAAGATCGAGTTGGCAACAATATTATCGATGCCTGTGAAACCGCGCAGTGGATTACTGGAAAATTTGATCTCGAAGCCTATCGCGGGCAACAGATTTCAATCCGCTTCCACTACTTTGCCGATGGCGCTGCCGTTGAAGATGGCGCATTAATAGACAATATTTCCCTACCGGCGATCGATTACCACGAAGATTTTGAGAGCGGCACCATACAGGGTTGGAGCAGCAAAGGTTTTACCTTAAGCAGTGGCTACCATCGCATTGCCGTGCCCCATTACTATCTGCTTGAATATCGCGACCCCTACGCAAGCTTCAAAAAAGTTAAGAACTACGATGCCGGATTAGCCAAACCAGGCTTCGCATTCTATAAGGATGACTCTGGCCAGATGAAAGCCTTTAACGCCAACTACCGCCCCGGGGTTCTAGCCTGGTACTACAACGGTGAATATCTCTGGAGCCAAAACGAACCGGCACAGTTTGGTCCGGGCAATGGCTTCTTGCTGCTGGTCGATGCCAACCCTCAGGAATTTAAACTGCCGGCAGTGCCAGAGAAGTATCGGCAAAATAAAGATGGCTGGACCTTCTACAAATTTGATCAAGATGCGCAGCCATGGTTGCACCAGAGCTATGTGGATGTGATGTGTCATCAACGCCGCGCGGCCTTTTATGCCAGCGATGTTAGCGCCGAAGATCGCCAGCGTTGCAGCCAATCACTGGTTAATGGTCTGCCGCCGGTGGAATCACTGAGCTGGGATGACCGTCAGCTTATGTACGGTTATACATTGATCAATGACCTGTTACCCGGTGCCGATAGACTCAAGTATAAGGGCGCATCCACGCTATTTGATCTGCGCATTCGCAATGGTGAAACTGAATATCGCCTCTATGACCGTGCACTGCGCAACCGCCATTCTGGTGATGCCCCCTTTGCTCTAAAGCCTTTTGATAAGGGCGTTTCTATCTACGGTATTCAAGACAAGAAAATGGTTGAAGAACAGTCTAGCCCCTACCCGCCAGTCAGTGAGTTCTCAGATGCCCGCCCAAATCGCTATCAGAACCCTCAGCTACCTTTTGGCGGCGCCAATATCCCGGAGATGGGATTGCGCTTTAAACTGGGTGAACCGTCGCTAAAAGCACCTCAAGACGCACAGGTTAAGGTGATTATAGATTGGGATAAATAGCCCTAAATTGCTTATTACTAGTTGGTAGTAAGTATTTACATTTATTGATAGAGCGACACCGGAGAATCGCCCTCGTGCCATGGCGGTAGTTTCTTCATTGCCGCTAAAAATAACCTCGAGTCGAGAAGCTCTTGCAACCAGGCTTGTAGCTTCGGGTAAGGCGCCTGATCAAACCAACTTTTATCGACAAAGGCGAATTGGCGAATAAATGGAAACAGCGCAATATCCGCCATACTGATTGTGTCTGCCAACAGATAGCGTTGATTATTTAGCTGTTGTTCCAGTCGCTGCAAAAAACTTTCCCCCTGAGTTCGGTAGAAATTTTTCGACTCGGCGGGAAAGCGCTCCCAGTATTTGTAGTGGTCGAGATGGGTTTTAAACTGATTGTCGTTGTAATCGATCAACTCACTGATAGATGTAGCGATCTCCTCGTCCAACCACTGTTGCGGATCATTGATAGCCAGTGCCCAATGCATAATATCGCGGCTTTGATCTAACACATTGGAATCCGGCAACTGTAGAACCGGAACAGTTCCCTTGGCAGAAATAGCCAGCATTGAGGATGGTTTATCCTTGAGCAGGACTTCGCGAAGTTCTGGGTTTATACTCGAATATATCAGCGTCATACGAGCGCGCATTGCATAGGGGCAGCGCCGAAAAGAATAAAGCACAGGTAACATTGGGGAATATCCGCTCCGCGGGTTAAATAAACGACAACTCTAACAAAAAGAAGAATAATTATGTCAATCGATGAGCAATCTATTAATCACCAGCCTAGTAATCAATACGATCTTATTATTTTTGGTGCCACCAGTTTTGTCGGGCAGATCCTGACCACCTACCTGGTCGAGCACTTAGGTGCCGAGAATAGTATTTCCTGGGCTATAGCCGCACGCTCCGAAGCGAAATTGACCGCATTGCGTGACTCCTATGGCGACAGCGCCAAACAACTACCAATGATAATTGCAGACTCCCATGATGAAGCCTCGCTTCAGGCCATGTGCGCCCAGACTAGAGTTATTGTCTCCACTGTTGGCCCTTACGCACTCTATGGTGAATTACTGGTAAAAGCCTGCGCTGAAAGCGGCACTGACTATACCGACCTAACCGGTGAAGCCCAGTGGATTAAGCAGATGCAGGATAAATACCAAGAGGCCGCGCAACAGAGTGGCGCGCGTATTGTTAATAGCTGTGGCTTTGACTCAATCCCCTCAGATATGGGTATGTTTACCCTGCAGCAACAGGCCAACAAGGAATTTGGTCATCCGCTACCCCACACCAAACTGCGAGTTAAGGCCATAAAAGGCGGTGCCTCTGGAGGCACTGTAGCGAGTATGATCGAGGCGATTAAAGCCGCCAAAGCAGACCCAAAAGTTCGTCGTCAGATGGGCAATCCCTATTTACTCTGCGGCAAAGATCATCAGTATCAGCAGAAAGCCCACAGCGTTAAAGGGCCGATGTTTGATAAGGAATTTAACTCATGGGTTGCGCCTTTTATTATGGAAGCGATTAATTCGCGGATAGTGCTGCACTCCAATGCGCTGATGGACATGGCCTATGGCAAGGACTTTACCTATAGCGAAGGCGTGCTGACCGGGCCTGGCTTTAAGGGTCGTGTCGGGGCTGTTATGTCGACTCTTGGTTTTGGCGCACTGGGTGTGGGTTTGTTTTTTAGCCCGCTGCGCGCGCTACTAGAGAAATTTGTACTTCCAGCACCGGGCGAGGGCCCAAGCCCCGAAGCGCAGCTAAAGGGGTTCTTTGATCTGCGCCTCTACGGTGCCGATAACGATGGCAACCATCTGATGGTTAAAGTGACTGGTGATCGCGATCCAGGTTATGGCTCAACCGCCAAGATGCTTGCACAGGCGGGTCTCTGTATGGCGCTGGATATTAAAAAGGAAGATCAGGCCGGTGGTTTCTTAACCCCTTCAACGGCGATGGGCAGTGCTCTGGTTAAACGTCTTGAAGAGCATGCGGGGCTAACCTTTACTCGGTTATAAAATCGGCTTTTCCTCTCCTTTTGCGACTTACTTCAGTCGGAAAAATCGACAATTTAGATACGCTTAAGCCCTGTTTAAAATCTAGGGCTTAAGTATTTAAATAAAACCTTCAAAGCTCTCTTTAAAACAATCGTTAAAACAACCTTTATCGACTTTGTTGCGCAACGCGCTACATTTATCTCATGACTATGCATATCCCACCTCATCCTAGTGAGTTTATCCGCACCACTTATATGGAGCCTTTCGGTTTAAGTTGTCGCTATCTGGCCAATCAGCTCGATGTGGCCGCATCTACGCTTAATCGAATTCTTAAACAGCAGAGTGGTATTAGTCCTGAGATGGCTTTGCGGCTTTCTAAAGCTCTTGGGCGTAGCCCAGAGAGTTGGCTGGCGATGCAGCATACTTATGATTTATGGCAGGCGAAAAAGGTGGTTCAGCTGGATAGGGTTAATAAGCTTGATTTGGATGCGGCATAGTTTGAGATCCCTCGTCGCTGCGCTCTGTCGGGATGACATTAAGAGAGGTGCTACTTAAAGCCGAACATTAACCCCACGCTCAGCCATATATTTTTTAGCCTCAGGCACCGTATGCTCACCAAAGTGAAAAATACTCGCCGCCAAAACCGCATCGGCCTTACCTTCAACAATCCCATCAACCAGATGCTGCAGATTACCCACACCACCTGAAGCAATTACCGGAACAGTTACCGCATCACTGATGCGCGAGGTAAGTTCGAGATCAAAACCATTTTTGGTGCCATCGCGATCCATACTGGTCAGCAGAATCTCACCAGCACCGTAGCCGGTCATCTTCTCCGCCCACTGAATCGCATCGATACCAGTTGGCTTGCGACCACCATGAGTAAAAATCTCCCATCTTGGCTGATCACCCTGTTCTACCTGCTTGGCATCAATGGCCACAACAATGCACTGCGAGCCAAAACGCTGCGCCGCTTCGCGAACAAATTCCGGATTGTGAATAGCTGCTGAATTGATCGCCACTTTATCGGCACCTGCATTAAGTAGATTGCGAATATCCTGCAACTCACGAACACCGCCGCCCACAGTCAGGGGAATAAATACTTCGCCCGCCATACGCTCAACAGTATGCAAGGTAGTGTCACGGGCCTCATGGCTGGCGGTAATATCCAGAAAGGTAATCTCATCGGCGCCCTGCTCGTTGTAGCGGCGGGCAACTTCTACCGGATCACCGGCATCGCGAATATCGACAAACTGAACGCCCTTAACCACACGCCCTTTATCGACATCGAGACAGGGAATAATACGTTTAGCCAGACTCATTTCTCTTCCTTAAACAGATGACCGAGCTTGCCAGCTTTGGTCGATAGATATTGAACATTGTGGGGATTACTGTCCGCCTGGATAGGCACACGGTCAACGACATCTATGCCCAGCTCTTTCAAGGCAGCGACCTTGCGCGGATTATTGGTCATCAGCTCAACCTGCTTGGCGCCCAGATGCTCAAGCATCGGCGCACAGATAGAATAGTCACGCATATCAGCACCAAAGCCCAATTGCTCATTGGCCTCGACTGTGTCGGCACCCTGATCTTGAAGGTTGTAAGCACGAATTTTATTGACCAGACCTATGCCTCGACCTTCCTGACGGAGATATAAAATAGCCCCGCGGCCCTGCTCAGAAATACGCTTCATCGCTTCCTGTAACTGCTCGCCACAGTCGCATCGCAGGCTGCCCAGTGCATCGCCGGTCAGGCACTCAGAGTGGATTCTTATCAGCAATGGCTCTTCAGCGGCGCAATCACCCATAGTGATGGCGATATGCTCCTTACCTTTAAACGGATCTTCAAACCCGTGAATATCAAAAGTGCCCCAGCGAGTGGGTAATTTTGATGATTCGATAAAGCGAAGCGCCACAGTTTTCTCCAGAATAGTAATTACGAGTATTTCATTCGGTCGCGTATTGTAGCTTCAACAGTCGACCAGTAAAGGGTTTATATAATTCCCGCCGCACCCAATAGGGCGATGACCGCCGCAGCCGCGAACCCGGCAATAACATCATCAATCATAATGCCAAAACCACCGGAGACTTTTTTATCTAGCCAGCTAATTGGCCAGGGCTTTAAAATATCAAACAGGCGAAATAGCACAAAGCCCAGCAGCAGCGACATCCAAGATACTGGCAGCGCGGCCATAGCAATCCAGAAACCGACAAACTCATCCCAGACAATCCCGCCATGATCGTGCACGCCAAGTGTTTTGGCCGCAGACCCACAGATATAGATGCCGACAACGGCACTGACTAAAACAATAATCAGATAGCTCGACAATGGCAGTTGTGCCAGCAGCCACCACAGCGGAATAGCCGCCAATGTGCCCATAGTTCCGGGTGCTTTGGGTGAAAGCCCGCTACCAAAACCAAAGGCCAGCAACAGTGTCGGCGAGCGCAGCAACTGCATAAAAGATGGATTAACCATATTTTTATTCCGATTATTAACCAAAGTGGTCATACCCCTGCTTATTAACAGCAACTGGGTTGTTATCCCGATCTAAAACAGTGACCAGATTATCCGAATCATCCGCTGTATTGATAGTGCCGATTTTACTGGCAGTCAGCTCACCGCAATCAATCAACTGCTCAACCTTATCGAGCTTATCGGCACTGACTGTAAAACACAGCTGGTAATCATCACCGCCAAATAACGCCCAGTTAAGCCCATTATCCGAGGCTATGTCTCGAACATCTGCGGCAATAGGCAACTGTTCTGTATAGATAGTGGCAGCCACATTACTCGACTGGCAAATATGGCCTAAATCAGCGATCAAACCATCGGAAATATCAATGCAGGCTGAGGCAATTGCGCGCAACTGAAGTCCTATTTCGACCTGAGGATGTGGCGCATAAAACCTTTGAAGTAAGCGATCACTGTCAGAATTTTTACCATTAATAGTGGAAACTAATTTTAGCCCTGCAGCACCATCGCCCAAAGTACCGGTGATAAACACTGTATCTCCTACCGCTGCACCAGCGCGCTGCAAGCTCTCTCCCGAGGGCGCTTCACCGAGCAGCGTCATGGAAACGGTTAAGGGACCACTGGTGGTATCGCCGCCCACCAGGGCTATATCAAACTGCTGGGCAATCTCAGCTATACCTGCACTAAAATCTGCCAGCCATAGGCTGTTGGCTTTGTCTTTGGGGAGCGTTAAGGCCAGTGTAAACCAGCGCGGTTGAGCGCCCATCGCCGCCATATCACTGAGGTTGACACATAAAGCTCTGGTGGCGATCTGCTTACCTGTGGCGGTACTGGGAAAGTGCACCCCTTCCACCAACGTATCGCTGGCGACCACTAACTGCTGATTGGGCCTGGTGTTGATAAGAGCAGCATCATCACCAATACCCAATGCAACACCGCCCTGACTCGTAAGGTCTGCAAAGTGCTTCGCGATCAGCTCGAACTCGCTGGGTTGATATTGCTTTTGATCAGACAGAACTTTGTCCTCTCTCAGTGATTAGCGGTCAGCTTAACGACGCTTATTGGCAGCCACTTCTACAGCGCGCTTTTCAGCGGCGACGCGGTCGAGAATACCGTTGATATATTTAAACGCATCGGTGGGGCCAAAGGTTTTCGCCAGATTAACCCCTTCATTGATCACAACCTTATAGGGCACATCGATACGAAAAATCATCTCGTAGGTCGATAGACGCAGAATAGCCCGCGACACCGGATCGAGCTGCTCTTCATTACGATCTAAATGGGGCTGAAAGGCGGCATCAATTTCACTGAGATTTTTTGGTACGCCATGGAGTACCTCGTGAAATAAATCGGTATCCACAGTTGCCATATTGTTATCGGTGTGGAATTCAGCTTCGATACTGACCAGATCCGTACCGCCCACATCCCAGGAGTAAAGCGCCTGAGCGAGAAGTCTGCGTGCTTTTTGACGCATTTTTGGTTTTGACATTTATTCGGCGCCTTGGATCTGTTTAAAAACGGTAAGTAATTCAATAATCGTCAAGGCCGCTTCTTCACCTTTGTTTTCATTATTGTCGCCAGATCGATCCAGCGATTGCTGCAGGTTATCAGTGGTCAAAAGACCAAAGGCCACCGGCAGGTCTTCATTTAGAGCCACTTCACCAATGCCTCTAGTAGTCTCTGAACAGACATAATCAAAGTGCGGCGTATCACCGCGAATAACACATCCAAGAGAGACAACCGCATCAAAGCGACCGGTGCGCGCTGCGCGCTGGCTGGCCAACGGCAATTCGAATGCACCGGGAACACGAAATACTTCCAGTGCATCACCTTCTATGCCGTGGCGGGCAAATGCACGCACTGCACCGTCGAGCAGGCCATCGGTGATTTCAGCATTCCAACGCGCTGCAATCACTGCGATACGTACCTTGCCAACATTAAAGTTACCCTCTTCGGGTCTATATTCGCTCATGCTAAGTTCCTGTTTTATTCGCAGTCGACGTGTTCTACAACTTCAAGATCAAAGCCAGAGATGCCGGTAAATTTAAACGGTGCGCTCATCAGTCGCATCTGATGCACGCCGAGATCGCGCAGAATCTGGGACCCTGTGCCGACCTGTTGATAGACCACATCGCTGGCCAACTGCGAGCGCGTCTGATCCGGGTTTAGAATCTGTTCAATACTGCGATCAATATCTTCCGAAGACTCGGGATAGTAAAGCAGTACAACCACCCCACGACCCTCAGCGGCAACGCGCTCCAGCGCCTTATGAAATGACCAGCTCTTAAAGTCACTGGAATCCTCAATAGCCAACAGATCACGCGCCGAACGGTTAGTATGCACTCGCACCAGCGGCGGCTCGCCACCACTAACATCGCCCTTCACCAGAGCAAAATGCTTCTCTTTAAGAATGCTGTCAAAGTAGGTTTTTAGAGTGAAATCACCGAAGCTAGTACTTACTTTTCTCTCATTAACGCACTGGGCAGTCTTTTCAGTCACCAGGCGGTGATGGATCAAATCGGCAATAGTACCGATCTTAAGATCATGTTTTTTGGCGAATACTTCAAGGTCATCACGACGCGCCATAGTGCCGTCATCATTCATAATCTCAACAATCACTGCCGCCGGTTCAAAGCCTGCCATTTTGGCCAGATCACAGCCAGCCTCGGTATGGCCAGCGCGGCTAAGTACACCGCCAGGCTGAGCTTTCAACGGGAAGATATGACCGGGCTGAACAATATCTGCAGGTCGCGCACTGCTGGCAACAGCGGCCTGAACGGTACGCGCGCGGTCAGCGGCAGAGATACCAGTGGTAACACCCTCCGCAGCTTCAATCGATAGGGTAAAAGGTGTGCTGTGGCTGGAATTATTGCTATCGGCATTAACCATCATCGCCAGATCCAGTTGCTTACAGCGATCTTCATGCAGCGTCAGGCAAATCAATCCTCTGGCATTGGTCGCCATAAAATTAATATCCTCAGCGCGCACCATTGGCGCAGCCATGACCAGATCGCCTTCATTCTCGCGATCTTCATCATCCATCAGAATAACCATCTTGCCCTGACGGATATCTTCGATTAGCTCTTCAATTGTGTTGAGTACCATTTAGTTTTTTCCAATCAATGGTTAAAGGTTATTTATCCTGTGTCTCTGCCGCCTTATCACCGAGCAGTAAACGCTCAAGGTAACGAGCCACCAGATCGACTTCAAGATTTACTTTAGTGCCCACCTGATAATCACCCATCACCGTGTGAGTCATGGTGTGAGGCACAATATTCAATTCAAACTCGCAGCCATCGACAATATTCACCGTCAGGCTAGTGCCATCGACAGTGATTGAGCCTTTGTGGGCAATATATTTCGCCAGCTCTGCGGGAGCCCGCAGGCGAAAACGCCAAGAGCGTGCATCTTCATGGAGAGAGACAACCTCACCAATTCCATCCACATGCCCGGAGACAATATGTCCACCAAAGCGGTCAGTCGCCTGCATGGCTTTTTCCAAATTGACGCGGCTACCGGTTTTCCAGTGGCCAATGGTCGTCAGGTTGAGCGTTTCAACCGAGACATCGGCAATAAAACCTTCGCCGGTAAGTTCTACAGCGGTTAGGCAAGCGCCATTGCAGGCGATGCTATCGCCGAGCTGCACATCGGCGAGGCCGAGATTGCCGGTGCGAATGGTTAAGCGTACGTCGCCGCCACGCTGTTCGAGGTTAGATATATCGCCAATGGCGCTGATAATTCCTGTGAACATAATCTTGTAACCTTTTTAAAAAACACTTTTAAAACACACTAACTTGCTATCTTACTGCTGCTCCGCCATCAGCTTCACGGTGGGCTGGACGGGGTCCTTCGGCTGCGCTCAGGATGACACTTTTTTGCTCAGGATGACGCTTTTTTGCTCAGGATAACGGCAGTGCCGTTTTAATAATCCTTGTCCGGATAAAGAGTTACTCTTATATCTTCTCCAATTTGGCGAATATCCTGAACTGAGAGTGCCAAATGGGCATCGATGGTTCGAATTGGTAGACCAAACATCGGTCTTGCATCGCTGCCAAATAACTTTGGTGCCCAGTAACAGACCAACTCATCAAGCAGGCCTTCTGCGACAAAAGCACCGGCCAAACCGGCACCGGCTTCAACCATCACGTTATTGCATTCGCGGCCTGCCAACTCAACCAACAGCGCGTGTAAATCTACATGGCCATCGCGCTCCGGCAAAAACACCAGATCGGCTCCAGAGGCAGCTAAAGCCTCGGCTTTTTTGCGCTGTTCGTCGCCATCAATGGTCGCCACCAACGTGCTACCCGGCTGGGCAAACATCCGCGCCTCAGGGCTCATCTGCAACTGGCTATCGACAACCACACGCAGTGGCTGACGGAGGCTATCCTCCACCCCCACATCTTCATTAGTTATACGCACAGTCAGGGACGGATCGTCCATTAATTGTGTGCCTATTCCGGTAATAATTGCACAGCTCGCCGCGCGTAGTCGCTGCACATCTTTGCGCGCCGCCGGCGTGGTAATCCACTGGCTCTGACCACTGGCCATAGCCGTGCGGCCATCGAGGCTCGCAGCCATCTTCACCAACACCCAGGGCAACCCCTGTTCGTGGCGCTTAATAAAACCTTTATTCAAATCTCGGGCTTGATCTTCAAACAGACCACAGGCCACTTCTATGCCTGCATCCTGTAGCAATTTAATACCCTTACCGGACACTTCAGGATTGGGGTCTTCACAGGCAATCACAACTCGAGCTACACCTGCATCGATAAGTGCATTGGCGCAAGGACCAGTTTTGCCGCTGTGACTGCAGGGCTCCAGAGTCACATAAGCGGAACTGCCCTTGGCATCTGCAACTAATTGCAGCGCTTCTATCTCAGCGTGATTGCCTCCGGCGGGGCGGGTATAACCCTCACCAACAATCACACCATCGACAGCAATAACGCATCCAACAGCAGGATTAGGGCTGGTGGTATAGCGACCTTTGGCCGCCAACTGCAGCGCTCGCGACATCATCTCGCGATCAGCGATTGAGAAGCTCATTATTCGCTTTCCGCGTCGGGTTTTAGGGCATTTAGGCGATTTAGCTCGTCCTGAAATTCACTTAAATCCTGAAAACTGCGATACACCGAGGCAAAGCGCACATAGGCAACCTCATCCAATTCACGCAGTTTGGTCATCACCTCTTCACCAATCATTCGCGATGGAACTTCACGCTCACCGGTTACCTGAAGAAAATGCTTGATTTGAGTCAGAGCGGTTTCGATCTGCTCTATGGATACCGGGCGTTTTTCCAGTGCTCGCTGAAGACCTGCACGGAGCTTTTCTTCATCAAAAACTTCCCGCGTACCATCGGTTTTAATCACCCGCGGCATCACCAATTCTGCCATCTCGTAGGTGGTGAACCGTTCAGTACAGGCAACGCACTCACGACGACGACGGACCTGCCCGCCATCAGCGACTAGACGAGAATCTATAACCTTGGTGTCATCAGCATTACAAAATGGACAATACATAGTAAAAGATCAAAAAAATGGGACGGCATTCTAACACAGGATGCGGTCTTTTAAGACAATTTGGCGTTCCTTGGCGGAACTGCAACATTATCCTCAAGCCACTGGGCAAAATCGTGGATTTGAAGACGTTTATTTGAAAAAGTCGGTGACAAAAAAAAGCCCCGTTTTAAACAGGGCTTTTAGAACTGTCAGACCGGCAACTTAGCCGTAAACAGGGAACCGTGCACAGATATCCAGCACCTTGGCTTTAATCTGTGGAATCACCTGCTCAGAGGTACCATTCTCAAGACTATCAAGGATATCGCACATCCAATGAGTCAGCTGAACCGTCTCATCAATACCAAATCCTCGAGTAGTGATCGCCGGCGTACCTACACGTAATCCAGAGGTCACAAAAGGTGAGCGTGGATCGTTGGGTACAGCGTTCTTGTTCACAGTAATAAAGGCTTCGCCCATCGCGCGATCAGCATCAGTACCTGTGTACTCTTTACCGATCAGGCTAACCAGCATCAGGTGATTCTCAGTGCCGTTGGAGACAATATTAATACCGCGCTCGATAAAGGTCGCCGCCATCGCCTGAGCATTCGCAACCACCTGCTTTTGGTAAGTGACAAACTCATCGCTGGCCGCTTCTTTAAAGGCAATTGCCTTGGCTGCAATCACATGACACAACGGGCCGCCCTGACCACCAGGAAAGACTGCCGAGTTACATTTTTTAGCCACTGTTTCATCGTTGGTGATAATAAATCCACCGCGGGGACCACGCAGAGTTTTGTGCGTCGTTGAAGTCACAACATGGGCATGGGGAACCGGGTTTGGATAAACACCAGCGGCAACCAGACCAGATACGTGGGCCATATCAACCATTAAGTAAGCGCCCACTTTGTCTGCGATTTCGCGGAAACGGGCCCAGTCCATAATCCCGGAGTAAGCTGAGAAACCAGCGATAATCATTGCCGGCTTGTGTTCGATCGCCAGAGCTTCAACCTGATCGTAATCCACCAGACCAGTCTCGGGGTTTAAGCCGTACTGGATTGGATTGTAGAGTTTGCCAGAGAAGTTTGGCTTGGCACCGTGAGTCAGGTGACCACCGTCGGCCAGGCTCATACCCAAAATTGTGTCGCCGCCCTTGATCAACGCGAGGAATACTGCACTGTTAGCCTGAGATCCGGAGTGCGGCTGCACATTGGCATAGTTTGCACCATAGAGGCTTTTAAGACGGTCAATCGCCAACTGTTCGCTGACATCAACATATTCACAACCACCATAGTAGCGCTTGCCGGGATAGCCTTCAGCGTACTTATTAGTCAGCTTGCTGCCCTGGGCCGCCATTACTGCCGGGCTGGTGTAATTCTCAGAGGCAATCAATTCAATATGTTGTTCTTGACGCTGGCTTTCAAGCTGCATGGATTCCCATACTTCGGCATCAAAATTCTCAATAGTCTGGTTTTTATCAAACATAGTTAGAGTATTCCTAAACGTTGTGTTGCTGAAAAGTTGTTTTACTTACAAAGCTTTAAGACTTAAAAGTTGTTACATAAAAAGAAGACGCGCAGTTTAACTGAAAGCTTATTCTGCTGACAGCAATATAGACGAAAAATTGCCTATTTTTCGAACAGCGCAATCGCTTCCACATGAGCCGTATGAGGAAACATATCCATAACCCCCGCAGCACTTAAACTGTAGCCCGCCTCGGTCAATAATTTCGCATCTCTGACCATGGTCGACGGATGGCAGGAAATATAAATAACCTGCTTGGGCTTAGCCTTTACAATCCACGGCATAACACCCGCGGCACCATTTCGCGGCGGATCGAGCAATACCAGATCAATCTTCTCTTTGAGCTTACGCATACCCGCCCAATCACTGAGGTCGGAAACCATAAACTCAACATTGCTCAAATTATTTCGCTGGGCATTCTCTGTGGCGCTACGCACCAAACCCTCCAAGCCTTCAATACCGACCACTCGATCAAAATGGGCTGCCAGTGGCAGGGAAAAATTGCCGGTGCCACAAAATAGATCAACCGCCAGGCTTTTTTTACCAGAGCCGGCTTGATCCGATTTCTTTTTACGCAGCAGAGATAAAACCTGATCAATCATCTGGCGATTAATCTCGCCATTAACCTGAACAAACTGACCGGGCTGAACCTGCAGCTTCACATCATCGGTTAAGGCAATCTCAAGAGCCTCAGAGCCAGCGTCAAGACGGGAGAATGTTGATTGATTGGAAGCCTTCCACCATAGCTGGGCTGAAGCTGCATCTGCAATACACGCAGATAAGGTCGCCAACATCTGCGCCAACTCAGTGGCCGATGGCACCCGGCTAGCCTCGATAGCAATCGCCAAACCATTGTCAGCACTCAGCAGCTCAACCTCAAACAGGCGGATACCCGGAGGAAAGGCAGTCAGCCATTCTGGCAGCCCCACCACAATAGCCGCAAGGGGCTCTGCCAACACATGGCATTCGCTTATAGGTTCAATTCGACGACTACCGGGATTGTGGAAGCCCACCAGTACATTGCCATCTTTAGCGCGCTGTACCGCCAACCGAGCGCGGCGGCGATAAGCCCACTGCGGGCCGCTTAACGCCGGCAACAGGCTTTTTGGTTGCATACCGCTGCGCTCTAAACTTTCTAAAAGCTGCTTCTCTTTAAAGCTAACCTGAGCGCCGTGCTCGAGATGCTGCACCGTGCAGCCACCACAGCGCGGAAAGTGCTTACACTGCGGCTGGATACGGCTGTCCGATGCAGAGATAACCTCCAGCACATGGGCTTCATCATAGTTGCGCTTTTGATTGTGACGGCGAAACTCCACAGTCTCCCCGGGTAGCGCACCCTCGATAAAACAGGTTTTTCCATCCGGACGACCAACCCCTCGACCATCGTGAATAAGGTCGACAATCTCGCAAATTAATCGGCTGTTATCGGACATAGAAGTCTCTTTTTTTATCGGCAATTTTAGGGCGCGTATATTAGCAGATCAGCGGCATCGCTTTTGATTGTTTTACAGCCCCCCGCTCAGGCATGATAGGCAACTTAAAAACGGCTTAAAAGAAGGAGCTTTTAATGACAATGCGCAATACAGAAAATCACTGGGGATGGCTGAGCAAGCTATTGCACTGGCTAACTGCCGTATTGATTTTAATTCAGATTCCACTGGGCTTTTACGCCGAAGAACTCAAGCTATCACCCTTAAAACTGGATCTGTTTGTCTGGCATAAATCCATTGGCATGCTAATTCTACTGCTCGCCATTGAACGGCTACTCTGGCGCATAACCGGCACAATCCCCAAGCCCCTCGACAACAACCCAATCCAGCGAAGAATGGCACAACTGGCCCATGCCCTGCTCTACGGACTAATGCTTGCCCTGCCGATTAGTGGCTGGATAACCACCTCCGCGGCCAATATTCCCACCAAGCTTTTCTGGCTGATTGAGTTGCCAGCCATTACCGGTCCCGACGAAGCGCTTAAAAAGCTGGCCGCAGAAGTCCATGAAGTCTGTGTAATAATGCTGATTATTATTCTGCTTGTGCATATAGGTGCGGCGCTATACCACCACTTTAAATTGCGCGACAGTATTCTTAAACGTATGTGGTTTTAAAACTATTTAATGCAAACTATAAAATATCTTATCCTGACCGCCTATTTATTTTGCCAGCTTACCAGCGCGGCTGATTTGCAAAGGGCTTCTGATTTGCAAAGGGCTTCTAAATGGCAGTCTGACCCTGCTCAGAGCGAGCTAAGCTATTCGGTCAATTTTGAACAGCTGCCGATCAATGGCCAATTCAAAGCATTCACTGTGGACTATATCGCCCAGCAACAGCTACGGGTTGTTGTGGATATCACCAGTGTCGATATGGGCAACTCAGATATTAATCAGGCGATTCGCGATGTCGATTGGTTTGATATTAAAAGCCATAGCCAGGCGGTATTTTTCAGCGATGAAATTAAAGTGGTTAGCGACACTGAGTTTCTTGCCAAAGGCAAGCTGCAGCTTAAAGGTATTAGCCAGCCTGTTAATGTCCCTTTTAGCTGGCAGCCCTCAGCCGACAGCGTATCCATGAGTGGAAAATTAACCCTGAGCCGCAGCGACTTTGCAATTGGTAGTCCAGAGTGGGCCAGTGGCGATCAGATTGGGATAGATGTCGATGTCAGCTTTGCTGTAAAGATGCTAAAACATGCGTCGGAATAGCCTACTTAGAAATGCGGCCATCCCCCTACTAGCTTGGTTACTGCTAGGCGGCTGTGCCACCCAGCAAGAGCTTTCTTCCTCGAAAAAAGCACCAGCCGATTTTCCCACTTCCATCTATACAGACCAAGAAAGCGACTCTATCTATAAAGTCGACAGCCCTGCCTCAAGAATTTTAATCACCGTTCGACGGGGCGGTATGATGGCCAGCCTGGGACATGACCATATTGTCGCCAGCCATGATCTTCAGGGGTTTATTTTGCTCGACAGAGACAGCCTCCAGAACCCCAACTGTCGGGCAGACTTCTATGCTCAACTCGCCAATCTTGAAGTCGATAATGCCCAGCTGCGTTCAGAGGCGGGGTTACTCTCCAGCCCCTCGCAAAATGACATCGCTGGCACCACCAGCAATATGCTGAAAAGTATTGATGCTGAGAATTTTCCCTTTGCCCGCTTACATAGCAGTGACTGTCTGTCAGCCCTCTCAGGGGACCAGACTGAAGTACTGCTGACCATTCATGGCGTCAATCAAAAGCAAAAAATAGCTATCGAGATAGAGGAAGTCAGCGACAGCGAGCTTATTCTCAGCGGAAAATTTTCAATCCTGCAAACTGACTTTGGTATTCAGCCATTCTCGATTATGAATGGCCTAATTAAAGTCGAAGATAGGTTGGAGCTGGATTTTAGAATAGTGGCGCAAAAATAATTAATAGGGGATCGTCTTATTATCCCAATCCAGATAAGACAGCTGCCCATCAACCACAGCATTATCCATAATCCCGATTAAACGCTCGGCAACAAATTCCGGCGTAAACAGCTTGCCCTCGGGAACAGCTGCCTGAAATGGTTTTGATAAATCAGTATCCGTAGTCCCGGGATGGAAAGAAATCAGCTTTACATTTTTCACCCGTCGCGCATACTCAATAGCGATATTTTTCAACAGCATATTCAGCGCAGATTTCGAACTGCGATAGGCATACCAGCCACCCAGACGGTTATCACTAATACTACCCACTCTGGCACTTAACGCCGCCACAATTGTCGGCTGCTTCGCTTTAAGCACCCTGTGCAAAAGTTTTAACCACAGCGCAGGCACCACAGCATTGGCTTGAAATATTTCATGCAAAGCTTCCGGCTTAATATCTTCAAGACGCTTTTCAGGCCAGAGGCTATCCGTATGCAACAGACCATGACAGATACAGACCCTGCTTATGCTGCCGCTGTAGTCTTTCAGCTGCTCAACCACCTCAGCCATAGCCGGCTCCGCATACTCCGTCTGAATCCACAGCAGTCCGCTTTCAGCCTGAACAGAGTCAGCGGCTGGCTTACTGCTTACCGCAATGACAGTCTCGATATTTTGATCGGCTAAAAATCCTGCAATTAAAGCCTGAGCCAAACCACCGCTGGCACCGAGAACCAGTGCATTAGTTTTCTCTGCTGGCATCATGACTGCTCTCTGTTGATCACGCACATTTCACAGCGCTCGCTGCCGGTCAGCAGTCTGGAAATTGTCGAGCGGTATTTGGCAAAAAACAGATAGCTATAATCGGCAATCTGCTTGATGATCGGCCAGCGCAGTATGGCTACCCAATGACGCTTACCCACCAGCGCCCAGGCGTTGTAAGTCACATCCAATGCATAGATCACTTCACCATTGGCGAGCTGGCCATGAAGTATTTGATCGGCGCGCTGCTGATCTATATGCGGAAAACGCTCACTGAAGTTATCAGCGTAGATATTTTCCAGACTGATCTTGCCCTCGATATCAAGCTTGGATAGATGACGCATCTCTGAAACACAGAGTGGACAGCCTCCATCGTAAAAAATAATCAGTTCAGCCACAGATCAAAACTCCTGAATCATTAAGGTGATAACTATAAGGTGTAAAAGGCAGACAAGCGCCGTGAGTTGCACGCGCATTTTCCAGTAGCCTGATTCCCGGAAATCTTTTTCAGAGCCCTGCTGGCCTCTTATATGCTCAAACTCACGCTCGCAGAACAGCACGGCTAAAAACCCGGACAGTAACAATGCCAGCGCAAAGATCGACATAATCGGCGCCAGATAGATAAGCAGAGTACAGCTCCAGGCACTAAGGGCAATCAGGTTACTGAATATCAACACTGCATTGGCTGACTGCCGGCAATCCCCAGAGACCGCTTTGCCCCATAGCGCGCCACATAAAAAGCTGAGAATAATCGCGCTGTAAGTAACAAACACATAGGGTGCATAGAAACCGAACAGTGACGCACTCTCAAACCCTTGGGCGGACAATGTCCCCTGAATCATTAGCAGGACTGGCAATAAGAAAGGGATCAAACCAGCAAATCCTAATACTTTCGCTGTTCCGAAAGCAGAGCGCTCCGGACTGAGTATATTCATTCTCTTTTACACTGAAATTGTTATTTCTATTTCTACGCGATAAAGCCTTGATTGGATTGCCAGAAAAACCTTTAAACAGAGGGTTAGCAGCCAATCCAAAATAGAAGCTACAACGTAATAATATGATCTATGCAGGGCAAAATAATTTTAGGGAGTAACTGATTATGGCATTGGATCCAGTCAAAAAAATCGGATTATTTTGGTTTACCAATGACTTGCGCATTGATGACAACCCAGCCCTTCACCAAGCGGCAGATGAAGTCGACACGCTTATATGCCTCTACTGCATTCGTCCAAAATCAACCTTTTCCGACCAACAGGCACCCAGCAAGCTGTCACCAAATCGTCAGCAGTTTTTATTTGATAGTCTAATCGATTTAGAAAAATCACTGGCCGAAAAGGGACAACAGCTGTTAGTTGAATTTAAATCCCCTGCGGATGCCATTCCCGAATTGATTACCCAATATAATATCTCGCATATTTACCGCAGCAATAATGCTAGTGAATACAAGCGTAAAATCTGGGACACCCTAAATAAACGCTATAGCATGATCCAGTTTAATCAGATCGACAGTCACACCTTATTTGATAAATCACAGCTGCCATTTACTCTCGACAAACTGCCGGATAGCTTTTCCAAATTCCGACGAATGGTTTCAGATATTGCTGTAAGAGCACCGCTGGGGAAACCACCCCAGCTTCCAATCAGCAGTTTAACGACTAAACAAGATTGGCAAACAGTCTGGAAAGGCATCTGGAAAGCAGAGCCACTCCACAAACAACTCAGCGAAGATCAATTATTTAAAGGTGGCTCTCAGGCCGGCAAGCAACATCTACAAAATTACTTTAACAGTAAAAGTGCTAGCAGCTATAAAGAGACTCGCAATGGACTCGATGGCCTAAGCTATTCGACCAAGTTTTCACCCTGGCTGAGCAATGGCAGCATTTCTGCCCGACAGATTATTAGCGAACTGCAAAAGTATGAAACTGAAGCTGAAGCCAATGAGTCCACCTACTGGATTTACTTTGAGCTGTTGTGGCGAGAATATTTTCAATGGTATGCACACAACCATCGAGCAAAGCTGTTTAAATTTAATGGTATTAAAAACAGCAATCCGACAACCAGTTTTTATCCGGAACGCTTCCAGAAATGGTGTCAGGGCAATACCCCCTACCCCATAGTCAACGCCTGCATGAAACAGTTAAATGCCACCGGCTATATGTCCAATCGTGGCCGACAGTTGGTCGCCAGCTGTTTTGTTCACGAGCTAAATCTCGACTGGCGCTATGGTGCCGCCTATATGGAGCAACAGCTTATCGACTATGATGTTGCCTCCAACTGGGGAAACTGGCAGTACCTTGCCGGCGTTGGCGCAGACCCTCGAGGTCATCGACGTTTTGATCTCGGGAAACAGACACAAATCTACGACCCCGAAAGATTATTTATAAAGCGCTGGGGCGGTGATCAGCACCTTGAAAAACTCGACTCCAGAGATACAGTGGACTGGCCAATCTAAATTTTCGGTACAGTAATAATCCGAAAAAAAATAACTACAATAAAATTAATAACTATGCAGAAATTCCATACCCTAAGATTAATTCTCGGCGATCAACTTAACAGCGGCCACTCTTGGTATCGCGAAAAAGATGATGGCGTGCTCTATATTATTGCCGAACTGCATCAAGAAGCCGGTTATGTAAAACATCATATTCAAAAAATATGCGCTTTTTTTGCCGCGATGGAAAACTTTGCCGGCGCCCTTCAATCGGCCGGCCATCAGGTTAAGCATTTAACCCTCGACGACAACGCCGCCTATAAAGACCTCAGCGACTTAATAGTCCAACTCTGCCAGCAGTATCAGATTGAAAAATTTGAATATCAGCAACCGGATGAATATCGCCTCGTCCAACAGATGCAAAATTTATCCCTGGGTTCAGTTACTGTTAGCTGCTGTGACAGCGAGCACTTTTTACTCCCCAGCGAAGAGATCAGCGAATATATAAATCCCGGAAAGCACAACCGCATGGAATCCTTCTATCGGAAAATGCGTGTGCGTTTTAATTTACTCATGGACAGTGATCAGCCCCGTGGAGGACGCTGGAATTTCGATGGCGAAAACCGTCAAAAACTCAAGCCCGCGGATATTGCCGAACTGCCAGAGCCACTCTTATTTGCCAATCCGGTCGGTGATATTTTACAGCGTATAGAACGTCATAAAATAAGCACCATAGGCACAGCTACAGAATCTTTGCTGTGGCCGGTCAATCGCCAACAGTCTCTGCAGTTACTGGGATTTTTCTGTGATCACTGCCTGCCAAATTTCGGCCGTTTTCAGGATGCTATGACCGCGCAGACCGATAAGCGTTGGAGTCTCTACCACTCAAGAATCTCATTTGCCCTAAACAGCAAAATACTCCACCCGATGGAAGTGGTCGAAGCGGCATTAAAACGTTTTGAGCAAAAAGGGACACCAAAGGTTGATATAGCCCAGGTCGAGGGCTTTATTCGGCAGATTATAGGTTGGCGTGAATATGTGCGGGCGGTGTACTGGGCTAATATGCCCGAATATGCTGAACTTAATTCATTGGCTGCAACCGCTGATTTACCGGAGTATTTCTGGACTGGGAAAACCAAAATGTCCTGTATGAAGCAGGCGATTGATCAATCGCTAGACTACGCCTACGCCCATCATATTCAACGTTTAATGGTAACCGGAAATTTTGCCATGCTCGCGGGTATAGACCCCGACCAGATGGATAACTGGTATCTGGGTATTTATATCGACGCGATCGAATGGGTCGAAATGCCAAATACTCGCGGCATGAGTCAATTTGCCGATGGCGGACTAATCGCCACCAAACCCTATGCCGCCAGTGGCAGTTATATCAATAAAATGAGCGACTACTGTAAAGACTGCCACTACAGTGTAAAAGAGCGTTTTACTGAAAATGCCTGCCCTTTTAACAGCCTCTACTGGCACTTTATGACTCGTCATGGAGACAGGTTTTCCAGAAACCCGCGCACGGCAATGGCCTACCGCAGTTGGGATAAAATGGATGCAGAGGTCAAGCAGTCTCTACTGCAAAGAGCCGAGTACTGCCTGACTAATATTGAGAGCCTATAAAGTCAATTTTGTAAAAAATTTACTTTTTAGAAACCTCTACCAACGCATCCATTATTTCACGGTAATTGGTGAAGAATTCTTTTGAAATTCCATCGTCAAAGGTTACCGGCGTAGCCACATTACCGCGGATTTTTATAATACCAATCGAGTCGAGAAACTGTGCGGCGCGGCGGCGGAAATCAACCGACCCAAGCCAGTTGATATAACTTAAGGGGCCCCACTTCTGAACCGATCCGCCGGTTGAGTGATACTTTGTAATTCTTGTAAAGACCAAATCATTCTCTCGATCGACAAAAATATACTGACCAAATTTTCCGCTGTTATTAAAGATAACCGCCTTCTCATCATTGCGGGAATTCCACCAGTGCAGAGAGTAACCGCGCTGCTGATTAATCGTCTGACTATTTAAATCTCCCCATACCACAGAGAATGTCTGATCCACATAATCGGCAGAAATAATCTGTTCGTTATTCCACTTTCCATCGCGAGAAAACAGTAACCCAAAGCGTGAATACTGACGCGCTGTTGTATCAATACAGCAGTAGGTAAGAGGATTACCTGCCGCATCGCGCCACAGAGTGACATCGGTCAGACCAATTTTATTCAGTACCCGCTCAGTCAGTAACACATCAGCGGCCACCCCTGTTGCCTGCTGCAAGATATCCGCCAGTAACATTGAATTGACATTGTTGTACTGAAAAACCTTACCGGCTGGCTGCTCATAACCCACCGAGCGCGCGTACTCGAGATGATCGCTGGTGAAGAACATTTTTTCATGTTCATGATCCGGCATTTCAAGACCACTGCTCATATCCAAAAGATCGCGAATAGTAATCTCCGAACGCTGATCATTAAAATAATCCAGATACTCTGCAACCCGGTCGTCGAGGCTGCCAATCTCACCGCGATCGATAGAAATACCGATCAGCGAAGCATAAAAGCTTTTAGCCATCGACCAGGAGGTCCCATAGGAAGCTTGATCGTAGCCATTGGCATAGCGCTCACCAACCAGAAAACCATCCTTGATTAACACCACCGCCTGAGTGGCTGAATCTGAAAAAGACAGATCGAATAATTTTTTTATTTTTTGTTCGTCAATGCCCAGCTCAGAAGGAGCCTTGGTTTGCCATTGCTGCTGCGGATATTCAAGTGCTGTGTTTTTTGAATTGCTTTTTAATTCAGTATTTTTTATCTCAATTTTTAGCTCATTCTCTGGCTGATCATATTGATCAATATGATGCTCAGAAAAACTACTAATTGGAAAAAACAAAACCGCAAAAAAACCACAGACAACAACGCTAAATCTCCCCATAACCCTCTCCATTTATATTATTCTCTTAGTATAACGTTTTAACCCGAAAACATTTCAATCTCGATTATTTGCACTTTTTTTTAAATTACTATACGTTATGTTCAGCAACTGAATCTTGAAACATAAAAATAGATAGGTTGCGCATGGGGCTCAGTTAGTCTCCTAATAATAAGAAGCACGCTGATGCTCATAATAATAACAATATCTAACTGTAGGGGTAACACATGACAAACAACCTAGCAGCTAACGATCCTGTTGGCATTTCATTTTGGCTTATATCTATGGCGTTGGTTGCTGCCACAGCATTCTTCTTCGTTGAACGCGATCGTGTCGCGGGCAAGTGGAAGACTTCTCTGACAGTATCTGGCCTGGTTACTCTGATCGCCGCTGTGCACTATTTCTATATGCGCGATGTATGGGTATCAACCGGTACTTCACCAACTGTCTTCCGTTATATCGACTGGTTACTGACTGTGCCACTGTTGATGATCGAGTTCTACTTGATTCTCTCTGCAGTCGCCAAAGTACCGGCTGGTGTATTCTGGCGCTTATTGATCGGTTCCGTGACTATGCTTGGATTCGGTTATGCTGGCGAATCAGGAATGATGGACGCTAAAGTCGCATTTGTACCTTCAATGCTGGCTTGGGGTTACATCATTTGGGAAATCTTTAAAGGTGAAGCAAGCCAGATCAATGCTGGTCTTGCCAATGCTAACGTTCAAAAAGCCTATAAGACTATGACTTTACTGGTCACTGTAGGTTGGTCAATTTATCCGTTGGGCTATGTCTTCGGTTACTTTGGCGGTGGCGCAGACGCGGTCACTCTGAACGTTGTCTACAACATAGCTGACTTCTGGAACAAGATCGCCTTCGGTGTTGTTATCTGGGCAGCAGCAGTAGCTGATTCAGAGTAATCTGACTTAGTAGATACAAGGGAAAGAGCCAGCAATGCTGGCTCTTTCTCTCTACCCTACTCGGGTAGTTAAGAAAAAATAACGATAAAAAAGAAACTGTAAATAAAAGCACCTGTCTATAACAAACAGCTGCCAATAAAAATAATAAGGGTACTAACAATGTTCCCAGCACAGTTAAAAAAGAATTCAGACCTACCCAATAGTTTATTAGAGCTAGAGCGTCTCTTTAAGTGCGAAATGCCAGATTCTCAAAGCACACTGGCACCAGCCGCTCGCTATCATTTTAAAAATCCCGGTAAGTCTTTTCGCGCGCAACTTGCGCTGACTAGCGGCATTTCGCTAGGTCTAAACCAACAGGATAATCTGCACTGGGCAGCGGCTTGCGAGCTACTGCACAATGCCTCGCTGATACACGACGATATCAGCGACGCCAGCACCCACCGACGTGGTCAAGAGAGCATTAATCAGCACTTTGGTGCAGATATGGCACTCTGCCTCGGCGACTGGATGGTGGCCAAAGCCTTTGAGCTCGGCGCTAGAAACAGCCTTCACGGTGGCAAACTGGCAGCCTTGTTAGCTCAGGCAATGCAAGAGACTTGCAGTGGTCAAATATCCGATATTACCCAGCGCGAATGCGCCGACCTGGAAAACTGGCAGCGCATTGCCAAAGGCAAAACCGCGCCATTGCTAATTGCCCCAATCAAAGGCGCCGCTATAGCCGCCGGTCTCGATGAAGACCTGCAGAGCCTTGAAAAGCTGGTCGGCTTCTGTGGTCTCGCCTATCAGGGGCGCAATGATATCGATGACATTATTCCCTCCAGCCATCGCTCCAGTGACCTCGATGGCCGCAAGCCCAATTTGGTGGTCAGTTTGTTTGCTGAACATGGCCCCAACTGTGATGATTTTAATCAGTGGTACCAGTCTGACGACCTCAGCAAACTGAGCCACTGGCAGAAGCGCATCGCCACCAGCGATGTGATCTTGCAAGCCAATCAATCGGTCGACTACTGGCTGGCTCAGGCCGAGTTATTGGTGCTTTCAGTACCGCCTCAACTGCAGGCGGTCAGCGCTGGAATAGTCAGCTCAGTCAAGGGAAAAGGGCACAGTAGTGCAACCAACAATATTAAAAACCAGGGACGGATCGCTTGACACAAACAACAGAGCAGGACGCTACAAACACGCAAACAGCAATAATTATCGGAGCAGGATTTGCCGGTATAGCAACAGCACTAAGATTGCGCGCACTGGGTTATGAAGTCACCCTTCTAGAACGACTGCAAAGTATTGGCGGCCGCGCCCAGGTATTTGAACGCGGCGGCTATCGTCACGATGCAGGTCCTACGGTTATTACCGCCCCCTTTCTATTTGACGAACTGTTTGAACTGTTCGACGAGAAGCTTGAAGACCATCTCGAATTTGTGCCTCTAGATCCGTTTTACCGTTTTCACTTTGCCGATGGCAGTCAATTTGACTACCGCGCATCCATAGACGACACCTTGGACGAAATACGCCGCTTTAATCCAGATGATGCCGACGGCTATTTAAAACTACTGGAAAAATCCAAGCGCGTTTACGATATTGGCTTCAAACAACTCGTACACCGCCCCTTTACTCGGGTCTGGGATATGGTCAAACAGATTCCGGCACTGCTAATGCTCAAGTGCTATCGCAGCGTCTCGCAGATGGTTAACAGCCATCTCAAGCACCCGCTAATTCGTCAGGCATTCTCTATTCATCCGCTATTAGTCGGTGGCAATCCCTTTAAAACCACCGCCATCTACACGCTGATTCACTATCTGGAGCGACGCTGGGGTGTGTTCTTCTGTATGGGTGGCACCGGCAAACTGGTGGAAGAATTATCGGCGCTAATGCAGCGTCACGGCATCAAAATTCAGCTCGGTGCAGATGTCGACGAAATTATTCTCGACGGCAAACGTGCCACAGGCGTGCGACTTAATGGCGGCGAAGTATTAAATGCCGACCTAGTCGTTTTCGGTGGCGATCCCGAGACCTGTTACAAGCATCTGTTGCCGGCAAAGAAAACCTTCAGTCTGCCGAGCATTAAAAAACAGTATTCCATGGGCCTCTATGTGCTCTATTTCGGCACCCGCAAACTCTATCCAGATGTCGCCCATCACAGCATCTGGATGGGACCGCGCTTTCAGGAACTGCTGTCAGAAATATTTGATAGCAAAAAAATGAGTGAAGACTTCTCGCTGTATGTGCACAGACCCACAGCCACCGATAAAAGCTTTGCGCCGGAAGGCTGCGAATCCTTTTACGTGCTGTGTCCAGTGCCCAATTTGCTCGGCGATATCAACTGGGAAACCGAAGGGCCAATACTGCGCGACAGAATTGTCGACGCTCTGGAAGAGACCATATTGCCAGAGCTCTCCTCAGTAATTGAAGAGGTGTTCTGGATGACGCCAGAGGATTTTGTTAAAGATTACCGCTCCATGCATGGCGCCGGTTTCTCCATCGAACCACGCCTTACCCAGTCAGCCTGGTTTCGCTTTCACAACCGCGACAGAGCCATCTCTAACCTCTACTTTGTCGGAGCCGGCACCCATCCCGGCGCAGGACTGCCCGGTGTAGTCAGCTCAGCAAAAGTGGTTGAAGAGCTGTTAACCGGTGTCGAGGTAGGCTCGGGGGGATAACTCATGGACAGTCCGCAGGCCCAACAGGTTCTCGCCCGACACGGCAAGTCGTTTTACTGGGCAAGTCTGTTTCTCGGCTCTGCACTGGCCGACCGCGCCGCGCGCCTCTATCAATTCTGCCGCTTTGTCGACGACCTTGCGGATGGCGACCTGCCCCACCGACTCGAATCCCTTGAAGATATTCGCGCTGGACTCACAGACCCTCAGCATCCTGCCGTGGCTAAAATACCGGAATTAAATGCCTTTATTGCCCTAGCTAATGAAAGTAACCTTCCACTCAATGCTGCCGCTGAATTACTCGACGGTATGCTTCGCGACCAACATCCCACCGCCCTTGAAACCCAAGCCGAACTACTGCGCTACTGCCATGCCGTCGCCGGTACAGTCGGGCTGATGATGTGTCGGGTTCTCAACTGCCAGCACCCCCGCGCCGACAGCTTTGCCATAGATCTGGGTATCGCCATGCAGCTCACCAATATAGCCCGGGATGTGCTCGAAGATGCGAAAATGGAGCGCCGCTATCTGCCCGCCGCATGGCTCGACAGACCACTGGATCCAGAGACCATAGCCCGCGCCGGCAACAACGCCCTGATACCGGTTGCCGATGCAATTGATCAGCTATTAGCACTGGCCGAGCTCTATTACGCCAGCGCCCTGCAAGGCATTCACTTGCTGCCCTGGCGCAGCCGATTTTCAATTATTGTTGCCCTGCGCGTCTACCGGCAGATTGGCCGGCAGCTTAAACGCGGCGGGCTCAAATGGTGGCAAGGCCGCACCGTGGTGAGCAAACTGACCAAAGCCCGCCTTAGTATTAGCAGCCTGATCGACCTACTGTCCGGCCTTAGCCCGAAACCCGTTCCGGCCCATAACAGCGCTCTGCACAGACATCTAAAAGGACTTGCCGGTGTCGAATAATAGCCATGAAGTTGATATCGCCATTATTGGCGGCGGCAATGCCGGGCTAACACTGGCCGCACAGCTAGCCGCTCAAAAGTGCCCACCCAACACAGTGGTCATTGAGCCCCAGCCCCCAACCCAACGCGACTGCAGCTGGGGGCTCTGGGCACAGGAAAAACAGGCAAAAGAACTAAGCCACTCGACAAAAGGCCGCTGGAAACGCTGGCAGCTAATCGACCACCTCAGTCGCGTCACCCACAGCAGCGACCAATACAGCTATGTAAGCCTTAGCTCAGCAGACTATCTACTCGACCGCGCAGCGCAGCTGCACCAACCGGTCAGTTTAGTTGAGGAATCTGTCAGCGCGTTAAAACCCGGGCAAGACCGAACCACCGTGGTGACTGATCAAAACCAATACAGCGCCAAAACCGTCTATGACAGTCGTCCACCGAAAATTGCCGACAATGGCTTGCGGCAACATTTTCTCGGCTGGCATATACACACCGAGCAACCGATTAAAGACCCGGATACCGCCATCCTGATGGACTTTCGTGTCGATCAATCACGAGGGCTGCACTTTATTTATGCACTGCCGTTTTCCGAGCATCATATACTCGTCGAATCCACATTGATTTCAACTACCGTTGAACCTCAGGAATGGTATCGCAATGCTATAAAAGGCTGGCTGAAAAATAATAATATTCAGGTCGCCGAGATAATCAGCGAAGAAATTGGCGTGATCCCAATGGATACACTGGTTGTGAATAAACAGCGTAGTCAGTCAAAGTCGACCTCAGCGCAACAGCCTCTGATCGCCCCAATTGGTGCCGCCAGCGGCGCGGTGCGACGCTCATCGGGCTACGCCTTTCAGCATATCCAGCAGCAGATCAGTCAACTGGCCGCCGGTATCGAACAGGGCAACAGGAGCGTTCCCACCCCTATCTCCAGCCGCCTAACCACAATGGATAAAATTTTTAATGGCGTGTTAATCAGCCGACCGGAACTCGCCGTATCACTTTATATGCGTATGGCAAAAGCCCTCACCGGTGATCAGTTTTCACGCTTTATGCTCGGCGAGGCAACCACCAGCGATTGGCTGCGAGTTATCGCCGCCATGCCCAAAGGGGCTTTTTTAAAGCAACTTGTAAAACAACTTATAAGGTAGTTAACCCATGCCTGACCCAAGCCTATTATCCACCCCATCGCTAATAGCCATCGCCGCTATTTTGCTGATTGGCGTCCCACATGGCGGCCTCGACGGCGCCGTTGCGCGACGTGCCGGCTGGCCCAGTGGCACCGGCCCATGGATAGCATTCCATCTGGTTTATCTATTATTAGCCGCCGGCGTAGCCGGTCTCTGGTGGCTATACCCGCTATCCAGCTTGATCTTTTTCCTGCTTATCTCAGCCCTGCATTTTGGCAGCAGTGATATTCACCCTATCAGCGCCCCCAGCTCAAAAGACGCATGGCTGCCACTGATCGCCCATAGTGGACTGGTAGTGATTGCCATACCCGCATTTCAAAGCAGCGCCGTAGAGCCGCTGTTTGCAGTATTAATCGGCGCCGACAACAGCCTCTGGCTACTGCAACAGATTCAACAACTGCTGCTGCCCTGGGTCGCCTGCCTATTTGCCTATGGTATCTACAGCATCTATCAACCGCGCTGGCGCAGCACACAGCTCAACCTCGTCATACTAATTGCACTGGCCTATCTACTGCCGCCACTGGTCAGCTTTGCTCTCTACTTTTGTCTCTGGCATAGCCGCGGTCATATGCAGCGAATCTGGCGCAGTATCGCCGCAGACCACCGTCGGCGCAGTGCCATAGAAGCGATCACTTATAGCCTCTTAGCCTATGCTGCCGCAGCCATCTACTTTGCCCTGCAGGCCACTAATGAAGTGGCACCAGCACTGATACAACTCACCTTTATCGGCCTTGCCGCACTGACAGTGCCCCATATGTTATTGGTTGATTTTACTCACGGACATCGGGAACAGCAGCATGACTGATATCAGCCAACGCAAAGCAGACCATATTCATCTGGCCCTGCAAACCGAACATCAGGCCACAGAATCAGCCGGCTTTGATCGTATTCGCTTTGAGCACAACTGCCTGCCCGAACTGCACACAGAAGATATTGACTGCTCAACCGTCTTCCTCAAACAATACTGCTCCGCGCCACTGATGATTGGTGCCATGACCGGCGGCTGCGAGCGCGGCGAAACCATCAATCGACATCTGGCAGAAGCCGCTGAACAGGCACAGATTCCCATGGCACTGGGCTCACAGCGAGCAGCCCTGCAAGACGCGGCACAAAATAAACAGCTACAGAACCTGCGCCGCTGGGCACCCAAAGCCATACTGCTAGGCAATCTCGGCGGCACCCAACTGCAACAGCATGGTGTTGAGCTCGCACAGCGCGCCGTCGACAGCGTGCAGGCCAACGCCATGATAATTCACTTAAATCCGCTGCAAGAACTGGTGCAACCAAAAGGTGATCGCGACTGGCGCGGCGTACTGGATGCCATTGAACAGTGCTGCGCCACCCTCAGCGTGCCAGTCATTATTAAAGAAGTTGGCGCCGGTATTGGCCCAACCGCAGCAAAGCGCCTAATCGACGTAGGCGTGCAGTGGATTGAAATCGCCGGACGCGGCGGCACCAGCTGGGCCAGTATTGAAAATGCCCGTACCGACCAGACCCGCGAACAACAGATAGCCGCACCCTTTATCAACTGGGGAATGAACAGCGCCCAACTGATTCCCCAACTGCGCAGCCAATCTCAACAGCTCAGCTTAATCGCCTCCGGCGGCCTGCGCAACGGACTGGATATAGCCCGCAGCATTCGACTCGGCGCCAATATGAGCTCCATAGCACAGCCTTTTTTAGCGCCGGCACTAGAGTCCACCGAAGCGGTTATTGAACAAATTGAAATATTTCGCGAACAGCTGCGCTGGGCCATGTTTCTAACCGGCAGCAAAAACCTTAAAAAGCTGCAAAGCGCCCCCCTGCAACAGAACTAAAATCCGCTTACACTAATTGCTCTCACCAACACCGCAAGAGAAAGAAAAGGAGAACCCTCTGTGAGCCAGAGCCAGATTAAGAGCCAGATTCAAACCGAGACTATTGCCGGCGTCGGCCTAATCACCCTCAACCGACCCGAAGCCCTAAATGCCCTAACCCTGCAGATGGTGAATAGACTCAGCGCAGTACTCAACGCATGGCGAGACGATCCCAACATCGAAGTAGTCGCCATTCGCGGCAACCATAAACAGGGCCCCTTTGGCACTTTTTGTGCCGGCGGTGATATACGCTTCTTCCACGATGCCGCCATCGCCGAAGACCCCGCACTCGAAGACTTTTTTACCGCTGAATACAGCTTAAATCATCTGATCTACCACTACCCCAAACCCTATATCGCCTTTATGGATGGCGTGGTTATGGGAGGCGGAATGGGGCTCGCACAGGGCGCCGACCTGCGCATCGTCAGCGAGCGAACAAAGATGGCCATGCCGGAAACCAAGATCGGCCTGTTCCCCGATGTTGGCGGCGGCTACTTCCTCAGTCACTGCCCCGGCGCTAGCGGCGAATATCTTGCCCTATGCGGACAGATGCTAACTGGCGATGAAGCACTGGCCGTAGGTCTTGCCGATGCACTGGCAGCCACTGAAAGCCTGCCCGAGCTTTGGAATAGCCTGACCAAAAATACTCAACTCAGCCCCACAAAGCGTTTTGAGCAACTGCAAAATCAACTGACCAAAACCCCGCCACAGCCCCAATGGCTAGATAGTCAGATCGACTCTATTTTTAGCCTTCCAACTCTAGGGGACATTATTCAGGCACTGGAAAATGCCAATAACCACTGGGCAACAGAGACCCTAAAAACCCTGCGCCAACGCTCACCGCTAATGCTCCACGTCACACTGGAACAGATTCGCCGCGGACGAGAGCTGTGCATGGCCGATGATCTGCGGATGGAGCGAACCATAGTTCAGCACTGCTTCTATACCAACCACCTTAATCGCCGCGCTGAGAGCAGTGAAACCGTCGAAGGTATCCGCGCCCTAGCCGTGGATAAAGACCAGAATCCGAAGTGGAACCCAGCGCGTATTGAAGATATTACCCCAGAGATGGTCGCCCCCTTCTTTATAAGCCCCTGGCCTGACAGCCAGCACCCTCTCGCTAACCTAAAATAGATATAGCAGCCAATATGCATCTCCACGAAAAACAGATCACCTGCCCCTTTTGCTGGGAGAGCATCACCCTACTGGTCGACCCCTCCGAATCGCAAACCTATACCGAAGACTGCTTTGTCTGCTGTCGCCCAATCCTGATTCAAACTCAGGTCTATGGCGATGAAGTCAGCGTCGAAGCCACTCAGGAAGATCTTGGGTTTTAATACAAAGCGCTTAAAACCCTCATCTGACCCCAATTTATTCTGTACTATTGCCAGCATAAAAATTATTCACTCCCAATTCGTCCAGCGTAAAAGGCTCAAACCCAAATGGCTCTAAGTGCAACTATCTGCAAAGCAGAACTCAACGTTATCGATATGGATCGCCATTATTACCAACAGCACAGCCTGACACTGGCCCAGCACCCCTCGGAAACCGATGAGCGCCTAATGGTGCGACTACTGGCCTTTGCCCTGCATGCCAGCGAATCACTGAGCTTTACCAAAGGCCTAAGCACCGATGATGAACCGGATCTCTGGCAAAAAAGCCTTAGCGACGATATCGAACTGTGGATTGAGCTGGGACTGCCCAGTGAGAAGCGCCTAAAAAAGGCCTGCGGCCGATCCCAGCAGGTGATTGTTTATACCTATGGCACCGGCGGTGCAGAGATGTGGTGGAAACAGATGCAGTCGCAGATCAGTCGATTTAAGAATTTAACTATCAGGCATATAGATTCGGATACCACTCAGGCAATGGCGGGACTTGTGGAGCGAAGTGTTGATGTGCAGGTGAGTATTCAGGATAAGGAGATTACTTGGAACTGTGGGGAGTTAAATCTGAGTTTTATGCCAGAGGGGCTTTACTAAAAAATTATTGCCTTCCTGGCCGACTATCTTCCATTAACTTATCCAATTCAGACTGCGCTTTTTTAATATTCTCCAAATCTTTAACTTCAATCATCTCGCACTCATCGCGAACCATCTCTGCAATATTGCTCGGATAGTGCCTGCAGTCTTCAGGCCTGCTGAGGTAGATAGAGCAGGTATATTTTTCTTTACCCTGACCGGGCTCAATCTCAAGAAAAGGGCAGCGGTTAAGTTGCACGCCAGTATCCGGACAAAACCAGATTTCATTATCTTTGACATATTGATAGATATGCGGCTGGAATAGCTCCCATAGCTCGATCTCTTGCGCTGTTGCAGAGAGGGCGCCATCGCCGTATTTGATGCAGCATTTTCCGCATTGGTTACAGTCTTTCATAGGCTTTAAGAGCTTTGCTGAAGATAATATAAAATTGTATCACCAACGCCGCCTTTGAGCTTACCCCTGCCCATTAGCTTAATTTTAAGGCATGGAAGAATTCCTCCATAAACATTACACTGCACGCCATCAGAAACCCTCACGCAGACAGTGGCTTTCCACTCCAGCAGGATTCCAATGAAAAAGACCTTTAAATTAGAGCACCCTAAAATTAAAGTGCCCCGCGTCGTAGACTCGGTAAAGCACGACATTAAAAAATACCTCAAAAAAGAACGTAAAAATACCCTGCCCGCTGGGGCTAAATATTGGGGCTTTGATTGCAAACTTGGCGCATCTGAAGAGACCGCCGTTGAGGTGCAACTTCCATCGCTGACAAAGAGTATCGATGCGCTGGTAGAAAAAAATAGTATGACTATCTATGTGGAAATAACTGCCAAAGCCCTTGAGGGTGGTGGAACTCCGGCTGTCGAGACGCCACAAGAGTCGCCAAAGAATGAAGAGCCTTCGCCAGAGACAGAAGAGCAAGAAGCTCCGACGAGCGCTAAAACAGCTCCTCAGACAGCAAAGCCAATATGGCCCACTCAGTCCTTAAAATCCTCACAGGAGGACTAATCATCGACAATAACGATATCTTGCGCCGTGTGCGCTATGTGTTTGATTTTAGCGACCCGCTAATGCTTTCTATCTTTAAGCTTGGCGGCTATGAAGGCAGCAGAGCTGAGCTTAAAACCTGGTTGGCACGGGAAGGCGAGCCCGACTATGTGCTCTGTGAAGATATCAATCTTGCGCGCTTCCTGAATGGGCTGATTATCAAGAATCGAGGCCCCAGAGAAGATGGTATCCCTCAGCCAGAAAAACGTGTCAGCAATAACAGCGTATTGCGCAAACTGAAAATCGCCCTGAACCTTCAGGCCGACGATATTCTCGAGATACTTAAACTCAATGATCTGGAATTAAGTAAGCATGAATTGAGCGCCCTATTTCGTCGCCCAGATCATAAGAACTACCGCGAGTGTCTGGATCAGGTGCTGCGTAACTTTCTCGATGGGATGGAAAAGCGCTACAGGCAAAAAATTAAGTAGCTCGAGCTATATCCTCAATGGGCAGACCTGCCTTTAAAACTGGCGGGTCTCACCAATATCCAATACCCAGCTATTATCAGCACCCAATATTGTCTCCTTGGCCGCAGCTTTAAAACGCAACGGCGGCTCAGCGAGGGGTTCATCCGATAGATCAAAGGTGCCAAAGTGAATCGCCACTGCAGACTCCGCCTGCACATCTAAAGCCGCCTGCACCGCCTCTTCGGGATTCATATGGGTTTCAGCCATCATTGCATGGGGTTCGTAGGCGCCAATTGGCACTGCCGCCAGATCAAAGGGCCCAAGTTTGTCACCGATCTGTTTAAACCCGGCAAAGTAGCCAGTATCACCGGCAAAATAGAAACGTCTTTCGCTTCCGATTACTGCCCAAGATGCCCAGAGGGATTTTCTGGTATCTGAAAGTTTGCGCTTGCTCCAGTGCTGAGTGGGCAGGCAGTGAATCTGGGTATTTTTGTAGCTGACAGTCTCTCCCCAATCCAGTTCCTGCACCTGAGTAATGCCATTTTTAAGCAACAGATCAGCATTGCCTAGAGGGACAAAAAAGACTGTGTCGGAATTGCGCGCGGCCAACTTACGCAATGTGGGTAGATCTAAATGATCGAAGTGATTATGGGAAATCACCACAAAGTCGATAGTCGGCAAATCCTCAAGCGCCATTCCCGGATCGACCCAACGACTCGGGCCAATCGGGGGCACCGGACTGGGCGTCTGAGACCAGATTGGGTCGGTTAAGAAGTTCACCCCTTCCATCTGCACTAACAGGGTGGCATGACCTATCCAGGTAACGGTGGGTGTGGTGCTGTTATCGCGTAAGAAGGATCCTTCGTTGGCAACGGACTTGGGAGCACCGTTATCACTGCGAAATAGCGTGCCGAAACGACGCAGATAAAATCCCAGTCTTACCGGCAGTGAACCATGGGAAATATCACCCCCTTGATTGGTAAAGCGCCCCTTATTATCTCTTGGGGCGCTATCGAAATCAGGGCTGTAATGGCGCTCAAGGCTGTTAATTAGCTCAAGGCTGTTAACTAGCTCAGGGCCTTTGATCAGCTCAGGGCTGTTAATAGGCTCAAGGCTGCTACTAAGCTCAGGGCTGTTAATAAGCTCAGGGCTGCCAACTAACTCAGGGCTGCTCTGCACATGCAGGCTGGCAGTAGCGAGAGTAAAGCCCAGCATAATCAGCCGCTGCAAAGGTTTTTTTTTAGCATTCCAGATTTTCGCCTGCGCTGTAATAACTTATTTAAGCTGTCTTTTTAGAAAAAAGTAACTCGATTTCTTCTAACGACTTGCCCTTAGTTTCCGGCAGCAACCAAGCCACTAAAACCAACCCAATAACCGCAAATACACCGTAGGAAAAGAATGTTAGTGCTGCGCCGAAAGTACTTAACTCCCAGGGGAAGAACAGCTGCACACAGAAACTCACCATGCTATTGATCATACCCACACAGGAAATCGCCACACCACGCAGCTGATTGGGGAATATCTCCGCAAACAGAGCCCACATAACCGGCCCCAGAGACATGGCAAAGGAAGCCACAAAACCCAGAATACCCACCAGAATCAGCATCGCATTAATATTGGTCGCGGTTTTAATAAACTCGCTTTCATAATCACGGGCCGCGTCGGCACCAATGGTCTCTGCCAGTGCCGCTTTAAATTCAATATCACTCTGATAGACCGTACCCACCATACTGTTAAGGGCACTGGTATCAACAGTTTTCTGAATCCCCTCGACCTGCTCAATCTGCACAATGCCCTCAGCATTTAACTCATAGGTAGCCTGCGAGAAACCATAGGTACAGAGCGCCATACTAATGGCAATACCACTAAGGCCAACCAGCAATAGCGGTCGGCGTCCCCAGCGGTCGATCAGAGCGATAGCTACCAGGGTAAACAGCACATTGACCAGACCCACCAGCACCGCCTGAGCAAAAGCCGCATCAGTGCCAATACCACTCTGTTCAAAAATTGTCGGCGCATAGAAGAAGATCGCATTGATACCGGTAATCTGTTGCACCACACCAACAATAATGCCGACTATTAGCGCCAGACGCATCTTGGGACCCAGCACACTCTTAATCCGCATCCACAGGGCACCATTTTCGCTGTCGTAGCTATTTTTAATAACCTCAATTTCGCTATCGACCTGGTCGCTGGGCATTAACTTCGCCAAGACCACACGGGCTTCCTGCTCACGGCCATTATTGGTCAACCAGCGCGGGCTATCGGGAATCATAAACAGACCAAGGAAAAAGATTGTCGCCGGAATAATTTCAACACCCAGCATCCAGCGCCAAGTGTTCGCATCAACACCCCAGGCAGCCACCCATTCAGCACCAGAGGTACTGGCATTGATAATAAAGTAGTTAGCAAAATAAGCCGCAGAGAGACCGATCACAATATTCAGCTGGTTAATTGAAACCAGCTTGCCGCGCAGTTTTGCTGGTGCGATTTCAGCAATATACATAGGCGCAATCATCAGCGAGGTAAAGGCCAGACCACCAATAGCTCGGGCAACCACCAGCATCATATAAGAGGTGGCAAAGGCCGAGGCGACTGCGGATAAAAGATAGAGAAAGGCAATAATAATTAAAACCTTTTTACGCCCCAGAGCATCACTTAAGGGACCTATCACCAGAGTGCCAAACACCCCCGAGAGCGTCGGGGCAGCAACCACAAAACCGGACTGAATAGGTGTCAGGTCGAACTCGACAGTAACAGCGCCTACCACGCCGGAGATAACAGCGGCGTCAAAGCCAAAAACAAAGCCGCCAAGCGACACGATAACCGCGCAGTAAAGTGCGTAAGAGATACGGTGGTCCATGAAAATTCCAGTAATAATTATTGTTATTAAAAGTGGGGTTTATTATTTTTTTTAAAACTGCTGTTTTATTTTCGCCATCTGCCGCTGAAAAGCGCGACTATCATCCCAGCTAACGACATCAGACTGCAGCTTTCCAGCCAATAGGTCACAGCTTACCTGTTCGATTTGATGATTAAAACCTTGCTGGGGCCGCTCTACCGCAAAGCGATCAATACAGTCAGGGCCCTGATAGAGTTTCACTTCCCGAGCTGCCCAGTAATCAGCAATGGTCAGGGTGCCGCGATCACCAATCAGGGTCAGATAATTATTCAACTTACTGCGAAAGGATGTCGTCAGCTGCGCGGTCGCTTCACTATTACTCTGGCTATCAATATAGGTATTAAGAATAACCACATCATCCTCAACCCCATTATCCGCCTTATGATGCCAGACCGTCTGGCTATCCGGATCCTGCTGCAGAAACAGCCAGGCCATCGCAATCGGGTAGATACCCATATCCAGCAGACAACCGCCACCAAGGCGATTGCTGTATACCCGGGAATCCGGATCATAGGGCATTGGAAAACCAAACTCAGCTTTTACATGGCAGAGCTTGCCAATCCGTCCAGCATCCACCCACTCCCTAGCCTTTTGAATCACCGGCATAAAGTACGTCCACATCCCCTCCATAAAATAGCGCTGCTCCTGCTCAGCCACGGCAATCACCTCTTCCAGTTCGGCGGGTGTGACTGTGGCCGGCTTTTCGCAGAGTACATGTTTGCCGGCACGCAAGGCGTCAATGGACTGCTGCTTATGATGGGTGTGGGGCGTGGCTATATAGATTGCGTCTATATTCGGATCGGCAAGAATCTCTTCATAACTGCCGTAGGCTGTAGGTATAGAAAAGTCATCGGCAAAGGCCTGGGCGCGGGATAATTCTCGCGAGGCAACTGCGGTCAGTGTCGCATGGGGTGCGTAGTTAATATCTGTGGCGAAGGTTCTGGCGATATGGCCAGCGCCAATAATGCCCCAGCGGATAGGGGTATTTGGAGTATTAACAGTAGAAGTATATTGGCTCATAGGCGTGAGTCTTGTTCCGCGATATTTATAGGGGTCTTAGAGAGATTTATATTTTGGTAAATAGTATCACCGTTTAGGGGAAGTGGCTGTTGATGCTTTTAATTTCAAGTGCGCAGAATTTAGAAAGCACTCTAAAAATAATCATCGCCGGCTTTTTATTGGGACTATCTTTATGAATAACAACGGATTATCGGGCTGATCGCCATAAGACAAAAGGCCTTTTTAACTGGCAGTTAGGCTCTTAAAGCAAATAGAAATATCTACTTTCACTAGGAGACAAAAATGACATTATCAAAAAAATTAGGCGCAGAGTTTATTGGTACATTTTGGCTAGTACTAGGTGGTTGCGGCAGTGCTGTTCTTGCTGCAGCTTTTCCTGAAGTAGGCATTGGTTTGCTAGGAGTTTCTCTGGCGTTTGGACTGACAGTGCTAACCATGGCCTTCGCTTTAGGACATATCTCTGGCTGCCATCTCAACCCCGCAGTTTCACTTGGTCTCTGGTCCGGCGGCCGTTTTTCGATCTCGGAAGTCGGCCCATATATAGGGGCACAGGTTGCAGGTGGTATAGCCGGAGCAGCGGTGTTATATATCATCGCGACTGGGCAGGCAGGCTTTGATGTTACAGCTGGATTCGCGTCGAATGGTTATGGCGAACATTCACCTGGAGGCTATACCCTAGTTGCCGCTCTGGTCACTGAAATAGTGATGACCTTTATGTTTCTAATCATTATTTTGGGTGCAACCGATAAACGCGCACCACAGGGGTTTGCCCCTATAGCAATTGGTTTGGCGCTCACGCTTATTCACCTTATCAGTATCCCGATAACCAATACCTCGGTTAATCCAGCGAGAAGTACCGGTGTTGCTCTTTTCCAAGGCGGCTGGGCAGTGTCTCAACTGTGGCTGTTTTGGATTGCACCTATCGTGGGGGCTATTTTGGCGGGGGTTGCCTATCGGTGGTTTGAAGTGGGTGATAATAGCTAGGGAGGATTTAGGGGTTGGGAAATTCTCATCTGACCCCAATTTCAGACCCCAATTTCAGGAAATTCTCATCTGACCCCAATTTCAAGGGAGGATTTAGGGAAATTCTCATCTGACCCCAATTTCAGCTAGGGAAATTCTCATCTGACCCCAATTTCACCAATTTCATGACCCCAATTTCATGAAGCTCTTTCATATAAATAGGCTTTAATAGATTTTGAAATTTCGTCAATCATTTATCGGTATCTCGATATGAATATTCGTATAACGCCTAAAGCACGGGCGCAGCTTTTTCGCGTCCCGTGCCTTTACTTGTTAAGTTTTTAATTTGCTCTAATTCTTGCTTGGTATGCTTACCGTAAAATCTAGGGTATGGCCACCCATAGCCCCATCTAAATTGCATAGGGAAAAACGGTGAGCCTCCAACCCTTACCCCAGCAAGCATTAGCAATGCAATTTCTGGCTCACCAACTTTAGAAACACAAGTCTCTAGCTCTTTATCCGAGGTTAGCCTTTCCTGATATGTACCACCTTTCCAATAGGCGAAATCATGGTCTTGGCAGCAAACGAGCCACAAATCATTTTGCTTAAGCGTCCCATCTGGGAATGCGCTGCACCCATCGCTGGAAAATGGTTGTAACTCTTCTGCTTGAGCTGACATAGCTTGTATTAGCAGCACCACTAATAGATTGTTAAACCGTGACGACATAACCATTAACTGTAAACCCTCAGTAAGACGCATATATCACCCGGATGAATACGCTGGAATAAATAATGTTTTTTTAATTTGAGTGGTGAAACGCCCGAAAATCAGGATCAAACTCGATTTAACAGTCTAAGGAATATAGAAAATTTTTGACTGGCAGGCTACCGCAGGTTGCAAGGCTTACTTCCCTGCAATCCTGTAGTTGGAATTTAGCCTCCATTTAACAATGGCTAAAATTCATCTCACTTCCCTGTTTTCTCTCGCTGTAGCTGTTGATTATGTCTGTTGTTGCCATTTTTTTAGACAATTTAATTAACGGGCGAATTGCCTAAACTTATTGCATTTACTCGCCCCAGAATTTCCACCATTTTTTACTATTTTCTTCTCTCGACTCTTTTCCTTTATCGGAACCTTTATCAAGTTCTTTTTGAGGCTGCTCTGATTTCTTGAGGCTTTGCTTTTCAATGCCCTTTAATTCGTTAGAACTTCTTCCTTCCTTCTCTTCCTTCTCTTCCTTCTCTTTTATTCGATCTTCACTGTCGTCAATATCTTCTTTCGCTTGCATAGCGGCTTGATGCGCTGCCTTTTTCTCATCACTTGGTTTACCTTTACCAGTCCACTCAGGTTTATCTGCTATGGCGGGCGCTACAAAAACACTGGCTAAAAGTAATGCTAAAAGATTTTTCTTCATGTGAAATACTCCACTTTGATTTGAATTTAACAGGCTAATTATTATCGGAGCACCCTTGTAATCTGTTACAAGGGCACTTCGATATTTTTTAACTAATTGATTTAAATATAGAAAAGAATTAAGACTAAAGCGCACGGTTTTATTATCGGCGCACTTTTTTGAAAGGTATCGTTGTTCTTGAGAAATATGCAGAAATGCCATTTTTTCAAACAGCATTTTAAAAAAGAAGATTCGCAATATCGTCATCACCATTCCTTGGTCTGTAACGCGAATATAGTTCCGTTAGGCGTTTAGGATTTACACCATAAAGTCATACTTATATTGGTTCAAGTATTTTTACCTAGTCAATGATAAGAGTCATTTCAACAACCAAACCATAGCCCCCTCCAACATCGCCTGATGCTCGGGCTCATCATAAGCACTGGCCTGATGCCCCAGCGCCGAATAAAACACTGTGCCCTCACCCACTTTATGATGCCAAATCACTGGATGATCCTCGCCCATGGCAATCTCGTCCTTAACCTCGTACTCCGCTTCATCAACCGTCGCCAATACAGTCACACGATCGCGAGGCGACTCGGCAAAGCTGTACCACTCTTCCTCGCGCTGCCAATACTCGGGGAGGAATGCCATCGCCGGATGCAGGTGATCTTCAATATGGATAGTGGCTTCTCGAAACTGGGGAAACATGGGGTGACCAATAAACTGGGCGCGGATTAGCTGCTGTGGATGCCAGGACCAGCGGTATTCCGGATCGCCGCCGGTGCCGTGAATGGCTAAAACCGAACCGCCGTTTTCCAGATAGGCTTTAAAAACCTCACGCTGTTCTGGAGTAAGAACATCACCACTAACATTGGACCAGATTACTAAGTCAAACTGCGCCAGATCTTCACTGTTATGGATGGCGGCATTTTCTGTGTAGAAACTGTTCCAGCCATTTTTAATGGCAATATTTTCAAATAATTTTCGCGCGGCGGGAATGGCTTCCAGATGTCTAAAACCATTGGTCTTGGAAAAGATCAGTATCTTTGTTTCCAGATCAAGATCGGGAATCTCCGGAGCTACCTGATCATAGGTGGGCTCGGGAAATAGCGCGGCCTGGTATTTGTAGGCCATAACAGCAAAGACGCCAATGGCCACCAGGATCAACAGGGCCAGTGCTTTAAACCAGCCTCTACGCCAGAAAGGGATTTTATTTATTGTCATCAAATCAGGCCTTTTTTAAGTTGTGACACTGCGTAATCGCAAGCTCTTGCGGTTAATGCCATATAGGTTAGCGAGGGGTTTACGCAGGACGACGACACCATACAGCTGCCATCGGTAACAAATAGATTGGCGATATCATGGGTCTGGTTCCATTTATTTAGCACCGATTCCTCGGGGTTATCACCCATTCGCGCTGTACCCATTTCATGGACACCGGCGCCGGGCGGGTTGGTTTCTGAGTTGGTTTGATAAAACACGGCGCCGGCGGCGCGGAAGATTTTCTCCGCTTGAACGGCCATATCGGCGCGGGCTTTAAGTTCGTTGTCTCGAAATTCCATATCTACTCGCACCTGGGGTATACCAAAGCGATCGGGTTTGGTGGCATCAAGAGTTACGCGGTTTTCCTGGTGGGGCAGACATTCACCAAAACCGGCAATTCCCACTGCCCAGTAGTTGCCGGGTTTGGTCAGTGCGTCTTTATAGGTTTTGCCAAAGCCTTTTTGATTGGCCAAATCTGCCCAATGGGGGCGCAGGGAGTTGCCCTGAAAGCCATAACCGCGAATAAACTCGGCATCGCTGTCCTGCTTTTGGTTATTTCTAAACCGCGGAATATAGAAGCCATTGGGGCGATTGCCGTAATAGTAGCTATCGAGATTATCCAGAAATACCGCCGAACCAATAATGCCGGTGGTATGGTCCATTAGGTATTTACCCAGTACACCGCTGCTATTGGCCATGCCATTGGGGAAATGCTCGGAGCTGGAGTTAAGCAGTATCTGGGTGGAGGCGATGGTGGAGGCGCATAAAAAGACTATCTTGCTGCTAAATTCCAGACGTTCGCCACTTTTAGCATCAATTACATGAATAATAGAAACACGTCTTGTCTCTGGATCGTACTCTAATCGCTCCACTACTGAGTCTGGGCGCAATGTTAGCCGGTTGGTGGCGCGGGCCGCGGGCAGTGTTGAGCTCTGGGTGCTGAAATAACTGCCGGTGGAACAGCCGCGTTCGCAGGGGCCACAGTAATGGCAGGCGGCGCGGCCGCGATGGTTCTCGGTTAGGACGGCGGTGCGGCCAATGGTCATGGTGATTTCGGGTATCTTTTTCTCGATCCGCTGTTTCACGGTTTTCTCGATACCGTACATTTTCATTGGCGGTAAAAACTTGCCATCAGGCAGCTGTTCCAGCCCTTCGGCCTGACCGCTGACACCGATAAAATCTTCAACATAGTCATACCAGGGTGCCAGATCGCTATAGCCTATTGGCCAGCGGCTACCGTGGCCATCGTCGCTATTTGCTTTAAAATCCGCTTCGCTAAAACGGTAGCACTGGCGATACCAGAGAAGTGAGCGCCCACCTACACCGCCGCCACGAATCCATTGAAAGGGCTTTTTGGGGTCGTATTGGTAGGGATTTTTCCGGTCGTTATTAAACAGGTGGCGATTGGAGGCATCCATTACCCCGGAGTGCTGGCTTATAAAATAGTCGCGCTGATTTAGCTGGCGTTCGTCTTTGCCATAAAAGGGCAGCTTCCAGGATGGCACATGTTCACCTTTGTAATCGATACCATGTTTTACATCGGGGCTGCGGTCGAGGAGCAGGACGTTTAGGCCTTTTTCGGTGAGCTCTTTGGCGGCCCAGCCGCCGGTAATGCCGGAGCCGATAACAATTGCGTCGTAGGATTTATCGATCATGATAGATCACCCGGTCGATTGCGTGACCAGCTTGGCTGATCGGTTGCCAGTGGGGTTTCGCCATCAAAAATTCCCGGCATCGGGTTATGGCGCAATACCTGAGTTGCGCCGACTTCGGACATAAAGAAGCCCACCACTGTTAACTCTTTTAACTGGCAGATAAACGGTGCAGTGCTGTCAAAACCATTGCCTACTCGATTGCCAAGCTGGTACCAAGCGGCATCTGAGTGGCGCTCTTCAAGGTTATTAAGCTGTTCTGTCAGAAGAACAGTTAGTGCCTTACTCTCTGCTTCTATCGCTAAATCACCCGCACTATCGATAACCGCCTGCAGTTCACCCAGTCCAGCAGCAAAGGTTTTGCGCTCTTCGGCGGTCATATAGTGGGCGACTGTTAATTCAATAAAATGGTCGGCTTTGGCATCCAGTGCCCCCGGCGTATCGGTGCGCGGAATAATAATATCGACTAGGTTACGCACCAGCTGGCGCTGAGAATCGCTGAAAATATTGGCCGGCTGCTCGATAAAGTTTTTACCCAGCGCAAATAACTGCTGCTGATGCTCGGTGGAATAGGTATTGCCCGCCAGGCTGCTGCCGGCGAGTATCAACGAGGTAAATTCAAGAAACTGGCGGCGGTTCATTGTGATCTTCGCTCCTGGCGGCTGTTTTTCCAATAGATAAACAGACTGAGCAATATCCACAGCAGTGCAATGGCTAAATTCTGGCCCGGCCACTGGGCAAAATAGACTGCGGCTACTTTAAAACCAATGTAGACCGAGTAGAGCACATCGATCGATAGCAGATGATAGAGCTCATAGAAAAGCCCGGCGGTGGTCGGCAGCAGAAATTTTAGATACAGGGCGACAGCGGTACTTACAGCAACGGCTCTAAGCAAGAGGGCTTTGGTTAAATGGTTAGTCTGAATAGTCAAAAAAATTTCTTTTTTATTATGTTTTTATAGTATTCGATGATCATTATATTTAGGGCTGAATGCAAGCATGACTTTGCGCGTATAATGACTGGCTAACCATAAACGCTACTTTTCCAACCTAACACAACCTAATTGAGAGACTGCATGTCCATACATTGGTATCCCGGCCATATGCACAAGGCCAGCAACGAGATGATTGAGGCGCTGCCACTGGTCAATCTGGTTGTTGAAGTATTGGACGCGCGTATTCCGTTTAGTAGTTCCAACCCGTTTATTCAGGGATTGGTTACCGATAAGCCCTGTATCAAAATCCTCAACAAGTGCGATCTCGCCGATCCTGAGCTGACTAAGGTCTGGCAGGATTATTATGAGCAGCAGGATAATACCAAGACCATGGCGCTGGATTTGCAGCATTTTGACCCTAGCAAACAGGTTATAGACCTGATTAATAAGCTTTCACCACAAAAGGAAGGCCGTAACACTTTGGTCATGGTTACCGGTATCCCCAACGTGGGTAAGTCTTCACTTATTAACAGCCTAGCAGGCCGTCATATTGCCAAAACCGGCAATGAGCCGGCGGTGACCAAAGGTCAGCAAAAGATCAATCTGCGCAACGGTATTATGCTGTTGGATACGCCGGGGATTCTCTGGCCGAAGATCGAAAATCCTAATAGCAGCTACAGATTGGCCACGACCGGTGCGATTAAAAATACTGCCGTAAGCTATGAAGATGTGGCCTTTTTTGCCGCTGAGTTCCTGTTGGAAAAATACCCAAAACTGCTGCAGGAGCGCTTTAAGTTTTCAACGTTGCCACAGTCCGAGATTGAGCTTTTAGAGATTATTGGTGCCCAGCGCGGTTGTTTGCGCAGCGGGGGTCAGGTTGATCTGGAGCGGGTCTCAACTATCTTTATCAATGAACTGCGCGCCGGCACTCTGGGTGCTATTACCTTTGAAACACCGGATGTGATTGATATTGAAATGCAGCAGGTGGAAGTTTTGCGGGCTGAGAAAGAAGAGCGAGAAAAAATCAGACTGGAAAAAACTGCCGCGCGACGCAGAAAGGCTAAAGCTAATAGAAAGTAGGGCTTTTTTAACAAGCGGCTCAGGGCTGTTCTTAACAATCAGCCTTGAGCGTCTTCTATATAAACAGCCTTCTAAATAAACAGCCCTGAGCGTCCCGTAATAAACAGCCCTGAGCGTCTTCTAAACAAAAAGCCCTGCCGCATAGCCAGAAGCCCAGGCCCACTGGAAGTTATAACCGCCCAGATGGCCAGTCACATCCACCACCTCACCGACAAAATACAGTCCCGGCTGGGTTTTACACTCCATAGTCTTGGATGACAGCTGATCTGTATCCACACCGCACAGAGTGACCTCAGCAGTGCGATAGCCTTCAGTTCCCGAGGGTTTTAGCTGCCACTCCTCTAAGTGCTTGGCCACAGCCAACAGCGTCGCATCGGGAATTTCCGCTATTGCTGTCTCGGCATATTTAGCCAGTAGAGACTCTGCAATTCCAACACCAGACCTTTGGAGAGATGCTGGGCTAAAAGATTGCGCAACAGGCTTTTGGCGCTGGTCTTTTTATAGCCGAGCAACAATTCCTGACTATTGAGATCAGGCAGTAAATTAACGCTGATGGTTTGCCCCGGCTTCCAGTAGCTCGACAACTGCAATGTCGCCGGGCCGCTAATACCGCGATGGGTAAACAGTAAATTCTCGCGAAAGCTAATCCCGTTGACCGACATCTCCACATCCACCGCCAGACCCGAGAGCTTTTCGGAGATCTGCTTAATACCGTCACTAAAGGTAAAAGGCACCAGACCGGCACTGCGCGGCAGCAGATTTAAACCAAACTGCTCGGCCAGTTCATAGCCTAACCCTGATGCACCCATAGTCGGAATAGACAGCCCACCTGTGGCCACTACCAGCGACTTGCACTGATAGTTTCCGCTAGACGTCTGCAAGCTATAACCCTCCTGCTCCGAGGCGGCAACCGTCTTTATTTCACATTTGGTTTTAATCACCACACCAGCCTGCTGACACTCATCCAGCAGCATGGCGAGAATATCTTTTGCCGACTCATCGCAAAATAGCTCGCCGTGTTTGCGCTCGTGGTAGGCAATACCATGGCGCTCAACCATATCGATAAACTGCCATTGGTTATAACGATTTAACGCCGAGATACAGAAGTGCGGGTTATTGCACAGGTAGTTTTCCGGGGTGATATCTAGATTGGTGAAGTTGCAGCGACCACCCCCGGACATCAGAATTTTCTTGCCGACTTTATTGCTGCTATCTAACACCAACACCGACAGACCGCGCTGACCGGCGGTAAAGGCACAGAATAGACCGGCGGCGCCGCCACCAATAACTATTACATCAGGCTTTTTCACTGGGCTGCATCCCCCTGCAACTTCTGCCAACGCTTCTCTATTTCGGCGCGGCCAATTTTTTCCAGGGTGCTTATATTGCGCAGTGGAATCTGCTCGGGATTGGGGAATTCATCCAGTGCATTAGTGAGCATATCTTCACGGAGAAAATGAATCACCGGATAGGGCGAGCGATTGCTAAAGTGGCTGGCACTCTGCTCGTCTTCGCCATCAAAGAGATACTCGGGATGAAAACTGGCCAACTGAATAGTGCCGTCGAGACCCAGCTCTTCAATAAGAGCCTCGGCATTGTCGAGAAACATTAAATACTCATCAAAACTCGCCAAGGCATTGGGCATAACTAATAGGGTTGTGGCTATATCCAGTTCGGAACTCTGCTGAATTAAATCCAGTTCGGTCAAAAAGGCCTGATTGAGTTGATTGAGATCTTCGGATTCGCAGACGGCGATTCGCAAGGTATCCGCGGCGATCACCGGGCGCGCAAAGGGGCACAGGTTTAGCTCGACAATAAATGTCTGTAGCCAATCTCGAATATGCTGCTCAAATACGCTGGTCATAGGAACCTAATGTGCCTGACAAAGAGCGCGCAGGATACTTAGCTTGAGGTTATCCGTCCAGCAGCGCAGCTATTTGATGTAACGCATAAAAGCTGCAGTTTTAACTTTTGTATTAGATTTATCTAAATTAGTCTTTTCTTATATTAAAGGAAGTTGATTTGCCACCTGCTTTAACGGCAAACCCAATCCTATAATTTTTAGGAGTCTATGTAGTGACCAAAGCAAGTAAAAAAACAGCCATCAGCCCTGCCGATATTCAGCAGCTGGAAAAGCATGCTCAACAGGCAGCCGTTATGCTTAAACAGCTGGGCAATGTTAATCGTCTGATGATTCTCTGCACGCTGCTTAATGGCGAGCGCTCAGTGGGTGAACTGCACGAAATAACCAACCTGAGTCAGTCCGCCCTATCGCAACACCTGGCATCGCTGCGCAATGCTCAACTAGTACAGACACGCCGAGAGGCACAAACTATTTTTTACAGTCTTTTGGGCACGGAATCTATACAAATTATTACTGTATTAAAGTCCATTTACTGCAGAGGAATTTAAAAGAGGGATCTAATGAAACATTCAGCTAAAACTATTTCAGCCGCTGAATTTAAACGAATTATTCAGACTGAGACTACACCGCAAATTATCGACGTACGCACAGCCGCCGAGGTGGAAAACCTGTCTCTTGAGGGCAGCGCTCACTTTCCATTGCAGGAGCTTAATTGCGCCGAGGTAAAAACCTACCTTGCCGAGCAGGGCCAGAATCCCGAGCACCCAGTCTATCTATTGTGTGCCAGCGGGCAGCGGGCCACTCGCGCTGCCGAAAAGTTAAAGAGCGATCTCGACTGCCCGTTGGTTATTATCGAAGGCGGTCTAAATGCGCTAAATGCCGCTGGATTATCTATTCAGCAGGGCCCCGGAAATACTATCTCTCTGGAGCGACAGGTGCGTATTACGGCAGGCAGTCTGGTCGTCATTGGAGTTAGCCTCGGCGTGTTTCTTAACCCATGGTTCCTCATGCTCCCGGCGTTTGTCGGTGCCGGATTGGCCTTCGCGGGAATGACTAACAGCTGCGCTATGGCCATGTTACTGGCACATATGCCGTGGAATAAACCCAACCGACAGCGCTAACAGGTCGATAATGATTATTGTCAGTGTTCTTATTGGCTTGATTATAGGCACCGTGCTCGGACTTACCGGTGCCGGCGGCTCTATCTTTGCTGTTCCATTATTAATCCTGCTGTTGGGACTACCGATCAATGAGGCCATAGGTATAGCGTTGGGCGCAGTTGCAGTCAGCGCATTTGTTGGCTCAATCAGCAACTGGCAGGGAAAGTATATTTTATGGATTCCAGCACTGTCACTGGGATTGGGCGGAGCACTGTTTGCACCCTTGGGGAAATATCTCGGCAATCAGATCCCCGACTTATTTTTACTGGCTGGTTTTTCTACGCTCGCTTTTACCATTGCCATCATTATGTGGCGTCAAACCATTACGTCGCCGGAGCGTGCAGAAGTGGTGCGCTCTAATATAGGCTCTGAGACCAATTATATTGAACCCATCTGTCGCTTTAGCGATGCCGAGACATTTAAGCTCACCAGAAAATGTTTTGCCGGACTGCTCAGCGCCGGATTAATTATCGGACTTTTAAGCGGGCTGTTTGGTGTTGGTGGCGGTTTTTTGATTGTGCCGACATTATTATTTATTACTCAGGTATCTATGCGTCAGGCAGTCGCAACGTCGCTGTTAATTATCACCCTGATCAGCGCCACTGGATTCTTTAGCTTTGTCGCCTCCAGTCCTATGGTGGACTGGCCACTGCTGGCGAAAATCTGCTTGGGTGGGTTAATCGGGATGCTCGGTGGTCACCTGATCGCAGACAAAATTGCCGGGGCTCAACTACAGAAAATCTTTGCTATTAGCCTAATCGTGACAACCTTTATAACCCTAGGCGACCAACTTATCAAAGGAATTATTTAATAGGAGTGATTTAAGATGATTTTTAGACAAATTTTTGACCCCGACTCATCCACCTACAGCTATCTTATTGGCGATAAAAGCAGCGGCGCAGCACTGCTGATCGACTCAGTATTAGAGCGCACAGATCAAACACTGCAATTAATTAAGCAGCTCAATCTAAATCTGACTCTGGCCATTGATACCCACACCCATGCCGATCATGTTACCGGTCTCGGTGCACTGCGCGATGCCACGGGCTGCAAAACCATGATGGGCAGAGAGTCATTGGCCAACTGCCTGTCCAACACCTTTGTCGATGGTGACCATTTAAAAGTAGGCAATCTACGTATAGAGGTTATTTACTGTCCCGGACACACGGATGACTCCTATAGCTTCTACCTGCACGAGTCTCAATCCGATAACAATCAGCCCATGCTGTTTAGCGGTGATACCTTGTTAATTCGCGGCACCGGCCGTACTGACTTCCAAAATGGCAGTGCCGAGCATCAGTACAACAGCCTGTTTAACCGACTCTTAAAACTGCCTGACAACACCCTGGTTTATCCAGCACATGACTATAAGGGCTGGATGGTCAGCAGCATAAGCGAGGAAAAAAGGCACAATCCGCGCCTGCAGGTAAACAGCCGTGATGAGTATATTGCGCTTATGGATGGCCTCGACTTGCCCAACCCAAAAATGATGGATATTGCAGTGCCGGCCAATCAATCCTGTGGGGATATTTTATAATTCGTCGTGAAATAACACCCGATTGATCGCCTGTCAGGCAGCCGCCGTAAACATAAGCTCAATATCATAAAAATATTCCCATGCAATTAAACTGGCTGGATAACGAGACTCCGACACCTGCGCTGCTCTCAAAGGGCTTTCCGGAAAAAATGGTCTTGCTCGACCTTGAAACCACTGGCGGCAAAGCCACCTATAACCGGGTAATTGAAATTGGTCTGCTGGTGATTGAGCAGGGTGAAGTGATTGAGCGCTGGCAGTCCTTTATCGACCCTGAAACATCCTTACCACCGTTTATTCAAAAGCTCACCGGCATTGCCCCAAGCATGCTGCGCGGTGCGCCGCTATTTGCCGAGATTGCCGAACAACTGCTCGGCTACCTGGAGGGGCGCACCTTGGTGGCCCATAATGCGCGCTTTGATTACGGCTTTCTAAAGAATGAGTTTCAGCGCGCGGGTATTAGTTACAACGCCAAGCCACTCTGTTCAGTGAAATTTAGTCGCAGTCTGTATCCACAGTTTAAACGCCACGGTCTCGATCAGATTATTAAGCGCTTTCAACTGCCGATTGAGAACCGCCATCGCGCCCTCGATGACGCAGAGATGATTCAGCGCTTTTTTCTTAAATCATCGGCACTGTTTTCCGATGAAGAGATCGCCTCCACCTGTACCTGCCTATTAAAAAATCCCGCACTGCCGCCACTGCTTAAAGCCAGCGATATTAAAAAGCTGCCGGCCTCAGCTGGAGTCTACTATTTTTATGATGCCAGTGGCGTGCTGCTCTATGTGGGCAAGAGCGTGCATATCCGCAATCGTGTGATGAGCCACTTTTCTCAGGATCATAAAAACCCCAAAGATCTGCAGATTAATAACAAGCTGGCGCATATCGATTTTGAAAAGGCGCCAACTGATTTCGGTGCGCAGATTCGTGAGAGCAATCAGATCAAGGCGCTGTCGCCACTGTATAACCGGCGTCTACGTAAAACCAAAAAGCTCTATCAGTATCGCTGCGAAGAAGATCGCAATGGCTATCAACGAATTGCTATCGAAGCGGTGGAGTTGGATGCTGAGGGGGTTGATGAACGCTTTGGTCTGTTTCGCTCACCGCGCCAGGCCTCAAAGCAGATCGAAAAACTCGCCGATCGCTATTTTCTCTGCCATAAGCTGTTGGGGCTGGAGTCGGATATCAATGCGGCCAATCAAAAACCCTGCTTTCGCGCCCAGCTGAAGAAATGCTTTGGTGCCTGCCATGGTGCCGAAGAAGCGGCCGCTTACAATCAGCGAGTAACTACCGCACTCAATAATTACCAGTTAAAAATGTGGCCCTATCCCGGTGCAATTATGATTGAGGAGCGGGATATGCAGGAGCCAGAGAATGTTGCCTTTCATGTGGTTTATAACTGGCGCTATATCGCCAAACTCAGCTTGATTGAGGATCTCTATGATCAGGGCTATCAGCTGGCAGATAGGCAATCAGGTAACCAGTATAACAACCTCAATACAGACTCCCTATCCGCGCCGACCCCTGAGGATGATCGCTTTGATCTGGATATCTACTTTATTCTGGTGCGCTTTTTGGTCGATGCCGAGAAGATGAAAATGCACAACCTTAAAATCTGGCCACTGCTGCCCTGCTCCAACGATCTCTAATTAAAAATATTTTAATTTAGCTTTTGATTTCCCTTGAAGAAATCCGCCCCGCACTAGATACTGTATATATAAACAGTAATAATGATTTTTGCGGGGAGTTTCTATGAGTGTCTTGCTGGTAAGACATGGCGGTACGGCCGTTCATATAAAAAACAATTTTATTGGTATACCGCTATTTCGCGAGGCAGTATCCGCCGGATTTCCATCGCCGGCAGAGGACTATATCGAGCAGTCTCTGGATCTAAATGAACACTGTATCAAGCGCCCTGCGGCAACTTTCTTTGTGCGTGTGCAGGGTGATTCGATGATTGATGCGGGGATCTATGCTGAGGATATGCTGGTGATCGATCGCTCTATCCCGGCAGCTCACGGGGATATCGTGATCGCCGGAATACACGGGGAATTTACCGTTAAAGAGCTGCAACTGCGACCGCACACCTGCCTGATGCCGAAGAATAAAGCCTACTCGCCCATTGATATTCCCGAGGGTTCTGAGCTGGATATTTTTGGCGTGGTGACCCATGTGATTCGCAATCTTAGACATAAATAGCAGGTTATTTGTGTCACCGTCTACCTTTGCCCTTGTCGACTGCAATAATTTTTACGCCAGCTGTGAGAAGTTATTTAGGCCCGACCTAAAGCACCGCCCTCTTGTTGTGCTCTCCAATAACGATGGCTGTGTGGTGGCGCGCTCTAAAGAGGCCAAGGCGCTGGGGATTAAAATGGGTGTGCCGATCTTTAAGATTCGCAACGAGCTGCGCCAGCATAATATTGCGGTATTCTCATCCAACTACACACTCTATGCGGATATGTCAGCGCGGGTAATGCGCACTCTTGAGGAGTTGGCACAGCGGGTGGAGATTTACTCTATAGATGAAGCATTTCTCGATTTAACCGGCACTCAATCATTACTCTCCAATACTCTATTTGGCCAACAGGTTAGACAGATTATTGGCGATTGGACGGGTATTACTGTCTGTGTGGGTATTGCTCCAACCAAAACATTAGCGAAAATGGCTAACCACGGGGCAAAAAAGTATCCGGCTACTCAGGGAGTTGTCGATCTTAGCGATCCCCTGCGACAGCAGCGACTGATGGCATTGCTGCCGGTCGACGAGGTCTGGGGGATTGGTCGGCGTCTCGGTTTGCGCCTTCAGCAGATGGGCATTAATAGCGCTCTGGATCTGGCCAATGCCAATCCAAAACATATTCGCCAGCATTTTTCTGTGGTGGTTGAACGTACCGTTCGTGAACTGAATGGCGAGTCCTGTATTGAGCTTGAGGAGGCACCGCCGACCAAGAAACAGATTGTCTGTAGTCGCTCATTTGGTGAGCGGGTTACAACGTTGCAAGAGATGCGTGAGGCGATCTGTCAGCACAGTGTGCGAGCGGCGGAAAAGCTGCGCAAGGAAAAACGCTACGCGAAAGTGATCAATGTTTTTATTCGCACCAGTCCGTTTAATGCTCAGCAACCGCAGTACTCGAACTCAATCAGCGGTGAGTTATCTGTGCCCAGCGATGATAGTCGCGATCTAATCAATCTGGCGATGCGGCTGCTGGAATGTATCTGGCGCGATGGTTTTGCCTACGCCAAAGCGGGGGTTATGTTGTCAGACTTTTACGAAGCCGGGGTCTATCAGCCAAGTCTGTTTGATCAGGAGGCAGCGCAGTCGAACAGCCCTGAGCGCATGAACAGCCCTGAGCGCGAAAACAGCCCTGAGCGAAAGAAAAGCCGGGCTCTGATGTCGACGCTGGATAAAATTAATCGGGGTGGCAAGAGCAAACTGTTCTTTGCCGGACAGGGGGTTTCTATCAATTCAAAGACAGGTAATTCAAAGACAGGCAGTTCGAAGACAAAAAACTGGGCCATGAAGCGCGAACATCTCTCCCCCGCCTACACCACCAGTTGGAATGATATTTTAAGAGTTAAGTAAAGAGCAAAATACAGTCTCTTGCTATAAGCTATGGCTACTGATTTAAACACCACTAAGGGGATATCTGTGCTCGAGATTCCAGTCTGGCATCAGGTCAGCGCTGAACAGTTTGAAAACGAAATTGTTCCGCTAAATAAACCAGCACTGCTCAAATCACTGGCCGGCGACTGGTCGGCAGTTAAGGCTGGAACAGAGTCCCCTCAGGCAATTGCCAATTATTTAAGCGCGATGGACAGCGAGCAGTCGGTCCCTGCCGTGGTCGGCAACCCAGAGATTAATGGACGTTTCTTTTACGGTGACGATCTGCAGACCATGAACTTTAGCCGTGCATCGACGACGCTGAGTTCTGCCCTTGAACAGCTATTAAAAATAATTGATCAACCCAATCCTCACGCTATTGCGTTGCAGGCCATCCCTATCCGCGATGCACTAAAAGGTTTTGAAGACCAAAACCCTCAGCCATTATTGGATAGCTCTATTGCACCAACTCTGTGGTTGGGCAATCGGGCGATGGTGGCTCCCCACTATGATATTCACGACAATATTGCCACGGTGGTTGCCGGTCGCAGACGATTCACCCTCTATCCGCCCGAGCAAATAAATAATCTCTACCCGGGCCCGGCACTGAGCACACCCGCCGGTGTGCCGGTGAGTATGGTGGATATTCGTCAGCCGGATCTCGAGCAATTTCCCAACTATGCGCAGGCTGAAGCTGCTGCCCAGCAGGCGATTTTAGAACCTGGAGATGCTGTCTATATTCCGGCGCTGTGGTGGCACGGAGTCGAGTCGTTAGAGGGACTAAATATACTGGTCAATTACTGGTGGGGCGGACAGACTCAGGGAACCCCTTCAGCCAATGACAGTATGATGCACAGTATGCTGAGTATCGCCAAGCTGAGTCCGGAAAAGCGCGAGGCCTGGCGACAATACTTTAATTACTTTGTATTTCAAACCGCTGAGGATCCTCAGCGGCACTTACCAGCAAGCTTAAATGATCTAGTGACTGATCTCAGTGAAGAGCAGCAAAGAGCGCTTAGAGAATTTTTAAGTAAGCGCTTACTATAAGTGCTTACTTAAATTTTAGGCTACATAGCGCCTGCTTTGCAGTATCTGCTAATAAATTCCTGATGGCTCGGCAGCTGACCGACTACATGATCGACCGATGATTTTATGCTGTGCATAAAGGCTTTTAGCTCATCGTCGCTCATCATATCGACAATCGGGTGGTGCTGTTCAGGCACTAAACCCTGCCCCAACATCACCTGAGTCCAGGAGTTTTCGGCAAACAGATCGCCAATCTTGTGGAAGACACTGCCGGTCTGTTTAAACATATCGATACGGTGCTGCAGGCTTTCGGGAATTTCCATGGTTTTGCAGTGACGCCAAAACTCGGTGTCTTCCCGTTCGGTGACATGGTAGTGCAGAACAATAAAGTCGCGGATAAAGTGAAATTCATCACTCATCTGCTTATTGAACTCTTTGACATAGGGCTCATTGACCCCTTCAAACGGGAACATTCGCAACAGGCGCAGTATGCCGCTCTGCACCATATGAATACTGGTGGATTCCAGCGGCTCGACAAAGCCTCCGGCGAGACCCAGTGCAATACAGTTTTTATTCCAGTGCTGGGTGCGCTGACCGGTGCGGAATTTAATCACGCGGGGCTCGGTTAAAACTTCCCCTTCAATATTATTCAGCAGGGTTTGGGTCGCTTCCTCGTCAGAAATATACTTGCTGCAGAACACGTGGCCATTGCCGACTCGCGACTGCAATGGGATACGCCACTGCCAGCCTGCAGCTCTGGCGATTGAGCGGGTGTAGGGAATAGGTTCAGCCACTGAGCGGGTCTGCACGGCGATTGCGCTGTCGCAGGGCAACCACTTTGACCAGTCTTCGTAGTCGGTGTTTAGAGTTTCACCGATCAACAGTGCTCGGAAGCCACTGCAGTCGATAAATAGATCCCCTTCTACTTTCTGTCCGGAGGCTAACTGCACGTGCTCGATAAAGCCTGTATCGGCGTTGGTACCAACCTCAATAATCTTTCCTTCGATGCGCTTGCAGCCGTGTTGCTCGGCAATCTTGCGCATAAATTTGGCGTAGAGGCTGGCATCCATATGATAGGCATAGTTGAGCCCATCGGGCTTAAATACGGCGAATTTATTGGCTTTGGCGGCCATTAGTTCGGTGCAGTACTCGCCAAAATCGGCGGTATTACCCTGCGCTCTAGCCTTTAACCAAAAGTGCACAAAGCCCGCGGCCCAGCAGTCTTTGCCGGTAAAACCAAAGGAGTGAATATAGTCTTTGCCGACATCTCTCCAGTTCTCGAAAGAGATACCCAGCTTAAAGGTGCCCTGCACGGCGGCCATAAATTCCCGCTCATCAATTTTAAGCAATTGATGGAGGGTGATTAGGGTCGGGATGGTGGCTTCGCCGACACCCACGGTGCCGATTTCATCGGATTCAATCAGGGAGATATCAAGATTTTTACCCAGCAGTTTTGCCACGGATGCGGCTGCCACCCAACCGGCAGTTCCGCCGCCGACAATCACCACTTTTCTTACTTTTTGAGCTGTCAAAATAGTCTCTCCGATACTCTCTACAATAAAAGCTAACGTTTAAATTTACTTAACAATAGCTTGTGAATCTGTCTGGCCACTGCCTCATCCAAAGGGTTTAAAACCCCTCGTGCCTGTTCCGGCATATGCTGATAATTCTCTTCGTCAGCATTAAATACATAGTGATCAAAAATCTCTCGCCAGGCGTCGCGCTGCTCTGGGGGAAGATCACGAATACCCATAATCGCGTGCTGTAAAACATTCACAGGCGAGCCCATATAAGCGGGGGTATTACGCCACCAGTAGTTGATCAATATATTCATATCATCCAGCGACTCTACATGGTGCCACCACATACTGGGGATAAGGATGGCATCACCGGGTTCCAGCTCGACTACCTGGGCCGCTTCCAGTGCCTGACGAAATTTCGGGTAGGCATCGAAGTCGGGCTTGGCAAAGTCGACCAGGCTAATAGACTGCCCCGCTGGGGTAAAGTCGATCGGGCCCACATAAAGATTTTCAAGTTGCTCTGGGGGAAACAGGGTAAAGCGTCTGCGCCCTGCCACTGTACAGGCAATATTGGTTGGAAAATCATAATGGGCGGCTATTCGACTGCGGTTGCCAATCCAGATACTGACCAGAGGATCATGACCCTCTATAACCAAATCGTTGCTATCTCGAAATCCCGGCAGCCAGTTATCCACCATGGTCGAACCCACATACAGGGTCGGTGGCTGCGCTTCGCTGCTGTACTGGCGAAGATTTCCAAATACTTGCGGCAGCGGCAACCGAATTCTGTCGAAATTAAAACCACTTAAATCTTCGGTGTAGAAAATTCGCCCCTCTATTTCCGGCTCGCCTCGGTAAGCTGTCAGCTGCTGACCACTGTCGAACTGTAAAATATACGCCTCAGCCTGCGCAGGAGATTGCACTGCCGCTTTAACAATCGGCCAGTCCGCAGTCAGACCACGCAGCACCAGAGGCTCGTTGGAATTGAGAATATCGTCGCTGAGGCTGTCGGGTCGACAACCGGTGACTTCTCTAATCTGGCGCTTAATCTCTAACAATATTCAATACTCGTTATTAATTTATGTAGAAGGGTTAAGAACTAAGGGTTAGTCGAGACTGGCATTTTTCTTGGCGATCAAACCGCTAACTCGTGAGAATGAGGCAACGGCCATATAGATCGCCTGCAGGAATCCCTGCTCGTGTAATTTACCCAGCGTCTCGGCTTGCAGACCGGCGAGCTTTTCTTCATTGATGGTGTAGAAACCCTCTAATCGATTGTTGGAACCATCTTTTAGGGTGATATCCAGATTAAAGCCTTCGAGCAAGTCATTTTCTAAAAGCACGGCAATAAACGCTTTGTTCTGCTCGTGACCACGATGGATAGTCTGTAAATTCTCCATCGATTTCTGCAGGTACTCGCTGGGCTCACCACTATCGGTAAACAGTGCTTCACTTTTAACCTCAGTTTCAATTTCAGTGATTCGAGGACTTTCAATATTGATAGAAACCACGGGTCTCTTCTCACCATTCTCAACATCTGGTGATTGCTGAAAGCCAATCAGAAAAGGATTTCTCTCAACCATCATTGGCATATAGGTGGCATCCCAATGACTGCCTTTCAGATAGAGATTTTCATCGCGCTGAAAACCAAATAGCGCCAGTGGATAAAATTGTCCGGATTCACCGTCTTTGGCAAAGAAGATCGGATAACTAGATTCGATATTCCTAAACTCGAGAGGGAAGGTCATGGCGTACATTAGGTTGTCGCCATAGGCGGCGCCACGTTCGGTGATAACTCTTAGCTTGGCGTGTTCCGACTGACTAAGAAGTGAATATTTACTCATGCTGTAACCCTTAATATATATACTTTAAATAAATCTGTGACGGCTATAAAAATTTATATTTTTTGCAGCCCATAGGTATTAATTTTTTCAATTAGTTGGCGATTTGTCGGCATTGCCATCTCGAGCTCACGACGCTGCTTGGCATTTTTCTGGAACAGGTTTACGGCGGCTTCCCGACCCAACCGATCCGAGCGGCGAATGGTTGTACTGGGGTTAGTTTCGAAGTTCATGCCGTAGAGCACATACTGAAAACTGGCCGAGGGAAACATCTCATCGGTATGGTTGGTATCGCGATGCCAGGGTCCCTGATATTTCCACAGGGCGATAAGCTCTTGCAGGCTGTCGGGGATTGACGATGGATCGAGATGATCGCGCCAGTACTGATCCTGGCGACGATTCAAAATATAGTGCAGCTTAAGAAAATCGATAATACGGTCCCAGCGATATAAGAACTTGTCGTTAAATCGCTTGGCGACTATGTCCATCATCTCGCGGTTGGCTGGCAGCTGTTCGGCAATCATATTGGAGGACAGCTCGACCAGAATCAGCGCGGAGGCTTCTAAAGGCTCAATAAATCCGGCGGACATGCCGATGGCGACACAGTTTTTATGCCAGAACTCGGTGCGATGGCCGGGATCAAAATTAATTTTCCGCGGTTCGGCATCTGCAGCGGCCTGTGAACCAGCGGTGCGCTCTATATAACGCAGCAGTTCGGCGGTGGCATTCTCTTGGCTATTATGGGCACTGGAATAGACATGACCGGTTCCGCGCCTTGAGGGCAGGCCAATATCCCAGATCCAGCCAGCACTTTGAGCGGTAGACAGGGTACAGGAGGCAATTGGATCATCGGGATTGCTGTAGGGAACCTGTACAGCCAGTGCGGTATCGTTAAACAGATACTGCTTTTTACTGCGCAGGGGTATTTTGTAATGTTCACCCAACAGCAGAGCTCTGGAGCCGCTGCAGTCGATAAACAGATCCCCTTCAATAGCGCCGCTGGAATCTGTAGTAACCGATGCAATATCACCATTTTCGGCGGAGTTCACTGCAGTTACATTGGCTTTTATATGTTTTACCCCCAATTTATCGACACAGTGCTTGCGCAAGAACTCGGCGAATTTGGCCGCATCCAAATGATAACCGTAGTTAACCGTGCCGGCGTATTCCGGGGTTGAAATCTGTTTTGGTGCCCGTGAATCTGGGAACAGTACTGACTGATGTGAAACTGCCTGATCAAATCTGGGTCTGCCCTGCAATTCCTGCCAGTGGGGTGCCAGATTGGTCTCGTTGTATCCCTGAGGTGCGGTGAAAGGATGGGTGTAGTTGTCGTTCTCTCCGGTTGTCCAACCGGCAAATTCGGTGCCCTGCTTAAAGCTGGCCGTACACTCGCGAATAAAGTCCGTTTCCGAGAGCCCCATCTTGTTCAATGTGGTGCGCATGGAAGGCCAGGTGCCCTCACCGACGCCGATGGTTTTAATATCCGGGGATTCTATTAGGGTTAGCTGAAACTGATTGTCCTGCTGGTCACCGTGCTCTTGATTAGCATTTTGGGAAATAGCATGCTCGGCAGCGATCACACCGGCGGATAACCAGCCGGCAGTTCCCCCGCCCACAATCACAAGTCGACTTATTTTTTTACTCATTTGTATCAGCTATTTTTTTAGGTCTTTTATTAGGCCTTTTATTAGGCTTTTAGTAGGTATTAGGGCTACTTCAGAGCAGTCTTGTATAGATTCTTTGAACCTAGGATAGCGCGAAGATTCCATAGCTACAATGTTTAATCGGGACTCTTTAACCAGTTCTAATTAATACGGTTTGAGAGCTGTTTGGGTTTTTCCAATTTGCCTGAAAGAAAGAAGCCGCTTAACAGGTTAAGCGGCTTCCGTTTTCATCTTACTTTTTACGTTGTGTTACCTGTTCAGGGCTAACTTAGAACTTATAGCGAGCACCGAAGTTGTAGCGTGCGCCACCCTGGTAAACACCCAGTACCTGGCTCTCGATGCGGCCGTAGTTTCTAGGCACTGACTCAGTAACGTTAAGGCCTTCAACAAATACGGTGAAGTTTTCATCGTATTCATAGCTGACGTTAAAGTCCCACTGACCGTAGGCTCGAACGTTAGTTGGGTTAGTGAAAGTACCCTGAGGCTGGCCAACACCGGCGAGGAAATCATCTCTCCAGTTGTAAGCTACTCGAGCCTGCAAACCGTCTTTATCATAGAAAGCGATAAAGTTGGCTGAATCACTGAGGCCGTTGATAACAAACTGTGCACCACTGGTGAAGCTGTTGTCGTAGCTGATATTGGCATCTGCCATTGTGTAGTTAACGATCATGCCGTAACCGGTATCAGCAAAGTTGTGCTGAACAGCAAATTCCCAACCAGATACTTCTGCATCGTTCATGTTGACGTCGGTCTTAACATCAACAGGCACTAGCGGATCGCCAGCAACACCATTAATAGTGACCTGATCACCGTTTAGGCTCCACTCTGCAGAAGGCGCACGGTTGTCTCTGATCCAGTCAAATACTTCAGCTTCTGTGGTTGCACCATCAACTGCAGCATCAACTACAGCCTGCTTCCAGAAATCACCCAGTGCTGGGTGTGGCAGGTTCCAACGCTCAGACTGTCGCTCTTCACCAGCAGCGATAAAGTTCTTTACGTCTTTCTTGAAGTAACCAAGAGAAACGTAGCTATCTTCACCGTAGTACCACTCAGCAGAGAGGTCGAAGTTAGTTGCTTCAATTGGCTCAAGACCCGGGTTACCACCACTGGCTTCTGTTCCGCCAGTACCCTGCAGACCTTTAAAGCTCAAACCACCCAGGGTAGTTCCACCTTTAATTTGTGCATAGTTTGGACGAGTTACTGTCTTGCTCACCGAGGCGCGCAGAACCATATCGTCAGTTACCGAGATATCGAAATCCAGATTAGGTAATAGCAGATCGTATTCACCTGTATCATCAACATTCTGTGGCTCTGTCGCGCTGATCATAAATTCGTTAGCAGCGTTGGTCCATGTAACACCTTCGTACTTGGGAACAATACCGGCAGAAGAGATTTCAGTCTCTTCGTAGCGCAGACCCGCACGAACATTAATCGGCATAGCGTTATATTCTGTTGCGTGATTCAACTGGAAGTAAGCAACTTTTGTCTCTTCAGTCGTCTGAAGATCTGAATCCCAAGGAACATTTTTGCCCTGAATATCACAGTAAGCCGTTCCACATTCACCAAAAGTGCTCTGCTGGTTAGGGTTAGGCGTATAGCGACCTGAAGCAATATTTGTTTCAGCGATATGGATAAGATCTTCAAGATTAGCAGTAAAGAACTCTACCTGCAGACTCTCATCATCGGCGTTTGCAACCTGATCAAACTGACCAGCCATAGAACGTCTATCCAGTACGTCAACCAGATCACCAGTGATATCAGTAATACCACCCCAGGTGCCACTCTCAACCAGTGCACCTACTGAACGGTTGCTAACTTCATTAAGCTCAACACCGAAATCAACACTTGTAGACTCTGAGAAGTCAAAAGTACCAGATAAGCTTGTAGCTTCAATCTGCATATCTGACTGGCCACTGCCGAACTGGCTACCAGTGATAATCATGTCTTCTTTATAGAGAGGACGTTCTGAACCATCATCCAATGTACCCAGATCGAGATCCAGGATACCCATCTCACCACCAAAGCGTCCTGTGGTGTTGCGACGGTTGAAGCTGGCCATAGTGATCGAACCAGAGCGTGGATCCATACCTGATCTTTTCGAAACTGAATCGTGGTAATCAAGTTCCAGAACCAGGTTATCAGCAGCCTGCCACTCAATGTTTAGACCAGCTGAATTAGACTTGTTGCGGTCCTTGTTGTAACCAACACCATTGGTAAAGTCAGTAGTACCTTTTTCCTCTTCGGTGTAGAACAGCGGAGTAGAGTTACCGTCTTCAACAGTAGCCCAGCTTGAGGCGCGGTCTCTGTTACCACCGTTAAACCAGGAAGCCAAATCGTTGTAGCGGCTCTCAACAATCATTGAACTGTAAACGTAATCAACAGTTGCAGTAATGGTTTCACTTGGAGCCCACTGTACATTCAACATACCGTTTACACGATCAGACTCAAAGTTTGAAAGGCTGTAAGCCATGCTCTGAGGCTTAGATATCAGTGTACCTTCGGGAAGGTTTTCAAGATTGAGGTGACCATCGTCAGAAATTCTGCGCGTCCACTCTGAAGAGTCAGCAGTGGTTGTATTCCATCCGCCAACAGTAGCAGAGGCTTGACCGCCAATACGATTCTGAGCAACACCACTCAACGAGACACCGAGAGTATCGTTAAAGAAAGTGTTTGAGAAAACACCTGAGAATTCAGGAGTTAGCTCTTCATCACCAATAGTTACTGATGAATCAGCAACTAACTTAACGCCAACACTGCTCTTAAACCCGGGGTTCTCGAGGGGGCGTGAAGTAATTATGTTAATAGAAGAACCGATACCACCGGTAGGAACGTTAGCCTGACCCGTTTTGTAAACTTCAACTGCAGAAATACCTTCAGAAGCTAGATCGGCAAAGTCAAAAGATCGGTTAGTACCGTTGTGAGTAGGTAGCTGGCGACCATTCAGGGTTACCAGGTTGTACTCAGGACCAAAACCACGAACAGTAACCTGACTACCTTCACCGTTTGAACGGCTGATAGATACACCAGTGATACGCTGGAGAGATTCTGCAAGGTTGGTATCCGGGAACTTACCCATGTCTTCAGCAGTGATCGCGTCAACAACGCCTACTGAGTCTCTTTTGATATCCATATTTGCCTTCAAACTCGCACGAAGACCACCCTGAACAACCACTTCCTGAATTGCGCCGTCATTAGCAAAAGCAGGAGCACTGGCGCTTATTAACGCTAGAGCAATACTGCTAGAAAGAACATTTTTCTTCAAAAACATCGATTTATACCCCCAAGGTAAAAAAATAATTATTATTCTGATTCTTCTTATTAGGCTAGATACACTGTAAATAGAGCCTTTCACACCAGAGACTACCTCAGATAAACCATTCATCTCACTATATTTGAGACTAACGGGGCATTTATGCGACGACTGAGACCTTTTAGGTGATTTTGCTGATGTTTTGACTATACTAATCGGGCAATTAGCACTTACAGGGACGTATTAATGACTCAACAACGAACTCAAAAAACAGCCCAGCCACTGTGGCAACCCAGCGATCAAACCATCAACGCCAGCAATATAAAGGGCTTTGTTAAACAGCTTGAAAACCAGCTCGGACTGGTATTTAAGGGTTACCAGCAACTCCACCAGTGGTCGGTCGATCAGCCGCAACTTTTTTGGCAACAGATTTGGCAGTACTGTGAGATCCGTTCATCACAGCAAGCTGATCAAGTGTTAGTTAACGGTGAGCAGTTTCCCGGGGCAAAATGGTTTAGTGGCGCGCGACTTAATTACGCCGAAAATGCCCTGCGCAATCGCAGTGATAAAACCGCGCTGATCTCGAGGCTGGAAAACGGCTCAAGAAAAACCCTCAGTTACGACGAGCTCTACCAGCAGGTAGCCGAGTGCGCCGCGGCACTAAGACAGTCCGGCGTAGTGGCTGGCGACCGCGTTGCCGGTTTTATGCCTAATATTCCCGAAACTGTGGTGGCCATGCTTGCCACCGCCAGCATAGGTGCAATCTGGTCATCCTGCTCTCCAGACTTTGGTATTAATGGGGTTATGGACCGCTTTGGCCAGATAGAACCAAAGGTGCTGTTTGGCTGTGATGGTTATTTTTACAATGGCAAAACTATTGACTGTATGCCGCGCATGAAGGAGATTGTCAGTAATATCAACAGCATTCAACAGTTAGTAATCGTACCCCTTACCGGCAACTCGCCAGTGTTCGAGCAGATACCCACGGCGACTCTATACAGCGACTTTCTAATCTCTGAAAACACACCGCCACTGGTTTTTGAGCAACTGCCTTTCGACCACCCACTCTTTATTATGTATTCCTCTGGCACCACCGGCGTGCCCAAATGTATTGTTCACAGTGCCGGCGGCACCTTGATTCAACACCTTAAAGAACAGCGGCTGCATACCGACCTGCAAGAAGAGGATATTTTGTTTTACTTCACCACCTGCGGCTGGATGATGTGGAACTGGCTGGTGAGTGGACTGGCCTCGGAAGCGACACTGGTTCTCTATGATGGATCGCCCTTCCACCCCCAGCCCGCATCTCTAATCGATATGGCCGAGCAGGAGCAGGTCAGTATCTTTGGTACCAGCGCCAAATATATTGCCGCACTGGAAAAAGCCGGGGTAAAGCCCAGTGAAACCCATAACCTAAAAAATTTAAAAGCCCTACTCTCCACGGGCTCACCACTCTCCCATGAAAGTTTTCGCTACGTCTATCGAGATATAAAAGCCGATCTCTGCCTGGCATCCATTTCCGGTGGCACCGATATTCTATCCTGCTTTGTGCTCGGCAATCCCTGCCTGCCGGTCTGGGAGGGTGAGATCCAATGTCGCGGTCTGGGCATGGCGGTAGAGATCTGGAATGAAAAGGGCGAGCCGGTTATCGAAGAAAAAGGTGAGCTGGTCTGCATCAAACCCTTTCCTAATGCCCCCATCTATTTCTGGAGTGACCCGGACAACAAAAAATACCTGAGTGCCTATTTCGAAACCTATCCCGGAATTTGGGCACAGGGTGATTATGGTGAAATAACCGCTCATAACGGGGTTATTATTCACGGCAGGTCCGATGCAGTTTTAAATCCCGGCGGGGTAAGAATTGGCACGGCGGAAATCTACCGTCAGGTAGAAAAGCTCGATGAGATTGTCGACAGCATCTGTATTGGCCAGACCTGGGACGATGATGTTCGCGTGATACTCTTTATAGTCTTGCGCGATGGCATCGAATTAACCGAAGAGTTACAAAAGAAAATTCGAACCACGATTCGCCGCGAGACAACACCGCGCCATGTACCGGCCAAGATAATTGCAGTTGCAGATATCCCGCGGACCATTAGTGGAAAAATCGTCGAATTGGCGGTGCGCAAGGTGGTACACAGTCAAGCGGTGAACAATACCGATGCTCTGGCCAACCCCGAAGCTCTGGAACAGTTTAAAAATATTTCTGAGCTTTTATATTAGGGCTGAAAACTTAATAAGTATCGTAACGAGCGAGCTTATTAATACGAATAACTGCCTGTACCTCATGGACATATTTTTCACGCAACTCTGAATACTCAAGCAGATTTTCGGCTAACTGATGACCGCTGGCTGAGCCTCGCTCAGTGCGAAGTTGCGCTCGGCTGACACGTAAATCCTGATAGGCACGATGGGTATTGATATTGCGAATATAGGAACCCACCGACTCGGAGACCGTGTCAAATTTTGCCACCTCATGCTGTGTGCCCGAATTGCGCCTAAGAGGCACAAGACCACAGCCTTTTTTATAACACCACTGACCAAAAAGATTGTTACCCTGCACCGCGAAACGCGAAGTTCCCCAAGCTGATTCAATTGCCGCCTGAGCCAGTGCCAGTGATAGTGGCACCGGATCAACTCTCAATCGCAACTGCTCGATAACCTGAAAATCACTGCGATTCTCTCTATCGACATAATAATCTTCAGCCAATTCAATCAGTGTCCTACGCTGAAAAAAAGATAATTCGCCAACCTCTGCCGCCAGCAACTCAAGTTGTTTGCGATCTTCTATCACAAGCTGATTGCTGTGCTTTACCAGTGGCAATATATAGTCAAAAAAAGCGCTCTTCTTCTCTTTTACCTGAGTGTAATGAGAAAAATCTGGCAGAGGATTTCGATCTATAAGCGTCACTGCAAAAATTGCAGCGGTAAAAATCAAAAAACTGACAACACTTCTTTTAGAAAACATCGGAAAACCTGCGGGGAATTTAGTCTTAGTACCTTATATCGCCAACCCTTAAAAGTCCTCAATTTTCTTCGCAAATTTTTATCTTTTATGCAATTTCATTCGTGGGTTTTTTTAGTGCATTGAATTATTTTTTGCACCAATTTGAGGCTTTTTTTAATCTCTTATTATTATTTCATTTTTTTCTAACCAGGATGCTTTTTCTAGTGGTAGTCTTCAAAAAATACATGATTTTTATCGGTAGATTTCAATTAAAAACTTCTGGTTATACAAACAATGAACAGCGAAAGCACTCATCAAAAGACCCCGTCAGGATGGCTTGCAGAACTCGAACTCGACTATGCAGTGCGGCGCGAAAAGACCTGTTTAGTGCGTAAAAAACAGCGCGGTCCACTGACTCTGCAGCGCCCGTTTTACCCTGAAAACGACATCTGCCACAGCTACCTGCTTCACCCGCCAGGCGGCGTGGTTGGTGGCGATACACTGGATATTACCGTTCGCGCGGAATCCGGTTCTCACTGCTTGATCACCACCCCCGGGGCGACAAAATTTTATCGTTCAAAAACGGATCTGGTCAGCACTCAATCGCAAAAAATATCTGTCTGCGAAGATGCGATTGTCGAATGGCTACCACAGCAAAATATATTTTTCCCCGAGGCTCAATCGAATTTGAGCACGCAGATTAATATTGCACCAGGTGGGAAATTTATCGGTTGGGAGGTGCACTGTTTTGGACGCCCTGCCAACAGCGAAATCTTTCATTCGGGCAATATTAGTAGCTGTACAGAGATCAATATTGACGGTCAACTGCGTTTAGTAGAACAGCTCTGCACAGAGGACAGTTCGCTAATTCACTCACCCAGCGGTCTGCGCGGTATGGCGATGCAGGGTAGTTTAATTGCCGCCCCCTGTAATCAGCAGCAGCGAGATCAGTTGGAACGCATATTGCATTCACATCAGTACCCAGATCCGATTGGTCTTACGTTGGTCGACGATATCTTGGTGGTCAGGGTATTGGGCAATCAGATAGAGCCAATACTGGAAATATTTACCCAGCTGTGGACTGAGCTGCGAACCGAATGGCTTCACAAGCCAGCCTGTTCCCCGCGCATCTGGGCTACCTAACTAAAGAATAAATCATGGAATTAACTCCCCGCGAAAAAGATAAGTTGATGTTATTTACAGCGGCACTGCTCGCTGAGCGCCGCAAGGCCAGAGGACTCAAACTCAACTACCCTGAAGCCATTGCCTATATCAGTGCCGCTATCCTTGAAGGTGCCCGTGACGGCAGAACTGTCGCTGAACTGATGGACTACGGTCGCACCCTGCTCAGTGCAGAGGATGTTATGGATGGAATTGCAGAAATGATTCATGACGTGCAGGTCGAGGGTACATTTCCCGACGGCACCAAACTTGTCACCGTTCACAACCCTATCGTCTAGGAGACTGGCTCTATGATCCCCGGAGAATTACAAACTGCAGCTGGTGATATTGAATTAAATGCCGGGCGCAATCTACACAAGGTAAAAGTTGCCAATATCGGAGATCGACCTGTACAGATCGGCTCCCATTATCATTTTTTTGAAGTTAACGAATCGTTAATTTTTGACCGCCAACCGACGCTCGGCTTCCGACTTAATATCGCCTCTGGCACAGCGGTTCGCTTTGAGCCCGGTCAGGAGCGCACTGTTGAATTGGTTGAGTTCGCAGGCGCTGGTGTTGTTTTTGGATTTCAGGGAAAAGTGATGGGCAGCATTGCAGAGCACCTTTCAAACCAGCTATCAAACCAGCCTTCAGATCAGTCCCCAGAAAGAGTTTAGGAATAAATTATGCCAAGATCAATTTCAAGACAGGCCTATGCTGAAATGTTCGGCCCAACCACTGGCGATAAGCTGCGACTGGCAGATACCGAACTCTGGCTAGAGGTGGAAAAAGATTTCACCGACTATGGCGACGAGGTTAAATTTGGCGGTGGTAAAGTGATTCGCGACGGCATGGGGCAGAGTCAGAGACCTAGTGCAGAAACGGTCGATCTGGTGATTACCAATGCATTAATTATCGACCACTGGGGCATTGTTAAAGCCGATGTGGGCATTAAAGATGGGCGTATCTTGGCTGTCGGAAAAGCCGGTAACCCAGACACCCAGAGCAATGTCAATATTGTGGTTGGCGCTGGCACTGAGGTGCTTGCCGGTGAGGGGCATATTCTTACCGCTGGCGGTGTCGATTCCCATATTCACTTTATCTGCCCGCAGCAAGTTGATGAGGCACTGATGTCAGGTGTCACCACTATGCTCGGCGGCGGCACTGGTCCAGCGACCGGTACTAACGCGACCACCTGCACCCCCGGACCCTGGAATATCCACCGTATGCTAGAAGCGGCAGATACATTGCCGATGAATATTGGGCTTATGGGCAAAGGTAATGCCAGCCAGCCAGAACCGCTGCGCGAACAGGTTGCTGCAGGCGCTATGGGGCTAAAACTTCACGAAGATTGGGGCACTACACCGGCCTCGATTAATGAGTGTTTGAATATTGCCGAAGAAACCGATATTCAGGTGGCTATTCACACCGATACGCTTAATGAGTCAGGCTTTGTCGAATCTACCCTCGACGCTATCGCTGGCAGAACCATTCACACCTACCATACCGAAGGTGCCGGCGGCGGCCATGCGCCGGATATTATTAAGGCCTGTGGTGAGCTGAATGTTCTTCCCTCTTCGACTAACCCGACACGCCCTTACACGATTAATACTGTCGATGAACATCTGGATATGCTGATGGTCTGCCATCATCTGGATCCCAATATTGCAGAGGATGTGGCCTTTGCGGAGTCGCGGATTCGTCGTGAGACGATTGCCGCTGAAGATATTCTCCACGACTTGGGTGCATTCTCAATGATAGCCTCGGACTCTCAGGCAATGGGACGCGTTGGCGAAGTTATTTTACGCACCTGGCAGACCGCCCACAAAATGAAAGTGCAGCGTGGGCCTCTGGCCGAAGATTGCAACGCCGACAATAGCAGCGCCAACGACAATGAGCGAATCAAACGCTATATCGCCAAGTACACCATCAACCCAGCCATTGCCCACGGTATTTCCCATGAGGTGGGGTCTATTGAGAACGGCAAGCTGGCTGATTTAGTACTCTGGAAGCCAGCATTTTTTGGCACTAAACCAGCCACTATTATCAAAGGCGGAATGATTGCCGCTGCCCCTATGGGTGATCCCAATGCGTCAATTCCAACGCCGCAACCGGTTCACTATCGCTCGATGTTTGGCGCCATGGGCAAAGCCAATAACAATACATCAATGCTATTTTTATCCGCGGCTGCTGTTGATGCCGGCGTGCCTGAGCAGCTCGGTTTGCAGAGTTTGATCGGCACGGTGAAAGGCTGCCGCAATGTCACCAAGAAGGATATGGTGCGCAATAGCTACCAACCGGAAATAGAAGTAGATTCGCAGACCTATGAGGTGCGTGCCGATGGTCAGTTGCTGGCCTGTGAACCGGCTACTGAGTTGCCGATGGCGCAGCGCTACTTTCTCTTCTAAAAAGTCTTTTTTTAAGAACTCTTTTTTAAGAACTTTATTTTAAGAACAAATTTATGATTCGTTTTATCCGTATTTTAGAAAAGTCAGCAGCTCACAGCACAACACTGAGCCTGCCGATAAGAGAACGCACCAAGAGCCGGATTAAAGTCACTCTCGACGACGGTCGCGAGGCCGGGCTTTTTTTACCTCGCGGAGAAATCTTGCGCGGCGGTGATTTAGTTGAGAGTGAAGAGGGTCTGGTAGTGCAGATTTGTGCGGCTCCGGAAACTGTTTCAACAGTGACTAGCAGCTGCCCTCATGCGCTGGCACGAGCCAGTTATCACCTTGGTAATCGTCATGTACCCCTGCAGATTGAAGCTGGTTTTCTGCGCTATCAGCACGACCATGTGCTGGATGAAATGGTGATTGGACTGGGACTGTCCGTCGCGGTTGAAGAGGCACCTTTTGAACCTGAAGCCGGTGCTTACAAAAGTGCTGCTGGCCATAACCACAACAACAGCCACGACCATCATCACTAATAAAAAATTTATTTATTACTTACAAGGCAAAAAAATGAACCACTTTTTTAAACACATAACTATTATTGGCCTAGGTGTTTTTGGACAGTCTGCTGTTCAAGCCCATAACTCAGATGGCTCAATAAGTTCAGCTTTTCATTTTATAACTGCTCCGGATCATCTGGGTCTAGCCGCGCTTTTGGTGGTGCTTTTATCAGCCGCTTTTGTGCGCTTACAAAAAACCAAAAAAATGAGCGCTGCTAAAAAATAATGCGTAAAAACTCGCTCTCTGAGCTGAGGCTTTTTCAGCTGATCAGCCCATCTCTTCCGATCGGGGGGTTTACCTACTCCCAGGGTTTGGAGTGGGCGATTGAAGCCCAGTGGGTCACTGATACCAAGAGTTTAAAAGACTGGCTTCAGAGTGTGCTCGCCGCCAGTGTTGCCACGCTTGAGCTACCGGTTTTAATCCGTCTCTTAAAAGCCTTTAACAGCGGCGATGAGGCCAGTGTTGTACGCTGGTCTGAGTGGCTAATTGCCTCTCGGGAGACAATGGAGCTGCGCAAAGAAGAACGCCAGCGCGGTGCAGCACTGGCTAAATTGCTGCCCAATTTGGGGATTGAAATTCCACAGCATTTGGCGGCTACCGTGGCTAGTTGCCAGCTTACCGGTATCGCTCTAGCGGCAAGCCAGTGGGATATTGACGGTCAGCAACTGTGCTGTGGTTACGGTTGGAGCTGGCTGGAAAATAATGTGGTTGCTGGGGTGAAACTGATCCCTCTTGGCCAGACCCACGGCCAGCAAATTATGCTTGAACTGGCTGAAGATATTCCCCACGCGGTGGCCCGGGCTGAACAAATTAGAGATGCTGATATACGCAGCTCAACACCGGCGCTGGCGATTGCCAGCAGCCGACATGAAACTCAATACACCAGACTTTTCAGGTCTTGAACAACATTAGGAATTTACGATGAATCATACAACTGCTCCATTGCGCATTGGTGTCGGCGGCCCGGTCGGTTCCGGCAAAACCGCCCTGCTCGAAGCTCTGTGTAAAACCATGCGCGATCAGTACAACTTGGCGGTGGTGACCAATGATATCTACACCCAGGAAGATGCGATTATTTTGACCCGCGCTGAGGCGCTGGATGCTGACCGTATTATCGGTGTTGAAACCGGTGGCTGTCCGCACACTGCCATTCGTGAAGATGCTTCGATGAATCTCGCCGCGGTCGAAGAGATGAGTCAGCGCCATGAGGGCCTGGATTTAATTTTTATTGAAAGTGGCGGCGATAATTTAAGCGCGACCTTTAGTCCTGAACTGGCAGATCTAACCATCTATGTGATCGACGTTGCAGCGGGAGAAAAGATTCCGCGCAAAGGCGGGCCGGGTATTACCAAAGCGGATCTGCTGGTGATTAACAAGATTGATCTGGCTCCCTATGTCGGGGCAAATCTGGAGATTATGGATAGCGACACCAAACGTATGCGCCCGACCAATCCCTATGTATTTACCAACTTACATAAGCATACAGGTCTTCAAACTATTATTGATTTTATCGTCGATAAAGGAATGCTGGCAGCCTGAAGCTGACAGTATTCTTTCTAAAAATTGATTAGCTCATCATGCATAGCGCATTGAGGAAAACATCCTGTTTTCCTCTGCGTATAAAGCATTTTAACGTTTTCACACTTCTACCACCGCAACTTTTTGGAACCATCACTCACCACCCAATCAGCGGATAGTTTTCTGCCGAGACTTCTATACGTCAAATCACGTACTCCATTTAGCCAAGTAACGAATAGTTGAACCTCTGGCTTTATTTGATAATGCATCTTAACTAATAAAAAAATTAAAATTTTTATTTAATACTTGTTGGATTTTTTCAACGACTACAGAAAGCACTCACCTCTCACTTAAACTCAAAGGTAAAATTATGAAATTTAACAAACTTATTAAAGCGACAGCGGCGGCTCTCTCCCTGACGCTATCGTTTTCAGCTTTAGCTGCTGACACAATTAAGGTGGGTGTTCTTCACTCTCTTTCTGGAACTATGGCAATCTCTGAAACCACTCTGAAAGACACTGTTCTAATGATGATTGAAGAGCAGAACAAAAAAGGGGGTCTGTTAGGTAAACAACTCGAAGCTGTTGTAGTTGATCCTGCATCGAACTGGCCGTTATTTGCTGAAAAAACACGTGAGCTAATTAGTAAAGAAGACGTTGATGTTATTTTTGGCTGCTGGACTTCAGTATCGCGTAAGTCTGTACTTCCAGTTATTGAAGAACTTAACGGTCTGCTTTTCTACCCAGTACAATACGAAGGCGAAGAGTCTTCTAAAAATGTTTTCTACACCGGTGCTGCTCCTAACCAACAGGCTATTCCAGCCGTTGACTACCTAATGAATGAGCTCGGCGTAAAGCGCTGGGTATTAGCCGGCACTGACTATGTCTACCCACGTACGACCAATAAAATCCTCGAAGCCTATTTGATTGCTAAAGGTGTTTCTCCTGATGACATCATGATCAACTACACACCATTCGGCCATTCAGATTGGCAGAGCATTGTTTCAGACGTGAAGAAATTCGGCAGCACGGGTAAAAAAGCCGCAGTTGTTTCTACTATTAATGGCGATGCCAACGTTCCTTTCTATAAAGAATTAGGTAACCAGGGTGTTTCAGCTGAAGATATTCCAGTAATTGCTTTCTCCGTAGGTGAAGAAGAGCTGTCTGGTTTGGATACAGCTCCACTTGTAGGCCACTTGGCCGCTTGGAACTACTTCCAAAGTGTTGAAAGCGATGAGAATACTGCGTTTATCGAGCAGTGGAAAACCTTTATCAAAGACGACAAGCGCGTAACCAACGATCCAATGGAAGCGACTTATATTGGCTTTAATATGTGGGCCAAAGCGGTAGAAAAAGCCGGTACTACTGATGTTGATTCTGTTGAGCAAGCGATGATCGGTATCACTACGCCTAACTTGACTGGCGGCATTGCCGTAATGAACAGCAACCACCATCTATCAAAGCCTGTGTTGATTGGTGAGATCCAAGATGACGGTCAAATTGAAACAGTCTGGGAGACAGATGGCACTGTAATTGGTGACGCTTGGTCTAACTTCTTGCCTAGTTCCAAGGATCTGATTTCTGATTGGACGGCTCCAGTTAGCTGCGGTAACTTCAACACCAAAACCGCTAAGTGTTCAGGTCAAAACTTTTAATGCTGCTTTTAATGTTGCTTTGAAATAACACCGTTAAAAACGAGAGGTCGAATGGCCTCTCGTTTTTTTTGCGGTATTAGTTGAAAAACTCTAAAGAATTGAATGGCGGAAATATAGTGACCAGTTTAGTTAAACATATTTTGGGGATAACACTTTTAATATTCAGCTTTGCCATCTCGGCAGCTGATGAGGTGGAGTTAGACCTACGTCAGATCTCACAACAGCTAGTAGGCGCAAAATTAAAAGCGCTACCGGTAATTATTAAGCAATTTGAAACTGGTGGTGAAGTCGCTTTGCCGATGCTTGACGCGATGTTGAAGGGCCGATTATTTATCCGTAAAAGCGATAAGTTAATTGTTGTTGGTGAGCGCCAAGAAAATGGCGATTATGCGCTCATGGATGCGCTCAGCGCCGAATCATTGACGGCCTTGCCAAAGAAGCAACTTAAAAAAGTAAAAGTAAACAACCGCTTGAGGATGCAGCTGCGGGACATTATCGCCAGGGTGACCCTGTTTAGCGCAGATCCCGACATCCGTGAAAGTGCTGTGAGGAATATGCTCAACAAAACCAGCAAAGACAATATTGCGATGTTAGAGCAAGCCAAAAATGTTGAGACAGATTCAAGCGTTATGAAACTTATTGATTTAGCGCTAGCGATTAACGTTCTAACCACATCCGATATTCAAGCAGAGCGCTTGAGCGCCCTTGAGATTATGGATGGAAGTCTGGAGCCTATAGTATTTAATACCCTGAGCACTCTGCTAGCTCAGGATGATGCGGGAAATAACCTTGAAGCGGACAAAGTAGTCCGCGAAAAAGCGCTTAAACTGAAAAATAGCATTCAACAGGAAATTGATTTTTATGAGTTGATGGAGAAACTGTTTTTTGGTTTGAGCCTCGGTTCAGTCTTATTGCTCGCAGCAACCGGTTTAGCGATCACTTTTGGTGTTATGGGTGTCCTTAATATGGCCCATGGCGAGCTTATTATGATTGGTGCCTACACTGCCTACGTAGTTCAACTATTGATGCCCAATACCCTTGAATACTCCATCCTGGTGGCAATTCCCGCGGCCTTTTTGGTAGCCGGTGCCGTGGGTGTTTTGATTCAACGCGGTGTTATTCGTTTTTTACATGGCCGTCCACTGGAAACCCTATTAGCCACGTTTGGTATCAGCCTAATTTTGCAGCAAGCCGTACGAAGTATTTTCTCACCCCTGAATCGACAGGTAGTCAGCCCAAGCTGGCTGAGTGGCTCATGGGAACTCAACCCTATTTTTTCGCTAACCTACAACCGTTTATATATTTTGTTTTTTGCCCTGCTGGTATTTTTTATCCTGCAATTAGTGCTGAAAAGAACTTCGCTGGGATTGAATGTCCGCGCGGTATCTCAAAATCGCGGCATGGCAAAAGCGATAGGTGTTCGCACCGAATGGGTGGATGCTATGACTTTTGGTTTAGGTTCCGGCATTGCTGGTATCGCCGGAGTTGCCCTTAGCCAGTTAACCAATGTTGGGCCCAACCTGGGTCAGGCCTATATTATCGACTCATTTATGGTGGTTGTGTTTGGCGGTGTAGGCAATCTATGGGGCACCTTGGTGGGTGCATTTAGCTTAGGCATGTTAAACAAATTCCTCGAGCCTGTTACCGGGGCAGTATTGGCCAATATTGTTATTTTGGTGTCGATTATCTTATTTATACAGAAACGTCCTCGTGGACTGTTTCCTCAAAAAGGGAGGGCAGCTGAATGAGCACTATTCGCAATCAATTTTCTTCGTTGCATGATTTACGCGAGAAAGCGCCAATATTTTTAGCGGTACTATTTGGTACCACTATTTATGCCTCGGTCTGTAATCTTTGGGTGCCTGAAGAGTCTATTTTTCATGTCACCACCTACACTATTACCTTGCTCGGGAAGTATCTCTGTTATGCATTGTTAGCATTATCGGTAGATGTTGTTTGGGGCTACTGCGGCATTTTGAGCCTGGGCCATGGTGCATTTTTTGCCTTGGGCGGCTATACCATGGGCATGTATCTGATGCGCCAAGTAGGTGATCGTGGGGTCTATGGCGATCCACTATTACCTGACTTTATGGTGTTTTTAGATTGGCAGGAGTTACCTTGGTTCTGGCATGGGTTTGATCAATTTTGGGTGGCGATGCTGGCGATGATATTGGTGCCTGGATTGTTGGCATTTGTCTTTGGCTGGTTGGCATTCCGCTCCCGAGTGGCTGGGGTCTACCTATCAATTATGACTCAGGCATTAACCTATGCTTTGATGCTGGCCTTCTTTCGCAATGAAATGGGCTTCGGCGGCAACAATGGCCTGACCGATTTTAAAGATATACTCGGTTTTAACCTGCAATCTGACAATGTACGTGTGGCGCTGTTTTTATGCTCTGCTGTGGTATTGGCCCTTGCCTATTGCCTCAGTCTGCTGATTATGTCGTCTCGATTTGGACGAGTAATTCTGGGTGTTCGCGATGCCGAGAACAGGGCTCGATTTATTGGTTTTAAAACTGAAAACTACAAAGTGTCACTTTTTGTCTACTCGGCAATACTGGCAGCTATTGCTGGAGCTCTTTATGTGCCACAGGTTGGCATTATCAACCCGGGAGAATTCTCGCCATTAAACTCCATTGAAGTGGTGGTCTGGGTGGCTGTGGGTGGTCGCGGCACTCTGTATGGCGCTATCGTCGGCGCGCTGTTGGTCAACTACGCTAAAACGCGTTTTACCGCAGTCTTTCCTGAAGCCTGGTTGTTTGCGCTGGGCGCACTGTTTGTCAGTGTGACTATCTTTTTGCCTCAGGGTTTGATGGGGCTAATCAAGGACAAGCGTTCTGTTACCGGCAAGCTGTTTTTTTGGCGCAAAGGTCGAAAACCCGAGGAAGAAATAGTATGACAATATTGGAAGATGTAAAGCAGGCAGTTCAACGCCGCCAAAGCAATTTTTTCTCGGCAAAGCCGCCGCCCGCTGTGGATATTTCGCATCAAGTACTTCTCTATGTCGAGGGTTTATCAGTCAGCTTTGATGGTTTTAAAGCGCTTAATAACCTTAATCTCTATATCAATGATGGCGAGTTACGCTGCTTGATCGGCGCTAATGGTGCAGGCAAAACCACATTGATGGATGTGATAACCGGCAAAACCCACCCCGATACTGGCCATGTATATTTTGGGCAGACCATAGATCTACTCGGCAAAAGCGAATCTGAAATTGCTCAATTAGGGATTGGACGAAAATTTCAAAAACCCACCGTATTTGAAGAGCAATCCGTGTTGGCCAATCTTGAATTGGCCATGAAGGTCAATAAGAGCATTATCTCTACGTTATGGGCAAAACTATCCCCTTCAGAGTTAGATTGGATCAGTCAGGTTCTAGAGATTATTGGCCTAAAATCCCAGTATAGAATGCTTGCCGGAGCCTTGTCTCACGGGCAGAAACAGTGGCTGGAAATCGGTATGTTATTAATCGCGGACCCAAGGCTTATGCTTGTGGATGAACCGGTTGCAGGTATGACCGCTCAAGAGACTGAGCGAACAGCGGAGTTGCTCACTTCCCTGGCGGGAGACCGGACTGTGGTGGTGGTTGAACATGATATGGAGTTTGTCCGCAGTATTGCCAAGACAGTCACTGTGCTGCATCAGGGTTCGGTGCTGGCTGAAGGCAGTATGTCGGATGTGCAGAATAATCCTGCCGTCATTGAAGTGTATTTAGGAGAAGAAGATTGATTGCATTGAAAGACATAAACCAGCTTTACGGCGGCACTCAGATTTTATGGGACCTTAATCTAGAAATTGCCGAGGGATCCTGTACCTGCATTATGGGCCGCAATGGCGTGGGGAAAACCACATTATTAAAATGCTTAATGGGGCTATTGCCTGTTAGCAGTGGTGAACTGCACTTTGGTGATGAAGATTTCACAAAGAAATCGGCCGAATCCAGGGCACGCAATGGGATTGGCTATGTGCCTCAGGGACGCGATATTTTTCCGCTGTTAACCGTGGAAGAAAATCTCCGCGTGGGATTGGGTGCACGCAGGGATAAATCAAAAAAGATACCTGACAAAATCTTCGAATTATTTCCAGTATTACAGGATATGCTGCAACGTCGCGGTGGTGACCTTTCCGGTGGACAGCAGCAACAATTGGCTATTGGTCGAGCGCTGGTGATTGAGCCTAAGATTTTGATTCTAGATGAGCCCAATGAGGGTATTCAGCCCAATATCGTAAAACAAATCGGCGATGTCATTACCTTACTTAATGAGCAGGAAGGAATGACTGTTATATTGGTTGAGCAGAAACTCACCTTCGCTCGACGTGTTGGCAAAGAATTTCGACTGATGGAAAAGGGTCGGGTGGTTGCCTCGGGAGCGATGCCAGAGTTGTCCGACGAACTTATAGCAAAACATTTGGCGGTTTAGCGTTGGCAAAAAATCGCTTTCCGTCAGTGAGATAATATAAGCCGGCTTAAACTCTGATGATTTTCTTCACTGGTGACATCCGTCATAAACAGGGCCATTGAGTGACTATGTAAATCAGCCGTATCTGCGGTGATTCGAACTCGATTGCTGGCACATATATTGCTTAACCTGTTTATGCCCTCTTTTTTAAAAAAAGCTAAAAAAAATCATCATTCAAACACTGAAACCACCATTAAGCAGGGCGTTTTTGGTGCCCGCCGCCGCTACAATAAGTGGGTCGCAGACGAGACTTTAGAAGACTACGCCCTGCGATTTACCGGCTTAAGTGCACGAAAATGGGGCGCAAAAAAAGTCGCGCTCACCGCTTTGGGCTCGATTTCATTTTTAGCGCTCGAGGCCATTGGTGGCTCCATCACCCTGAACTATGGTTTTCAAAATGCACTGATCGCTATTTTTATGGTGAGTGCGATACTTCTCTTACTCTCTATACCCATCAGTTATTACAGTAGTCGCTATGGACTCGATATTGATTTATTAACCCGCGGCGCTGGCTTTGGTTATTTAGGGTCGACCATTACATCGTTAATTTATGCTTCCTTTACATTTATTTTCCTGGCCCTAGAAGCCACGATCATGGCTCTAGCCCTTGAGCTGTGTCTTGGGTTGCCTCTGCATTGGGGTTATTTGGTCAGCACCCTAGTGGTTATTCCTATAGTGACTTATGGCATCAGTGCCATTAGTCGATTTCAATTGTGGACTCAGCCAGTTTGGATGCTACTTCAGCTACTGCCAATTGGCATTATTTTGCTCAACGATTTTTCTGCTGTAACCGATTGGATGCTTTACCAGGGTGAGATTAATAGCAGTGGTGATGCACAGATAAATTGGATGATGATTGGTGCAGCCTCTACCCTGATATTCGCTCTGGTGGCGCAAATCGGAGAACAGGCTGACTATGCTCGTTTTATCCCAACGCAAAAAGATATAAGCAAGTCAACCTGGTGGCTATCCACCCTATGCGCAGGCCCTGGATGGATTATTATTGGCTGCTTAAAGTTAATGTTGGGTTCATTTTTATTTGTGCTTGCCGTCAATCATGGCGTAGATGCACAGCAGGCTATTGACCCAACACAGATGTATTTGGTCGCGTTTAATTACCTGAGTCAAACACCCTCTACAGTTCTCGCTCTCACTGCTTTGTTTGTCATACTTTCGCAGTTAAAGATTAACGTAACCAATGTTTATGCAGGTTCAATTGCATGGTCAAATTTTTTCTCACGCCTGACCCATGCTCATCCAGGACGTGCCGTTTGGGTAGTCTTTAATGTATTGATTGCCATTGCACTGATGCAAATCGGCATCTATGACGCCTTGGTGAACACTCTTGGACTGTTTGGGATAATCACTATTTCATGGATTGGCTCTATGGTTGCTGATTTAGTGATTAATAAACCACTGGGACTGAGCCCGCCCGGCATTGAGTTTAAACGAGCGCATCTATACGACATTAACCCTGTGGGTGTCGGCAGCATGCTAATTTCAATGATTACTGGCTTTATCGCTTACGGCGGCCTTTTAGGTGAAGCCATGCAGGCGTTTGCCTCTTATCTAACATTATTGATGACGTTTATATTAGTTCCCTTTATCGCCTGGGTGACCAGCGGTCGCTACTATATTGCACGGCCGGTTTGCATTGATGAAGACAAGCCTGCTCATGCTTGCGGGGTCTGTGAAAATTCTTTTGATAATGAAGATATGACTTTTTGTCCGCTGTACGGTCTACCTATCTGTTCTCTTTGCTGCTCGCTCGATACAAAATGTGAAGACGCCTGCCGGCCTTCGGGACGCTTTGAAAATCAATTGCTGTTATTTCTCAAATTATTTTCCAAAAGAATTAAATTGCGCCATATTCAGTCCCGTGGCTTTAAGTTCGCGTTTTTGTTTATGGCGAATATCGCTGTTTTTTCAACCATTATTTTGATCGCCTATTCAAAAACCCTGTCCGTTTATCCCCAACAAATCGATGCCATTAATAGCTTTGCATGGATTCTATCGCTAATGACAATATTGGTATTAATTATTGGCGTCTGGTCATTTTTACTAAGCCTTGAGGGACAGCGATTGGCTCGAAGAGAGTCTCAGCGGCAGACGCAACTGTTAACCAAAGAGGTTATTGCTCACCAGAAGACCGATATGGATCTGCAAAAAGCCAGAGAAACCGCAGATGCCTCCAATATAGCAAAGAGTCGCTACCTGGAGAGTATTAGCCATGAACTTCGAACACCGCTCAACTCTGTGATGGGCTATGCCCAACTGCTCGAAGGAGCTGAGGATATTCCCAAGTCGCGGCGAGACTCAATTAAGGTGATGCGCAGCAGCAGTGAACATTTAACTGACTTGATTGAAGGGCTGGTAGATATTTCCAAAATTGAGGCGGGACGACTCGACTTGCATAGAAATGAAGTCGACATTGTCACAATGATTGAACAGCTAATTTATATGTTTCAAATACAGGCTCAATCAAAAAGTCTAACACTGCATTTTACCCATCAGGAAAAACTGCCGGAGCATGTGATTGTCGATGAGAAAAGGCTGCGTCAGGTGCTTATCAACCTTATTTCAAACGCCATTAAGTTCACTCCAAAGGGATCGGTGTCGGTTAACCTCAAATACCGCAATCAGGTCGCCTATATCACTGTAACCGATAGCGGTATTGGTATTGAAGAAGATGATATTTCGCGCATATCTGAGGCCTTTGTGCGTATCTCCAACCCAATACATCAGGCCTCCGGCAGTGGCTTGGGCCTGGCAATTACCCAGGCATTAATTCACTGTATGGGCGGTGACCTGCGCATTGAAAGCAAGATCGGCCTGGGATCCATATTTACAGTGTCACTGATGCTTCCAAGCATTAGTCAAGTCACCCACAAACCAATTGCCGCCGATCGAGTGATTGGCTATCACGGCGATACGCTTAGCCTTATGGTTGTCGATGATGACCCCAATCAACGGCGTCTGCTGATCGATACTCTAACGCCTCTTGGCTTCAATGTGATTGCCGCAGCAGATGGCACCTCCTGTTTAAAAATGCTCGATCAATGCTCGCCAAAATTATTTATGCTGGATATTTCTATGCCCGATATGAGCGGCTGGGAATTGGTTGCTGAGCTGCGCGATCGAGGTATTCATGCGCCTCTGGTTATGATTTCGGCTGAGGCTGATGAAGGATTTGGTGTAGACACAGACAAGTCGCTACACAACGATTATTTAGTTAAGCCAATCAATCTGCCCTCGCTGCTATCGACATTGGCCTACCACCTGAATATTGAGTTAAAGCTGGCAGATGCTCTACCTGAAAGCAACCCGAGTCCGAGAAAAAATGATCCTGTGGCAATCAATGAGCTACTGTCTTTTCTTGATATTGGCTATGTCGATGGCTTTAAGAAAGCGCTGATTGAAGCCGAGGAAACTGCCAGGCTAGCGCCCCTGCTGTGCAGTCATTTACACCATAATTTAGCACAGCTAAAACTCACCACAATCCGCTCACAACTGATGGCTGAAATTGATGAAAACTAAGATTAAATTTGATGGCGTCGTTCTAATCGTCGATGACAACCCTGAAACCATGAATATGCTCAACTCTTCGCTCTCGGAAGTTGGGCTTACAGTACTGGTTGCATTGTCAGGGGAGCAGGCTCTAACCATCGCCAAGCTTGTGAAACCGGATATTATCTTAATGGATGCAATGATGCCGGGAATGGACGGTTTCGAAGCCTGTCGACGGATCAAGGCCGACGCAGTCATCGCCCATATTCCGGTTATCTTTATGACCGGGCTAAGTGCCAGTGAAGATATGGTCAGGGGATTTGACGCTGGCGGAATAGACTATGTCACCAAGCCAATCAATATGGAGGGTTTGATCGCGAGAATGCGCGCCCATCTCACTAACTCACGTATTGCCACCGGTGCCCGCCACGCGCTGGATACCCTTGGGCAGCACTCTCTCTCTGCCGATTTACAGGGCAATATCCTCTGGTCAACACCCAATACTCACAGCCTGATGGAAAGCCTTGGCGCAAGCCATGACTGGATAACCACAACAATGCCAGCACTGCTGGCTCCCTGGCTGGCACATGGCGCTCAAGAACCTCTACTGGTTGATGACTTATCCGAACCGCTGCTAGTTACAGCGCTGGAATCAAAAGATAAAAATGAAAAGCTGCTGTTGATTGAGCCAGCCAACAAACCTGAGGAAGAGGATCTGTTGAAAGAAAAATTTCAGCTGACGACTCGTGAGGCGGAAGTATTAACCTGGATTGCAAAAGGTAAAACCAATCATGAGATCGCGCTTATTCTGGACTTTAGTCCGCGCACAGCAAATAAACACTTGGAACAGATTTTTCGAAAATTAAATGTTGAAAACCGCACCACTGCCGCCGCCGTCTCGCTGCGCTATTTAAGCCAGGTGTAAATAGCAAAATAAACTATATATAGAATGCATATACGTCATTCTACGTAGCCCCATAGCCTGTTACGCGCATATTAAATTCTCTTACATTCTTTATTATTCGCTTATCACTTTTACTTCTTATTGAGAGTGATGATATTAATTTGCTTGCCGAGTTTTTGGGGGCATGTCTAATTTATTAGTATTCAATTTAACTTTGAGGTTAATAACGCATATGAACACATTTAAAAAAACCCTGTTAGCGACTGCAGCTGCTTCAACTATGGCTATGGGTATAGCACCTGCAGCTGTTGCTGATGTTGCCGCTTCTGCTTCTATCTCTTCAACGTACCTATGGCGTGGATACGATCTGGGTTCAGGTACTCCAGCATTGGCTGCAGATTTAGTCTACAGCGAAGGTGGTTTCTACGGCGGTCTGTGGCTTTCGTCAGGTGATGAAGCCAATGGTACCGAATACGATTTCTTCCTGGGTTACGGCGGATCAGTTGGTGATTTCTCTTACGATATCAGTTATGCAACTTATGTATATCCGACTGGTACTAGCAGCATTGACAAGCCTGGCGAACTGGCTGAGTACATCTATTCTGTTGGTTACGGCCCAGTTAGCTTAACTGTTTTTGACGACGTTGATACTGATTACACCTACACAGCTGTCGGTTACGATATTGCTGACTTCTCTCTGATGTACGGTGCTCACAAAGACGGTCAAGAGAACTTCGACGTTACTTACTCTTACAGCGACTCTATGTCCTTCACTTACAGTGTTCCTTTTGGGGTTGACGGTGATGTAGAAGCTGAACCAACTTTCGTTGCATCTTACTCTCTACCATTTTAATTAATGGTATAGGTGGGTCCAGAGGTCTCAGTTTCCTCCCAAGAGCTGAGACCAAAAGATTCGCCTAAAGTATGAAATGGTTAGTTTTTAAAATGTGATTGTATGTTTTTCTAGTAACACTAAAAGACCCTTTTAACTGTTTAGCAAATACAGTTATCAGGGTCTTTTTTTATGCTCATAAAAATATCTAAATAAGCCGCAACCTATTACCAGCCTCTCGGCATAAATGCCAACTGCATAGCTAACAAACCTGTTTTCGATATGCCCTAGCAGCCATTAATACTGGCATAAAAAAACAGCTGCACTAACTAAAGGGCAGCTGTTTTTCTGGTACTGGATTAGGTTAAAAACTTAATCCCTTAGTCTTGAGTGTAATAAATATTCTTAATATAGATTTTCTTATCTGCATCACGAGTAGTACTCAGTATTGATAGAACACTGCCGACATCACTCAGGTTGCCACCATTGTGTAATTGACTCATAGGAATCCTGTAATCAATCCATCGGCTACCCAGCTTTCTGGATGTATTTGGACCAAAGTTAACAAAGTTATTAACCTGATTATTATCTGCCCAGCGACCGCTCTGATAGCCAATCTGGAAAGAGACTTTGGAATCACCACGAATAGTAAGGTTCAGATGACCCGACTTATACTTCGACAGGTTCTCACCCTTTTTCGCCTGAATTTCAAATCCAGCACCCCAACCCCACTGCGCACCTTCTCGAGTGAGAATTGAAACAACACCTTTGGGTGACATCTCAATACCGACAGTTCCCTCCCAGGGACTCAACTTGATTGGCGCACTTGGGTAGGTCATATCATTGCTGGCAGTAGGCTTCATTTTTCTGTGAGCAATTACATAGGTCCCCACTTTAACCGGCTTACCGGTCTTAAGTGCTTCATTAACCGTGGTGATTTTGCGAACTGGCATGGTGCTCTTAAACGGAGGGTTTAGCACATCGTTTAACAGTGCAGCTTCGTCGCCACCGTAGCTTTTAACCAGAGGCTTGCCACCGCGAGTCAGACCGTCAAAACGTCCTTCATCAAATAGTTCCCAGAGGGCGTACTTGGCTTCGTTGTTGAGTCTGACAAAACCAAAGTGGTTTTCTGAACCACCCGGGTTGCTGGCGTGTTTCCACTGCTCATCAAAACCTTCAAAGTAAAACAGCGAGATACCAGCGGCATCGGTCCATTCACGCATAAACTTGTAAAACAGCGCGCCTTTATATTCATCGGCCGCTTTTGAACCGCCGGCACCGTAGGAGATATTATCCATAGAGGCCCAACCGGTTTCACCGATATGAATAGGCTTTTTAACACCGATGCTATCGAGGTAATCGACAACGCCCTGATACTGCGACTGTGCATATTCTACAGCGCGCATCATGGTACCGGCCATCATCTCTGGTCGTGACAGATTTTCTTCATGGGGAAGAACGCCCCAGTAATCCTGGTTGTAGTAGGAGTCGTGGAAAGGATAGGTATGCGCCGAAACAAAATCGACCGCCTTAACCAGCTTTTCCAAATCTTTAGTGTGGTACTGCTTGCCCTTACCACCCCAGGATTCATAGTTATCTGAACTGGTGATCCACACATCTCGGGATAGACGCTTTTTCTTTTTCAGCGCCTGTAGGTGGTTAACCCACTTGAGGATGGTCTTTGGGAAAACAAAGTAGCTGGTCGCCCACTGCACCATTGCTTCGTTACCGACGGCAATCGCTTTAACAATATCCGGGTACTGATTAGCCAGCTCTACTGCTCTGTTAATTTCAGCGGTGTTGTTTTTAACGTTACCCTGAGTATGGTCAACGTTATCGCCCCAGGAACCCTTGGCTTCAACCCAGGCACCGAGCATCACATACATTTCAAAATCCGCATCTTCCTTCTTTAGCCCGTCGATTGCTTCAAGCAGCCGCTCGGCCATCAGGTATTGCGAGGTATTGTAAGTACGCAGTACTTTTACACCCATAGCAGAGAGTATTTTCATATCCTCAGCCAGTTCGTCAACGCTTGGCTGATCATCTCTAGAGATACCGCGATAGCCGCCATAGGACATCGCTGGATAGTTTGGGTTGCCAAATATTTCGGCCGCCGATGGTCCGTTATTCGCATCGGACTTGCTTAGTGCAGAGCCACTGGCGAACAGAAAACCAATAGAAAGAATAAGTACAAAAAACTTTGGGAATTTAATCACAGTTATAAATAACCTTATTTTGGTGAAAAATTTTATAGTTATAGACTGTGATTATATGGCTCGCCCTTACTTTTTTCAAAGTGATCGTTGAATTCTAGCGACTGATTTAGCTAATAAATTTTTAACCGATGCCTTATTTGAACAATGAACAGGGTTATCGGCTTGTTCTCACTGGGTGAAAAATCCATAATCCCCAGCTCTCAAAAGGAACCCACCCATGAATCCCCGTAAAGTCGAGCTTATTAAACAAGCGCAAAACTACCAGTTAACTGTTGACGGCAAACCGTTCTATATTAAAGGCGCCGGACTTGATCTTGGCATTGATAATATAAAGTCTCTTGCCAGCCATGGGGGCAATGCGTTTCGCACCTGGCGTGTGGAAAATGGCGAGCAGTCAGCACTTGAGATACTCGATGAAGCACACCAGCATGGCCTAATGGTCTGTATGGGTTTGGAAGTTGCCCGTGAACGCCATGGCTTTGACTACGATGACAAAAAGGCGGTCACCGAACAGTTGGAACAGATTAAGCAGGATATATTAGCGCTTAAAAATCATCCCGCGCTGTTGATGTGGGGTATTGGCAATGAACTCAATCTTCGCCATACCAATCCAAAAGTCTGGGATGCGGTCAATGATCTATCGAAGATGATTCATCAGGTCGACCCCAATCACCCGACCACTACCATGCTCGCCGGTGCTGAACCGAAAGATATTGTGTTGGTAGCTAAACGCTGCACGGATGTCGATCTGCTGTCATTTCAGGTCTACGGTGAGATCGATCAGCTGCCGCGCTTTCTGGCGGAAAGTAAATTTAAGGGCGCTTACACAGTCTCGGAATGGGGCGCTACCGGTCATTGGGAGTCACCTCTTACCGATTGGAAGCGACCAGTCGAGGCTAACAGCAGTGACAAAGCTTTGTCCTATAAAGAACGCTATATCAACTATATCGCCGCAGATACGGCTCAATGTATTGGCTCTTTTGTATTTTTGTGGGGACAAAAACAGGAGCGTACGCCTACCTGGTATGGGGTGTTTCTGGAAAATGGTCTGCCCATGGGTGCAGCTCAGGTTATGCAACAAGTATGGACTGGCGAGTCGGTTAAACATTTGGCACCGGTGGTTTCTGCACTGACTATTGAGGGTTTAAGCGCTGCTGATAGCGTTCACCTTAAACAGGATAAGTTTTACAGCGCTGAGGTCTCTGTTGATAAGCAGACTGACCAAGCACTAAGTTACCGCTGGGAGATTATGCGTGAGGTCGATAAGGATGTGGAGAGTGATGGTGGTGATTTTGAGCCTACGCCCGAGATAGTCTGGCATCAGTCGGATGCACAGACTTCTAACAAGATTCAGTTTAAGGCGCCAGAGGCTGGAGAGTATCGGCTCTATGCCTATGTCGAAGATAAGCAAGACGGTGCCGCTACCGCGAATATTCCGATTTTGGTGGAATCATTGATGGCGACCAAAGCCAGCCAACTCAAAAGTTAAGACTCGGCGCGCTTTATACTGGCATACTAGCGCATAGAATTCGGTGGACACTCCATTCATCGACCAAATGCACTAGCTTCATCGCAAACTGGTATGTTTGGACTACTGATCCTGTTATGTTTTTTGGATCTTTTATCAAAGGAAATCTGGGCCTGTCACTTTTCGCCCAAAGACCTCTGAGGAGTACCCGGCTAGGGGGCTGGGTAAGATGTTAAAACTAATAATAACTGCGGAAAAAACAAATTATGGCTACTAATAATTTACAAGATGCCACGCTAAACAAAATTCCATTCAATCAGAAAGTCGCCTTCGGTTTTGGCATGCTCGCCAACCAAATGTTCCCTGCCGCGCTGGGTATCTTTATGGTTATCTTGGTTCAGAGCCTGGGCATGAGTCCTGTTCTCTGGGGTCTGATTTTCTTTATCCCTAAACTGGTTGATGCGATCACTGACCCGCTGATGGGCTTTATCTCTGACCGCACTGTATCGCGCTGGGGCAAACGTCGCCCATACGTGTTTATCGGTGCGATTATCTCGGGACTGTCGTACATGATGATGTGGCAGCTTTCCGCAGAAAACACCGAGATGTATAACTTCTGGTACTTCCTAGGCTGGTCGTGCATCTTCTTTATCGGTATGACTGTTTTCAGCGTTCCCTATGTTGCTATGGGTTACGAGATGAGCAGTGACTTCCATGAACGTACACGCCTGATGGCTGTATCTCAGTGGATCGGTCAGTGGGCTTGGGTGATCGCGCCGTGGTTCTGGGTTGTGCTCTACGATCCCGATTGGTTTGCAACGGCGACTGAGGGTGCAAGATACCTGTCTATCTGGGTCGGCGGCGTGTGTATGATTCTGGCACTGGTTCCTGCTTTCTTCTGTACTTACACCAATACTGAGGCCTCGGATCAACAGCAGGCTACTGAACAGAAGACTTTTAAAGAGACGATGGGTGAATTTGTTCAGGGTATTGTGATTACTCTGCGTAATAAGCCTTTCCAGAAAATCTGTCTGGCGACGTTCCTGATCTTTAATGCCTTTAATATGGTGGCGGGCTTCTCTTGGTTTATTATCGTTTACTACATGAACGGCGGTGATCCTGGACAGGCTTGGTGGTGGCCTACTCTGTTTGGCTGCATTTCTGCACTCTGCACCTGCTTTTTGGTTATTCCTATTGTTAACTGGTTTTCGCAGAAGTTCGGTAAGAGATCTGCTTTCCTTTACTCGCAGTCAATTTCAGTTCTTGGCTACTGCATGTTCTGGTGGAGTTTCACTCCAGAGAATCCATTGTTGATGTTTGTTCCGATTCCTCTTTACGCGTTTGGTATTGGCGGTCTGTTCACTATCATGATGTCGATGACTGCGGATATCTGCGATATGGATGAGTTGGAGACTGGACAGCGTCGTGAGGGTACTTTTGGTGCGATCTACTGGTGGATGATTAAGTTTGGTTTGGCTTTTGCTGGTCTGGCGAGTGGTTTGATTCTAAGCTTTATCGGCTTTGATAATTCTGTGGCTGCCCAGTCTGAGGAGACTCTGACTCAGTTACGTTTTGCGTTTATCGGTATTCCGATTGCTGGAACACTGACGGCGATCTTTGTTATGCGTAACTATGATCTGGATGAGAAGAAAGCGACTGAGATTCGCGATGAGTTGAATCTTCGTGCTGAGGCCGCTAGCTGATTAAAAGCCTCAAGAAAATTAAAGGCTCTGTCTTATGACGGGGCCTTTTTTTTTGGCTTAATTATAAAGGAGCACTGTTTTTAGATCGTAGCGGCCAGAATTGGGTAGGGCTTTCCCCGACTCGCCGTGAACCCATCCCTGGGGGCTCGAGTGCGGCATCCATGCCGCACACGGTCTGGGAAAGCCCTACCCAACCCTGACCTTCAGCTGCAAATACGGCCTACTTCTCTATTCTTTTTTTCTTCATTTCATAATTCTTTTAGAACACTGAAGGTAAGCTTTAAGGGCGGAACCGAGGGAGGCCTTTCGGGACCGTGCGCCGTCGGGAACGGCGTACGAACGCCCATGGACGATATACAGGGATGTATGAGTGTCGCGTTAGGAAGGATGCCGGTAGCGACCGGGTTTACAGTGAGTCCCGAAAGGCCTCCCTCGGTTGCGTCCGCCCCCTACATCCAAACAATGCACCCCTATAAAATCAAGCCAAAAAAAAGGCGCTCAAATGAGCGCCTTTTTAAATCAAACCACCTAAGACCGACTATTCAAGCCCAGGCTTAAGAGCAACTTCGATCTGCGAGACAACGCCTTTCTTATCAAAGATCTGCATTGAAGTATCCGCATCAATATTATTGCCATCAATACTGTTGCTAGTGCCATCCGTATAGTGGACAACAATCGATGTCTCTTCAGCTAGGCTGTAGACAACTGGAACCTGACAGTAGGTAAAGCCGAGCTGACCTTTAGCCAGAGCTGCAGACTGCTGATCGCCATTGATATCGAAGTAGCCCAGAGAATCTTCTTGTAAAAGAAACTCAGACTTTCTCAGGATAAACGGATTAAAGGTAATGCGCCCTTCAACAACCGAGACACCCACCTCAAGTAATCTGGCGATAACCTCTTCCTTCACCTGACCTGTCATACCCGGCTGCTTAGCACCGGCAAAACCTGGTGTGTGCGAGTATGGATCAGTTGGGAAAGCACCGTAATTGTCCGGTGTCTTGTTAAAGCCAATACCTGAACGAATATCAAAGTAACAGTCAGCCAGACGACCGATAAGCACAGGGTCAGAACCATCGGCTACAGCCTTCTGGAAGTTCTCCAGAGCGGCGAGAAGCAGCTTGGAGACCATATGCCAGTAGATAGAGCCGAGACCCTCGTAGGCGTACATACCACCTGAGCGACCGGTGAACTGACGGTGAGTAAAGACTGATTCGAAGATCTCTTCGATCAGCGACTCATCTTGATCGACAAGGTCAGCATAGCCATTCTCTTTCAGAGACTGCATCGCTTCCTTGGCACTCACGACATTATTAAAGCCGCCGTTAAAGTGGTAGCCACCCTCAGAGTTTTTCTCAACCAGCGAGCGATCGCCGGCAGAGACCAACGCCTTCAGCAGTGCCGAGCGCTCAATATCAGCTTCGGGAATAATATTTTTATCAATAAATCGGGTTAGCTCTCTATCCGGATAGAGCAGATAGGAGTTCTGACGCTCGGTGTAAACCGCTGACTGGCGCAGTGCGACCAGAACATCCAGAGCCTCTTCAGGCGATAGATAACCAGAACTTAGAACCGCAACCTGACCTTCGAGCATCTCGTAGAGGTAAGTGATCTCAACGGTATCTTCGCCAGCAGTCATCAGATTGTAGGCGTGGTAGAGACCATCTTCACGACGGTTGGCCGCGATAGTGTGGTCAATAAACTCCAGCGACAGTTCGAAGAACTTAACCAGATCCGCTGTTTTAACCGATACGCGATCGCCAGAGAATGCATTCTCGTAAATGCCTGAACGGAATTCACCGCCGGCAAGACCAAGACGGTCGAGAACCTTCTTACGATCCACATCGTTGATCTTTCCATTCAACAGATGCTTGTTGTCAGAGAAGGTGCCATCAATTGCATTCAGCAGCTGATAGATCTCGGCAGAGACTTCTACCTGATCAAATTCAACCGCAGAGAACAGGTCGAGCAGGTACTGCTGGTAACGTCTGGTGTAATACAGAGTCACCATTGATACGCCGTAACCTACCAGTGCATTGTTAGCATCGTTCCACTCGGGACGCTGGGTGTTAAGCCAGATTCCGCCTTCGGGAATAAAGTTAGAAAGCTTGGAGAGCACAGTGGCCAGCAGCTTCTCAGTCAGGTTTACATAGTAGACTGAATCGTTCTTATCCCAGATCAGACGACCATCTGCACCAACCTGCTCAACACGCTGACTGATAATTTCTTCGGCGTCTTCGGCAAAATCGATGGTGTTGTGCGGATCTTTAAGCTGATCTTCGTAGCCTTTGATCTGGTAGGGAACATTGGCGTAACAGAACAGGTCGCGAGTCAGGAAATCGCGCAATGTGCCTGGGTGATGATCGTTGGAGAACTCAAGGAACTTCAACAGATAGATAATCTGGTGATCACCCCAGTAGCCGATATTCGCCCATGGATCACTTGGATCAGGCTTTTCCCAGTCAATGCCGGCTTTGGTAATTCGGTAAGGGTTGTAGCCATCTGCTGTGGTTGCGTTAACAAACTTGCAGATCATGCTCTCGACATAGTTTGGAATCGACAAGCTGAGTGCTTCCCAGTTCTGGAAAATATCGCGCCAGTTGCCTTCATAGTTAAGCAACTGCGAACCATCATCTTTCTTCACCTGAATCGCAAACTTGTTCCAGGGACGCGATGGGTCACCGTGACGACGGCTAAAGGAGAGTGGCAGATATTCCATACACAGACGCTGCAAGCTGGCTTCGCCCTGCTTTTCGGCGGCGGCAATCAAATCGCTGTAGTGGAAGTTGTCGTCGAGATCGGCAAAGAAACCGGCAAACTTTTCAAACTCGCCGCGGTTAAAGCCTTTTACAAAACCGATTAAGTCCTGCTTATCGACAGCGTAGTTGTCGACAAACAGACCACCGCGCATCACATTAAACAGCACGTTGGCAAAATGGTGGTTGGCGCTGAGTCGATCTTCAGTGACCTGCAAACCGTCTGAAGTACCAACGATTCGCGCAAGGTTTAAGGAACCCAGAGCAATATCACTTTCGATCTGCTCGGCAATATCATTGTTGCTGTTAAGGAAAGCAATAAGCTCTCTAACATCCGCAGGACCCTGATTGAGGTCAGCGACAATGCTCCAGCTCTCTGAACCCTGTGCAGCAAGGTTAACGGTGTCGTTAACAAAGTAGGCGCCGCGGCGACCGCGAACATCTGCTTCTTGTTCAATAGATGAACCTTTGCGGAATTCATCCAGCTGAATTGAAGAAACCAGCTTCTTAGAGTTAGGCAGACCTACAGACCAAACAGCAGTAGTAGACAGTGCTTCGCTGGGCTCTGCACGGTCAACCAGAGATTGAGCTCATGCTGTAGAGGCCAACACCGGCATCTGCCTGAAGTTCATTTTTCTTGTAGGCATCGACTAGGCAGCTCAAGGAGTTCTGCACATCGGATTCAACACCGTAGGGAATTAGATTTTCAATACCGTCGAGAATCTCAACGGAGACAGCCTGATCGCTGTTATTGACAAGTTTGGAGGTTTTAACAAAACCAAACTTATCGGAAGTTCGCCATGCGTAGCTAAAGGTCAGACCCAGATCATGGTTGATCTCTTCAAAGATCAGCTTGTCGCCGTAGACATTCTTATACAGGTTGCGGGTCAGCTTGTAGGCACCGGCATGCTGCTCTGACATTGGCTCCCAGAGCGAAGTCTTATCGCCAGCAGTGACCATAGCAATGGTGCGACTGCCAGTGTACGGTGAGCCATCGCTGATCTTGTCATCGGTATAATAAGGGAATAACGCGCTCTGCGCATTGATTCGGCCGGCTGTCAGTCCACCGCGAGTAGAGATAAACATCCAGTGATTAGAATCGCTGACGACGCTGATAAAGAAGTCTTTCATCTGGTCGTAATTAGCAATCTGATAGAAGTCTTCGCCCTCTATCTTTACATATTGCCCACTGACTTCTGTCTGATTCTGTTGCAGAAGTTGCTTACCGATATGGATTTGTCGTTGAGTCATGTTTACCCTAAATGATCTGTTTTTTTGTTATCCCCGCCGTGAAAATTCCACAACGGAGAACATTTATTCAGTCTCTTTCCATGCTGCCCTTTTATAGACTTTTTAAGATCTGAGGGGCGAATAGCGACGCTGTCCATAAATTGTCGGGCAGTATCCTAAGGTTACACCAGCAATTTCGCAACTCTAGAGCCCAAATAATCAGCTTTTAGGCTGTTATATGTGCATAAATTGAACAGATTCGCGATTGTAAGTTGATTTTGCCTCAAGTAAAATTTGCAGCATTACTCGGTAAAGCTCTGGTCAAACTGCAATTCAATATCTCAGTCTGCCTCTGCAAGCCTTTATTTCTCTATAAAAATATGTATAAAAAGCGCTTTCAAAAAGCTGCTAATAACGATAAATAACAATAAATAGCCCTCTATTTAATATCAAAAGGACTCTGTCAGCGAATGTCAAAGCGCGAAGATAAAATTTTATCCCTTGCGGGGATGGACCCTACCAACGTTAGCAGCCTGCAATTACACAGGTATTTTAATGCCTACTTAAAACAGGGTATGCACGGTATTGGCTTTAGCGCCTATGAAGAGGGACAAAAGCCCGGTGATGAGCTGAGCCTTGAACAGGTTCAGCGCAGAATGGCGATCCTCAAGCCCAGTATCAAGTGGGTGCGCTCCTTCTCATGCCTGCAGGGCAATGAACTGATTCCTACCGTCGCCAAACAGATGGGTATAAAAACTCTGGTCGGTGCTTGGTTGGGTGATGATCTGGAAAAGAATGAAGAGGAAGTTGAAGGCCTGATCAAGCTTGCCAAAGAAGGTTATGTGGATATTGCTGCGGTTGGCAATGAGGTAATGTACCGCAAGGATCTGACTGAAGAGCAGCTGCTCGGCTATATCCAGCGAGTTAAAGACGCTGTGCCCGGCGTACCTGTCGGCTACGTCGATGCCTATTATGAGTTTGAAGACCGCCCGGCGATCACCGAGATCTGCGATGTCATTCTGGCCAACTGCTACCCCTTCTGGGAAGGCTGCGCCATCGAGTACTCACTGCTGTATATGAAGGATATGTTCCGCAGAACGCAAAAGGTTGCCGCCGGTAAAAAAGTGATTATCACTGAAACCGGCTGGCCCAATCAGGGAGAAACATTCCACGGTGCTGAGCCCTCTCAGGAAAACGCTATTCGCTACTTCCTCAACACCCAGCAATGGGGTCAGGCGGACAATATTGATATCTTCTATTTCTCGTCATTCGATGAATCCTGGAAAGTCGGCGCCGAAGGCGATGTCGGCGCGTTCTGGGGTCTCTGGGATAAAGACGAACAACTTAAATATTCGGTACCACTATCATGAACAATCAACCGCTGCCCTACTGTAAAGCTATTTGCTACTCCGGCTACCGCGATGGGCAGAGCCCGGGGTCGGGAGAGATCCCTACCTATGAGCAGGTCAAACAGGATCTGCATATATTACAAGGTGAATGGCAGTCTCTGCGTCTTTATGCCAGCGATGCGCATTCGGAAACCGTACTCGCAGTGATTCGCAATGAGCAGATGTCTTTCGACGTTATGTTGGGCGCCTATATCACTGCAGAAGTAAACAATGAAGAATGCCCCTGGGGCGGTACCTACTCTCCGGAGCAGTTGCTGGCCAACAAAGAAGATAACCGGGTTCAGATCACTCGACTGATCGAATTGACCAATGCCTATGAGGATATTGTTAGCTCTGTATCACTCGGCAATGAAGCTTCGGTCAGCTGGACTGATCATATGGTAACCACTGAAAGTCTGGTCAGGTATGCAAGGCTGTTAAAGCAGGGTGTATCCCAACCGGTAACCTTCTGTGAAAACTATGTGCCCTGGCTGGACAAGCTAAAACCTCTGGCTGAGGAGCTGGATGTTATTGCGATCCATACCTACCCGGTGTGGGAGTACAAGAGTATTGAAGAGGGCCTGGCCTTCACGATTGAAAACTACAGTGCTGTTGCCGAAGCCTATCCTGACAAGCAGATTATTATCACTGAAGCTGGCTGGGCGACCAATACCAATGGCCGCGGTATCGAGCCGCACAATGTCAATGAAACATTTCAGGAGCAGTATTATCAGGAGCTGATGGAGTGGGCTGAACGGGAGCAGGTGTTGGTTTATTTCTTCGAAGCTTTCGATGAAAACTGGAAGGGTTCAGATGATCCCCTGGAACCAGAAAAGCACTGGGGTCTTTATAAAGCAGACAGAACACCAAAGCTGGCTCTGATGCTCTAGGCTATTTTCTACAAGCTTTTTTCTACAAGCTCTTTTCTACAAAGCGTTTCTCAAAACGAATAAAGCACTCTGTTTAGCTGGTTGATAAAAACCAGCTAAACAGAGGCTGCTATCACTACTCGACTGCCTTGATCGAGTAGTTATCCGTCACAATTCCAAAGGTACCAAAGGAAGCACCACCAGCTCTAAACAACAGGTAGTAGGTTCCGGCATTGGTAATGTCGAACTGCCCGGGATTTGCAGACGCATCACAACCCGAGGCGGTGGCAAGTCCAGAATAGGTGACCTTGCCAGCACAGTCCCAGGTATTAAAGACTTTGATCACCTGCTGATCGCCACTGTATTCGCTGCCGGCAATCGGCTCAGAAGACCCAATATAAACCTCACCCCAGATATCACTGGTATTGGCATAGACCACAGACATATCGAACTGATAGGTACCCGGCTGTAAATATACTGATGTATAGAGACCTATATGCTTCCAATTACCTGGAACATATGTCTCTGTTTCAACCAGCATTGCCGCACCATTGACAAAATTCACACCGCCCATGGTATTGGCGGCTTCATAGTGATTGATCATCGTCCAGCCAGTACCATCATCCAAATCGCCGTAGACAAGCAGATTATCCCCAGTGGTCACCGGTGGTTCTTCTGGTGGCTCTTCTGGCGGCTCCTCGGGAGGAGTAATCACTGGCATCGCCATAGGATCAACCGTCGAGGTGTATCTGATTTCCGGAGACTCAGCCTCGCCTGCCTCAGTTTGTGAGGACTTTAATACATAGGCATTCCAGCCATCGACAAAGGCATTTTCATCACCTTTGTTAACACGGAAGAAGACATAATCTCCTATGCCATTGCCGCCGTCATAGCGAGCATTCAGGTAGTCGATCAACGGCTGGTTAGCATCTGCTGATGAGGTGACCATACCCAACTCAGTGTCAGGGGTAAGGTAGCTGCTCTGAATCAAGCTTCCCGCTGCGGCAACACCCGTATCAGGACCCACATACCAATCACTCAGCAGTAAGTCAGGACTAGCGGATGAACGCACCGCCCAGAGGTCAGCGGTAAAGTCGAGAGCATCGCCCTTCTGGTCCAAAAGCACCTCAAATTCGGCACTGACGAATGGATTGCTGACATCACCAAAGTTGGGGATCTGGAAGACCATCATGCCTAGGGTCATCCCGTAATTTCCGCTGGCGCCGCCGTACCACTCACCGATATTCAGCTTCCAAGCATCATTACCCGACAGGTTGTCGCCATGGAATGCCAGCGAGCTGCCAGTAGCCGGATTGGCAACGCCATCGGCTAGCCCCGGGGTGCTGTTAATATCAGTGGCTCTGGCTTCGAGCATGCCGTCATTCTCTATGGAGTACATTGAGAACGTCCCCTCTGGATTTGGCGGCGTAAATACCGGCTCGTCAAGGAAAGTCACATCATCCCAGTAATAGGTTTCACCATTGCCCGCCGAGCCATAGTCAAAGTAAACCGACAAGCTGTCATAGCTGTAGCTGACATCCAAGGCTGTGGTTCCGGCGACCTGGTTACTAAAGTCGAAGATAATCACTTCCCATTGATTAGCAACCGTAGTGAGCATTTCTGCTTCAACGCTGTTAGAAGCATTGCCAGACTCTTCGAGCTTGATACGCACAGGAACCCCAACCAATGGCGAGTAAACTCGCATCGAAAGACGCGTTAATGTATCCGTCAGAGGGTAAGTAATTGTGCCGCTAGCCAGAGTTGTGCCCGCATTGAGATCACTCACTTTTGACGATAAGACAACTGAGTTGCCCGCCTCTTGAGGATCGGCGGTTATCTGACTTGTGTTGTCACCAGAATCAACCAGAGCATAGTCTGCGAGCTGATCATTGAAACTGATTGTCTCGTCAATATTTAGCACTGTATCGCTGCCAGTACCTATATCACCGGTACCAGTTCCACTACAGGTACCTGCAATATCACCAGTCACATTACCTGCGCCATAAGCCCAGGTTCGGTTAAACCAGGTGTCACTGTAACCAGCAACGTTGTCTGATGAACACTCACCAGCACGGTAAGGTGTCGCAAGATCTTCTTCAGTACCGTCAACTATCCACTTGTACTCCATGCCCTGTGCAAGGCCTGGATCAATGGTTGCTGTCCAGGTGCCATCAGCGTTATCAACGGCGGCTAAGGCATTGGCCAAGTTCCAATCAAATCCACTTGAGTGCATTGACACTGAAGTAGCGCCTGCTGCAGTTACCGTATAAGAAACAGCGGATTCTGGGGTGGGCTCAACTGGCGAAGGATCAGTTCCAGGCACCACTATAGGATCAACCGTCGAGGTGTACCTGATTTCCGGTGCCTCATCGACGCCTGCCTCAGTTTGCGAGGACTTTAAGACATAGGCATTCCAGCCATTAACAAAGGCATTCTCATCACCTTTGTTAATTCGGAAAAAGACATATTCGCCCACACCATTGCCACCGTCATAGCGTGCATTCAGGTAGTCGATCAACGGCTGGTTGGCATCCGCTGATGAGGTGACCATTCCCAACTCAGTTTCAGGGGTAAGGTAGCTGCTCTGAATCAAGCTTCCCGCTGCGGCAACACCCGTATCAGGACCCACATACCAATCACTCAGCAGTAAGTCAGGACTAGCGGATGAACGCACCGCCCAGAGGTCAGCGGTAAAGTCGAGAGCATCGCCCTTCTGGTCCAAAAGCACCTCAAATTCGGCACTGACGAATGGATTGCTGACATCACCAAAGTTGGGGATCTGGAAAACCATCATGCCCAGAGTCATCCCGTAATTTCCGCTGGCGCCGCCATACCATTCACCGATATTTAGCTTCCAGGCTTCGTTACCTGAGAGGTTGTCACCATGGAATGCCAGCGAGCTGCCAGTAGCCGGATTGGCAATGCCATCGGCTAGCCCCGGGGTGCTGTTAATATCAGTGGCTCTGGCTTCGAGCATGCCGTCATTCTCTATGGAGTACATTGAGAATGTTCCATCTGGCACGGGCGGCGTAGGCGGTTCTGGCGCTACTGGCGCTGGTCCAGCGGGCTCATCTGTAGGCGTGAACTTAAACCAGTTGAGGTTAAAGCCGCCCGATGGCGTTTCAAGACGCAGAACATACTCACCGGCAACTAAACTAACAACCGCGCCAGTAGTGGTTTGCCACGTCTGCCAGCCGCCAGTACTCGGCACCGCTGCAGTGACGAGCAAGCTGCCATCAAGATAGAAATTGATACCCGGGTTACTGCCAGATTGACTGGCTGCTCTAAAGGAAAGTTGGTAATTGCCGTCCTGCGCTACAGTGAAAGCATATTCCATCCAATCACCGGCATCGATCCAGCCGACATTTAAACCGCCGCCTTCATCCTCTGCACCCTGAGTACCAATTTCTCCTTCGGGCAATTGGATTGAATTGTTATATCCCTCGGCTTCAATGGTAAGTGCGCCGTCATTGAGACATTTCTCGGGATCTGCCTGGTTAAACTTAAACCAGTTGATATTGAAGGAGTCACCCAGCGCTTCAAGACGCATGGTTTGAGCACCTTCGCTGAGCTCAATACCACGCTGGAAGGTAACCCAACTTGTCCAGCCTCCGGTCCGCGGCACAGTAAAGCTGTCTTTCACTTCGCCGTCAAAACTCAACTCAAAACCCGGGCTGCCGCTCTCGCTGGCAACGCGGTACTCTGCGATGTAACAGGCATCGGCTGGAACATTGATGGCATACTCAATAAAGTCATCCTCATCGAAGTTGCCGACAAAGTCACTGAGATCGCTGTCTGTGGTGGCACCAATACTAACGGTGCCATCGGGCGATCCAATCACATCGATCCACTCTTCCGCTTCAACATAAATATCATCGGGTTCCGGTGGGATCCACTCACAACCCGGACCGTAATCACTTGCACCTATACCACCCGGCTGAATATCCATATTCATCAGGTTCATATCGCCGCCACTGACCACACGCAATTTTTGCACGCCGGCTTTTAGGCTGACATCAACTGTCATATCTTGCCAGGTATCCCAGCCATTGGTATTTGGTGTTGCGATATCGCCGGTGAGTTTTACACAGTCAGATTCCACAGAGATAGAGCCACCAACACCACTGCCCGAGGCCGTGCGCAATGTAATCTGATAGTTACCGGCGGTGGCGACATCAATGCTGTACTCGAGCCACTCATCGGTTTCAAAGAAGCCTACCGCTGTGTAGCCTTCGCTGGTCGACTGAACATCAACTGCCTCGTCTGCACGGTAAGCTTCACCGAGGTTTCTGGCACCGTTGTCGTGATAGGCAACGCCCTCACCACCATAGTCATAGTCCGAAGCCCAGAGACGGCCATTGGGTGCCAGGCTATCAAGAGCATGCTCGCCTTCACCATTGGTCGGCACTGGCATTGGGCTGCCATGGAAGGGTCCCGGTGGAATTTCCGGTAGATCTTCCAGCGGCGCGATTGAGCTGGTATAGCTGCTGGCTACACGGTAGGTATTGGCGCCATTGCGCTCTACACCTTCACCTATAACACCCGTCATACCAAAGTTTTCACCATCCCCTGAAGGCAGGGTTCCGACAAGGTGCGCTGAACCACCCCAGGGGCGCAGTGCGATATCACCGGTGGGCAACTCAAGCCATTGGAATTTTTGATTTTTGCCAATTTTAAAGGCTGTCGCCTTAAGCGGCTCACCGTTGCCGCTGACAGTGAGGTACTTGCCATTTGAAGCGCGCAGTGCCACAGAGCCATCATCACCGGCATCGATAACCACAAATTCATCACCGCCAAGACCATCGTAGTTACGGTCATCGGCAATCACCTGAAGGAATTCATCCAGTCTCAGGAATGCCTCATCAGCACGACTGTAAAGACCAATTGTCTGATCAAAGGCGATCGTCGGTGAGCCATTGGCCGGCCAGGTAGTGGTGGGATTTTCCGGACGCCAGGTAGTGCCATAGCTATCCAGATAGCCTTTGAAACGCTCCAGTTCGAGATCATTGGCACCGAGCCATTCAAACTGTGTCCAGCCAATATGATGGCTTTCAAAAACTTCGTTATAACCATTTTTGGTGTCGCCCGGATGGAACTCGGTACACATCAGTGCTGGGTATTTTGTGCTGGTTTCAAAGGCTGCGATAGTGCTCTCAACTTCAGGCAGGTTCCAATAGGCGTGGAAAGCAAAGCCAGCATTTTCCCAAATACCGGGAAATTCCTCAGCTAGGCCGTCGGCGCCATTGATCGCCTGTGAGCCGCCAAAGAACGACATAAAGGATCCCAGCAGGACCATGGTATCCGGTGCCACAGTGCGAATAGTTCGGTACATATCCGCCTGTCTTTGCCAGTCCTCAGAATTATAGTTACCGTTAACACCCAGGACCGGCTCATTGTGAGCCTCAAAGATTACATGGGTCTCGTCAGCATATTTTGCGCCGTAGAATTCCCAGAATCCGAGGGTCTTTTCCATGCTGTGAATAGCGCCGTTCTCACCGTTATTACCCATTGTGATAATCAGGTACATTTTGGCGTCGCGGGTCAATCGCACCAGCTCATCGCCAAGCGCTTCATTGGTACCCACAGGATCTGGGTTCTGGCCGGCATCACCCTCAAGATAGACGTGAACTGTATTAAAGCCGTAGTCTACAACCAGTGATTCCATCTGCGCAGCTGTCGGCATTTTGGCCGCAATACTGCCGTAGGGATCACCGCCATCAAAGGATAGACTAACGCCGCGCATGGCGGTATTCAGGTCGGTGCGGATAACGTTGTAACCCAGCGACTTGTCGATATGCGGGCGACCGCGGACAGTGACATCATCCAGTGTCAGGTCAACAATTTCACCTAGAGGGCCATCGTTAGGCTCAGCGCTGGTATCAACGATATTTTCAGGCATCTCCAAAAATTCATTGTTGTTTTTAACGCCACTGTCACAGCCAGCCAAAGTCAGTATGCCAACGGCTAACAGGGAATTCCTGAGGATGATACCGAGCCCAAAAGCGCCAGGTTTAGTGTAATTGTCTAGCATTAATATTCCCCCAAAATGTATTTGTGGCCTTTTGCTGGCCATCTCAGCCCTAGGGCTTTAATTTTTTTATCTCGTGCGCGCGCTCTAAAATGAGTAGCGCAAACCAAAGTTATAGCGTGCATGACCGACAGCATATTCTCGTAACTGATAGGTTGAGCGGCCGTGTATACGCTGATCTTCTGAGGTTAAATTAATACCTTCGACAAACACCGAAAACTGCTCGCTGACTTCATAGCTAACATTCATATCCAGTTGGTAATACTCTTCGACAAACCTTGGATCGCGCGCCGCTGAGGAGAGGAACTGCTCTCGCCAGTTCAGGGCCATCCGCGCCTGCAGACCGTTTTTATCGTAGAACGCAACCAGGTTAGCGGTATTACTCATACCGGGAACAACCCACTGCTCTTCATTGAGATTGATATCGTATTCAAGGTCACCATCCACAATGGTGTAGTTGGCCTGAAAACCAAAACCACTTTCACCAAAAGTATGCTGAGCCATTAACTCCAGGCCCTGCACCTTGGTCTCGCGCTGATTTATCGGAATGGTGATATCGAAGATAGCCACGGGATCACCTTCCAAACCAGTGACTTTAACTTCGAGATCCTCGCCTTCACCGGTCACTACAACGCCCGGTTGAGAAGAATAATTTTCCGCGTAGTACTCGTTGAGATCGCCGAGATCAAAATCAAAGCGCGGATCTCCTCCGGTCAGCTCCTGAACCGCTTGATTGAAAATATCACTTTCAATCGGGGTGAAAAGGTCGCTGAACAGAGGCTGGTTTTCAAAGGTGTTGCTGACAATAAAGTTATCTACATCCTTGGCCCAAAAACCCGCCGAAATATAGCTGCCTTCATCGTAGTACCACTCCAGAGAGACATCGATATTGGAAGATTCCATCGGCAATAATTGCGGATTACCTCTGCGGCCACCGCCACCATCTGCGCCGAGATAGTCAATAATCAACGCGCCTTTAAGATCGTTATAGACGGGTCGGGTGACAGATAAACTGTAAGAGGCACGTAAGATCAGGTCATCGACAAGCTCGATATCAAAATCAAAGCTCGGCAAGATCATGCTGTAGGCACCGTCGATTTCAGAGAAGCCCTGAATCGTATTACCCAACTCATCCTTCTGCTTATAGAGGTTAAAGCGGTTGTCGACAATGCTCCACTCAATGCGATCATAGAGCGGCACCAGTGCTTCAGAATGAACCTCGGTCTCTTCGTAGCGCAGACCGTAGAAAACATTTACCGGTCGATCCATAACATCGCCGACCCAATGGGCCTGGAGATACATTGAGTTGGAGGTCTCGACGGTGATCTCATCGAGATCAAAGTCGTAGGTAGGACAGAATCCAGTGAGACAGGGTCCACCATCACCAACCACATCGCCGTGGGCGCCATCACGCAATAACTGCTCGGCGCTATCGATCAGTGCCTGGAAATCCCAAGTGAAGAACTCGTTTACCTGACGAGGATCATCACTGCCCTCGATACCATCAAAGACGCCGTCGATAGTATCAACGCTCAACAGACTGGCGATATCTCCCGGGGTACCAACACCACTCCAGGAATCACGAGAAACGCCTGTGGACTGGCCGCGGTTAGTTACTTCAACGCTGGCAATACCAAAGTTAATACTGTGTCCCTGATCGAAGATATATTCACCGTCAAATTGGAGCTGTTCAACGTCCATACGGTTGTTAAAGCTGCCGAATGAACTGCCCGAAAGCTGCATATCATTGGCATTTACCTGATCAATTCGCGAGATCTGGTTATAGGAGTTTCGCTCACCCAGCTGGACTTCCAGAACCGGCATACCCGTGGCACTAAAATAACCCGACGTAGTAATACGGTTCAGGGAAGCAACGGCCATAGAACCGCCGGAACCATGCTTGCTGTTGGGGCGAGATTCACCGCTCGACTTATGGTAGTCGAGGTTCAGGGTGAGGTGATCGCTAGCCTGCCATTCGAGGTTAAAACCGGCAGACTTATTTTCATCAATTGAGGCAAAGATACCCACGCCCTGCAGGTTATCTGCCGCACAGCCAACCTGTGTATAGCTGGTAGGCGACCAGATATTGCCCTCTTGAATCCACTCGCTCTCTCGGGTGGCACAGCCGGGATCAAACCAGGCCGACAAATCCTGATGCTGGGTATTAATCTGGTTCTCAGCATAGGTGTAATCCAGAGTTCCGGTCAGTGTTTCTATGGGTCGCCACTGGAAGGTCAACTGGCCGTTGACACGTTCACGATGGAAATCATCGAGGTTGTACTGAATATTGGTAGGGATTGCATAGATACCCTCAGAGACCTGATCCGGGAAGTTAACCGCTGATGGATCACCGACTGGGATCGAGCCCCATTCAGCATCTTTCGTCTGGTTATCTATATCATCCAGGGTAACAAAATTTCTACTCATAAAGCTGCCGGTGGTCGCCGACTGAGTACCACCATCGCGCTGCTGACTGCTCAATGACAGGGATATACCCACCGTGTCTTCAGCGAAGGTCTGGCTAAACAGGCCGGCAAATTCCGGACTGACACTGTTGCCTTTGCGCGTGCCGGGATCATGAACGCCCTTGGCACTGACTACCGCACGCAAGCCTGGCATTTGCAGAGGCTTGCTGGTCTTGACATTGACCACCGCACCGATACCGCCGGTCGCCACATTGGCGCGGCCAGACTTATACACCTCAACCGCAGAGATACCCTCAGAGGCAATATTGCCGAAATCAAAGGAGCGTCCGCCGGTAGTCGGCATCTGACGACTGTTAAAGGTAACGATATTAAAGTCCGGACCAAACCCTCGAACGGTGATCTTGGAGCCTTCGCCGCGATCGCGCTCGATGGCTACACCGGTAATCCGCTGCAGGGATTCAGCCAGGTTGGTGTCAGGGAATTTACCAATATCTTCCGCAGAGATACCATCGACAATACCTTTGGCGTCACGCTTAATATCCATTGAACGCTGCAAGCTCGCTCTGATACCGGTGACCACAACCTCTTCTACCAATTGATCAGAATCGTTCTGGTTATCTATATCAGCTTCTTGAGCACTGACACTCGCGGCTACTGCCAAGGCAATACTCCCGGCCAGCAGTTTTCGCTTGAATTGCGCTTTATGCATCATAATTTTTCCCCACTAATACTACTTTTTTATCGTTATATTCTGTTTTTACAGATCTGTTTTTAGAGCTCTTTTTTAGAGCTCTTTTTTAGAGTTCTGCTTTTATGGATTCGATTATTTTCTGGTCAATCGAATCCAGTTGATATTGATCGGCCCACCAAGGAAGTCGAAGCGCATAATTTGATCGCCTGCCACTAATTCCACTTCCGCACTCTGGGTTATCCACTCCTGCCAACCGCCGGTTGCCAGCAATGTCTGGGTGTCCACCACGACACCACCAATGCGGTTATCAAAACCCATGGAGTCCATATCACTGGCCACTCGGTACTCAATCAGGTAGGTACCAGAAGAGGGAACATTAAAGCTGTACTCAACGAAGTCACCCTCGTCGATATAACCGATATTCTGACCACCATCGTCGTCGGTGGTATCTTCGAGAGCGATACCACTCTCATCATCAAAATCTTCCGCCTGGATAAAGATTTCAGTAATCGGCGGCAACAGTTCGAACCAGTTTAAATTTTGCCCCTCACCGAGGAAATCGATGCGCAGAGAATAGAGCCCCACCACCAGATCAAATGGCGCTGAGGTTATGGTTGTCCAGTTCTGCCAATCACCGGTATCTGGAATCACCTGCTGATCAACCAAAACACCGTCAATAGAAACTTCAAATCCAACGCTGCCGCCATTACTGGCAACACGATAGTCGATGCTATAGGGACCAATGCCCGGCGCGTCGATGGTGTAAACCAGGGAGTCACCGGCGCCGACAAAGGCTACATTCTGCCCGCCGCCCTCATCAAGCGTATCCTCGACACCTATGCCGATGGCGCTCAAATAGGCTTCCGCCTCATAACGAACCGGCTCGGCTTTTGGCGCTGCTTTAGACTGCAGTCCCAGCGGGCCCTGCACACAGCCTTCAGAGTTAATACAGCTGAGATGAATATTATCCAAGTGGATAGTCGCGCTGCCTGCGAAATCGAGAGTCATAAGTGAGGTGACCGCTTTAATATCCAGAGGCATTTCCACCCCCTCCACTACTGCGGGGTTGTTGACCAGATCAACAACAGGAATGCTATAGCTGGCCCATGCGTCGAGAGTCAGATCAGCCAGATACCAAGATGAGACACCCTTGCCATCAACCCCTGACTGCATGCTGATTTCAATCGTTTCAGCAGTCGTGCTGGCGCTGTCGACATACATATCAAAGTCCAGCGCAACACCCAAACCGATCAACTCAACAGCCTCTGTCGCTATGCTTATACTCGCCAGTCCAGAGTCATTAGTGATCTCCAGAACATTGCCCTGCTCACCCTCAGTGGACAGGGAATCCACATCAGCGGCGGTTACATTGGAAATAGCCAGCTCTTTGATTTCATCGGTGTAGTGCCATTCTAGAGGCGGCAAATCCGAGATTTTCGCGCCAGTGACTATGTCGTAGTAACCATTTGTGTAGATTTCGGTAACAACCGGACCAACCGTCTCAATGCGATCGGAAGCGATTTTGCTAACTTTGGTTTTCTCTTTAGAGGCACAGTCTTCAACCGATAATTCGACTGAAGGATCGCAGGTCCAAACCTTGACCTGATCGACCAGTATCGACGCCGGCAAATTATCACCCCCGGCCGTCAGCTCAAAAACAACCTGCATATCCTGATTAAAAGGCCCGGCATTGTCGCCGACAACCTGATCGCCGGACATGTTGTAAGCCCAGGTATGCAATGTGTCTACAGTGTGAACATGCACCCCGTCGATATACCAGCGAATCTCGTCTGCGCCCCACTCGATGGCATAGCTGTGATAGTCAGTAGCAAGAGTCTCAATCACATCGTCGTTCAAGGTTATGCCGCTAGTCAGACCCAAGCCGTAATGAGTGCCAGCAATAACCGCACCACTATCAGCTTCAACCCCGACCAGAGCGTTTTTTCCATCGTATAAATCAGTGACCGGCACAAGTTTAAAGGCAGCCAGAACATCCATTGCTGCCGGAGCCCTGACAAGCGCTTCAACGCGACCATACTTAAAGCTGTTGGCACCAATTACTGAGGATACCTGCCCCTCTTGGGCAGCGATAACCAGATTACCGCCGGAAACGCTGGCATTAACACCAGTCCACAGAGCAGCATCAAACTCCCCGGAATTGAAGTCATCGCTCCACACCAGTTGCCAGCCATACTCTTCGATCTGCTCGAAATCATTCTCGACATTAATTGTCAGAGTAGCCGTATCAGTCTCACCTGATGCCGAGTCGGTCACCACATAGGTAACAGTATCCGCGCCAAAGAAATCTTCGTTGGGGTTGTAGATGAAAGAACCATCCTGATTAAATTCCAGTACGCCATTAGCCATGCTGGCACCGGAGGCAAGGGCATAGGTAAGGCCGCTGCCGCCTTCATCATTGGTACTGACATCGCCCTCTACCGAACCACCATCTTCTACCGTCTCAACAATTTCGCCAACGGCAAAAAGAGTGCGCACAACATTTTGATCGGCATCTCCACCACTGCCGCCCCCACCGCAGGCCGTCAAGCTCGCAGCCAGTGAAAAATACAGCGCGGTATGGAATTTATGGTCAATCATGGTACTCCCCCATCTCTCTTATTATGTAAGCGGTCAATCGCCGCTTATTTCCGGTCGCTGATATCAATTACATGGATTGAAATCTAGCGCCTGGTGATTCTATGTTATTCAGCCTTGCCGCAGCGAAAACTAAATTTGTCACGCTAATCTACAAATCACAGCTGTAGTAATCGTCCGAGTAACGTACTCGGACACCAAATGTTGGAAAAAAAGCGTTTTTTAGTGGGAATAGCTGTTCGGATAGCTGCAAATATACGCCGCTAGAGGGTAGAAGTAACTTTTAATAGTGAATAACTTTTCACACAAAAATAAACGATCTAAGCCATAATATGCAGCGTAAAAAGGGTTCGTTTAGGTGTTTTAGTACTCACAGAGTTTATCCGGACGATTGTGTAAAGCATTCCACACAGACTCAAGGTATTCGATTGCAGTTAGAATAAACTGCAAGAATAAAATATATGGATGCATTACCCGCTTATAGAGGCAGTTGATGGGAACTCTCGAATTCCAAACGGTACTATTTAATTTCCACGACGTAATCTTGCTGATGACGGCGATGCAGTGCCTGTTTTGCTTTTTGTTGCTGTCTGCAACCGCTTTTCGCAACAACATCAGCATACTTTTCTTCGCCCTATTTCTATTTGCCCATGCCCTGATCCCAATCAATGAGCTGATGATGTGGGGGGCAGACTTTAAGTTTATCGCCCGCGAGAAAGTCCCAAGCCTGTATTTCATTCCCGCTATCGCCTATTACGTCGATGGTGCCCTGCTGTTTTTATGCTTTAAATCATTGGTATTTAGGGGTTTTTCTCTCTCCAAATTTGATCTGCTGCACCTGATTCCACTATTGGTCTACGCGATCTTTATCTGGACGGCATTCTACAGCCAGCCCCAGGAACAGCGCCTGGCGATGATTAATTCCGAGACCTTTGTCTACAGCGCCAACTATGTCTATATGGAATTCTTTAGCAAGTGGGTGAGAGTTTTCTACGGCATTGGCTGTTACGTATTGATCAGTCGCTATAGTAGCCTGCTGCAAAACACCAACTCGAATATGGAGAAAGTCCATATCTCCTGGCTGCGCGCTCTAGTTATCGGCTTTTTAATGGTGATGATTTCAGAGATGCTTCTTATCGGCGCCAAGATCACCAATGTGTTTACCGGCTTTAGTTTTGCACAGGCACAGCTGAGTAATATCGGACTCACCGGTTACTACATTACCTTTGCACTGGTAAATTTGCTGGTGTTCACCGCCGTTCGCTACTTCGGTGCCTTCGAGCAGGTTAGTGAACCAGTTGTCAGTCAGAAAACCAGTGAGGAAGAATTTATACAGCCGGAACTGGCAGCACAGGTAGACGAGGGAATCCGCAGAGACAAGATCTATATGGAACCGGATATTACTCTCGACAGTCTGGCAGAGTCGCTAAATATTATGCCCCGTGACCTGTCGATGTTGATCAACCGCCACTTCGGCATTAACTACTATGAATTTATCAACCGTTACCGTATTGAAGAAGCTAAGCGAATACTTACTTCTGCCGAATATAAAAATACCACGATCACCGATATCTATTTGGAAGTCGGCTTTAACAGCAAGTCGGTTTTCTATACCTTCTTTAAGAAGATTGAAGGTATAACTCCTACCCAGTATCGCCAGAATCCAGATCAGCCATCAGACAGCGCTGAGCTTTAAAAACAGTCTCTTAAAAAGCTATTCTTTAAAAGCTATCCTTAAAAATCCTATACATAAAAAAACCGGCTACCAAGGCAGCCGGTTTGTGCAATCTATCTAAGGTATTTAGTAGCGAACTAGTAAACCAATGTCTGCATCGCGCGAGGCGGGATAGTCAGCTTGGTCTGCTGTTCACCGACAAAGAAGTTATAGTTAACCGCTTCATCTGTATGGTTCATCACGATAGTCGCCATCTGGTTATCTTCATTGATAAACGAAGTGGCCAGTAAAAAGCTGCGGCTACTGCTAGTGCTCATACGCTGGGCTTGTGGGCGAACAAATTTGGAGAAGTGGCCCAAATAATAGTAGGTTGGCGTGTAAATCAGCTCACCTGTTCGCGTATCAGCGTGAATAGGCGCAAAACAGAAGTTCTGCACATGATTGGGTCCGCCAGTGTGGTCGAGCAAAATGTTCCAATCAGTCCAACCCACAGTACCGCGGTTAAAATCGTTGATCATTGAGTGGCCATAGCGCTCGGCATTTGGCCAGTGCTGGTAGCGGTCGGCACTAAAGTTTTCATTAGTCCCCTCGGTAAACAGCAGATTTTTGGTCGGGTAAGACTCGTGAACCAGCGCTAGATTGTCGTGCATAGTCTCGCCACCGGCCCAGGTTTCATACCAGTGAAAACCTATACCCCAAGCGTATTTCGCCGCTTCTGGGTCTTCGAAAATTACATTGGCACGACGGGTAATCAGGTCGCGGTTATGATCCCAGACAACGATTTTCTTATCGCCCAAACCTTCACGCTCAAGCACAGGCCCGAGGTGATTCTTAAGAAAGTCACGCTCTTCTTCAGCGGTATAGATCATCGACTCCCAACGCTGCACGGCCATTGGCTCATTCTGGATAGTCACACCCCAAACCGGCATACCTTCGGCTTCATAGGCTTTGATAAACTTGGCAAAATACATTGCCCAGGTTTCGTAGTACTCGGGTAACAACTTGCCGCCGCGCAACATATTATTGTTGCTCTTCATAAAGGCCGGAGCACTCCAGGGGCTAGCATAGAAGGTTATATCGCCGCCGGCAGCTTCTGTTGCGCGCTTGATCATTGGGATTCGGAACTCGCGGTCCTTATCAATATTAAAGGTCTCTAGAGACTTATCACCCTCTTCAATATAGGTGTGGCTACCGCTGCCAAAGTCCGAGCTGTGAATGGAAGTGCGAACCACGGTGTAACCAATACCGTCCTCTTTATCAAAGTATGCTGTTAGCAGCTCTTCCTGCTTATCAGCAGGCAGCTTGGCAAATACTTCGGAACTGGCGTCGGTAATTGCGCCGCCGAAACCAAGCACTTTTTGGTAGCGCTTATTCGGGTTTACAAAGACCGAGACTTCATTTTCGAATGGCTGTACGCCCGGCTCAAAAGTAAGCTCATCGGTAAGGGTCAGGCGCTTATCGGTATCCTTGGCGGTGGTATAGACAGTCACCCCCTGGAGATCCATCTTAGTCTGCTCTAGATTTAGTGCGGAATTTTCTTCTGAAGTACTCATATTTTCCTGACAAGCGGTTAAAAGAACTGTCAGCATTAAGCCTATAATTTTTATATTTTTCATTAACTAAACACCCTTACTCGTTATTATCAGCGGGCTTTGATTAGCTTGGGCCAAATCAAGCGCGCGTATTTTTTCTATCATCCATACTAGTGAAATTTAAATACAAGTTGTCCGAGTTAGCGCAAATACGTAAACCCGAACCTTTTTTAAGCTGAATTAAGTGTTTGGAAAATGCATTTACCTCTATAGAGCGAAATAAGCCTCTTTAGTCTATCTAGCCTCTTTAACCTCTTTAACCTCTTTAACCTCTTTAACCTATTAGATTTAACTTCCAGCAAACAAATAGTTAAATTTCAGTCCGAAGGTACGCGGAGCCAGATAAGTGGCGACCAGCCCATCTTCAGTAATAACATTCCCCGAATCTATCTTTACATCCTCATCAGTGGCGTTATCAACGAACATTGAAACCAGCCAATTTGCAGAGACAGGCCTAAATGTAAGACTTAAATCATACATCTGGTAGGGTCTCTGCACGCCCAAATCAGCACCGCCATCAGGCAGTCTGTTAAAAATTCCGGCAGCCAACTTATCGCGGTTATAGATATCCAAAAAATATCTATCCGAGGCTCTAGCAACTACGCGAGGTGAAACAATCCCCCAGTCATAGATAAAATCATGACTGTAAGAGAGGGTAAGTTTCCAATTTGGTAATCGCGGAGGGCTATTGCCCGATAGTTCAACCGGATCTTCTGGAGACGATGACATCTCAGAGACAAAGGGATTAAACAGATCGCCAAACAATGTGTCAGGAATTTCAAACTGATCAAAGTAGGCATCGGTCAAGGCCAAGCTTACTTGCAGGCGGTCTATATCTGTCAGCGCCCAATCAAGTTCTAACTCCAGGCCTCGAATAGTTGCCGCAGAGGCATTCCGCACCACGGTACTACCACCGGTATCAGCAACACCATCATTATTAATATCCAGTCGATCTTCATTAGAGAACTGAAGATTGTTGTAGTTGGCTCGAAATAGCGCGACATTAAATCGCAAGCTATCATCCAGATATTGGGATTTAAACCCGAGCTCAAAATTGGTCACCGTCTCGGGCTCAACATAGTTTCCGGCATCCTGAATATGCCCGGATTTAAACCCTGTTGAAACAGAGGCGAAATACATCAGATGCTCGGAGGGACTGAATTCATAGTTGATAAGTCCGCTGACATTTTCCCATGTGACTGACAAATCATTGACCTGCCGTACCCAGCAGGGCTCATCACCAATGCCCTGATTGCTGCCATTATCATGAAAAGTGCCATTATCAATAGCCTGCTGGGTGGCAGCATCGGCATAAATTTGCTCTGGCGCTGGCGCCCCAGGCCCAATCGACCCGACCTCAGTATAGGGACCCAGCAGAGAGGTCACTCGGCAATTAACGGCTCGACCACCACGATCCGACTTGGTATCTCTGGTATGTCTTGCACCCAGCGTTAGCCGCTTGAACTGATCAATATCATAGGTCGCCTGGGCAAACACCCCCAGTGACTTAACCCGTCGATCGGGTTGGATCGCATAGGAAACTGCAGCGCCATCAAAGTTGCTAATCCAACTTGTCGCGCCCTCGGGGTATCTGCCGCCACCCGCATTTTGCTGGTCGACTGCAAAGACAATTTTATTATTCTCACGCGAGTGAAAAGTACCCACCAACCACCGCAGCCGCTCGCTATCATCATTCATTAACTGCAGTTCATGGGAGCTAAACCGAAAATCAGAGCTGTGGGTACGCTGCTGTTCAAAACTGCTGCTGCGGCCATTGTCAGCATCAACAATCTGTTCACGTTTCATCTGCGACTGGCCATACAGATAACGCAGCGAATATTTAGAGGCTTTGTAATCTAGCTGAGAGCGCAAAGTCTCATTGCTGAGATCGAGAAAAGATGGGCTGTCAGAAACTACTGCTCTAATACCCTGGGCAACCAGAGTAGGGTCTAACTGAGCGAGTCCGGTGCCCTGATCGCGGTATTTCTCAATACTGGTCAACGCGCTAAAGTTATCTGAAGGCTGCCACAGCGAGGAAATTCTCCAGCTTCGCTTATCCGCCATCTCCGGGCCATCCTGCCCATAGTCGACAGCCTGATCATAATCGGTCAATTGATCTGAAGCTGTCGGATAATGAGGGCCAAGCCCTAAATAATTATCCACAAGTTCAGTGTATGAATCATGCTGCTGGGTAGCGCCGGCAAAACGTAACCCGAATTCGTCAGTGATTGGCATATCCAAAGCGCCGCGCAATTCGCGGTGATTAAAGTCGCCAAATACAGTGGAGAAATTACCATTTAAAACATCTAGTGATGGCTTTTGGTTATAAATATTAACACTGCCAGACGTTGAATTGCGGCCGAGCAGCGTGCCCTGGGGACCGCGCAAGACCTCAACGCGGTCTATATCGTAAAGTAACGCTGCGGCTGCCTGTGATCTGGGAGAGTAAATACCATCGACATGAATTGACACTGGGCCATCGGCAATTTCCGTGATGTTGGTTGAACCCACTCCACGCAATTGCACTAGCATCGCAGCCTGAGACGCTGTGCTGGTCATCTCAAGTCCGGGCACCATATAGGCGAGTTCTTCCAAGTTCGAAACACCGCTAGAGTCCAATCCCGGCTGATCAAATACCGAGACCGCAATAGGTGTTTTTTGTAGGTCTGTCGCTCTGCCAGCGGCAGTAACGATAATTTCTTGCAGATAGGTATCTTCAGGCGCCAGATTAATGTCGAGCGCATAGTTATTATCTTTAGAGGCTAATCTATCAGCAGAGATCGACACCGCCGTGTCATTGATAATTTTATACTGTAGTCCACTACCCTCGAGCAGCAAGTTGAGGGCTTCTGTTCTGGTGAAAGATCCCTTTATGCCTGGTATGACATGCCGCTGTAACTCTGCACTGGTACCAATAATATTGATGTCCGCTTGCAGTGAAAATGCAACCAGACCCAATTCCAAAGACTGGGGTGGGATATTAAAATCGGTCTTAGGCTGATCTGAGTCAGCAATGCTGTGATGAATAAGCCCAAAATTTAGCGCGAGCGAGATCGCTACTACAACTAAAATATGTTGCGGCACCTTCCTCCCCACCTTCTTCGATCTTTTCATAAGCAAAAATTAATGGCGTGGTTACCCACTGCCTTGCTTTATTAATTTTATTATTAATTTTATTATTAATTTTATTATTATTTTTATAGTCCGTTGTTGAAGCCCTGCCAAGTGAGCTTATGTAAGTGCAATCTCTAACAATACACTTATGCATAGATTATTCAACGTTAAACTTTAAGATTAGCCTACGGTGTCCAAGCAATCCAGTCAAACCCAAAAGAAAAACCGGCTGCGGCTCTTTAGCGCAAGCGAGCTAAAGAGCCTTAAACTGCTAACAGCGAATATTCACAGGCTACTGGATTAACTATCTCCCTTAGCTGACCATAACTCTTCCATCTCTTCCAGGGTCTTACCCTTGGTTTCAGGTACTAGCTTCCACACAAAGACCATTGCAACCACACAGAATGAGGCAAAGATAAAATAGGGCAGCGCGCCATTAAAGCTGCTCTGATTTAACGCACTGTCATTTACCAACGGAAAGCTATTGGCGACCAACGCATTAAATAACCACTGTGCTGCAACCGCGATAGACATCGCCACACTGCGCACATTATTGGGGAACATCTCAGACAACATCACCCAGACTACAGGGCCCATAGACATGGCAAATGATCCGATAAATACCAGAATAGCCAACAGGGAAATAACCCCCATCTGCTGGGTATAAATAGTCAGGCCGAGCACAGCTAGGCCAACAAACATACCAATGCTGCCACCGATAAACAGTGGCTTACGCCCCCAACTATCGACCTTATAAATGGCCACAAAGGTAAAGATCAGATTTACCGCACCCAGCCATAGCTGTTGCTTGAGTGCATCTTCCGGACCATAGCCCAGCGCATTACTAAAAATTTCTGCGCCGTAATAGAGAATCGCATTAATACCGGTGATCTGCTGAAAAATCGATAACATCACGCCGAGGAACAGCGCAAAACCAATACCTTTGCCAAACAGCACAGCCATATTGGGTGTTGAACTGTTGGCCAGCGATTCTTCAATATCAGAAAATTCTGAAGCCGCTTCCTGCTCGCTCGAAGTAATTCGGGCAAGTACCGCTTTAGCCTCTTCAGTGCGCCCCTTTAAAATCAGCCAACGCGGACTGTGCGGTACAGTAAACATCAGCACCAGGAAGGCCAGAGCTGGCAATAGCTCAGACCAGAACATAATGCGCCAGCCCTCGCTGACATTGTGCTCATGAAGCTGCTCAAGTACCTCTGGCGCCATTCCATAAGTGTCGCCGCCACCAATAAAATAGGTCGCCAGAAAAACCACAAAGAAACCAATAACCACCGCTAGCTGGTAGTAAGAGACCATACGGCCACGCATCTGCGGAGGCGCTATTTCAGCGATATACATAGGTGCCGCCAGTGAGGCCATGCCCACGGCAAGTCCACCCAGAATCCGATAAAACGCTAACTGATCGAGGCTATCTGCAATACCGGAACCCCAGGCCGAAACCGAAAAAAGAGCTGCCGCAAGGATTAGGGTATATTTTCTACTGATACGCTTGGTCAAGTAGCCGCCAAGCAGCGCGCCTATGAGACAGCCGTACAGGGCACTGCTCACTGCCCAGCCCTGCTCAGCGGGCGTAAAGTTAAAATACTCAGTGAAATACAGCTGGCTACCCGCAATCACACCAGTGTCATAGCCAAATAATAAGCCGCCTAATGCAGCGACAATCGTTATTTTAAAAATAGTAAGTGTTGCGCTACTGGAACTTGCGGCAGTATTCATGGATCCCTCTGATATTTTTTATTTTTAGTTTTTATTATTGGTTTTTATTATTGATAGTCGTAAAACGTATTTAATTGGAGGTTAGCAGCTGGCTCCGGCAAGCGCGTAAATATCTTCGACTATTTTTTGCGCAGGATAATCTTGTCAGAGACAACATGTACTTCAAGTGGCAAAGTTTGCGCCAACATTTGTGGTAGCTGAGCAACTTGATCCGTGCGTAATGTCATGGTGACTTTTACATCGGCGAGATCTTCAGACTGCAGTAATATCTTGCCCTCAAAGTAGCGACCCGCATCGGTGACAACATCTGCCAGTGAAATATCTCTATAGATAAGTCGGCCTAAACGCCAGGCGCCCAAGTCCGAAGGTGGTACAGCTGTCACAGACTCAAAGGCCCGGCCACTGGCCTTCACGACTTTCTGTCCCGCAGTTAAAACTGCATCTGGAAGGGAAACGGATAGGCTGTCTTTATTAGTCTGCCCAAAAACATTCACAACACCCTCTAAAACAGCAACGCTGACCACATCGCGTATCTTTTGCACATTAAACTGCGTACCCACCACCTCGACCGATACGTTATTAACTCGAACAAAAAATGGTTTTTGTCGATCGCTGGCAACATCAAAGAAGGCTTCTCCGCTGATCAGATCAACAGATCGCGTACTATCAGAAATACGCGAGCTAATTTGCGACTTTGCACCCAGTGTAATTTCACTGCTATCGGCCAGGATAATTGTTTTTATCTCTCCAGCCTGGGTACTGTAATAGGTAGTAATGGGCTCATTTGGTCTGAGCATCAACAGCAGTCCAACCGCGACACAGACAACAGCAAAACCCATGGCATACTTTGGCGCCGCAACCAGTGATTTAATCGCTGCAACAGGTGCCGACAAGAAAGACTTTAGCTGAACTGAAAAAGGCTCTACCGAACGAGATAATGCAGCACCTTCAGCAGTGCCAGATACATCCCCTAGAGTCTGCCATACAAGCTCTATTTGCTCATAGGCTTGTTGATGATCAACATGCTCTGACAACCAATCATTAAATTCCTGGCGATCTTTGGCAGACACATCAGCGGACTGCATAAGTGAAAACCACTCTGCCGCCTGCTCATTAATCTGGTCTTGTAACTGCATAACTTTATCGCTCATTTAGAATTCTGATCCATTTGTGCTTGTAACGCTTTCTGACAATCCAAAAGTGCTTTTTTAACATGTTTACGTACTACGGTTTCTGACAAGCCGACTGTTCGGGAAATCTGCGCATAGCTCAATCCATCAAACCGATTCATCAGCATTAATCGCCTGCGTTTTTTTGGCATCGCCCAGAGCGCTTTGACTACAAGGCTCATCTTTCGTTTACCATCGTTTATACGGTCTGGACTTAACTCTTCGACCACTGCACCTGCATCAAAAACTGCATTAACATGTCTTTGACACACACCACCATGTCTTTTTTGATCAATAGCAATGTTATAACTAGTCTTATATAGCAGTGCCCTTGGGTTTTGAACATCCTTGAGGTCCATTTCAATCAACCGAGCAAAAGCCTCCTGCACAATATCCTGAGCCTCATCACTGCTAACATTAACTTTGTGAATAATATATCGACAAAGCTCTTTATGATGGCAGTTATAGACATCATGCATCTCTAGTTTTTGGCTATTCGCGGTCATAGATCCTTCTCGACCAACGAGCAATACTTAAACATAGACAGTGCAACCCTCGAACCACTAGAAACGATTATTATAGTTATGTAGCTAAGACGTTTTAACACCGTAAATCCACTCCCTTTAAATGGCTGTCCTTAAAATGAAAGCTCTACAATGAGAATACGATAGTGAACGCTATAGAGAACAGCTGGCATCTCCTTGATTACTGACGATATTGATAGAGATTATTTTTATTTTCATTGTTCCAGATACCTTAAATATAAAGGGTGAACTCACCTTTGTCATATCTGTCCCTCTGTCAGCAAAACAACTTAATTTCAAACGCGATATCTGCCACCCTTGATTAAGCTTGCCGGCTAACCCTTTACTAATATCCAGAGCACCAGAACAGTCTCCACCACAGCCAACACTAAGGGTTGTATCTGCTACTTTTTCCCCAAGCACTTGATACTCAATTTCTAGCGCCATATCGCCATTCGATTCACGGGAAATATCAACAGCCTCACCTTCAATTGCCAGTACAGCATCCCCTGAAAAGGTAAATAGACGGGCATCCTCTTGAGCTCTGTAATCAAATGCCGTCATTGATAAAGTACCAGAAGCACTGACCGCCTTTGAATTCGTTACCTGCACAGTGCCTCCGGAGTCACGCATCACTAAACGCCAGGGTGAAACAGGTTTGCCTGCCTTTAAGAAGTTCTTAGTCTGCGCTTGCGCTTTATCTCCGAGTTGCGCATCTTCTGAGAGGACCTCTACATCGCCATTATCAGAATATTTCAAACCATAACCATACTTAAATAGAGGGTTATAATCCTTATCACCAAGGTTAACGGCAGTTTGCATACCGCTTCTCGGCCAGGAAAAAGACAGCTTGCCAAGAAAATCGTGTTGAATATCGCCGTTGGCTTTTCGCAACAAAACATCAGCAACACCGCCACCTTCTGTACCCGGCAACCATGCAGCGACAAAAGCGTCTGAGGCATTTATTTCTGGGTTGACCCACATCGCCCGTCCAGAGAGAAAAACCGCCACCGTTGGAATGCCCTGCGACTTAAATTTCTTTAGCAGTTTTAAACCCTCTTCAGATTGAAAATCTAAATGAGGTCGGTCCCCTTGAAACTCCGCATAGGGATTTTCGCCAAATACCACGACAGCCACATCCGGTATATTTTTGTATTCACCATTTACACTTAGGGTTGCCACACCGCCTACGGCTTCAACCTGCTTTTGGATACCCTCAAAAATGGATAAACCATTAGGGAAGTGCTCCCGACTATTTCCGGTGCCCTGCCAGGAGAGAGTCCAGCCGCCTGTCTGCTTGCCAATATTGTCAGCTCCATCACCGGTAACCAAAATATTGGCCGTTGGCGAAAGCGGCAACAATTGTTTTTCATTCTTAATCAGAACCAATGACTGACGTACAGCTCGACGAGCAATCTCTCTATGTTCCGGTGCCGCAAGTAACTCATAACGGCCCGAGTATTTGCGTGCTGAGGGCAAGCCAGCGTCAAATAATCCGGCACGCATTTTTACTCGCAAAATGCGACCTACGGCTTGATCTAAACGCGCCATCGCAATCTCACCGCTTTTTACTTGCGCCAGAGTATTGGCATAGAGCTCTTCCCAACTATCCGGCGCCATAAACATATCAACACCGTTATTTAGAGATGCGGCGCAGGAGGTATTGGTGCAGCCTTCAACCTGCCCATGACCATTCCAGTCACCAACAACAAAGCCATCAAATCCCATCTGCACAACAAGTACATCGTCTAACAGTTCTTTATAGCCGTGCATTTTACGGCCATGCCAACTATTAAAAGAGGCCATAACCGTTTGCACACCACGCTTAATAGCTACCGGATAACCGGCGCCCTGTATATCACGCAGTTCCTCTTCGGTTGAGATATTATCGCCCTGATCGCGGCCATCAATAGTTCCGCCATCACCAATAAAATGCTTGGCTGTTGCAATCAGATGATCCTCATCGAGGAAGGTTTTATCGCTGAGCTTCCCCTGAATACCTTCAACCAGATAACCGGCATATTCTCTAACAATAGCCGGATCTTCAGAGTAGCTTTCATAGGTGCGCCCCCAGCGATCGTCACGGACAACGGCAATAGTGGGGGCAAATGTCCAGTCGAGGCCTGTCACCAGTAATTCTTTGGCTGTTACAGTGCCTATCTGGTGCATCAAATTGGCATCATTGGCAGCGCCTAAACCAATGTTGTGAGGGAAAATGGTCGCGCCAACGATATTGTTATGGCCGTGAACTGCATCTGTTCCCCATAACGCAGGGATACCTGTTCTGCCATCTCTTTTGTCCGTCGATGCCAACCAAAATTCATCGGCGAGAGCGACCCAGGCAGCAGCGGTTGTTCGATTGTCACCGCCGGGCGCAGAATTACCGCCGTTAAGTACCGATCCCAAATGATATTCACGGACTTCATCCGGTGTTACCGAACCAATATCTGCCTGAATAACCTGACCCACTTTCTCTTCCAGAGTCATTTTATTGATAAGTGCTGTAATGCGTTGCTCTATGTGTTCATCGCGCGGCAATGGCGAGGCCTGTTTAGGCCAGATATGCGGGTGAATCTTGGCATCGGCGCTATCTGTACCCACAGCAGTGCCAGAATCACATCCTGCAATTACCGAAAAAACCAACCCCGCCATAAGATAATGTGGAATGCGCATTTGAAAACCCCGTCGATATATTTTTATAGTATTTAGTGCTTTTATTCACTCGCCTCAGATTAACAGAGCAATCTGAGGAAGAGTAAAAACTCTTGAATATTATTCACTATAAATAGACGTTCCATGCCAACCAATCCGCCCTCTAAAATTAGCATTTAAGTCAATAAGCATAGGAAATAGCAACCTGTGTGCAACCACCGAAAATTTGATTTATGCTGTGTCATTAGCACTATTGCACTGCAAACAAAAACTACAAAAAAAGTTATGGTTGCCCGTTATAACTTCCATAAATAAATTGTCCCGCTTTAAATAGTATCGGCGCCAAGGAATAAAAAATGTCCGTTGATGACAAATCAAATTTCGAACCCTGCAAGGACATGGCGTATGAGTGCTTAAAATTTGGCGATGATCAGCAAGAACTGGTGCGCGTCGACTCTTATATTCAAGGTGCTGACAAACTTAGGCAGGATGCCATTTCACGAAATAGTTTCGCCGTTGCAGATAGCTTTTATCCAGGCGTCAGAATGAATATTACCGATGCCTATATCGTCGGCCTGGTCAGAAATTTCCAGACTATTATTACTGAGTTTTTTGGTCTCGATCTGCGCCGTATAAAAACAGCTGCCTCAAAGTTCTCTATAGTCACATCCAGGCCGCAAGAGCTTAAACCAATGCAGCGCATTCCCCATTTTGATGCGCCCTCTAGAAACAGCTTGGCTGTTATACATTATCTGTGCGATGCGCCAGATTCAGGCACTGCATTTTATCGTCACAATTCAACGGGCTATGAATATATCAATGAAGGTCGGTTTGGAGAATATGAGAAGAGCCTTGTCGAGCGATTTAAAGACCCTGCACAGCATCCCCATGGATATATTTGCGCTGATACTGAGGAGTACTCGCAAATTGCATCTTCTACAGCTGTGCATAACCGGTTGTTAATGTATCGAGGCTCAAGCCTGCATTCAGGAATAATCAGGCCCGATTATAATTTTGACCCCAGCCCAGAGACCGGACGTCTTACCATTACCAGCTTTATCGAGTTCTCCTAGCCGCCTCAGACAAACCTCTTGCCTTAGCCACCACGCACAAGATTGAGCAGATGGCGATTGGTTGGCTGGCTAGCCATTAGCATTTCAGTCTTGCCAAGATTATCGCGCATCAATCTATCGGCCAGTTCAGCATCCTTATCCCAGCGGCGATAACGACGGCTATTAACGTCGGTAACAAACCCCATGCCATAGAGCACATACTGCACGCTGGCAGCAGAAAATAGCTCCGCCCGATTATTTGCATCGGAGACCCAGGGAACCTGAGAGCGCCACAATTCTAGGGAATCTGCAAGGCTGCCCGGTATGCTCTGCGGCTGACTATGATCGCGCCAGTAGTCTGAGTCTGTGCGCTCAGACAACACATAATGAAGCTTTAGAAAATCAATAATATCGACCCAGTACTTGCCGATAATTTCATTAAAACGCTTGGTAACAACGGTCATTGCTGCTCTGTCCTGAGGCAAATTGTTGCTGATAAACTCCGCTGATTTTTCAATCAACACTAGCGCACTGGCCTCTAGCGGCTCAACAAAGCCAGCGGAGACACCGACGGCCACACAGTTTTTATGCCAGAAGGTTTCTCTGTGACCCGGTTGAAAGGTAATTTTACGTGGGCTGAGCTGTTGCTTATCTAACGCTGGGTCGGCCGCGAGGTAACGCTGCAACTCATCCTCAGCTTTTTCCACCGAGATATGCTGACTGGAAAAGACATGGCCAATTCCGCGTCGGGTTGGCAGCGCGATATCCCAGACCCAACCACTGGATTGGGCAGTAGACTTTGTACAGGATGCTATAGGCGTATCTTCACTGGCATGGTTGGCCTGCACGGCAAGTGCGGTATCGTTGAATAGGCAGTCTCGCTGCGAGACAAAAGGGACTTGATAGTGCTTGCCTATCAACAGCGCGGCAAAGCCGGTGCAGTCGACAAACAAATCGGCGGAAAGTGTTTCACCGTTCGATAAAGACAGCGCTGCAATATCGCCATTTTCAGCACTTAATACCTGATCCACATGACCGAGCTGGTGGTTGACTCCAAGCTTTTCTACACAGTGCCGCTGAAGTAATTCAACAAATTTTCCGGCATTGAGGTGATAGCCATAATTAAGGCCAAACGCATACTCTGGCGTCTGCGCTGTTTTAGGGGCAAGCCCCAAATCACAGACTTTGCCCTGAGGGCAAACAGCATCGGCGAAACTGCTTTCACCACGGCGATCTAACCAATGCGCGGCGAGATTGACCGAGCCATAACCGCTGGGAGGAACAAATGGATGATAGTAAGACTCGCCAGCGCCCTTTTGCCAATTGATAAACTGCGAGCCCTGTTTAAAGCTGACATCGCAGCAGCGCAAGAAATCGACTTCTGATATACCTATCTGGCGCAGGGTGTCGCGCATGGTTGGCCAGGTACCCTCACCAACACCGAGATTGGCAACATCGGGGGATTCAAGAAGTGTGACCTTGACCCCTTCGCTCTCTTTACTGCCTTTACTCTCTTTAATAGGGGGATTATGTCGCGCAGCAATAATGCCGGCGGTTAACCAACCGGCACTGCCTCCACCTACTATAACTACTGTTTTAGTCATAATGTCTTCGCATATTTTGGCGATCAGTCCCCTTGAGGCGCTGCGCAGTAGTGGTCAATAAATTGCTGATGGGTGGGCAGCTTGCTTATTTTCTCATCAATCGAGGTTTTTATTTTGGCCATCGATTGCTGGAGACTATCACTGCTGGTCAACTTGCCCGCGTTGTGAAAACCTTTAGGGGTAAGCCCCTGCCCCATCATGACCTGCACCCAGGAGTCGACACGGAACAGAGCTACATCGTCGGCCCAGACATAACCATTTTTCTCGAATATCTCAAGACGGTGAGCGAGGCTATCTGGTATATCCATAGTCCGGTAGGCATTCCAAAAGTCGCTGTCGGTGCGATTGGTTTGCTTGTAGTGAAGAATGATAAAGTCTCTTACGGTTTCAATTTCGGTGCGCGATTCCTCGTTAAACCGATCGGCCAATGCATCACTGGAGTCACCAAATGGGAACAGGCGAATTAAGCGAATAATGGCGGTCATCACTAAGTGAATACTTGTCGATTCCAATGGCTCGATAAAACCACTGGCCAGCCCGAGGGCAACACAATTCTTATGCCAGGATTTCTGGCGCGTTCCTGTGCGATATTTAATGAGTCGCGGTTCGGTAATCATTTCGCCGGAAATATTATTCAACAGGGTCTGCTTTGCCTCGTCATCAGACATAAAACGGCTGCTGTATACAATGCCGTTTCCAACCCTGCTCTGCAGTGGGATTCGCCACTGCCAGCCTGAGGGATGTGCGATTGCACGAGTGTAAAGTCGCGGTTCCTCAACGGCTGTTGTCTGCACGGCAATGGCTCTATCCGAGAACAACCAATGGTTCCAGTCTTCAAATTCAACGCCGAGAGCTTCACCGAGTAACAGAGAGCGGAATCCGGTGCAGTCGATAAATAAATCGCCCTCGATAAGCTCGCCACTGTCGAGTAGTAGCGCGTTTATGTCACCGGATTGCGGATCTTTCTGAACTTCCTTGATCATGCCCTCAACTCGGCGCACCCCGGCTTGCTCACTTTTCTTGCGCAGGTATTTTGCATAGCGCGTGGCATCGAGATGAAAGGCAAAATTTAATCTGCTGTCGTCTATCTGCGTGGCGAACTTACCCGCCTTGGCCGCTTTTAATTCAAGGCAATAGTCTTCCAGGCTGCCGCCAAAGCCCTGGGCCTGAGCTTCCATCCAAAATTCATGAAACTCTGCCATCCAAGAGCGCTGGCCAATTTCTCCAAAGGAGTGAAGATAGCTGTCGCCTATATCGCCCCAGTTATCAAACTCGATACCCAGCTTAAATGTCGCCTGGGTTTCGCGCATAAATTCTTGTTCATCAATATTCATAATGCGATGAAAATTGCGCATCGGTGGGATTGTCGCCTCACCGACACCGACAGTACCAATGGCATCTGATTCAATCAGCGTTATATCCAACAGACCCGCTAAACGGGTCGAAAGACCGCAGGCTGCCATCCAACCGGCTGTGCCACCCCCGGCAATAACCACTTTTAACATTATTGTATTTCTCCAAACATTATTATTATTTTCTCAGAGAGAAACTTCTAACAGGCTCTCTAACGATTTAGTTTGTTTTTTACCAGGGCTCGAATGCGTCGAACCGTGTCGTCATCCAGCTTCGCCAAAGCTCCCTGAATCGCTGCAGGAAGATGCTCGCGCGGCGTTTCCGATGAGCCAAACACGTAGTATTCAAATACTTCTCGCCAGGCATTCTTTTCAGCCTCAGGGCGATCTCTAATACCCATAAGAGCATGCATAACAATATCCATGGGATTGCCCATATAGGCTGGTGCCGTAAGCCACCAAAAATTGATCATAATATTAAACGGCGACAATGCCTCAACCTGATGCCACCACATGCTGGGATAGTAGACGGCATCGCCGGGCTGCAAATCTACCACCACTGCCGCGTCCAATGCCTGACGAACACGAGGAAAGCGCTCGAAGTCAGGATTTTTCAGATCGACCATGGTGATAACCTGTCCGCCCGGTGTCGGCTCTAGGGGACCAGGGTACAAATTGTGAATCTGTTCAGGCGGAAATAAAGTAAAGCGACGTTCACCAACCACACAGCAGGCTAGATTACTCGGCACATCATAATGCGCGGCGGCAATTGACTCGGTTCCTACCCACACTTTGGACAGTGGCTTGTTATTGGTAAAAAGCGGATGTTCAAAGGAGAGATCATTGTGTTCACGCAGACCGGGAAAGCAGTGGTCCAGCGTCAGCGAGTTCATATAGTAATAAGGGTGCTGGGGATTATTTTTGCCGTCGCGAATTTCGGCAAATATTTCATTTAGGTCACTGTGCTTGCTCTGGTAATTAAAGCCGGTGCAATCGTCGTTATAAAAAAACCGCGCATTCGCTTCCGGCGGTGCAATATAAACGCCGACAGGCTGACCGCTAGAGTGGCTTTGCAAAACTTGCATGGCATTGTCTGGCGACACTTTGCCCGCTTGCACAAGACCCCAGTCGGAAACTAGGCCGCGCAAAATAACCGGCTCGTTTGCTTCGAAGAGCGTATCGAAAGGAATCTGATCGGGGCGAACGCCCTCCAGAATACGAACCGGTTTTTTTGAATTATTCATAGTAAAAAACTTTTTTGGCACGCTGCTAGGCAATTGCCATTTTCTTATTTTTTAGTGCAATCAGTTTATTAAAATTACCCAGTGATACTAAAGCAAAATAGACAAGACTCAATATGCCCAACTTGTTAAGTTCTTCCAAACTTGCACCATCCAACTGAGCTAATTTTTCTTTGTTAATCGTGTAATAGTCACGCAAATTAACATTGGCGATACTGCTCAGCGAGATTTCGATATTGATAGGCTCAAATAATCCCATCGCATCCAGTTTGGAAAAGAAACTCTCATCCAGTGCCGCACCCTGGTGCATCACCTGCAGGGTTTGCATTGTTTTTTCCAGGTAAGGCGTGTCGCCACCATAGGCAAGAAATAGAGGCTGACCAGTGTCGACACCAACTCTCGGATTTTCCATATCGATATGAATAACCGCTTCTTTCACTGCTTTGCCTTCGACTTCACGCTCTTGAAAGCCGATCATAAATGGTCCGCGGGCCAGTGCAGCGGGCACATAATTGCCCAGCCAACCCTGCTCGCTCAAAAATAGGTTTTCGTCTTTCTCAAGACCTAAAATCACATGCGCGTGAAATGTTCCCGCTTCAGGATTTTTATAAAATAGTATTGGATATTCTTTTTGAAGATCACCAAATTCGCTAGAAAAAGCTAAAGCACGATTGACGTTGTCGCCATACTCAGCTCTGTAGCTGGCATCCACTTTTAAATCTTTATGTTCGACATTATTTAAGAGTACAACTTTACTCATGTAATTATCCCGTCATTTATTGCTATAAGCATTTGAATTGATTTTTCTATTGTAATAACAAAATAAGGCCTCCGGTAGCAAATACGTGGAGGCCTTATAGATGCTGCTATATAACATTTTTCTTTGAACTAATAGCGCTCTCTCTGGCAAAAACGGCTACCAGAGAGAACACTTTACCGGCCTTAGAACGTGTATCGTGCTGACAATACATAGCGCGGATCAAGCTCTTGTACAAAGAATGCAGCAGTTTCGGTACGCCCGTATTTGCGCTGACCTTCGCCTGTTAGATTGATTGCATCTAGAGACAAAGTTACACCGGATTCAAGCTCATAGCTTACATTCAAATCCAACTGCTCAACAGAGGCAATGTACTCTGGGTTACGAGTACTACCAACTGAACGGTTAACCTGGTTCAAGAAGTTATCGCGCCAGTTGTAAGCCAGACGTGCAGAGAGACCATCTTTCTCGTAAATACCTACTAGGTTCAGAGTGTCACTTAAACCAGGAAGTGCGAACTGATCTTGACCCGGATCGGATCCGTTGTCATAACCAATATCGCCATTTACCATGGTGTAGTTAAACTGGTAACCAAAGCCGGTATCAGCGAAGAAATGCTGAGACGCAATCTCAAAACCATAGATTTCAGCATCCTGAGAGTTTGTTGGGCTCTTAACCGCAAACTGTATCTCAGGGTCTGTTCCCACAGGGGTTACATCGTAGGCACTAAAGATAGACTCATGGAACGCCTGCTCAGTGGCTTCTGCACCCAAGGCTGCCTGATAGGCTGCAGCACCAGTAGCTTCAGGGAAGTCTGCCAAGTTTTGTAGAATCGCTGCCATTGAGAAAAGTGTATCTTCACTTTCCGCAACACCGATAGAAGCTAACTCGGAAATTGCTTGAGCCAAGAAAGTACTATTAGATGCTGTAGCGTCTCTCAAACCGAACAGTGCTTGATCGGACTGCTGGATACCAACAAAGTTAGATACATTTTTCTGGAAGTAGCCAACCGAGAAGTAATTAGCTTCACCGTAGTAGTACTCAACAGATAGGTCGAAGTTGTTTGATTCCAATGGATCCAAACGAGCATTACCCTGGCTAGCAGAAGGCTGATCACCCAAGTGCGTAATACGGCTAGGCGCTTCCACAGAAGTAGCAGTGTACATATCACTGTATCCTGGGCGAGCCAGCGTTTTACTAAACGATGCACGAGCCTTCAAATTGTCGCTAATGTCTACAGACATATCCAAGCTCGGCAACAGTGCGCTGTAGGTATAGTCTTCCGACAGACCTTCGACACCAGAACCAAGTGTGAATGAGAAGTCGTTATTTGATTCCCAAACAAAGGCGCTAGGTACTGACTGCTGTGAGATTGAAGTTACATCAGTCTCTTCCCAACGGGCACCAGCAACAACGTCAAATGGCATTCCACCAACTTCACCATCCATTTTAACCTGACCGTAAAGAGAGACAGTGTCTTCTTTAACCAGGTTATCAGCAGTGCTGTTGATAGGCATGTTATTTGGATCTAAACCATAAAGAGGCGCAAGAGCGTTTAACAGAGTGAGCGGGTCACCTTGCCAAGAAACTTCACCCAGTGAAATCGGTGCAGTTTCTCCAGCCGGCTGAGAAACACCAGCAACGCCAGATCCGCTGTAGTCGAACTGATCAAGAGTACTAACCTGCTCGATAAGGCCTTCTGGAATATCACCAGGAGCATCAACACCCCAACCACCCAGCGCGTTAGAACCAGCTTGGCGAGTTTGGCGCATCTCTGAACTCATAAAGCCCAGACCAAAATCTACTTCAACGCTATCTGAGGCAGCAAATGTTCCGTCAAAAGAGAACTGATCAATGCTGGCAACCTGGTCGGATTTTGTGAACTGAGTAACCTGTGAACCAACATCGGCTAGATCGAAAATGCCGTTCGGTGTAGCACCAGGTGCAGTTTTAGTATCATCAATCGAAGCAATACCCTGTGGTATTTCCTGACCGAAATCAACTGCCTGCCAGCCTGCAGTAGCGCCAGCAACGTTCATACGCAGAACGTTATTACCCTGAGGGCCATTTCCACCACTCTCGGCTTCTGATGTTGCAACATCAAAACGCAGGTTGAGCTTATCGCTTACATTCCAGTCGAGGTTCAAACCGAATGAATCCAGAGTGTCTTTGGTTCCCATTGCGAGGTTCTGGAAGAAGAAATCCTTACCACCTGATACGTCTTCGGCAAAGATTACCGGAGCAGCCACAACTGGGTTGCCATCGTATTCAACATAATCAACAGTACCGTTAAACCACAGGCCGTCAATCAAAGAAGTCGAATCCTGAACATTTTCGGCATGGGTGTAATCAGCCGTTAAAGTCATATCATCATTAGGCGCAAACTGTACAGTTAACAAACCGTTGGTACGCTCACGCTTGTCTTTGTTAAAACCTAAACCAAGGTTAGTTGGTCGATATACCAACTGACCATCGTTAGGTGCATTGACGATAGTAGCGTCTTCAACAATACCCAGGTTCGCTAGGTTGCTTGGGTTTGTGCTATCCCAAGTACGCAGACCGAATTCCTCAACACTTGAGTGGCGGCTACCTGAGTCACGCTCTTGGAAGCTACCAAACAGAGAAACACCTAATGTAGAGTCATCATTGGCCCAGCTGTAAAGACCGCTTACTTCTGGTGTGATGTCATCGCCACTAGTGTCATTAACAGCCTTAACACCGAAACTGGCTTGAGTGCCTGAGGCTTCTAAAGGTCTAATGGTTTCAACATTAATCGTTGCACCTACGCCACCGGTTGATACAGCTGCACGGCCAGTTTTGTATACCTGCAGGCCACGAACGCCTTCAGATGCTAGGTTTGAGAAATCAAACGAACGGCTGCTACCAGAAGCGCCCTGATCCAACGGGTTACCGGTAATAGTGCCAACATTCGCTGAAGGCATTTGACGTCCATTAAGTGTTACAAGGTTGAAGCCGCCGCCAAAACCACGGACTGTAACCTCAGAACCCTCACCGTTTACACGGTTGATAGAAACACCTGAAATACGCTGAAGAGATTCAGCTAGGTTAGTATCTGGGAATTTACCCATATCTTCCGCAGAAATTGCGTCTACGACACCAGAGGCATCGCGCTTTGTATCCATAGCTCTCTCAAGGCTACCGCGAATACCGGTAACAACAACCTCATCGATCGAGCTCCCCTCAGCTATTGTCTGACCTGCGACCAGTGTTCCGGCAGCGGCAAGAATAGCGACAGAAAGTTTTGACTTCCTAAACATATTATTTCCCCAAAAATTAAGAGTTTATAAGTATTTTTATAACGTGCTTTTTACGTGCACTTAATATGACGGGACAGGGTGTCGTATCCGCTCCCCCTGCAGATAAGTAATCAAACTAGGTCTGTTGCTCACACCAGTCCAACTAGGATCATCCCGATAGGGTTAGTGACGTGAGACCTCTAGCAGAGGCCCGCTCACTATTTTTGTAACCATATAACACGCTATTCCCATTAATTTCATAAGTCCAGGCGCCATAATCTAGGGCAAAACTACTCGTCGAAATAAACAAAAAAGCTAAATAAAAAAATAATCTTTTGCAATCGACTAGGAAATAAACCCTTTATACATGCAACACCATTGAACTGCTTCTCGAAACCTCTACCCATTTAACCAATCCCAGACTCTGGTGACCACTTGCGCAATATAGGCTTACTCTTCACGTATGCAGTCAACCCCTAAAAAGGGCTGTTTTGGCTACGGTTTATATATTCATTAACATATAAATTAACTTTTGATCGTCGATATAACAAAGTTGTGATGGGAATTGTTTGAGAGGGAGTTATCAATTGGTGGTGGCGGGAATTGGCTCGGGCCATCCTTGGCCCTCGGGCTTGCGCCCGCCTTCGGCGCCCAAAACGTCTTTCCTGACGTTTTGTGAACCCGCTTTTGTGCTCGGTTCATTCCAGTATCAGCCAATAAAAAACCCCAGCCCTTTCGGGCTGAGGTTTGTTATTGGTGGAGGCGGCGGGAACTGCACTTAGATAGTAAGCTATTGATTAATATAGGTTTACTCAGTTTGGGTATTGGCTTTTGTTACATCATTTGTTACATTAAAATCATTTAGGGTTTTGATAGATCTCGGCCTTGATAGGGCCAAATCCTGATGTTCGCGATTTAGTCAATAGTCACAACTGAGACTGAAAGCTTTTATCGAGCCTTTTCTCTCATTGTCACAAACTCCTCTGCAGCGAGAGGATAGATAATCATGGTAGTGTCAAAATGCGCTAAGGTAGCCGCTGCTTTTATAGCAATAACCATTCCCTGAATAATCTCAGCCGCATGTTCGCCGACCATATGACAACCGAGAACAAGATCTGGCTCATTCTCTACTACTAACTTGATAGTGATACGGTCGGCCACGCCACCCAGAGTCCGCAACATAGGTTTAAAACGTCCTCCTTGCCACGGCGTTGTCAAAAACAACTAAATTAAGCCAAAATACCTGGGTAAGATTTCACTTATCGAAGGAAAAGTTGTTATCAGAAATAACGCCACCAGCATTGCGGCGTACAAGGGTAAGATTGGCCTAACTATTTCGGTAATGTTGACTTTTCCTATACTGCAACCCACAAATAGAACACTACCAACCGGTGGCGTACACAGACCAATTGACAGGTTCAAAATCATTATGATCCCAAAATGTAAGGGCGAAATACCGAGCAACTCGACGACCGGTAAAAAGATTGGCGTGAATATGAGCACGGCGGGGGTCATATCCATAAACGTGCCAACCAATAATAGCGTCAAGTTTATGAGCAGTAGGATAATCAATGGATTTTCAGACAGACCTAACAGCACCTGACTAATAGCCTGCGGCATACCTTCGTAAGACATTAACCAGGACATCGCTGATGAGGCTCCGATCAACAACATAACAATGGCTGTGGTGACGACCGATTTAACCAAAATAGCAGGCAAATCATCCGTTTTTATCTCTTTATAGACCAATAGAGAAAGGGCTAATGCATACAAAACCGCGATAACGCCTGCCTCTGTGGGCGTAAAATATCCTCCGATTATACCGCCAATAATTAATATGATCAGGAACAAACTCGGCACCGCCCCAAACAGCGAAGACCAAAATGGCTCAGCGATCTCCATAGAAGCGGGCGCTATCCGATAGCGCCTAAAGCATAAAGCACTGGCCAAAATCAGTAGTAAGGTAACCAATAGGCCGGGCAGATACCCAGCAACGAACAGGGCCGCGATAGACACACCACCACTGGCCAAAGAATAAACAATCAAGACATTGCTGGGTGGTATTAGCAGGCCAGTTGTTGCCGAGGTTACCGTAACGGCGGTGCTAAAAGATCGACTATAGCCCTCTTTTTCCATAGCCGGCACCATAAAGCCACCGATCGCTGATGTTGCAGCAACTGCAGAGCCTGAAATGGAACCAAAGAGTGCACATGAGATAACATTTACCAATGCAAGCCCCCCAGGAAGCCTACCCACTAAAACTTTGGCAAAATTAATCAGTCTGACAGCTATTCCCCCTTGCCCCATCAGATAACCAGCCAAGATAAAAAAAGGAATAGCGAGCAGGGAAAAGCTATCGATTCCTACTGCCAGTCTTTGTGCAATTGTTATTAACGCTGGCAATGTATCGATGGTGAGCAGCATTGTTATCAAGGTTGCAAAAATGATCGCAAACGCAATCGGCAAATTGATCAGCAGCAGGCAGGCAAACACACCAAACAAAATTAAACTGGTCATTACTTCGATCCCGGAAAGTTTGAGCTGCTTGGCACGTTAAAGAAAAACCAGACGCTATAGAACAAGAACAATAATCCACTGATAGGGATAGCACTATAAATATACGCCATGGAAATATTTAGCACCGGGGAGCGCTGCTCTAACATCCAGGTCATATTCACCAAGTTAATGCCGCCAACCATCATAACTAGAACAGCAAATGTGAAAACCAATACACAACAGAGTTTAAAAAGAGCATTTGCATTTTTTCTGGAAAGATTTTTAACAATCAGGTTGAACCCTAGATGGCTATTTAATCGATAGGCATAGGCGCCGCCGAACAAACTGATCCAGATAAGTAAGAATCTCGCGACTTCTTCCGTAAACGAGCTTGGTCTGGACATAAGAAAGCGCGCAATAACTTGCCAGAATACATCCAATATCAGTAATGACATCAAAAAAGCCAGTGCAAAGCGAATAATCTTATCAGTACAACGCAATATGTTTTCAAAGGTCCTCATTAGTTTTTCCCATCAATGAAATATTTTTAACAAGCGCATCTAGTGGAGTACCTTTGAGCTGTTCGTAAACAAGCTTGATGTTTTCTTTAAATTGAGGTTTGTCAGGCTTGATTATTTCAACGCCAGCCTTTGCAACTTCCTCTAAAGACATTCTTACTGAATCCTCCCATAATCGCCGTTGAAATGCTGTCGCCTCCTGCATTGCCTGCGTCAGCCATACCTGTTCCTGCTCTTTCAGGTTCTCCCATACGTGCGTGCCTATAATAATGACATCGGGGATAGAGGTATGCTCATCCAGCAAATAATACTTACTCACTTCATAATGCTTGGAGTAATAAAAACTCGGTGGATTATTTTCTGCCCCCTCAACTATACCTTGCTGCAAGGATGTATATAGCTCGCCCCAGCTCACTGGCGTAGCCGAACCACCCATTAGATTGACCATATCAACCGCACTTTGGCTATTCATCACTCTGATTTTTAAGCCTTTGAGATCCGATGGCTGGGTGACTTTTTTATTCGTTGTATAAAAACTGCGACTGCCCGCATCAAAATATCCAAGCCCTTTTATTCGCACATTAAGGCCTGCATTTAAAACTCCTCTACCAATATCGCTATTGAGAACATCCCAATAGTGTGTTTTGTTACTAAACAGATAGGGAATGCCAAATAGCTTCATCTCAGGAATAAACGCCTCTAGGGAACTGGCAGATACCTTGGTCATGCCTAGGGTGCCAATTTGTATCAGCTCGATAATTTCTCTTTCCGAGCCTAATTGCCCTGACGGATAGATGACAATTTGCATTTTTCCCTTCGATAAATCATTTAATACATCATTCATGTACACAAGTGATTTGTGAACCGGATGTTGATTGTCCAAATTGTGCGCTAGCCGAATTGAAGTTTTTTCTGATTCAGAGGTATCGCAAGCAGAAAGCAACAGAACTATCGCGAGGCTAGCAAGTGCTCTGCTTAAAAAAGTTAAACATCTCATGCAGGAATTTCCGTTAACAATACTGACTGATCGACAATCGCACCTTTATGCAAGATAACATTTGCCGCACATATTTGGCCGGAGGCGATGGATGAAAGAACATCTTTCCCCGCTAACCGATTAGCCAAATAGGCACCATTGAATGAGTCACCGGCAGCCGTAGTATCAACTGGGGAGACGACAACATCTAGCGGGATATGCTTACTGATACCCTTTTCAATCAGGTAACATCCATGCTCACCATTTTTAATGACAATTTCGGAAGCTGGCGTAGTTTGCCATCTTTTAAAGCATTCCTGAATTGAATGCTTGCCATACAGCAACACTTCGTCTTCATAGCTAATAAGGGCAATATCGGTCTGCTGCATTATCTTAGAATAGGTAGCCCTGGCATAGGCGATACTTCTCCAGCAGCGCGGCCTGAAATTATTGTCAAAGACTACTTTTCCACCTAAAACGCGATATTCCGTCAGAAACTTCATCAATGCTATCAAGTCCACTTCGCTGTATATCGATAACGTAATGCCACTTAAAAAAATAAATGGGTAATTTACAAGGTCATTAAATACCTCGGGGTAGTCGCCAATCAGTTTGCGAGCAGGCGAGTTGTCTCGCCAGTAATAAAATAAGCGTTCGCCAGCGTCATCATTATCAATGACATAAAGGCCTGGCAAACCTTCTTCGACGTATCTGATCTGCTCTACGCCAACACCTTCATTTTGCCAACTCCTAACCATATTCTGGCTAAAAGGATCTCCGCCAAGCACGGTAAAATAATCGCAGCAACCACCGCAGCGAGCCAAATAGATCGCCGTATTCAAGGTGTCACCACCAAAAGCCATTAAATACTGAGAATTGGATTGCCGGCTCAACTCAAGCATGCATTCGCCTATGATCGCTATTTTCAAGTCAAACCTTTTTGCTAAGAATTTTCTTCGATTAAACCGCATATTGAATTATTGGTCAAACCACCTTACCATTATGCAAAGGGGATTTCAGAGATAATTACCCCTGCCCGTTGGCTAATTGGCGACTTGATAGAATTTTTGTGTTGCAGAAATTGATTTCTGATAAAATCCTTGGCGTGCCAAGCTGCTGTTTTTAACGGACTACGCGATTTACCGTTTAAATTAGGGAACCAAATGAAACTACAAGCGATTAAGACCGATCGGCTTTACGTTAAAGTTGCTGCGCAACTGTCAAAACTGGTGAGTGATGGTGTTATTTCGCCTGGCTCTCGCCTTCCTTCTGAGCGCGAATTAGCTCAAAAGTTAAACGTAAGCAGGCCTTCAGTTCGCGAAGCTATGATCGCTCTGGAGCTATCGGGCATCGTGGAAATCAGAACGGGTTCTGGCGTTTATGTTAAAGAAAAGAAAGCCTTTCTCGTAAACGAAGATAAAGGCACAGGGCCGTTCGAGATCCTTGAAATTCGCTCAATCCTGGAATCCGAAGCATGCGCTCTAGCTGCTAAAAATATAACTGATGAGCAAATCCAACAGTTGAAAGATACCATTATTGAAATGGATGAAGAGGAAAAACGGCCTGACAGTTCAGAGAAAGCTGACTGGAAATTCCATAGTATTATTGCCGAAGCTAGCCAAAACAGTGCTATATCTTCTGTCATCAATTGGTTATGGGAGCTTAGAAATCAGTCTGATTTAAGCTCTGTATTTGCAGCTCGGTTGCGGGAGGAAGGTGTCCACCCTTCCATTCAGGACCATAAAGACATCGTCGCGGCGCTAGAGAGTCGAGATAGCCAGAAGGCAAAACAGGCTATGCTTAAACATATAGAAAAGGCAACTGCTGCCGCCGCGACTTATTTTGAAAGTGACCCATTTTCAAAAATAAAGTTGTAGCGCCTGCCTCTACGAATTGCCGTATCGCAAACTCTTTCTCTAACCGAGCTCATGCGTTTTAGCCAATTTATGTGGGTTCGTCCAACCTATCCTGCACCAAAGGAAGCCAACGCTACTTTTATACCCTTCTTTTCAATCATTTCAAAATACTTCGCAACCTTATTAACAAAGGCTTGGTGATCTAAAAGTTCGCTATTGCAAATTCCCGAGAAAGATAAGATATCAGCGACGTGCTCCGGGTAATTGTCGAGCTTATGACTTGCCTTGGCAACCAATTGCTGAGCCATAGGGTCGGCAACAGTATACGCCTCACCACTTTCCTTAACTGCCTTTAAGTAGCGGCACCAACTGGCTATCACGAATGCAATAGGATGAGATACTCGATTCTGGCGGGATAGGATTATTAATAGAGGCTTGACAAGCCGTTGGGGTAACTTTTGAGAACCGTCGCTCGCGACTTGAGTAGTTTTGTAAGGAACCTTATTATTTGAAAATCTTTGAATGATCGTGTTTGAATACTCTGTTAAGTCAATATCAGGCACATCATCAAGCGTGATTAAAAGATCCTGATGAAGGGATTTGATTAACTTTAAACAGTCTTCATCACCAATTGCCTGATGAATATAATCATACCCCGCCAAAAATCCTACATAGGCCAAGGCCGAGTGCGCACCATTTAATAAACGCAACTTCATGTTCTCGAACGGTTCTACATCTGCGGTAAATAGTGCTCCAACCTTGTTCCAAGCGGGCTTTTCAGCGGCAAAGTTATCTTCGATCACCCACTGCCGGAATGGCTCAGTAATAACGATACAACCATCTTCCAAGCCCAGTGCATTAGCGGATTCGTCAATATCCAGTTGGGTGCTTGCCGGTACGATTCTATCAACCATGGAATTACAAAAATTGACATTGCTCTCTATCCATCTCCCCAACCCTGAATCCACGAGTTGCGCATATTCTTGCACAATATTGCGCATGATTCTGCCGTTAGACGGAAGATTATCGCAACTGATTATCGTTAGTTTTTCACCGGATTGCTTTCTTTTCCTACACGCCTCAACAATAAAGCCAGCAAACGTTTGAGGCTTCTGCGGATGGGCTAGATCATGCTGTATAGCTGCGTTATTGATATCTAGGTGTTCACCACTTGAATCCCTGCAATAGCCTTTTTCGGTAATTGTTATAGTGACAACCTTGGTATTAGGGCTGGCAAGCGCTTCGATCACATCCTGAGGGCATTCAGGCGCAACAATGACTCGATCAATGGCACCCACCACTCGAACTCTGTCTTCATGACTCGAGCGTTCCAAAACTGAATACAGGTAGTCCTGTGGCTGCAGTTTATTACGGATATCAGGGGAACGTAGGCTAACGGCAGTAATTTTCCAGCGGGGATCAAGAGCCAGTAGATCGTCGGTAAAAACGGCTTGATGGGCCCGGTGAAAGGCACCAATGCCGATATGCACTATGCCCGATGTTAACTTACCAAGGTCGTATTCGAATGTCTTTACATCGGGTCTCAGATCCGACAATGTGTGAGATGAAAGTAGACGAGTCATTATAGTAGATAAGCCTTTTTTACCAGGTTATAGCTTAGCTCGAACAAAATAGACTCAGCCTGCACTTCCGTAATCCGGTGATCAGCCACCAGTTCAGCCAGAAAGGCACAGTCTACGCGTCGAGCAACATCGTGTCTGGCGGGTATTGACAGAAACGCACGAGTATCATCATTAAAGCCAACCGTATTATAAAAGCCGGCTGTTTCAGTCGTTTGTTTCCGAAAACGTGCCATACCCTCGGGGCTATCGTTAAACCACCAGGCAGGCCCAAGCTTTAAGGCAGGATAGTGGCCCGCTAACGGCGCCAGTTCCCTCGCGTAGCATGTCTCATCTAACGTGAAGATAATTAAAGAAAAATCAGGATGACAGCCATATCTATTGAGCAGAGGCCTCAGGTTCTCAACATATTCACTTACAAGGGGTATGTCTGCACCTTTGTCTCTCCCGTATCGTTGAAATAGCAACTCGTTATGGTTTCGATAGACTCCGGGGTGAATTTGCATTACCAAGCCATCTTCAACACTCATCGACGCCATCTCCGTGAGCATTTGTGCACGAAAGTCATCGGCATCGGCACTTGAAAACTTTTGCGAGCGAATTTTCTGGTACAAAGCCTCCTTACTTTGAGAGTCTAAGTCCAGCGTCCTAGCCGTTAAATGCCCATGATCCGTCGATGTGGCCCCCATTTTCTTAAAAAACAACCGACGAGACTTTAGGCTATCCAGGTAGCCGGAAAAACTATCGATATTTACTTTGGTGATATTAGATAATGTTGTCAGGTTCTGCTCAAATCCCTCATACTCAGGGTCGACTACGTTGTCTGGTCGAAATGCAGTAATGACTTTTCCTTTCCAGCCACTCTCAGCAATTTTGGCGTGGTGGCGCAAGTCGTCCAGAGGAGACTCTGTGGTAGCAATCACCTCAATATTGAATTTTTCAAATAGCTCCCTTGGCCTGAATTCATCCGTTTGCAGGCAACGGGTAATATGCCGAAAGTAAGCATCTGCATTTTCGCAACACAGCTCTTCTTCTAAATCAAATACAATTTTAAAAACGTAATCGAGCCATAAGCGGGTTGGTGTTCCCTGAAACTGATAGTAGTGTTTTGCAAAAACTCGCCAGATCTTTAAAGGGTCCTGCTCAGCATTGGTACAGCCATCATCAAAGCCTAACTCAGCCATCGTTATTCCCTGACTGAACAACATTCGTAGCAAATAGTGATCCGGCTTAATCAACAAATCACTTGCGTTTGAAAAACAGCGATTTTCAGCAAACCATTCAGGATCCGTATGGCCATGTGGGCTGACGATGGGTAGGTCTTTAACTGTTTTGTATAATCTCCTGGCGATAGCACGTTGTGTAACATCGGAACTAAAAAGTCGATCTTCGTGTAGGTTAATAGACTGAATCAAAATACAATACCAACTATTTATTTTCTGGCATAAGATAAAGCGTGAATAACACCCCGTAACTCCGCAAGCCCTTTAAGCCGCCCCAGATATGAGTATCCGGGTTTTGCATTTTCCATTTTTACTTCATCTTCAAGTAAGTGCCCATGATCAGGCCTCATGGGAATAGGCAAATCAAGCCCTCGTGCCCTGCGTTTTTCTTCTTCCTTGAGCAATGCGTCAATCAGGGCCACCATGTCATTGTCACCACTAAGGTGTTCAGCCTCATAAAATGAACCGTTTGCTTCCCTGACGACATTCCTTAAATGCGCAAAGTATATTTTTGAGCCGACTTCCTCAACTATTTCAACGAGATTGTTGTCTCCGCGAGCACCGAAAGAACCTGCACACAGTGTCAGACCATTTGCGGGGCTATCAACCGCATTCAAAATCTTTCTAACGTCTTCTTGCGTTGATACGACACGTGGCAACCCAAACAAGGAAAATGGCGGATCATCTGGGTGTATACACAAATTAACGCCTGCTTCTTCGGCTACCGGTATAATCTCTGCTAAAAATGCAACTAGGTTTTCCCTGAGTCCGTCTTCACCTAGGCATATAAACTCGGCAATCGTTTGTTTTAGTGACTCGCGACAGTATGAGACTTCTCCACCTGGAAGACCACTAATGATATTGCTTTCCAAAAGCTTGAGCTGCTCCTGACTCATGACGTCAAAGTGCTGCCTTGCCAGCTTACCCATTTCCTCAGTGTAGCTTCTATCGGCATTTTCCCGCGCTAAAACAAACATGTCGTAGGCCACAAAATCAACCATATCAAAGCGAAGTGCGGACCCTGTGTTCTCGAGGTAATAATCCAGATTTGTCCTTGTCCAATCAACCACAGGCATAAAGTTATAACAGACAATCCCTATTCCCGCTCTGCCAATATTTTTGATTGACTGCTTATAGTTATCAATTAACTCTCGGTAATTTCCTGTTCGAGTCTTTATATCACTGTGAACATGCAAGCTCTCTACTACGCTCCATCTCAACCCAGCACTTTCAATAAAATCCTTTTTAGAGAGTATCTCCTCAAGTGGCCAAACCTCTCCGACTGCGAACTCATTCAATGAGCTTACAATGCCAGTCGCTCCCGCCTGTGCTACTTTCTTCAATGAAACAGAATCATTTCGATCAAACCATCGCCACGTTTCTAACATCTAATATACTCATTATCCAATAGTTGGTTTGGCCAACTGCCTATACGGTCAGAGGCGTTAAGGACTCTAACTTGTCAAGGTTATTGACGAGCTTGCTCCTGTTGTTTTTGCAAATAGAAATCGCGCAAGACATACCACGCTTGCTTCTTCTCGCCGGTTTCAGAAAGCAGCCCCTTGCGATTCCAATAATCTTGAATATTGGCCAAAGGCCTCTTAGGTGAACGAAAATCTTTCAGAATCCAGGGTGTAACGCCTCTCAGTAGTGAAAAGTTCTCGATCATTTGAAGGTTATGCTCATAGACTGCGGCCTGGTACTCTTCAGTCCAGCGTTCATTCGATTTACCATGCAGGCCTTGCAAAGCGCCGCCACCAAATTCGCTCATGATAACCGGCTTTAGGTATTTTGATTCCCAGGAAAGACTCGAACACTCTTCCGGCTTCTTTCCATACCAACCACAATATGCATTGATGCCAATAACATCGACAACGTTGGCCAGTGGGTCATCAATGAGTTTTCCATTTTTGGAGCTTGTCTGCGTGTCTAAAGCTGCAGTGATTAGTCGAGTGTCGTCCAAGCCGCGTGCTTTTTCCACAAGGTCTGTGAGGAAATTCAAGCGTTGTTCATGATTAGGGGTTTCATTGGCAACAGACCACATAATCACGGAAGCCCTGTTTTTATCGCGGGATATCATTTCTGTGAGTTGTTGCTCCGCGTTAACATAGACCTCTTCATTTTCAAAGACAACGGTCCAATAAACGGGTATTTCCGACCAAACCATCAGGCCTAGTTCATCGGCAACCTTTACCATGAATTCGTTATGGGGATAGTGCGCCAGGCGAACAAAATTACAGCCTAGCTCCTTTGCCCAACCAAGCAGCAATCGGGCATCTTCTTCACTCCAAGCTCGCCCATTTGTTAGGGGTGACTCTTCATGGATACTAATACCCCTAAGATACAGGGACTGACCATTTAATTTGATCTCCGATCCATCCACTTCAATGGTTCGAAAGCCAATGTGATCTTGGATTGTCTCGCCGTTATATTCCAGCTCTACCTGATAGAGCTTGGGTATTTCTGGGCTCCATAACTCAGCTTGTTTTTCCAGATTAAAGCTGGCAGTACCGGACCTGCCTACTTCTATCTGTTTATAAACGTCTAACTCTGGAATACGCAAGGTGATTTTCTCTCCGGTTTTAGGCTTTCCGGAAATCTTGAATGAACCCGTAATAACAGATTGATCTTTCTTTGATAGCTGAATCTTGTAGTCAGCCAGATAGGACCCTGGAAGCTCCAAAAGGCTCACACTTCGAGTAATGCCTCCATAGTTCCACCAATCCGTATTCACGGTAGGCACCTGATTGCGCTCTCTTCTGTTATCAACCTTTACGACAATAAAGTTACTGCCATCTTTAAGCTTCTCGGTAATATCAAATTGAAAACCGGTAAAGCCTCCTTGATGGGACCCAACTTTTTCTCCATTAACGTAGACAATAGCCTGATAATTTACGGCGCCAAAGTTCACGACGTAGCGTTTATCTACCTTCTTGTTAACCGAAAAATCTTTGTGGTACCAAACAGTGCCTTCATAAAACATCATATGTTCTTTCTGACTGTTCCAATCGCCAGGCACGTCAATTTTATCCGCGGTACTAAAGTCATATTCGATCAGGTCCCATGAGTTAACCATTTTCCGGTTCTTAAACCATCCGCTCTTGGACACCTCGTATCGGTGGTTATAATAACCCGTCTCATATTGATCGATAATGTAGCTCCACTGCCCATCCAGGCTAGTAGTATTTCGTCCTTCTGGGTTTTGAATCAGGCCTGTAGCTACCGAGGTAGGTAGCTGTCCAGCATAAGCATTCATCGCGATTGACAACCAAAGAAGAAGAAAACAATACATTCTATTTTTCATAGATAATTTTCCTAAGATATTCTAAAACTAAAAATCTGTTACGGTATCGTTCATCACCGAATTACATTGGGTACTATTGGTCTTTGCCGTTTGATAAAGTTGAATATTACTAATCGACAGATCCAACTCCCCTGCAGCGTGCAACTCAAATAACGACACCGCACTGCCCTTCACCCTGCTATTACTATATTTACTAAAGCAAGAGAGATTTATCGATATCTGCTGCCATATACCTGGAGGCAATGATCTTAGCTCATCGGCAATGTCATAAGCCGTATAACAGCTATTCGAGTCAGTTATCGTTGCGGGGCACTTCACAACCACCCATACAGGGTCACTGATAGCGCTATCTGTTTTTACTGTTAACGAAATACTAGAAGAATTGGACGCTAGCGTGGCTAGCTCTTTTTCCCTGCCCGCTATGCTGACAAACTTTACCCCTGAACTTTCTTGGCCGAAGAACTTGACGCGAAAAGCATCTTCTTGAACCATCTTATCGATTGTTCGATAGTGGATTCCAGTCGATACCTGCGTATTGGCATGAATAGCGACATCCTTTTTCCCCGATGTCAAAAACATCTTGAGAAGTTTGTGCGGCTTGCCTTCGAATATTGAAATACCTTTTTTATCGACAGAGCCAAGCCCAAATTCTTCAGGCAAATCGGACGGTAAATGAACCAGGTCGCCATATCTCAAGCCGAACCCGTAGGGGAACAGAGGCCTATAGTCCCTATCAGTTTTATTAACAAGCTGCAGAGGCGAGGATGGCCAAGAAAACGAAAGCTTGCCGCTAAAGTTATGTTGGACCTTATCCTGTTTATCCCTCAGCAAAACCTCGGCTACTGCCTTGCCCTCTGACCCAGGCAACCAAGCCGCAACAAAAGCATCGCTGGCATTGAGCTCAGCATTTACCCAAAGTGGTCGGCCACTGAGGAATATAGACACGACGGGTATACCCTGCTCCTTTAAACTTTTTAGTAGGGCCAGGTCTGTTTGTTCATCCTTGCTATATGCTAAGTCGGATAAGTCCCCATGTCCTTCAGCATAGGGGTCTTCGCCAAAGACGACGATGGCCACGTCTGGCTTTCGGGAAAATTCGCCTTCAATGTTGAGCTCAATATGCCCCCCCGCCGCCTTAACCTGCTGCGCAAAGCCCTCATAGATTGAACTGCCACCAGGAAAGTCGCTGTTTTTATTATCGGTTCCTTGCCAGCTAATACTCCAGCCACCGGATTGTTTTCCAATATTGTCAGCGCCGTCGCCCGCGACCAGGATATTAAAATTAGGAGACAGCGGTAACAAATTTCCGTTATTTTTTAACAGTACCAACGATTCTCGGACTGCCTGCCGGGCAACTTGACGGTGATTTTCACTGCCGAAGCGATCGACACTCCCAGCCAATACTCGATTTGCAGGGCTAGCTTTATCAAACAGGCCAGCACGAAGTTTTACCCGCAATATACGACTCACCGCATCATCTATTCGCTCGAGAGGAATGATACCCAGCTCAACTTGATTGATCGTGTTTTCAAGCAACGGTTTCCACGCCTTTGTTGGCACCATTAAGATGTCGAGACCCGCGATCACCGCTTCTGGGCAGTCTTCGTTACTGCAACCTTTTATCTGTCCGTGTCCATTCCAGTCTCCCACAACCAGACCATCAAATCCCATTCGTTCTTTTAGCACATTCGTTATCAGGTATTTGCTGCCATGTATTTTTTCGCCGTGCCAACTACTAAAGGATGCCATCACAGACTGAGCGCCGGCAGTAAGCCCACCTACATAGCCCTGAGCGTGTATATTGAACAGTTCCTGCTCATTTGATTTGTTATTGCCTTGGTCATCACCGTCGATGGTGCCTCCGTCACCAATAAAGTGTTTTAGCGTGGAAATAACGTGCTGACCCGCGAAGAAATCTCCGCCGGCCTGCCCCTGTAGTCCTTTGACAAAAGCGGCAGCATATAGGCGAACCAGATCCGGGTCTTCTGAATACCCTTCATAGGTCCTTCCCCATCGATCATCACGTACCACTGCAACCGTCGGCGAAAAAACCCAATCGATACCTGTTATTAAAACCTCTGCGGCAGTGACCTCTGCAATTTTTTCGATTAATGGAATATTTCGTGTCGCACCAAGCCCTATATTGTGGGGAAATAGCGTAGCCCCGACCACGTTGTTGTGTCCGTGAACAGCGTCTGTTCCCCACATCGTTGGAATATCAATACCATCTAGACTGCTATCCACCGATGCTTGATGCATTTTTTCAGCAAGGTCTAACCAGTCTTGAACCGTCGCATACCTATCGTTGTTTGGAAATCCACTGGCGCCGTTCAAAAATGAGCCAAAACCATATTTGCGCATATCCTCAACTGTGAAATCGCGCAGCTCAGGTTGAATCATCTGCGCGACCTTTTGCTCCAATGTCATGGTTGATAATATTTCGTCTATGCGCACTTCAATATGAGAGTCAGCCTTGACTTCAACATCCAGTTTAGGCCATATGTTTCCGCCACCCACTAACTGATCGTTAACTCGCGCTTGGCACCCACCTATAAGGGCCAATAAAAGCGCCGGAATTAGCAGTGTTTTCGTTTTTTTATCCATTAAATTTAATAATCCCGCTCGAGGAAACAAAGGTCTATGTCCATCTAACCTGCAACAATCAACATCTACTCGAAGCCGTCAGAATGAATGCTTGCCATTCTCCACCTGAAGCTGGAAGCATCGTTTATACTTAATTAATCAAGGACCTGACTCGTTACAGGTAAAGACAATGTTCTTTAAACGAAGCCCTTAGAAACCGCAGGACGACCCAGAGAAAATAAACGGATATTTTATCGCGACCCAAAAAAAACAAGGTCGAGTGATCAGCCAACCGCTGATCACTCGACTCTTGGCCGCTATCTAAAAGTTAAACCGAGCACCCAGAGCAAAACGGCGCCCATACTGATTGGCATTCAAAAACTGCCTCTCGTACCGACCGAATGTCTGCTCTGTTTCATTGTTTAGATTTATGCCTTCAAAAAATACCGTCATATTCTCAGCAACACTGTAGTTAACACTCATATCCCACTGGCCAAACTCTTTGGCAAATTGTGGCGGTCTGTCCGAGGAAGCACCAGCTTGTCCGACCCCTTTGAGGTAACTATCGCGCCATGCATAAACTACATTGAAAGACAACGAGTCATCTTCATAAAACGCTCTAAAATTGGCTGAATCGCCTAACCCAGTTAAAGGCCTTTGATGCTCCAAACTGGTCACATCAAATTCAACATCGCCATTAACTATAGTCGCATTGGCACTGACGCCAAATCCTGTTTCACCAAATAGGTGCTGTACGGCTATTTCAATACCATCTACAACCTTGCTGTCTGGCCCGTTGAATGGAAAGGTAATATCCCACTCCATCAACGGATCAGAAGCCTCTGGCTCCAGATAGCCTTGTTCATTCAAGACCGCACCATTGGACAACATCTGAGCAAAAATTGCGTCGTGGGTATTTTGCTCACCCCTTGCAAGTACATCGGCTTCTGCTTGCTGCCATCGGGGGCCCAAATATATATCGTGGATCCCGTCAATTGTTGTAGTCTCTGTTGTATTACCCAAGAAGTTTTCAACATCCTTTCTAAAGTAACCTATGGAAGCGTAGCTCCCTTCCGCATAATAGTACTCTATGCTTAAGTCGAAGTTTGTCGACTCATAAGGTAGCAGGCTTGTATTTCCTGAACCGCCAGTACGAGAATTAATTTTAGGAACCGTTGATAAAGAAAGTCCGCCGGCCAAGCTACCCAGCGGAGCTCTGGCTATCGATTTGCCCCAAGAAGCTCGAGCAACAATATCATCACTAAGGTCTGCTTTAAGATCAACCATCGGGATGAAAACATCGTGACTACCGTATTGCTCCAAGAAGTTAATCTCACTTTGAGCAAACTGCGTATGCCACTCACTACCTCCCTGCCACCAAACAGCGATAGGCACTGGCTGCAATTTAGAACTTGTTACATCAGTCTTCTCGTAACGCGCTCCAATATTGAGGTAAATTGGAATATTTCGGACATCAAACTCCCAGGCAGATTGTATATAAATGCTGGTCGTCTCTTCTTGCACTGCGCTTTCTTTATAATTTGCCTTCGGTCCGAACGCACCGTTAAGGGAAAAATGGTCGTCCCCGAATGAAGCTTCATTAAAGAAGGCGGCCGTCCGGGCCGCGAGCTCATCAAAATCAGCCATATAGTAATAGTTAGTGAGAAGATCGCTGCCACCACCGCCAAACTCATCTAAAAAGTCGTTTGTGGCTACTCGAGAAAACATACCATCAGGCAAAACGTGTGTGTAATCGGGATCATACCCGGAACTTACGCCGTTTGTGGTGGATGAAGTAAATCCTCCCATATTTTGTTCTGTTCTAGCTAAACCAAACTCAACGTTTACCAAGGGATTATCAAAGGTATTTTCCCAATTACCATGAAGTTGCAGTTGCTTTATCTCTGACTCGCCATCATAGGCAGAATATTTACTATAGTGCGAATCAATATCGCCGGGGGCCAGTTCATAAGTTCCATTGTCCCACAAGACTTGAAACTGAGGAACATCGCCGGAACGATAGTCATAAAACTTAGTTTCCAACTGATCCGAACCAACTGTCATATTAACCATACTACGTGAACTGGGATCACCTGCATTATCCGACTTGTTACTTGAGTCATGATAATCAAGCGCAAGGGATAATGTATCGGTAGCCTGCCAATCTACATTAAATCCCAATGAACCAGCACTGACTCTTCTAGTCTCTCGGGTATAGGTAGTAGCTGCATCATTGCCCGCAATTTCTGCCGCAATGGCAGTGCCGTTCTCATCCAGCTCGTAGGCGCTAATGTTTCCGCCAAACTCATTCCACATACCCCAGCTTACGTGGTTAGAACCGGTTGTCGCCTCTGTAGCCGTATAATCCATGGAGAGTGTTAGATTATCCACAGGTGCATATTGAAAGGTCACATTAGCGTTTTTTCTTTCCCGCTGAAGGTCGGTAATTCCGTATTTCAAGTTTCGCGGAAAGAATGTATGGCCGATTGGATTGCCATCAACATCCAGAGGCCTGCCATCGATAATATTTGATGCATCCAGGCTGCCTGGCTCCACATTGACGTGCCATCCACGTATGTTGGCCTGCTGCTGTTGGAAATCCCGACGTTGGTGATTCAGGGATAGAGCAACACCAAACGTATCATCGGCAAAGGTATTTGAATAAATCGCTGATAGCTCTGGTGTAATATCCTCTCCAACTACATTTGAACTATCATGTATGGCCTTGCCAGAAAAAACAAACTTCTCACCCGGGTTCTCCAAGGGTTTGAGCGTGACGATATTTACCGTAGCCCCAAGGCCGCCACTAGGGTTTTCAGCTCTAGCAGTTTTGTGAACCTCCAGAACGGATACTGCATCGGACGACAGGTTTTCCAGACTATATGAACGTGTATTACCTGTCCCAGGCATCTGCCGACCATTTAAGGTAATCAGATTAAAGCTTGGCCCAAAACCGCGCACCGTTATTTGACTTCCTTCACCGTTAGACCGGCTAACCGATACACCCGTAATTCTCTGCAATGATTCCGCCAAGTTAGTGTCCGGGAATTTGCCGATGTCTTCTGCAGAAATAGCATCAACCACACCCGTCGCGTCCCGCTTAAAGTCCATTGAGCGAATCAAGCTACCGCGAATACCCATTACCACAATTTCTTCCAAGGTTTCAGTATATTCGGGATCCGCGTCTGTGATGTCCTGCTGTGCCATTGCTGGCGTCATGAAAGCCGCGCCCAGCACGAGTGAAATACTTGCGGCTGGCAATGTTTTCTTAAACTGAGTATTTTTCATAATTACCTACTTTTTTTATGTCTTTCAAACGGGAGGCATCGATATGCCACCCGTTCAATTATCAGGAACTTATTGAGTTGTAATAGCTACGTTATCAATTCGGAATACAGACCCTGCGCTCGTACCAAATCCTGGGTAGACCAGCACTACGTCGATCTCACTTACGTCAAGACCTGCATAAGACAGCTGTGTAAGCGGATAGGTGTAGGTTTGCCATTCACCAACAGTCGGAGCTACACCCTCATAGCTTTCAGACAAGTTAAACTTAACATCGGAAGCCGCGTCACCCGATTCGACCTTGATCCCAAAGACAGCACTGCTGTCATTGGGAGCTGCTACCATCTTGAAATCAAATCGTAAAACTCCGTCAGACGCCATGAGATCACTCGCATCGAAGTAGATCCCATCCTGAGCTCTAAATCCGAACACGGTGCCTTGTGATGTACCTACAAACTCAGCAACTGTTCCATGCTCTGCATCATCTTCGTCTGTCGGGGTTGAGCAAGCGCAAGAGTCCCAGCTAGGCCAATCGCTATTCTGACCATCTTCATAAATAGTCAGAACTTCAGCCTTAGGCATACTGCCTGCATCATAGATCCGCACATTGTCCAATCTGTATTTGGCACCAGCACCGCCACTCCAGTTAGGAGAAATCGCAAGGATATCGATTTCGCTAACGTCAATACCGGCGTCAAAGAAAGACTGTAGCGTAAATGTGAAGGTTTGCCATTGGCCTGTTACAGGCTCTAAACCTTCCAAGCTATCAGTCAATTTAAAAGTATGATCGGCAGCTTGGTCGCCAGACTCCATCTTGATCTGCCAATAACCGTCAGGGTTGGTTATGGGATCAATCACCTTCAAATCAAATTCAACAACGCCATTGGCCAATGCGCTGGAAGCATCCATGTAAACACCATCTTCGGCGATTTTAAAACCCGCCAAGGTGTTACTGCCGCCAATGACAAACTCCGCTACCATCCCTTGATTAGTATCATCCATTTCAACGGTAGGGGTTGAGCCGCCACAGCAGTCCCAGATACTCCACGGGTCTTCAGCCTTTTCACCAAACATCAGGAAACCATCCAAATGTTCAGATGCAGTGAGATCGTAGATCTTGGCATTATCAACGCGATAGGTAGCTCCAGCCCCTTCGCCCCAGTTCGGGTAAATCAGAAAGATATCAATGGAGCTTAGATCCAGGCCATTAGCTTCCAAGTCAGAAAGCTTAAACGTATAGGTTTGCCATTCACCAGAGGTAGGTGCAACACCTTCGATGCTATCCGTTAAAGCAACTTTTGCAAAGGTTGCCGCGCCGACACTTTCAGCTTTAAAGTACCACGTCACGCTTGGATCGAAAGGCATAGTGACAACTTTCAGGTCAAACTGCATAACACCATTGGCAACGAGACTTGTGGCATCGAAAGGGGCTGGCAGCACATCTGGTGCTGTGATCACGTTTTCCCTTGACGCAAACCCTGTAACGGCATCGCCGACAATGGAGAACTCAGCTACAGCACCGTGAGCATCATCTTCATCAACAACAACCGGAGTTGTATCACCAAGGGAATTCCACATCGGCCAGACATTATTTTCGGCATCTTCAAACAGCGCCACTTCGAGGGAAGAGTTATCTGAGCCTATATGAAGGTTAGCGATACGATAAACCGCGCCCTCTCCTGAACTCCAACCAGGGTAAATCATCACGACGTCGATCAAGCTTAAATCCAAACCTTTGTCGAACAGCGCTTGCAGCGAAAAGGTATAGGTCTGCCATTCACCCTCTACCGGCTCTTTACCTTCCAAGCTCTCTGTAAGAAACATATTCACAGCTGTAGCGGCGTTATCACTTTCAATTTTAAATGTCCACACAGGATTTTCTGGCATCGCCACAACTTTCATATCGAAGCGAACAAAACCAGCTTCAAGATCTGCCGATGCATTGTGCGGCGAGGCACTTCCAGAAGAATCCGTTATAAATTCTTCTCTAGAAATAAAGCCAGCGACAGTGGAATCTGCACCAACAGAAAACTCAACGACGTCACCTTTATCTGCATCCGTAACCAGCTCTGGCGTATCAGTACCGTTACTAAACCACGCTGGCCAGCTGGGATTAAGTGCGCCTACGAATATCTCAAGCATTTCCCCTGTAGGCTCTTGAACAGGAGCCGGCGGCGGTGGCGCCTTACCTTCAACTAAAGCGCCGCCTCCAGCTCCGACAGTCTCACAACCTTTACCAGTATCGGGATTTAGTGAGCATTGGTAGACGCGAACATATTCGACTTCAAAGGTATTACCTGCCTGAAATGCAGTTTCATCTATACCTAGGTCATTGTGATCTTCAGGATGATTACCCCCAACCGCGAAATTCAAGAGCATAAAGAACTCTTGATCAAATGGAGAGTTATCCCAAAAAGATTCCAGCTCCCCAGTTACTGGATCGAAATATTCGGAAAACCAACCTTTATGGCTTAGTCCGACAGCCTCGCCTTTACCGTTATAACGAATCTCTGATTTGCGTTGAGTTTGGTAAAGTACGTCGTCTACGTACCAGCGAATTTCACCCTCTTGCCATTCAACAGCATAAGTATGAAATCCATCTGCGGGGCTCACACTGTTTGGCAGGTGATATCTCATACCTGAGGAAGAATTATTCGGCCAGAATTTTCCGTAGTGAAGCGAGCCTGACACGGCGGTTTCTTCAGCGCCAGCTGCATCAGTCGTTTTCAAATTGATAGATTCCATAATATCAATTTCGCCTGACTTCGGCCAAGTTCCGTAAACTTCATCCGTTGACTTCATCCAGAAAGCCGGCCAACTACCCTGCCCCGAGGGTAGTTTGGCGCTCATCTCGAATCGGCCATATTTAAAGTCAGCTTTATATCTAGAGTTCAATCGTGCAGACGTAAAAGGCTGGGCCGCACCATCTGCGGCTGGCAACGCTACGATTTTCAGGGTACCGTCGCTGACAAAAGAGTTTTCGGCATTTTCTGTGTAACACTGCCTTTCTTGGTTACCTCCCCCACAGTAAACCTCATAAGTCCAATTGCTCTCATCTATTATGTCGCCATCGAACTCATCACTCCAGACCATCTCCCAGTCACTAACGGGAACAACTGGATCAACTTTGGTAATATCTGTGTTCGTTTCAACGCTTCCTCCGCACCCAGTTAGGTAAATGCCAGAAGCCAGAAGACACCATCTTATGACTGTTTTCACTACTTTCCCCTAATATTTTCCAATAACTTCGTTATTATTTGGTCACTTACCAAATTTTTTTAATCTTGCAATATGCGCAAATGACTCGTTAGTTTCAGCAAAATTTATCAGGTAGACCCATAGAAAAATGTAGAATCCCCGAGTTACAGGGCAAATTATCACAAACTAATCCAAAGGTAAAGCTGCCGAATGGCATAATGGCCTTACCAATTTGAAGGTTCGGTTGAGTAACTGATACTGATTGCTATTTAACAAAAATATAACTATAAAAAACTTGTCGGAGTATGGTTAAGCTGCCAGACCAATTTAAAGGTCTGGGGAGACACAGCCTTGGTCGAGAATTGCGACGATGCGTTGCTGCTCGGATAGACTGGGTGCTTTAAAGCAGCAGGGGCCCAACTAGAAGTAACAGAGAAGCCATTCGCCCCACTCACGTCCGGGCAAGCAATCATCACCCCCGCCTTTAATTTATCAGGTAAATATGTGATCCATACCGTCTGCCCAAGGTATATGGATGGTCAGCGAGGTGAATCTGAGCAGCTTTACAATGCCTACGCATCTGCACTGGCACTGCACAGCCAAGCGCCTGATGCAAAGAGCATTGCCTTTGTTTCTATGGGGAAGGGCGTTTATAAGTGGCCAATGGCGTTAGCCGCTGATATTGCAGTCAAAGCACTAACGAGCACATTTGACCAGACATTGATGTGCGTTATGGATGAGGCCACTCGGCTGAACCCGCTTCGCGGGGTAACCGTCGCTCCGCTCCGGCCAATAAAAAACCCCAGCCCTTTCGGGCTGGGGTTTGTTATTGGTGGAGGCGGCGGGAATTGAACCCGCGTCCGCTAATCCGCTGCTCTCGGCTCTACATGCTTAGATCAGCCTATTAGTTTTAACCCGTTGCAACCCGGCTGTCAGGGAACGCATTGGGCGATTTCGGTAAAGGTTTTAGTGAATCCGCCCCGAACAAGCTTCTCCACGATCTTATGAAATATGACACCTGAGCGTTCCGCTTCCCGAAGGATTGAGTACTCTGGACGCATAAGCACGGCTCCAGTCAGATGGCACTACACTGGGGTTTAAGCAGCTAGTGCGTAGTTGTCGTCGTTGGCAACTATAAATTTGCGACTTTGGATTAACGAGATTGGTCACCATCTCGGCATGCACCGGGAGTTTTGTAATCGGCGTCGAATCCAGAACGCCCCCGATAACTTTAATTCTAGCACAGAGCGTACATCTCTGGCAACCTTTAGACGAAAACAGCTATAAAGCGTCAAAAGCCTTAAAAACTATTCAGTCGAATTAATTACGCAATCCCCTAGAATCGAGTCCTAAAAAAATAATCTATAAGGATAGCAGTGATGCAACGAGGTGTCTTTTCTTCCCGTCTGGCATTTATTTTCGCCGCTTCCGGTTCCGCTGTGGGGCTTGGCAATATCTGGGGATTCCCCACCAATGCCGCAGAAAATGGCGGTGCTGCATTTGTCTTAATGTACCTTATTCTGGCCTTTCTTACTGGCCTATCCGGCGATGATGGCGGAGCTGATTATTGGCCGCCATACACGCTCGAATATGGTCAATGCGCTGCAGTCTATTTCCTCTGGAGCAGGCGGCTAAGACCGCGGGCACAGCGGTGGGTATTGCCGGGATGATTACGGCGGGTTTGATCCTGTGCTTTTATGCGATTGTCGCCGGGTGGATGATTGCCTTTATGTTTGAGCCGGCACTCACTGTTTGGTTTGCCTGAACTGGGAGCTGGCTGACGGATTTTAGCCTGGCGCGCAATCTTGGCTTTTCTGCTCTGTTTATTCTTTTAACGGTGCTGATTATTAGCGCTGGTGTTGAACAGGGTATCGAGAAGTGGTCGAGCCGATTGATGCCTTCTCTATTTGTGCTGCTGTTTGGCTTAATTCTCTATGTACTGACTCAGGACGGTGCCATTGAGGGGCTTAAGACACTATCTGGTGCCGGACTTTTCCCAGATGACCAATCCCAAACTTATTGTTAGCGCGATGGGGCAGGCGTTCTTTTCCATGTCGCTGGGGGTTGGCACTATGCTGATCTACGGTTCCTATATTCGCAGAGATGAAAACCTGCCGGTGGTCGGTGCTCTGGTGACATTAACTGATACCTCGGTGGCTTTTCTTGCTGGGCTATTGGTATTGCCGGCTATTTTTGTGGCGCAAAATCTTGGGGTGACTATTTATACTGAGGCCGGCAATCTTATTGCCGGACCGGATCTTATCTTTCAGGTATTGCCGGCGCTGTTTGAGGGTATGGGCGCTACTGGGTTACTGGTGGGCTTTGCGTTCTTTGTGCTGATGTCTATTGCGGCGGTGACTTCTTCAATCTCTATGCTTGAGGTGCCGGTGTCCTATGCGGTGGAGCAGCATAAGGTCGATCGGGTGAAGGCGACCTGGTTGGTGGGTCTGATTATCTTTGCGATCAGTGCGACTATTTCGCTTAACTTCGATAGCCTGTTTGGCTTTGTGATTACTCTGACCACTGAGCGTGCTCAGCCGTTGCTGAGTATGGTGCTGTGTATTTTTGCCGGGTGGGTTTTTTATCGCAATAGTATTTTGCAGGAGCTTAAGCAGGGTAGCCCGCATGTGGAGCACGGGCTGTTTTGGAAGATCTGGCCGGTCTATGTGAAGTTTTTCTGTCCGGCGTTGATTTTGCTGACGTTTGCGCAGGGGCTTTAACGCAAAGTTCGTCATACTGGCGCAGGAACGTCACCCTGGCGCAGGCCGGGGCCAGTATCTGTTTATTTTGCAGCGTAATTCTGTAGATCCCAGCCTTCGCCGGGATGACGGTGATGGTTTATTTGTCATCTTGACCGAACGAAGTGAGTGGAAAGATCTCCCGAGGTTATACAGAGATCCTTCGGTTCGCTTCACTCTCTCAGGATGACATATAAATGACCTGCAGGGATGATCACGCTAGCTTCTTTGTCATCTTGACCGAACGAAGTGAGTGGAAAGATCTCCCGAGGTTATACAGAGATCCTTCGGTTCGTTTCACTCTCTCAGGACGACATATAAATGACCTGCAGGGATGACAGGTAAAGTACTACAAAAACCGGCTGTTCTTTGAAAACTGTCCGCGCAAAAATTCCATCTGATCACCCAGTATGCGGCGGCTGTTAGTCAGCGCCAGATACTCGGCATTATTCGGCCTATAGGGCAGTGCAACCAATTCCATATTGGCTTCTTCCGGGGTGCGATCGGCTTTGTGTTGATTGCAGCGGCGGCAGGCGGCTACTACATTTTCCCAGCGATCGGCGCCGCCCCTTGAGGTCGGTTGAATATGATCGCGTGTGAGTTGTATTTCGGTGAATTCCCGTGCGCAGTACATACATAGATGGGCATCGCGAACAAAAAGCGTGGGGTTTTTTAACGCTGGGTTGGTTCTGGGTCTGGCTAACTGCTCTCCGCCACAGGCGATCATACTTGGCAGTTCAACCACTGAGCGCAGCCCGGATAGTCGCGAGATACCGCCCTGAACCTGGCGCACCACATCACCCATACTCCAGATCACCAGGTCCCGTGCGTACATACAGACTGCCTCTTCCCAGTCGAGCCAGCTAATCGGTTGTCCCGCTAAATTGAGTCTGAGTATTTTCATTTCACAGCTAACCTGTAGTGATTACTTTTTCCTCTTAACAACTAAATATTAGACGACGGAAACCCGCCGAGTCTCAATTTATCTGGCTTTTTCCAATTGACCGCGCTGGCCTTGTTAGTTAGGGTGAACGGCTTGCATGACAATCGTTTTACAAAGGTAGGCTCAGGTGACAAAAGACAAAAAAGCGGTAGATTTTGAACAGCAGTTGGAGAGCCTTGAGGCTTTGGTAGAGTCGCTCGAAAGCGGTGATCTCAGTTTGGAAGATTCCTTAAAATCGTTTGAGACTGGTATTAAAGTGGCTCGCGAATGCCAGCAGGCACTTAAGACTGCCGAGCAGAAAGTTGAGCTGTTAATGCGTCAGGGTGACGAGTTGATCAGTCAGCCTTTTGATGCCTCAGATAGCTAAACTCTATACCCGGCTTTTTATGACAGACTTCAATTCCATTATCAGTGATTACACAGCACAGGTTGATGCTCAGCTGGAGGCGATTCTGCCGGCGGCATCGGGCCCGGCTGAACAGCTGTTTGCGGCGATGCGCTATTCGGTATTTAACGGTGGCAAGCGGGTGCGTCCGGCACTCTGTTTTGCTGCAGCTGAGGCGGTGGCAAGCAGTGATAGCAATACTGCCAAGGTAGCTGCTGCAGTGGAGATGATTCACGCCTATTCATTGATTCACGATGATCTACCGGCGATGGATAATGATGATCTGCGTCGCGGCAAGCCGACCTGTCATATCCAGTTTGGTGAAGCGACGGCAATTTTAGCCGGTGATGGCCTGCAATCCCTGGCCTTTCAACAGCTTACTCAGCTCAGAGATATTCCAGCGCAGACAGTGGTTGAGCTGATTGGTCTATTGTCCGGCCTCGGCGGCTGCGACGGTATGGTGACCGGTCAGGCGATTGATCTGGCGGCGACTGGAACAGCGCTTAACCTGCAACAGCTAAAGACGATGCACGCCCATAAAACCGGCGCTTTAATTGAGGCCAGTGTGCTGATGGGTGCGATTGCCACAGCACAGGTAAGTCCCCAGCAACTGTCGGCGCTAAAACAGTTTTCTACGGCCATCGGCCTGGCATTTCAGATTCAGGACGATATTCTCGATGTTGAGAGCTCCACCGAGATGCTCGGCAAACAGCAGGGTTCTGATATCACCAATCAAAAGTCCACCTACACCTCTATTCTGGGTCTGGAAGAGGCGCGCAGTGAAGCCGCGGCACTCTATCAGCAGAGTATGCAGGCACTGGATATCTTCGCTGACAAAGCCGATAGCCTACGCGGGATTGCTGACTTTATCGTCAAACGTAATCACTGACTTAAAAATAAGCGAGCCGAGCTCTTATTTGGTGTAAAATCTGTAAACAGCATCAATAAGCAGCAATGAAAAAAAGCATGCCAAAAACATTCAATGACATCCCTCTCGCGCGTCCTGATACTCCGCTACTGGATAGCGTTAATCAGCCCGCTGATCTGCGTGACTTTACTCCGCAGCAGTTGCTCGCACTGGCGGATGAGCTGCGCCACTTTATGCTCTATTGCGTGGGAAGAACTGGCGGCCATTTTGGTGCCGGCCTGGGTGTTACCGAATTAACTATTGCCCTGCATTATGTTTTTAATACTCCGGACGATCGCCTGATCTGGGATGTGGGCCATCAGACATACCCCCATAAAATTCTTACCGGCCGCCGCGAGCAGATGCTCAGTATGCGCCAAAAAGACGGTTTATCCGGCTTTCCAAAACGCTCTGAGAGCGAATACGATACCTTTGGTGTGGGCCATTCGAGCACCTCTATAAGTGCCGCACTGGGTATGGCGATGGGTTCGGCACAGCTGGGCTCTGAGCGCAAAACCGTGGCGATTATGGGCGATGGTGCAATGACCGCTGGTATGGCTTTTGAAGCGATTAACCATGCGGCTCATGTGGATAAGAACCTGTTGGTTGTGCTCAACGACAATCAGATGTCGATCTCGCGAAATGTCGGTGGCCTGTCGACTTATTTCTCCAAGCTGTGGGCGAGCAAGTTTTACAACCAGATGCGTGAGCGCGGCAAAAAGGCTTTGCGACCTCTCCCCCATGCCAGTGCTTTTGTTCGTCGCACTGAAGAATATATGAAAAGCATGGTCTCTCCGGCGACCATCTTTGAAGAGTTGGGCTTCTATTATGTGGGTCCAATTGATGGCCATGATCTGCCTTTGCTCGTGGAGACATTGGCTAATATCAATGAGATTAATGGCCCGGTGCTACTTCATATTATTACCCATAAGGGCAAAGGCTTTGCGCCGGCAGAAAATGATCCGGTGGGTTATCACGCGCTGAATAAAATTGAGCCCAAGCCAACAGTAGCCCCTGCTCAACCGAGCCAAACCGCCTCCAAGCCAAAGTACCAAAAAGTGTTTGGTGACTGGCTCTGCGATATGGCGGAACAGGATAATCGTCTGGTGGGTATTACTCCGGCCATGTGTGATGGCTCGGGGATGAATGAATTCTCTCAGCGCTTTCCGGATCGTTACGAAGATGTGGCAATTGCCGAACAGCATGCGGTCACTCTGGCGGCCGGCATGGCCTGCGAGGGTTCAAAGCCGGTTGTGGCTATTTACTCGACCTTTTTACAGCGCGCCTACGACCAGTTAATTCACGATGTGGCGCTGCAAAATCTGGATGTGTTATTTGCTCTGGATCGCGCTGGACTGGTTGGCGAAGATGGTGCCACCCATGCCGGTGCCTACGATATTAGCTATTTGCGCTGCATCCCCAATATGCTGGTGATGACACCTTCCGACGAAAATGAGACCCGCCAACTTTTATATACCGGCTATCAGCACAGTGGCCCTGCGGCGGTTCGCTATCCTCGTGGTACTGGGCCCGGTGCAGTGATTGAACAACAGATGACCGCACTGCCTGTGGGCGTGGGTGTTATGCGCCGCGAAGGTACTGGTGTGGCGATCTTAAACTTCGGTACTCTGCTCGCCTCAGGTCTTGAGGTTGCTGAACAGCTCGATGCCAGTGTTGCCGATATGCGCTTTGTTAAGCCTATCGACAAGGCGATGATTCTCGATCTCGCCAGCCGCCACCAACTGTTGGTGACCCTGGAGGAAAACAGTATTGCCGGCGGTGCAGGCTCTGCGGTCAATGAGTTTCTTGCGCAACAGGGTATTGTGATGCCGGTGCTGCAGCTCGGCCTGCCGGATACCTTTGTCGATCATGGCAGCCACGATCAACAGCTTGCGTCTCTGGGTCTTGATAGTGCGGGCATATTGGCCTCTATCAGCAAGCGTCTGGAACTTCTCGATACTGCTGTGGGAAAAAAGAGCGCTCTATAAATACCATTTAAAAAAAGGATACTTCAGCTATGAAACTCTATGATTATGCTATCGCACCCAACCCTCGCAGAGTAACAATTTTTATTGCTGAAAAAGGTATCGAAATAGAAACCGTGCAGATTGATCTTCGCGCCGGTGAGCAGAAAACCCCTGAATTTACCGCCCTAAATCCTATGCAGGATGTGCCTGCCCTAGAGCTCGATGATGGCAGCTGTATCAATCAGGTCAATGCGATCTGTCGCTATCTGGAAGAGGTCTACCCACAGCCGCCACTTTACGGCCGCACAGCAGTGGAGCGGGCTCAGGTGGAATCCTGGAATCACCGTATTCAGAACAATGGAATTTTGGCAGTGACTGAAGCCTACAGAAACTCTTCTCCGTTCTTTGCCAATCGTGCAGTTACCGGGCCCAATGCCTATGCACAGATTCCCGAACTGAGTGAACGCGGTCTAAAGCGCATCGGCGATTTCTACACTGATATGAATGCCCACTTTGCCGACAATCAATTTGTGATGGGCGACTATTTTTCGGTGGTGGATATCACTGCCTATATCACCGTCGATTTTGCCAAGTGGGTAAAGATGTCTATTCCCGAAGACTGTACTCACCTGCAGCGCTGGTTTGATGAGGTGGGTTCTCGTCCCAGCATTAGCCAATAGTTTCTAATCAATAGCCTCTAGTTAAGAGGCCCAAAAAAATCCTGCCCATAAAAAAAGCCCTGACCGGAATCCGGTCAGGGCTTTTTTACAAACTGCTTACTGTCTCAACAGCGATTACTGCTCAATGGTAAAGCCGTAAGGTGCCGCATTAACGGTTTTGCCATCGCTGTAGGTTACGGTCTTGGTCTGACCGGTAAAGTTATAAACCACATAGGTTCTAACCGCACCTTTATCAAACGCAACTGCCGCCGGATCATTGGCCGTCAGTTCACCAGTACCCATCTTAAAGTGACCTAGCTCTTTAAAGGTATGCAACCAGTGGTAGGTATGCGCCTTTGACTCACCGGCCTCAGCGCCATAGTTACTTCCAACACTGTTGTAGTCTGCCAGGGCAGCATCAGCATCAGTCATGGCCCAGAGATTCCACCAGAGGTCAGTCCACTCATTGGCCTTAAGACCTGTGGGCTTACCATTGGTTGACTCGGTCATACCCAGTTCAAAGTAGTCTTGCATATAGTCTGCATACTGACCCACATAGAGAATCAATGGGTTTGAAGGCAGACCCTGAATACCGAGAATATGCGCGTAAGCTGGGCTAAACCAGGTAGAGAAGTCGGCACCACTACCCCAGACAATCGAGGTGGTGATTTTGGTATAGCCCGCAGGGAAGTTATTGTAGTCTGCGCCGAGGTTGTTGTAGCCGTCGATATTGTTCCAGTACTGCCAGAAAGCCGAAGTCGTAGAGGCATGCATATACATACCCTTATCTACAATATCCTCCTTACCCACTGCCAGACCATAAAGCACCATGGCGCCGTAGGCATTAGCTGCCTCTGAGGTAGACTCATTGTTATTGCCCTGTACTGCATCGCCTTTACCGTCAGCCCAAGAAAAACCATTGGCTGGGTCAAAGTTACGCAATTTCGGGAACATCTCTTCGCTATCATCACCCGCATAGTCACGAATCAGCAGCTCAATCATTGGGCCGTACTGATCGTCGCCACACCAGGCAACATCGACACGACAGATCTCAGCCGCAGCGCGCACAAAGTAGCCGTAGTGGAAGTGGTGATCAGCCATACGCTGGTGTGAGCCGTACGCTTCTTCGATACCAAACAGGGCATCCCACTCTTCGTCATAGGCGAAGTATTTATTGATATCCAGCTCACCATCGGTCTCTGCGGTAAACCAGTCGGCAAGCTCAACTTTCAGCCAGTCGATTAACTCACCGGCTTCCGCGTCCATACCGATAGAATGTGCCAGAGCTGCAGTTTCAGCAACCTTGCCATAACCTTTACCGGACCAGTAGGTATCAGTACTGTTATACCACTCATCCTCACCCGCATTTACAAAGGAGGTAACCAGCGCTTCAAGAGTAGCCTGATCATAGGTTCCTGAAATTGAAGGCATGGTAGGCAGAACACCGGTAAATGGCAGGTCATAACTAAAGCCATCTGTCTCAGCGAACTTGATCATACCGCGAGCACTGCGGATCTTGTAAGCAGAGGTTGTCTGGTCAGAGTTCTTCCAGTGTAGCGGGTGCAGGCCAACAACAGTATCCGCTGGATTGCCCTGAGCATCTAGGTAGCTGTGATTGACGGTAACTGTATTGGTGCTTCGATCAACCGTGTAACCAATCTCAACGGAAGCTACTTTGTTGCGCGCTTTGGCAGCAAAGAAGTTGCTCATACTGTTACTTGAATCGCCACCTATCTCGGGAAGGTAGGTCAGGGTAAATTCTTTTGAGGTATTGTTAATGGTGATCTCATTGCTCGAGATATTAGAGAAGGTCGTTACTCCCTCACCACTCAATAAAATGTTATTGCGAATACCAGCAATATTAGTCCAGATACCCAGGTGGTTACCCTGATTGTAGAAAGTACCTTTTTCTCCACCGTCTTCACGCAGTGTACGCACCAGTGGATTACCCTGATAAACCTTGAAATAAACATAGGGTGAGCCATGAACAAAGGTGGCATCCATCACTTGGGTAGCACCAGATTTCCACTGTACGGTCACTGAGCCATCGCTGTGATCCGCAACATAGGCATCCATATTGCTGTAAGCCGAGTTGGCAATTGCCACGCCTTCAAACACTTCATCAAAGGGCACTGGGCCTTCATATCTTGGGAATTTATTGCCGAAGTCTTTAAAGCCACTTGGAATACCGTTGATACGCGCGCCTTTATTGGAGATACGCGCTCTGATTGGATCTGGTGTGATATAGGCCGCTTTACTGACATCGCCAACAGTCATCTCACCAACAAATGAAACCGACCCCCACCACTTATGGGTTGGCACTGGTTTATTCAGGGCTTCACCGGTTAGCTGTGGAGACAACTTTGTAGGTGTTCCTGTCGGGATTCTTGACTCTGCATCACAGGCGGCAATAGCCGGCTCTGTAACACCAGCATTGTAAATCCAGTTACCGTAGTCAACTGCACAGCGGTAGCTGGCAACATTGATGGTATCGGAAACACTACCGGCACCATAAGGAAGGGCCGTATAGTCAGTTGTACTTGGCGGTAATGGCGTACCCGGATTGGGTTCTGCCTGGCCAACATCATCCGTCACTACGATATCTTTAACGATAACCGGTGAATTTCGCTCAACCACATACATCAGGAATGATGAGTAAGTATTTGACGCACCCTGCGATGGAACATTCACAGTATATTCCTGCTCAGCTTCACCGCTGATCAAAATTGGTGGCAAGTCAAAGGCAGGCTGAACATCCGGATAAGGCATACGTTCAAATCTGAAATAGACATTGGTATCACTGCCGCCCGGTGCAACCGCTGCGGTAAAGGTAATCGAACCTGCATTGGCAAAGGTGAAGGGATAGATATCCGTATTCAGGTTAGCAAAGCCAGCCCAAGCGTCTGCGACGGATGGGAAGCCATAGGATGAGTCTGCTTCCAGATACACTGCACCACCAAAGCCTTCGATCATATCAACCGCACCAACTGCGGTTGAGCTACCGTCTGTAGACCCACCATCAGTTGAACCGCCATCAGTAGTCCCGCCATCGGAAGAACCGTCTGTTGAACCGCCGTCAGTTCCACCCGAATTATTACTGTGTGTAGTCACGACAATATCTTTGACCATTACCGTCTGATCTTGATCAACCACATACATCAGGAATGATGCGTAAGTATTGCCTGCAGCCTGTGCAGGAATAGCGACTGTGTATTGCTGCTCAGCTTCACCGCTGATAACCACAGAATCCAGATTAAAAGAGGGGTCGACATCTGGATGAGGCAAACGCTCAAATCTAAAGTAGACACCGGTATCACTGCCGCCCGCTGCGACTGCTGCTGTAAAGGTAATCGAACCGCCATTGGCAAAGGCAAACGGATAGATATCGGTATTTAGGTTAGCAAAACCAGCCCATACTTCTGCACCTGCTGGATAGGTAAAGTTACTACCATCAACAATTGCACCACCAAAGCCTTCGATCATTTCAACCGCACCTACTGCGGTAGAGATACCATCTGTTGAACCGCCGTCTGTGGTGCCGCCGTCTGAAGAACCGTCTGAAGAACCGTCTGAAGAACCGTCTGAAGAACCGTCTGTAGAACCATCGGTAGAACCATCGGTAGAACCATCGGTAGAACCATCGGTAGAACCATCAGTTGAACCATCAGTTGAACCATCAGTTGAACCATCAGTTGAACCATCGGTAGAACCATCGGTAGAACCATCGGTAGAACCATCGGTAGAACCATCAGTTGAACCGTCAGTTGAACCATCGGTAGAACCGTCAGTAGTCCCACCATCAGTGTTACCCGGCGGAAGGGGGCTTTCGCCAGGATAAATACTGCCACCACCGCCACCACCGCCACCACAGGCTTGCAAAGTCAGTATCGAGACCAATAGATATAAAGGCGCTAAGCTCTTAATTTTCAAGATTTTCTCCCTCAAACTTCTTTAATTATTTTTTGTTTAGATTTTTATAATTTGGCTAAATAGCCTTTTTTCCGCAATTATTATGAACCTGATCGAGAATAAAGATATAGGCATTCGACCAGTTGATTTGCTCTTGCGGTAAATGGGGCCTCTAAACGAAAAAAGCCCTCCTAGGAGGGCTTTTTTGGGTCAGCCAGTCATTCTGCCCCCATAGAGGGCAGAACCTTACTGTTTTCTTAAGGAGCAGGAGTTCCTGTAGTCCCGTTATCATCGCTTACAACAATATCTTTAACCATTACCGGCTGGTCTTGATCAACCACATACATCAGGAATGATGAATAAGTCGTGCCAGCAGCCTGAGCAGGAATAGTCACTGTGTATTCCATTTCAGTTTCACCAACAACCAATACAGGGTCGAGATTAAATGCTGGATCAACATCGGGGTGCGGCAGACGTTCAAATCTAAAGTAGACGCTAGTATCCGCACCACCGGCAGGAACCGCTGCCGTAAAGGTGATTGAGCCACCGTTATCAAAGGTAAACGGATAGATATCAACATTTAAGTTAGCAAAACCAGCCCAAACCTCAGCACCTGCAGGGTAGGTAAAGGTAGTGCCGTCAACTAGCGCGCCACCAAAACCTTCGATCATTTCAACACCAACGGTATCAACGCTGCCGCCATCAGTAGTGCCGCCATCAGTAGTGCCGCCGTCGGTAGTGCCACCGTCAGCTGAACCATCTGTAGAACCGCCATCTGTAGCGCCACCGCCAGTAGTTCCACCAGCTGTACTACCGTTGTCATCAGTTACAACAATATCTTTAACCATTACCGGCTGGTCTTGATCAACCACATACATCAGGAATGATGAATAAGTCGTGCCAGCAGCCTGAGCAGGAATAGTCACTGTGTATTCCATTTCAGTTTCACCAACAACCAATACAGGGTCGAGATTAAATGCTGGATCAACATCGGGGTGCGGCAGACGTTCAAATCTAAAGTAGACGCTAGTATCCGCACCACCGGCAGGAACCGCTGCCGTAAAGGTGATTGAGCCACCGTTATCAAAGGTAAACGGATAGATATCAACATTTAAGTTAGCAAAACCAGCCCAAACCTCAGCACCTGCAGGGTAGGTAAAGGTAGTGCCGTCAACTAGCGCGCCACCAAAACCTTCGATCATTTCAACACCAACGGTATCAACGCTGCCGCCATCAGTAGTGCCGCCATCAGTAGTGCCGCCGTCGGTAGTGCCACCGTCAGCTGAACCATCTGTAGAACCGCCATCAGTAGTGCCGCCGCCAGTCGTGCCACCAGCTGTACTACCATTGTCGTCAACTACAACGATATCCTTAACGATCACCGGCTGGTCTTGATCAACCACATACATTAGGAATGATGAGTAAGTCGTGCCAGCTGCCTGGGCAGGAATAGTCACTATATATTCCAACTCAGTTTCGCCGACGATCAATACAGGGTCGAGATTAAACGAGGGATCAACATCCGGGTGAGGTAAACGCTCAAATCGGAAGTAGATGCTAGTATCTGCGCCCCCGGCAGGAACAGCCGCCGTAAAGGTGATTGAACCACCGTTATCAAAAGTGAACGGATAGATATCAACGTTTAAGTTAGCAAATCCAGCCCATACCTCGGAACCCGCTGGGTAAGTAAAGGTAGTGCCATCAACCAGCGCGCCACCAAAACCTTCGATCATTTCAACACCAACAGTATCAGTGCTGCCATCAGTAGAGCCGCCATCGGTAGTACCACCGTCAGCTGAACCATCTGTAGAACCGCCATCGGTAGTACCACCGTCAGCTGAACCATCTGTAGAACCGCCATCGGTTGAACCAGTACCACGGTCGCCACCTGTGCTGCCGAGATCATCAGTTACAACAATGTCTTTAACCATAACAGACTGATCCTGATCAACCACATACATCAGGAATGATGAGTAAGTTGTGCCAGCTGCCTGGGCAGGAATGGTTACCGTATATTCAAGCTCAGTTTCGCCGACGATCAATACAGGATCGAGATTAAACGAGGGATCAACATCCGGATGAGGCAGACGCTCAAATCGGAAGTAGATGCTAGTATCCGCGCCACCGGCAGCAACAGCTGCAGTAAAGGTGATCGAGCCACCGTTATCAAAAGTAAACGGATAAACATCAACATTTAAGTTGGCAAAACCAGCCCATACCTCAGCACCTGCTGGATAGGTAAAGGTAGTACCGTCAACCAGTGCGCCACCAAAACCTTCAATCATTTCAATTGAAGCAGGTTCGGCAGTGCCGCCGTCAGTTGAACCACCATCAGTAGCTCCGCCGTCTGTAGTTCCACCATCGGTTGAACCACCATCAGTAGTGCCACCATCAGTAGTGCCACCATCAGTAGCGCCGCCGTCTGAAGTACCATCAGTAGCGCCGCCGTCTGAAGTACCATCAGTAGTGCCGCCGTCTGTAGTGCCGCCGTCTGTAGTGCCGCCGTCTGTAGTGCCCGTATCAGGGACGGAAGGCTCTGGAATAATACCAGCGCCACTTCCGCCACAGGCCTGTAACGTCAGCGATAAAACCAATACATATAAAGGTGCTAAGCTCTTAATCTTCAAAATTTTTCCCCTCAATTGATTCGGGTAACTACCCGTTTTTATTACATTTCCCCAGCCAAATAACTTAGGAAAACTTATTATAATTAATTCTATATTACACCTGTGACCCGCAAAACCAACCCCCTACGCGTTCACAGGCTAAAAATATGCGACCAATGGGGCATTCACTAGTGAATAGTCGTAATAACCCGCCAAGCTGCGGCCAACGGTGCTTGACTCCCCCAGTATTCTTAGCGCTTGGAATATAACTTTTATTTTTTGCCGCAGGCAAAACTCACTCTATTGCAATTCTCGTGGGAAATTACAGGCAAAAAAAAGGCCCCATTGCTGGGGCCTTTAAAACGTATAAAAACATTTTTATCCTAGAGGGAACCTTCAATTACCCACTCACTGAACCAAGGTGTAGCGCCTTCTTTAACTGCGCCCACAAAGTCAGTCGAGTCAAAGACGAAGCCAGAACCATTGTCCAGAGCAGTAATATCTGTAGCTGGTACAGAGGCACTGTCGTTAGTGATGGCATAGTTGGCATCGAGAACAATCACTTCTTCAGTTACCGTTGAACCTGCAACTGGCTCTTCCTTATTAAAGGCAACACCCACAGTGTCACACAGGAAGTTGTTCAGAGTGATAGGTGTATCGATCTTCGGCGTGTTTGCATCACCGTCGTTATCTGAATCATCGATACGGGCACAGGTTACATCGTAGCCAGTGACCGCTGAGTTGTGGATTGCAGCCGTGACTGAACCGCGCAGACGCATACCAAACTCACCCGCTGAGTTAGCTGCATCACCACCGATAATAGTTACGTTGGCGATAACACCAGCAGTCTGAGGTGTGTAGCTGGCATCAGAAGAGTTCAGCTCGATACCGCGGGGATCATTTGAACCCACTGGAACAGCACCAGGAGTTTGATTCTTAATGATCAGCGCGTACTGAATGTTACCCATGTAGCCTTCGTCAAAGTCGATATCATCATCGTCATTGTCAGTAAGAACAGCGTGAGTCACATTTACAGTACCACCGAACCACTCGATACCATCATCCTGGTTACCGTGAACCTGAACATAGTCGATCAATGTACCGTGACCAACACCTTGCAGAGTCAGACCGTTAATCTCGTTATTTGGACCAGCGATCAGACCGCCTTCAGCGATACGCACATAACGGATAATACCGCTGTTGTCGTCGGCAATAGCGCCACCGTACTCTTTAACAAAGTCTCCGCCTTCACCCTGTACGTTACACCAGGCTTCGCCGTCGGCATAACAAACACCAGTGTCGCCCTGACCATACTGTGGTGCGAAGCCCTGAACGATTACACCGCCCCACTCGCCAGTACCATCATAGCCAGTATCAAGGCTGCTGAAAGTAATTGGGCTTGTAGCAGAACCGTTAGCAATCAGCTTGGAACCACGAGTTACCAGCAGAACGCCGTCAGCAAATGCGTTGACATCGACACCAGCGCGGATCGTCAGGGTTACACCCTGAGCAACCACTGCGTCGTAATCTTCAACAGACGTGATCTCAACATTGCCGTTACCCACTTTTACAACACCTTCTAAACGGTATTCAACACCAGCAACCATTGTGTAGTCTTTGTCGATAGTGCCAGTCATAGTACAGACAGTCTTAGAGGCGTTACATACTGCAAAGCTCTCTTCCTGTACTTCTTCCTGGAATCCAACAGAACCGGGAATTGTCCAGTCAGCCCACCAAGGCATTGAAGCAGAAGGGTCTACAGCACCCACAAAGTTAGTTGAGTCGAATACAAAACCTGAACCGTTATCAAAGGCGGCAATATCAGTTGGAGCGCCGAGCATTGCCGATGAATTGATGATGGCGAGGTTGTCGTCAAAGTTGATACCTTCTTCAATAACCGTTGAACCAGCTACCGGATCTTCCTTATTAAAGGCAACACCTACAGTGTCACACAGGAAGTTGTTCAGAGTGATAGGTGTATCAATCTTCGGCGTGTTTGAATCACCGTCGTTATCTGAATCATCGATACGGGCACAGGTTACATCGTAGCCAGTGACCGCTGAGTTGTGGATTGCAGCCGTGACTGAACCGCGCAGACGCATACCGAACTCACCTTTAGAGTTAGCTGCATCACCACCGATAATAGTCACGTTGGCAATTACACCAGCAGTCTGAGGTGTGTAGCTGGCATCAGAAGAGTTCAGCTCGATACCGCGGGGATCATTTGAACCAACAGGAACAGCACCAGGGGTCTGGTTTTTGATAATCAGCGCGTACTGAATGTTACCCATGTAACCTTCATCAAAATCGATATCATCATCGTCATTGCCAGTCAGAACAGCGTGAGTTACGTTAGCTGTACCACCGAACCACTCGATACCATCATCCTGGTTACCGTGAACCTGAATGTAGTCAATCACAGTGCCGTGACCAACACCTTGCAGAGTCAGACCATTGATCTCGTTGTTTGGACCAGCGATCAGGCCGCCTTCAGCAATACGCACATAACGGATAACACCGCTGTTATCATCGGCAATATTGCCGCCGTATTCTTTAACGAAGTCACCGCCTTCGCCCTGAACGTTACACCAGACTTCACCGTCGGCGAAACAAGCGCCAGTGTCGCCCTGGCCATACTGTGGTGCGAAGCCCTGAACCACTACGCCACCCCATTCGCCCATGCCATCATAGTCAGCGTCGAGGCTGCTAAATGTAATTGGGCTGGTTGCTGAACCATCAGCAATCAATTGAGAACCGCGAGTTACCAGCAAAACGCCATCAGCGGCAGCTTTAACATCTGAACCAGCTTCTACTGTCAGCTCAACACCCTGAGCAACAACTGCGTCGTACTCAACCTGAGAAGCGATCGCTACATTGCCGTTACCAACCTGAACAACACCGCTGAGGATGTAGTTTACTTCTTGCAAAAATGTGTAATCAGTGTCGATAGTGCCTGTTACCGTGCCCTGTGAGCAATCATCGTTGAAAGCAACGAACGCTGCTTCTTCAACCTGAGCACAGAGACCAGTGACAACTGGCGTTTCAACATCTGGCGTCTCTGTTGTTGTAACACTGTTATCAATAACATCGCCTTCAACGTTTACCGTAATGTCACCTGCGCTCTCGCTGTTGCCATCACAACCTGCGAGTGCCATAGAGGCTAGCAGGCACCCTACATATAGATTAGTTCTCATGTTTAGCTTTCCTATTTAATGTGTTTTAAATTTTTTAGCGAAATATCCCAAATGGTAAATTCCGCTTTACCTACTACCGATTTGTAAAATTAAAGTCTGTAATCCAGAGATAAACTGATCGATGTTCCGACTTCATAAACCTCGATTAAGTTATTGTTTTGCGTATAGCTGACTGGCTCATCCGTTAGGTTTTTAAGCTTGAGTTTTACCGTCCACTGCTCTGAGAAGGACTTCTCGTAATTCATATCAACAAGGGTTCGCCCAACTTCAACAACCGGCCCCAGTGCAGCGCCTCGCGCAGTGCGGAAGATTCGATCGTCAAAATAGTTAACCAGCAGAGTGACCTTCTGCTCGGATGGATAATGGTCGTAACCAATCTGCAGGTTTGCCAGGTATTCAGACTGGCCCTGTAGCTGACGGCCATTGGAACCGGCACCTTCAAGCTGCAGCGACTTGGCGCCCAGAGTTACGGCAGAATCGATAAATGTAATATTGCCGTTGACGAAAACCGAGTGATCATCGCGATCAAATACCACGCTGTTGAAATCAAATTCGATGCCATCGAGTTCTGCGGCTTCCTGATTTCTAAAGGTAATACCATCGGCAGCGGAACCAGAAGCGTCTGGAATTGCACGCTCTACAGGATTGATAATTTCCTTATTGAAGAGTGCCAGCGAAACACTGTTGCTCTCACCAAAGTAGTACTCCATACGTAAATCGAGGTTATCGATCTCGGAAACCATCAGCTCCGGTGTACCAAAAATAGGATCATCCGTTGATGGGTCATAGGACTGTGATGCAGAGCGCTCGATAAGACCGGGGTATGAAACTGTCTGGCTGTAACCCAAGCGCAACTGAAGTTCTTCAGTGGCACGCCAAGACAGGTTAAATGCCGGGTACCAAGCTTCGTGTTCCAGAGTGCCAGCCGCAGCTGATAAGGAATTAGGGTAGCTAATATCCTGACTAAAGCTTTCAAAGCGTGCACCCAATTCGGCTGTCCAGGCGCTGCCCAATTCATTGATCGCTTTTAGGTAATAGCCCTCTATTTTCTCTGCGGAGGCGTAGGAGTCGGTCGATCCAGTCGCTGGTCGCAGTCTAAATGCATCGGCGGCAAAATTTTCAACCGACAATAGAGATTCAATGCCATCAGTTACATTCAGGGAAATTGGATCATCACCCAGTCGAATACCGAAACGGTAGAGATCAACCGTTCGCTGCTTTATCCGAAGCCAGAGCACCCACTACCAGAGAGGTGAAATTTTCAGCGCCCCACTCGAAAGAGCCGGTGTAGTCAAAACCAATATCATTACTGACTTCGTTCAGGTCTGACCAGCGACGCTCAAGTGACGATGTTGCCAGGCTGCCGTTCTGTAAGAAGTACTGGCGACGATCCGGTTCGATACGATCAGTTTCCGAGTAACCAACACGCCAATCGATCTTGCTCTCCAGATCACCCAGGTAAAAATCATAGAGACCACTGACGCTCTGGGAGAACAGCTGGCGCTGCACATATTCTAAAATTGTCTTGTCGCGGTTAACGCCTTCAATATCCACAGCAACGGTGTTTCTCGAGGTGTCATCTGTAGAGCGCAACAGGGTTGTCTTGGAGAGAATTTCACCGCGGTCAAACTCATAGCCAACCACGCCGTAGCCATTCACAGAAACTGTGTCCTGTGTGCGGTTATACATACCGGTCAGGTTAATTGGGTTGCTCAGGCTTGCGTCGCCGCGGTAGCCAGTTGTGCGTCCATAGGAGGCGGCAACAAAGTAACCGAGCTCGCCTTCAGCAAAATCAAAGCGATCGCCAAAGTCCGCATCAAAGCCAATATTTGGATTGGCATTAACCGGTTCCAGATCATAGTCGGGCTTAAAGGTAAGCGCGTAGGCAAGTGCTACTTCAGGGCGGGTACAGATATCGGCTATCTCAGGATCACAGATAGTCAGTGAAGTACCACCGTTTGTGGCTTCTAATACACCGCTGTGAATATCTCTTAAGCCGCTGTCAAAGCCAGCCCACTCAGTAACTGAGTCGCGATAGCCCTGCACATCATCACCGGTAAAGCTGCTGTTAAACCCGGTGGACACTGACAGGCTGCCAACGCGTTCATCGGGCAGGCCTTTGGTTTTTACAGCGATCGAGCCACCAGTTGTGGATGCCAGCTGATCTGCTGAAAATGATTTTTGAACGGCAATCGATTCAACAATATTTGACGGGAAAAGGTCGAGCTGGATATCGCGACGCAGTGGATCCGTACTCGGCATCAGAATGCCATTAAAGTTGGTGGCGATATAGCGGCCGTCGAGACCACGAACATTGGCGTACTTGCCTTCACTGACACTGAGGCCAACAATTCGGCCAATCGCCAGTGCCACATCACTGTCACCAAAGCGGGCAATCTGATCGGCATCCATCGCGCTGACAATTGACGAAGCGTACCGCTGAATATCACCAGCGCCTTCGGTTGGGTTAAATACACCCAGAGTAACCACCTCTTCCAGACGTGGGGTCGGCAGTGCAATAGCGGAATCCGCTGGCGGCTTTTTCAATAACTTAAAGCGCGCATTAACACCCAGATCAGCAAATACTCGAATAGCATCGACACTGGAAGATCTGTATCCATCTCTGGTGATTTCAACACTGTGCACACCGCGGGGAAGTTCAAGGGTATAAATACCTTCAGCGTTGGTCTCTGTGGATAATTGAATATCGACCACTTCAACGGTTGCACCGACAATCGGCAGCCCGGAGGGTGAGGTAACCACACCGGCAATATAACCAGAGGCATCGCTGTCAGCAGTAAAGGCCTGGCTTTTTACCACCGGCTCAACACCCTGCTCTCGGCTGAATACAGCTGAGACTTCAACTTCGCCGTTTTTGGGGATATTAAATCTAACCGGAATCGCCAGATCGTCATCAATCAAATAGAGCTTGTGGGCACCAGGCTTCAATGAGGCCTGAATCAGACCCTTGCCATCAGTGACGCCAACAATCTTGCCGTCGACAGCAACTTTCACATGTCGAAGCGGTGCATCTTCAAGAAACACAAGGACAAAAAGGTCCTCAGCCAACGCCTTGGGCGCTATAAATGAAGCTACCAAACTCAATACAAAAAACCATTTTCTGGCCATCTTCCACCCAACCTCGCGTCATGACTGTTAAATTCAATTATTTGAGGCGCACGTAAATGCGCCTTGCATCAATAAGGATGCAAATTAACAGTCAAAAATGACGATGGCGTGAATGTTTAATGACAGAAAAATGACTTAAATATGACAGATTTAATTACTTCTTACCTTGCGCAAGAAGCATCAGCTAACCACAGAAAAGGGCTTCTATGGTTAGCTATTTTTTAGACTATCTACTGATGCCTGATATCTTTACCTTTAACAACAAAGACAATTTGCTCGCAGAGGTTTTTCGCGTGATCGCCAATGCGCTCCAGAGAGCGAACAACCCAGAGAATATTAATCGCACGGCTAATGCTGCGAGGATCTTCCATCATGTAGGTGACTAACTCGCGCAGGGCTGTTTTGTAGTCGAGGTCGATCTGCTTGTCTTCTTCTATAGTGCGCATTGCAGCATCTACATCAAAACGCGCAAAGGCATCCAGTGCATTAGCTAACATGCTGACAACTGACTGACCCAGGTGACGAACCTCAGTGTAACCTTCGGATGTCTTGCTTTCACCGGCGAGGATAATTGCGTGATTGGCAATCTTTTTCGCTTCGTCGCCAATACGCTCCAAATCGTTAACCGCTTTGGTCACCATCATCACCAGACGCAGATCGCTGGCCGCGGGCTGGCGGCGAGCAATAATAAGAATACAGGCTTCATCGATATCGACTTCCATCTCATCAACTAACTGCTCTTCCCTAATCACCTCTTCGGCCAATTTGCTGTCTGCATCACTGACCGCACGGATCGCATTTTGTAGCTGCTGCTCGACCTTGCCACCCATCTCCATAAGACGGGTACGAATCTCTTCAAGCTCGTCGTCGAACTGCTTCATGTAATGATTTTCGAACTTCATTTTGTCCATATTGCTCCCCTTACTTCCTGTCTATTAATTCTAGCCGAAACGGCCAGTAATATAAGCTTCAGTTAACCGGTGGGCAGGCATAGTGAATACCTGCTCGGTTGGGTTTACCTCAATCAAACGACCGAGATGGAAATAGGCTGTGCGGTGAGACACTCGTGCCGCCTGCTGCATCGAGTGAGTCACTATGGCAATAGTGAAATTTTGGCTTAGCTCTTCGATCAGCTCTTCGATTTTTGCCGTGGCAATTGGATCCAGTGCCGAACAGGGCTCATCCATCAGAATCACTTCGGGGCTAACCGCAATGGCTCTAGCAATACAGAGTCGCTGTTGCTGACCACCGGAGAGACCGGTACCCGCCTGATGCAGACGCTCTTTAACTTCATCCCAAAGGCTGGCTTTGCGCAGGCTTTTTTCAACGATTTCATCCAGATCCACACGGCTATCGGCCAGTCCGTGTAACTTTGGGCCATAGGCGACATTGTCGTAGATCGATTTAGGGAATGGGTTTGGCTTCTGGAACACCATGCCCACTCTTGCGCGCAACTCAACCACATCGAGCTTTGGCGCATAGAGGTCTTCACCGTCCATGCAGATTTTTCCCTCTACCCGACAGCCTTCAACCGTATCATTCATACGATTCAACGAGCGCAGGAACGTTGACTTACCACAGCCCGACGGGCCAATCATCGCAATCACTTCATTCTTGGCAATATCCACACTCACGTCGTGAATCGCCTGTTTGTCTTCGTAGAAAACATTGACGTTGCGCATGCTCATCTTTGGCTTATCAGTAAAACACTTGCCCACGGTAGCTTCATTATCCGAAACTTCGAGAGTCTGCATAGCTTCAGGCTTTGCTCCCTTCACAGGGCTGGCTGCGTCAGTTGAGGCGCTTGGATTCGAGGTGCTTGGATTCGAGGTGCTTGGATTCATAGTCTTATCCTTTCTACCAGCGACGTTCGAGGCGCTTGCGCAACCACACAGCTGATGTATTCATAATAATTAAAAAGCTCAACAACACCATAATCGCGGCTGAGGTTTTTTCGATAAATGCTCGCTCCGGACTATCTGCCCAGAGGAAAATTTGCACCGGCAATACAGTCGCTGGATCGCTAAAACCACCAGGAATATCGACAATAAAGGCGACCATACCGATCATTAGTAGCGGTGCAGATTCACCTAACGCCTGAGCCATACCAATAATCGCGCCGGTCAACATACCTGGCAAGGCCAAGGGCAACACATGATGAAGAACCATCTGGTACTTCGACGCACCCATGCCCAGTGCCGCTTCACGTATTGATGGCGGCACTGACTTAATCGCCGCACGGCTGGTAATAATAATAGTTGGCAACGTCATCAGGGTTAGCACTAAACCACCGACGATGGGCACAGACCTTGGAATATGGAAAAAATTAATAAAAATCGCCAAACCGAGCAGCCCGAAAATGATCGACGGCACAGCAGCAAGATTATTAATGTTTACTTCAATAAAATCGGTCCAGCCATTTTTTGGCGCAAACTCTTCAAGATAGATTGCTGCGGATACACCGATGGGAAACGATAACAGCAAGGTGAGAATCAAGGTCAGCAATGAACCCATAACTGCACCGCGTATACCCGCCTGCTCAGGCTCTCTGGAATCACCGCGAGTAAACAGGTTGCTGTTGAACTGCAATCGAATCTTGCCCTCATCATGAAGCTCATGAATCCAGGTCACTTGCTTGTCGGACAGCCTCGCCGCGTAGGGCTCACCATCCAACCATGATTTATAGTAGGTGTCGATATCATCATCTGTTAACACCCATATAGTCTCTGAGGTACCGAGTAAAAGTGGGTTAGCCAGCAATCTATCTTTAAGGTCAAAGCCAGCGCCATTGCTCACCAACTTATATAAGTTACGCTTATCCTTGCGACCAGAAACCTCTGGAAACTGGTTACGTAGGGCCACTTTGGGAATGGCTTGCCAATCCCCAAGCATTAATTGCTCTGGATCCGTTAGATTATTAATGCCGATCAAATCCTGATCGTAATTAACCTCAAGCTGCATATAGGTTATTCGAAAAGCGCCATGACCTTTGCTGATAATATCGGTAAATAAAACTGCAACAGCAGCTAAACCGATTAACACAGCGACGAGACCGTACCAGCGGAAACGCTTTTCTGCACGGTTACGGCGGTTCAGGGATTTCCTGATTTTCTCTAAATTATTAACTGGCTTACTCATACTGCTCTCGATATTTCTTAACTATATGCAGGGCGAAAATATTTAGTAACAGGGTCACACTGAAGAGCATCAACCCAAGAGCAAAAGCAGCGAGAGTTTTAGGACTATCAAATTCTTGGTCACCGGTTAACAGCGTAACAATTTGTACGGTCACTGTTGTCACCGACTCCAACGGATTGGCGGTCAACCTCGCCGCCATACCGGCAGCCATAACGACAATCATGGTTTCGCCAATGGCTCTTGAAACAGCCAACATAATGCCACCGACAATACCCGGCAGTGCTGCGGGGATAATGACACGACGTACGGTTTCAGACTTGGTAGCACCCATGGCTAAAGAGCCATCGCGCATAGACTGCGGCACGGCGGTAATCACATCGTCAGCAAGCGATGAGATAAAGGGAATAATCATCACCCCCATAACACCACCGGCTGCTAGGGCACTCTCTGAGGATACTGACAAACCAAAACTGGCACCTAGATCACGAAGAAAAGGCGCTACCGTCAAAGCGGCGAAAAATCCATAAACTACAGTCGGAATACCTGCCAACACTTCAAGCGCTGGCTTAACGTAACTGCGTACGGTTTTATTCGCGTATTCAGCGAGGAAAATAGCGGACATCAAACCAACCGGCACAGCAACTATCATCGCGACAGCAGATATCAGCAGGGTTCCCACAAACAGAGGCACTGCGCCAAAGCTGCCGGAGGATCCTACCTGATCTTCACGGATTGCCGTCTGCGGGCTCCAGTCCAAACCAAATACAAAATCGAAAAATGGGACGGAACGGAAAAACTGTATCGATTCAAACATCACCGAGAAAACAATACCAATAGTGGTAAAAATCGCTAGACAGGCGCAGGCGAGCAAGAGGTTTTCAGCAACACGTTCAACGACTGGGCGAGCTCGAAATAGCTGCGCTGTGCGCGACCAAGCCCAGGTCAATCCCACCAATGAAAGGGTGAGTATCAGCGCGGTCAACGACCAACGTGAGATCACTCTAAGATTAATCATTTGATCTGCGGCAGCAATCAGCGCTGAGTTCTCAGCAGTGCGCGGCAAAATGCCATCAGCGATGTTGGCAATTTTATTCAGTAGCAGGTTGTAACTAGCCGCATCTGTTGGAGCATCTATGTCAGGTAAAGCGTCCATCACCATGCTGTTAATCAGCAGATCATCAAAGACCAACCATAGACTCAACAGGATCAGTGACGGCAGCGCACACCAGATTGCAGCATGGAATCCGTAGTAAGAAGGCAGGGAGTGCAGATGGCGAATACCACCCAGCGGTTTGGCAATTGCCAATGAGCGCCCACGCCCGAGATAGAAGGCAAAACAGCCCAATCCGAGTATTAAAAAAAGAATATTTGTCGCTTGCATATTGCTGGCAGAATCTCGTCAGATAAAAAAACAGCCCGGCTTATTCAGCCGGGCCGTACTGTGACAACTTCTGAGCATTATTTCAATGCTTCTTTGCCTGTCATAGGCACTAAATTTCTAGTGTTTGCAGCCATCACCTTGCGCTCGGCATCTGGCAGCGGGATCATACCTTTCTCAGCAAGATATCCCTCTTCGCCCCAAGCCTTCTCGCTAGCGAACTCATTGAGGAAACCTTGGATACCAGGCACAACACCTACGTGGGCTTTCTTAACATAGAAGAACAGCGGACGTGATACCGGGTAAGACTTGTCAGCAATTGACTCAAAGGTTGGCTCAACTGATTCAATCTGTGAACCCTGAACCTTGTCGGCATTCTGGTCGAGGAAGCTAAAGCCAAATACACCAAGGGCAGCCGGGTTTGCTTCAAGCTTCTGAACGATCAGGTTATCGTTTTCACCAGCTTCGATGTAGCGACCGTCTTCACGTACTGTGTGACAGATAGCCTTGTAGGCGCTCTTATCTTTCTTTTTAAGGGCAGCAATCCAGGCAATCTTCTTACAGCCACCTTCCATTGCCAACTCGGCGAATGCATCGCGAGTACCAGAGGTTGGCGGTGGGCCAAGTACTTCAATGGCAGTGTTGGGCAGTGAAGCATTAACCTGCTTCCAAGTGCTGTACGGGTTATCGACCAGCTCGCCTTCTTTTTCGCCGGGAACCTGAGCAGCCAGCGCAAGGAAGATATCCTTACGGGTAAGCTTCATTGGCGCTACCTTTATAGAGTTAGCAATAACGATACCGTCATAACCAATCTGAACTTCAATAATCTCTTTAACGCCATTGCTCTGGCACAGCTTGTACTCAGAAGCCTTCATACGACGTGAAGAGTTAGTGATATCCGGGTAGTTGGTGCCAACACCGGAGCAAAATAATTTCATGCCGCCGCCAGAACCCGTAGATTCGATTTTTGGAGTAGGCTTGCCACTGGCACGACCGTAACGCTCAGCAACGACAGTTGAAAAAGGGTATACAGTTGAAGAACCTACAACTTCAATGCTGTCACGAGCCATTGCAGATGATGTAGCTGTTATTGAAGCCACTGTGAATAAGATGGCTGTGATTATTGTACGTTGGGTCATATAAACCTCCACATTCAAGCACGGTAATGTGCTGTTGATTAAACTAACTTTGATGACGGAAATGAGGATATTGAAGTTATATGACACAAATATGACAGAGGGCCCTGAAATAACAATTTATGTAATTTTTATGAATTTATTATGTATATTTTATGACTGTCATATGAATGTCATATTTAATACATAGAGTTGTCATGTGGCTGTCATATTTCAGCCTTGGTTTCTAACCATATAATTGTCAACTGACTTTAAAATTTGGGGAATTTGTATGAAAAAATTACTACTTAGCGCCGCTATCGCTTCAACTATGGGTTTTGCTTCTCATGGTTTTGCCGCCGGCCCTATCGACGGTACTGTTTACGGTAAAGTAAATGTCTCTCTGGTAAATGCAGACGACGGCAGCAACGATGAGTGGAAGCTGAACAGCAATGCTTCTCGTCTTGGCGTTAAAGGAAAGAGCGAAATCGCTGAAGGTCTTACACTTGTATACAAGGCTGAATTTGAAATCTGTGTCGACGATGGCGACTGTAAAGGTCAAACCTTTACCCAGCGCAATATTATGGGCGGCATCAAAGGCTCTTTCGGTACAGTGTGGGCGGGCAAGCACGACACCCCGACCAAACTGGCACAGAGCAAGATCGATCTGTTCAATGACCTTGAAGGCGATATCAAGAATACCTTTGAAGGCGAGAACCGCGTTTCCAATATCGTTGCCTACAGCTCACCAGAAATCAACGGCTTCTCTTCTACTGTAGCCATGATTCCCGGCGAAGATGCCGATAACGGCAACGACGGCCTGGCTGACGGCGTATCTTACTCTGTAAGCTACAAACAAGACGACCTGTATCTCGCCCTTGCTGGCGATCAGGATGTTGACGGCCAGGATCTAATGCGCGCTGTTGCTCAGTACAAGGTAGACGCTCTGAAGCTAGGCTTTATGTACCAGCAAAATGAAAATGATGCCGGCACAAAAGATGAGTCAGGTTACTTTATCAGCGCAGCCTACAAGCTCGACAGCGCTATTACCTTGAAAGCACAGTTTGGCTCTATTGAAGATGATGCCGACGGCGATGAAGAAGAAACTTTCTCTCTGGGTGCTGACTACAAGCTGGCTAAAAGCACTAAGCTGTATGTTTTCTACACTGATAACACAGACTCATCAGTGGGTTCTGCGGACTCAGAAAACAGCGCATTTGGTCTGGGCATGGAACACAAGTTCTAAGCTCAATGCGCTGACAATGCATTAATAATGCAATGCGTAAAAAAGGGTGCCTCGGCACCCTTTTTTTATATCTGAAAATTGTTGTTAGCTTGTAAGTCTAGTCTATTATTTTAGCTTATTGAGACACCGGCAGCCGGCAGATAAATTCCGCACCCTGCCCCAATCTGCTATTGATAGTCAGCTGCCCACCGCAGCGTCCCAACGCGTGCTTCACAATTGCCAGACCCAAACCTGTGCCACCGGTATCGGAATTACGACTGCTATCACCGCGATAAAAACGCTCAGTGAGTCGCGGAATCTCCATCGGATCTATACCCTTGCCACTGTCCTTGACCGAGATATTAATAAAGCCCCCATAGCTGGTCACAGTGACCGCAACAGATGCCCCATCCGGATTGTGGCGCACCGCATTAAAGACCAGATTGCCCAACACACTGCGGATATCCTTGGGGTCAGCCTCAACACTAACCGCCTCGGGGCAGTTGAGAGTTATTTTATGCTTACCATTACTGAGCAACTCAGCTTCAGCGACAATCTCTTTAAGTAGATCCGCCAGACCTACCGTTTCAAAAGCCGGCTTCTGGTCATCGGCTTCCAGTCGGGAAATCATAATTAGGTCGTCAGCTAGAGACTGCATACGATCGACCTGCTCAGACATCTGGGCATACGCCTTGCCGGAAATCGGATTGTCCGAAGGCATAAGCTGCAGGGTTTCCAGATAACCGCGCATCACCGTCAGTGGTGTGCGCAACTCATGGGAAACATTGCCAACAAATTCTTTGCGCAACTGCTCAAGGCCGTCGAGACGGCTTATATCAGTAACCACCAGAACAATTTCATCGGCACCAAAGTATGAGGCGGCAAATTGCTGCATAGTGCCGGTGGGACTGGAAGTGTTCAGCTTGAGAGCGCCAACAAATTCTTTCTGGGTGATATAACTGACAAAAGCCGGGTCGCGAATTAAATTTGTCACTGCGCTGCCGCGATCAACAGAGCGCAGACCCAACAGCTTTGCCGCAGAGCTATTCCACCAGTCTATGGTCAGATCACTGCGCAACACCAAAATACCTTCGCCCAGGGCTTCAGTTAGCCGGGTGACTCGATTAATGGTGCGGCGCATTTTTTCCTGGGTGCGGCGATGGCGGCGGCGCTGGCGATTTAACGTATCGCTAATTTCGCCCCAGACACCGTCGGTGTCCGGAGGAGTGCCGCGCATACCTTTATCGATCCAGCTGAATATCAGATTGATTATGCGGAAGGTCCAGAGTACGTAGATAACGACTCCGGCGAGAAATAATTCAAAGGGAGCGCCGAGGCTCAGACCAAATAACAGGGAGAACAGGCATACCAATACCACACGCCATATCTCTGTATGCATTCCCGGTCGCAACGAATTTACACCCTCTATTAAGCATTTTTTAGCTGGGCTGAAAAACGGTAGCCTGCTCCGCGCACAGTCTGCACATAGTTTTCATGTCCTGCAACCGAAATTGCTTTGCGCAGACGACGAATATGAACATCCACCGTTCGCTCATCGAGGTAGACATTGCCGCCCCAGACATAATCGAGAATCTGGTCGCGGGAGTAAACTCGCTCTTGATGGGTGAGAAAGAATTGCAAAAGCCGATATTCGGTGGGACCCAGATTGATCGCCTGATCAGCAATACTCACCCGGTGTCCAATTGGGTCAAACACCAGCTGACCTATAGAGATAGGCTCCTGAAGTTCCTCACGGCCAACCCGTCGAAGAACGGCCTTGACGCGGGAAATCAACTCGCGCGGAGAAAAGGGTTTGGGGATAAAGTCATCAGCGCCAGCATCCAGACCAGAGATCTTACTATCTTCCTCAGCTTTGGCGGTAAGCATAATCACCGGAATTCTGGCGGTCAGATCATCGCGCTTTAGGCGGCGCAATAACTCCAGCCCTGTGGTGCCAGGCATCATCCAATCCAGCAAGACCAGATCAGGTTGTTTATCAATTATCGCGGCGTGAGCCTGTTGCGCATTCTCTGCATCCAATACATTAAAATCTGCCGCTTCCAGTGCTATACACAACATATCTCGAATCGCCGCTTCGTCATCGACGATTAAAACCGTATGCTTCGGCATGGTAATAACCTTATCATTCATTTATAGACGACTCATTTAATGGCGAATGTATGACATAAATATGACAGCTAACATTATCCGTAAAGAGTGTAAGGCGATCTTTTGTTTTTACAACCGGATTTTCCCGCTGTACAGCAGAGAGTCGATATTTAGGACTCATTCGCGCATAATGGCGCCCTTTAAAGTAACACTGACTAAAACTACTTTTTAAAACCACTTTTTAAAACAACCTTTTTACAAGCTACCAGGAACGAACAATGACAATTAAAGAAAATAGCGCCGTAAGTTTTCATTACTTATTGACTGATGATGCAGGCCAGGAAATCGACAGCTCTGCAGGCAAAGACCCATTGGCTTATCTGCATGGAGCAGGCAATATTATTCCCGGATTGGAAAATGCACTTGAAGGTAAATCAGCTGGCGACCAGCTAAACGTTGCCGTTACTGCTGAAGAAGGCTACGGCCCAGTTCAGGAAGAGCTGATTCAGGACGTGCCACGCACTGCTTTCCAAGGTGTTGAGAGCATTGAGATTGGCATGCAGTTTGAAGCGCAAACTGGTCAGGGCGGAGCCGTTCCTGTAACCGTTACCGCGGTTACTGATGAGACTGTTACTGTCGATGGCAACCACCCTCTGGCAGGTAAGGCCCTTAACTTTGATGTCACTATCGCAGATGTGCGCGAAGCAACGGCAGAAGAACTTGAGCACGGCCATGTTCACGGCGTTGGCGGACACCAGCACTAAGCTGTCTAGTAAAAAGCTCTCTAGTAAAAAACTGTCTAGTAAAAAACTGCTCGAATAAAAAGCCAGCCAAAAAAAAAGGCCACCTTTCGGTGGCCTAAAATGGGAGGAGAAGTACGATTTAAACTTTGGGTGTTGAATACCTTTAATAAAACTTTTTAGTCGGGCTATTTAGTCGAGCTCTCTAATCAAGCTTTTTAGTTGAACCCTTTAGTCAAGCTTTTTAGTCGAACCCTTTAGTCAAACATGGGAGAAAATTCGCTGACCGCAACACAGGCGCCAAGTCCACAGCCAATGCCTATGCTGGTCCAAAAATCTGCGCCGTAGGCGAAAATGCCAATCGAAGCGCCAAATAACGCGCCACAGGCAATTAAAAACAAACTGGCAATACCTAAAACATTCATTGATGATTCCTCTTTGCTATTTACTTAAAGCTCTTGATGGAAAGCTCTTTATTAGGAGCTCTGTATCGATAGCTCTAAATAGAAAGTTCATTGAAATCGTTTTATTCGGTGATTTCTCACGAGCTGTTCGCAGTTTTAATGTTCGCCGGTTCTCAAATAGCCCTGCGTGACAGAATATTGTGAGCTGTGTCGACAAAAACGTTCCCCGTCATACTGCTGTAATAAAACTGTAGTAAAAGAAAAGCTTGTAATAAAAAGCTCTTAATAAGTGATCAACCAACAGAGATTTAAAAAACCATGACTATCAGAATCGGAATTAACGGCTTTGGCCGCATGGGCAGATTATCCCTCCGCGCTGCGTGGCACTGGGACAACTTTGAAATTGTCCATATCAACGAAGTCGCCGGCGATGCCAAGAGTGCAGCACACCTTTTAAAATACGACTCGGTGCACGGCACCTGGGACGAAGAGATCAGCTCAACTGAGGGCAGCTCATCAATTCAGATTGGCGATCGCAGCATTAGCTACTCGCAAAATAAAAATATCGAAGATACCGACTGGTCCGGTGTGGATATGGTGATTGAGTGCAGCGGTAAATTTAAATCTCAGCAACTTCTGGCACCCTATTTTGATCAGGGCGTTAAAAAAGTTGTGGTCTCCGCGCCGGTAAAGGATGGCACCTTAAATATCGTCATGGGCGTTAACGATGACCAGTATCAGGATCAAGCCATAGTTACCGCCGCCTCCTGTACTACCAACTGTCTGGCGCCGGTCATCGACGTACTCCAGAAAACCTTTGGTATAAAACACGGCGCCATAACCACCATCCACGATATTACTAACACCCAGAGTATTCTTGATGAGTACCACAGCGATCTGCGCAGATCCCGCGCTAGCAGTATGTCGCTTATCCCGACTAGCACAGGCTCGGCCACCGCGATCACCGAGATCTTTCCCGAACTAAAAGGCCGCTTAAACGGTCTGGCTGTTCGTGTTCCTCTGGCTAATGCTTCCCTAACTGACTGCGTTTTTGAGCTCGAGCAAGATGTCACCGTTGAAAAAGTGAACAGTGCGCTAAAAACAGCTGCAGAAGGGCGACTAAAAGGCATTCTGGGTTTTGATGAGATTCCGCTAGTATCGGTGGATTACACCAACGATAAACGCTCGGGAATTGTCGATGGACTATCGACCATGGTGATCAATAACTCTCAGGTCAAAGTGCTTATCTGGTATGACAATGAAGTGGGTTATGTTAATCGCATGATGGAGCTGGCCGCTAAGGTCGCTGCCTCGATCAAAGATTAAGCGCCCCACCGCCCACTATCATGCTTGAGTTTAAATCGGCAACAGCCCAATACATTATTGTTACCCTTAATTATTGGGCCTTTACCCTTACCGATGGCGCATTGCGGATGTTGGTGGTGCTGTTTTTTCATGGGCTTGGCTTTAGCCCTCTTGAGATCGCCGGTCTATTTTTACTCTATGAATTCTTTGGCATGGTCACCAACCTACTCGGCGGCTGGCTGGCGACGGCGATTGGGTTAACCATCACCATGCAACTGGGACTGGCACTGCAGATCGGCGCCCTGTGTATGCTGCTGGTCGACAGCTCGGTGCTCAGCGTAGCCTATGTCATGGTTGCTCAAGCACTCTCGGGTATAGCCAAAGACCTGAATAAAATGAGTGCCAAAACCAGTATTAAATCTCTGGTTGCCGACGACAGTCAAAACCGACTTTACCGTTGGGTGGCAATGCTGACCGGCTCAAAGAACGCGCTTAAGGGGCTTGGCTTTTTCCTCGGCGGCTGGCTGCTGGCAGTGGTCGGCTTTCAAGGTGCTGTTGGCATTATGGCGGCACTGTTATCCGCAGTGTTTGTATTGAGCCTGATACTCTTAAACCGCAGCACTGGGATAGCTAAACAGCGCAGTAAATTTACCGAGCTGTTCTCCAAAAGCGCGGCTATTAATCGCCTTAGTGCCGCACGGTTTTTTCTGTTTGGCTCCAGAGATATCTGGTTTGTCGTTGCTCTGCCGGTGTTTTTGCAGAGTGAATTGAGCTGGAGCTATACCCAGGTCGGCAGCCTATTAGCCGTCTGGATTATTGGCTATGGCGCTATGCAAGCTCTGGCACCCAAGGTCACCGAGGCATCGGGAAAGACTGCCTTTGAGTGGGTAGCGGCGATCTGCTTACTTCCAGCGCTTATAGCTATAGGCCTCTATCTAGAGTGGAACACTGAACTACTCATAATCGCTGGGCTGCTAATATTTGGCGCACTGTTTGCCATCAACTCATCGGTTCACTCCTACCTGATTGTCTCCTATGCCCGTGAAGATGGCGCCTCTATGGATGTTGGGTTTTACTATATGGCTAACGCTGCAGGTCGATTGGTCTGCACCCTGCTATCCGGATTGATTTACCAGCATTACGGTCTGGCTGCCTGCTTAATTGGCTCTTCTATATTGTTAATTACAGCCGCGGCTATCTCGTGGAAACTACCCCGCTAGAATCTCTAGAGCCTTTTACTGATACCCCATGTCTGCTAGGGTGCGCTACATATACAGGTACTATTAAATACACTATCAAATACACTTTTCACATTAAGAAAGATAATTCTATGACTACAGCAAACGATACCGAAATGGATCCCAATGGCCTGTTTCGCGAAGAAAACTTTACCGACCAAAAATTGGGCACAATCCGCAAATTGGTCCCTATTAAAGCCGATGGTAGCGACGACCCTGATCGCGATACAACCTTTTTTGGTGCCGCGCAAATAATGACCCCAATGGGCGCGCTTCCACTGAACTTCCAGCTCGACGGCAACACTATTGGTGAAGCGGCCAGTGACTTTGCCGGTAAAGCCCAAATCGCCGTAGATGAAGCCAGCAGAGAACTGGAAAAGATGCGCCGCGAACAGGCCTCGCAGATTGTGGTGCCCGGTCAGGGCGGTGGCAATGGTGGTATGGGCGGCGGCATGGGCGGTGGTGGAATTATTACTTGATAGCTACAGGCAGAAAACTTTGTTTGTAAGTGCTTACTTTTCGCACTTCACTTTAAAAGCAGTGACCCCTGAATAGGCTCAAATACAGCGGCGGCATTGATTAGCGATGCTGCCGTTAATGAGTTAACACCAAAGACCGTTGTATCAATCCCATAACCGGTCTTCACTCTCTCAATAAGCAAATCAAAATCACCATCCCCTGAGAGCAGTACTATATGGTCTATTTTATCGTCTACGGTCTGATCATGATTGGCCGCCGCGTCCATCACATCAATAGCCAGACCCACATCCCAATCACCTTTTGCCGATCCATCGCTGCGCTGGATATAGGGTTTTAATTTCACCTCAAAACCAATCTCCCGCAAGCGCTGCTGAAAACCTCTTTGCCCCGGGTCATTGCGCTCAATCGCATAGGCATTTGCCAACACAATCTCGCCCTGCTGGCTAATGCGCCGCCATAGCTCCCCATAGTTAAAGTGGCAGGAAAACTGCTCCCTAACGGTGTAATAGATATTTTGAACATCGACAAATACGGCAATTTTTTTCATTGAGGAAGGTTCCATCAGATAATCAATTCCGCACCCAGAGAATAGCTGCCGGGATATATAAGCTTGCAGACGCTGACTACCCTGTCCGTATGCCAACTGCGACGACTGACTTTTAAGCAGGAGCTGATCGATGCCAATCCCAGCGCCCCAGTGACCTCAACCTCGGGCATGACCGCCTGTACCTGATGTTCAACTCGAGTCGCGGGAGCCACCCAGTTAAGATAGGCCTGAGGGGTGACCTTGGAATAGTTCTGTTTAAGATAGGCGCCTACTATCCCCGGATTTACAAAGCACTCTTCCCACTGCACTGCGGCGGAGTCTCGATAATGAACCACTACCGAGTGGAACAGCCCATCACCTTCATTAAGGCCTAGCACTGAGGCCATATCTTTCTCCGCGTTTACCTGTTCCAGAGTAATGATGCGGTTACTGTATTGCGGGTTGCTGTGATTGAACTGCTGAGTGAAATCGTCTATTTCCACAGCTGCTGTGACTGCCTGCGGCTCAGCAACAAAGGTACCTAAACCCGCTGTACGGATAAGTAGATGATCATCGGCCAACTCCTGAACCGCACGACGCGCCGTCATTCGGCTAACCGCAAAGTCCTCGGCGAGCTTATTTTCCGAGGGAATACGATCGCCAGCCTGCCACTGACCAGATTCCAGCTGATTTTTTATATAGGTTTTTATCTGCGCATAGCGTGGCAGAGAATAAATAGCCTGCGTCATCAACCAAACTCCTTACTGGTATATACACTATACCTGTATATACAATATTTAAATAAAGCCCTTTAAGCCATTTTTTATTTTAATTATTGGTTTTATAGGAAACTTAGCAGAGGAAATTACAGGAATACTTGATCGGAGTAAAGACTATCCTGTATATACAATTGCTAGACAAACGAGAAGGTATCGACTCTAACTAGCCAATAACTCAAGCTTTTGCTCACGGGAGAGCTTTTTGATTTGCGCCTCGCGAATGCTGGCACTGCTGCGATCATAGCCAGACTCAACCAACACCACCTGCTCTGGGCTGCGGCCACGAAAGTATTTGGCACCGGCGCGACCACTTTGATGCTCGGCAAAGCGCCGCTCTACATCCGTGGTTATTCCGGTATACAGGGACTGATCGGTGGCGCGGATCATGTAGACAAACCAGTCACTCATCCGTTGGCCGCACGATCAGATTCAATAAAACTGTGGCAGTACTGACAGCGGTATTGATAGCCACGCTGAACAATTCTTTTATGGCGCACACTGGTTAGCTGATGGGTTCGGCAACCGCACTTGTAGGCAAAGCGCTCATACTGACGCATTGGGATACCGGTTAAATCATAGTCCCCAGTGGCTTTTGGTGGCGCGCCAAAATCAGTCATGATCGATTTCCACTCGCGACCATGGGGCTTGACCCGCCGCAAACCATAAATACAGTCAACCAGATAGTGGGCAACCTCATGAATCACGGTGTTACTGAGGCTCTCTTCGTAATATTTGGCAAACAGCCAGGGGTTGTAGCGGATACGCTTGGACTTGCCCTTAATCTCGTACATGCCGGCACACTTGCCCCTGAGATCAAAGTGCACAGGAATAGGGTCAAATTTGCGTTCATACAGCCCTGAAGCCACCTTAATATAGGTTGCGGTGGCGGCTTCTACCTGACGCTTTTGTATTTCAGAAATCGGTTCAATCATAATGTCAGTATATAGTTGGGTCAGACTGGTACAATAGACCACTCAAATTTATAGAAAGTTAAATATAGCCAGATACCATTACCTAAAGTTATCTGATGATTAATTAATCAAGCGCTTATAACCTTACGTTCAATTTATGAATATAGATTTTCACTGCCACACTACGGTCTCTGATGGCTCCCTGAGCCCCGCCGAGCTGCTCGACCTCGCTCTAGAGCGAGGGATCGATATGCTCTCAATCACTGACCATGACACGCTCGGTGCCTATCAAAAGCTGACTAAAACCAATAGCGGCCTGCGAATTATTCCGGGCATTGAGCTCTCAAGTCAGTGGAATCGTCGTGGAATCCATATTGTTGGACTCAATGTTGGGCTGGATTCTCCATCAATTCTGCAAGCCGTCGAGCAACAATCAAACGCACGTCGCGAAAGAGCGGAAATCATTGCCGAGAAATTGGAACGGCTTGGCTTTACCGACTGCTTTGCTGGGGCGCTGTCATTTGCCTCGGGGCCCGACCAAATAGGGCGCCCGCATTTTGCCCGACATCTGGTCAATATCGGCGCTGTCAGCAATATCCAGCAGGCGTTTAAACGCTATCTGGGTGCCGGCAAGGTTGGCGATATCAAAGATCAGTGGGCTGACGCTGAAACCGTGATTAGCTGGATTCGCGACGCCGGTGGTGTTGCCGTTCTCGCCCACCCAACCAAATACAAGCTGACCAGATCCAAGCTGGTTGAACTACTTCGCGACTTTAAAGACGCCGGCGGTGAGGCTATGGAAGTGATATCCGGCGCTCAGGAGCCTTCAGTAACAAGGGATATGGCTCGCCTGTGCACGGATATTGGCTTTGACGCTTCCTGTGGTTCAGATTTTCATTCGCCAAATCAGCCCTGGGCCGCTCTTGGCAAAGTCGCCCCGCTGCCAGATAGCTGTACACCCATCTGGCAGCGCTGGCACTGAAGAGTTAGCCGCAATTTCAATTCCTGTGTATACTTGCGCGCTTTAAGCAACCCGGAATTCTTCTATGCAGGGCTTTTATGCTTGTATAACAACAGAAGACTGACTGGGTTAATTTAGAGTTTTTATATTTTTAACGGAAATCATCTAGTGGAAATTTTTATCTTTGTCAGTGAGCAGTGGCTACTCATTACCTTGTTAGCCGCATTAATCGGTGTGTTTTTTGTCACCGAGCAAAGTAAAAGCGGTAAGTCATTGGGCAGCAGCGAGCTGGTTCGCCTAATCAACAATGACGAGGCTGTGGTGGTTGACGTTAGAAGTGCTGCTGAGTTCGAAGCTGGACATATCCACGGGGCTCTCAGCATCCCCCACCTAAAGCTTGCCAGCCGTATTGCCGAACTGGAAAAAAACCGCGATAAGATTATCGTTGTGGTTGATAAGATCGGCCAACATTCCGGCGCTGCAGGTAAAGCCCTAAGCAGTAAAGAATTTAATGTTCGTCGCTTAAGCGGCGGCATCAGCGAATGGCAGGGCTCAAGCCTGCCGCTGGTTCAGGGCAAATAAGCTCGCACCTATATTTAAAACCTATATTTAAACCTATATTTAAAACCTATATTTCAAACCTCAATCTGCACACGCACAAGAGAACCCTATGTCTCATATCGTACTATTCGGAACGCGTTTCTGCCCATTTTGTGTCGCTGCGCGCCGCTTACTCAGCGCTAAAGGCATCGATTATCAGGATATTGCTCTCGATGAGGATGCAGAGTTAAAAATCCGTGTAATGGCGAAAAGTGGTCGCAATACGGTTCCCCAAATTTGGTTTGGAACCGACCATGTTGGCGGTTTTAATGAGTTGCGCGATCTGGAGCGTCTGGGCAATTTGGAGTCAGCGGTGCAAGCCAGCCTTGAATTGGGCGAAACTGTCTCCATATAAAAAGCTAACATTTAATAATTATTAAATTTGATCGCACCATTTTTCGACTTTAAGTCCAACAATTAAGGCTCAATTATGACTGATGATAAGAATACTGCTACTGAAGCAGCCAACCAGGAAAAAGCCGCAGGCCCAAACTTTGCGGTAGCCCGTCTCTATCTAAAAGATCTTTCTTTTGAAACACCTCAGGGTGCAGCTGCCTTTCAAAAGCAGTGGAAGCCTAAGGTCAATCAAGATCTGAGCACCAAATCGGAAAAGATCGATGACAATACCTATGAAGTAGCACTGCGTATTACCGTCACGGTTAAAGATGAAGAAGAAACTATTTATCTGATTGAAGTTGAGCAGGCGGGTCTATTTACCATTAAAGGTATCGAAGGCCAGCAACTGGCACAGGTATTAAATGTTACCTGCGCAACCATGCTGTTACCCTATGCTCGCGAAGCAATTGATAGCACTCTGATCAAGGGTTCATTCCCTCCACTGATGATACCGCCAATCAACTTTGAGTCTCTATTTGCTTCTGCTATGCAGCAGACAGCTGAAGCACAGGCGGAAAGTAAAGGCGAAGCGAATACTCACTAACCAATGAGATAGCTGCAACCGCTTAAACAAAAAACCCGCTTTTCAGCGGGTTTTTTTATAACTGGGAATCTACAAGATTAATCGACTAGAGAGCCCGGCTAAAGAGCCCGACTAAAGAGCACAACTTAAAGAGCCTGACTCTCCATCTGATACTCCTGCAACTTCCGAGTCAGCGTATTGCGCCCCCAACCCAAAAGCTGAGCCGCATCTTTTTTCCGCCCACCAGTAAATGCCAATGCCGTTTCAATCATAATACGCTCAAAATCTGGCAGTGCCTGAGAGAGAATATCCTTGCCACCGGACTTCAGCTCACGCTCGCTCCAGCGTCTTAACATCTGCTGCCAGTCACCCTGAACACGCTGCTCAGCACCGGACTCTTCCGCTTTAAGTTCTGGGGGCAAGTCGGTAAGTAATACTTCACGACCAGCAGCCATAACCGTTAACCAGCGGCAGATATTTTCCAACTGCCGCACATTGCCCGGCCAGGACAGGCCATAGAAGAAATCTTCCGCTTCCTGAGACAATATCTTTGGCTCCATCTCCAACTCTTTCGCTGAGCGATGGAAAAAATGCTTCATCAACTGAGGAATATCCTCACGTCGATCGGCGAGCTTGGGCAGATGTACACGAATAACATTGATACGGTGATAGAGATCTTCACGAAAGCGGTTACTCTCAACCAGCTCTTCGAGATTCTGGTGGGTAGCAGCGATAATTCTTACATCAACCTTAACCGAGATATGTCCACCCACTCGATAAAACTCACCATCTGCCAAAACCCGCAACAGGCGAGTCTGAGCTTCGGGAGGCATATCACCAATCTCATCCAAAAATAGCGTTCCGCCATTGGCCTGCTCAAAGCGTCCTTCTCGCCGCTGAGCAGCGCCAGTAAAGGCTCCCTTTTCATGGCCAAACAACTCAGATTCGATAAGATCATGGGGAATAGCCGCCATATTCAGAGCGATAAACTTCGAAGTTCTACGTGGGCTGTGTCGGTGCAAGGCGTGAGCGACCAGTTCTTTTCCGGTTCCAGACTCACCATTGATAAGCACCGTGATATTGGAGTTCGACAGCCGGCCAATAGCGCGAAAAACTTCCTGCATGGCAGGCGCCTCACCGATAATTTCCTGAGTTGGCGGCTCTTCAACGGGTTCAAATTTTGATTTCTGCTCACGGGCAAAGGTCACACCGCGGCGCGCCACTTCGACCAGCTCATCGAGATCAAACGGCTTTGGCAAGTACTCGAAAGCACCGCCCTGATAGGCGGCAACAGCGCTATCAAGATCTGAGTGGGCGGTGGTAATAATCACCGGAATATCTGGTCTTGTAGAGTGAATCTGCTTTAACAGTTCGAGACCATCAATGCCTGGCATACGGATATCGGAGATAATAATTTCCGGTTGCGACTGCTGCAGTGCCACCAAAAGGTCATCGCCATTTTCAAAGCTTCGCACCTCAATTCCATTGCGCTTGATGGCTTTTTCCATCACCCAGCGCAGTGAACGGTCATCTTCAGCTATCCAAATTTCTGATGTGCTCTGCATGCTATGCCTTTATCGGTAAATAGATTGAAAAACAGGTGCGGCCAGGTTCTGACTCACACTCAATAATGCCCTGATGAAGATTGATCGCCGACTGGGCTATGGTTAGCCCCAATCCAGTACCTTCGCTGCGACCACTTATCATGGGAAAGAAAATACGCTCTTTAATATCGCTCGATATGCCTGGGCCCGTATCAATAATATCCAGTCGGCAGATCGCTTTATGATGCACACCGGCAATGGTGAAGCTTCGTTGAATACGGCTTTTTAAAGTCAAGCGACGCTCTTCCGAGTTACCCTCAAGGATTGCCTGCATGGCATTGCGGGCAACATTTAAAACGGCCTGCACCAGCTGCGTGCGGTCGCCGGACAGGTCAGGAAGGCTTGGATCATAGTCTCGAGTGACCACTAACTTACCCTGAACCTCAGCTTCTACAAGGGCTGCTACATGCTCAGTGACTTCATGAATATTGATTTCTTCAAAGCTTGGCAGCTGACTGGGGCCGAGCAGACGATCGACAAGCTTCCTTAATCGATCGGTTTCAGTAGTAATAATTCGGCACAGCTCTGCAGTCTCATCATCCATACTGCTTTCAGATATCTCATCGGCCAACAGCTGGGCTGCACCGCGAATTCCCCCAAGCGGGTTCTTGATCTCGTGAGCCAATCCGCGAATAAGACTTCTCGAGGTATCGTGAACCGAGAGCAGCGCCTCTTCACGGTTGATTCGCAGAATACGGTCAATAGGCTGCATTTCCATCAAAATCCACTGACCGGAATCAATACTTATCGGCGTAACCGTGTAATCAACCTGAGAGGATTCACCAGGCCCACTTAAAAATTCATGGCGAATGGTATGGGGATTTCCATATTCAATGGACTCGCGCAATGTCTGGCGCGCAGTTTCACTGTCATTAAATAACTCACAGGCGGCTAGACCTCTCAGGCGAACACTGCCCACCTGCAGCAATGCCTCTGCTGCGGGATTGATGTAATCAATCAATAAGCCCTGATCCACCAGCAGTACAGCTGTATTCAGGTTATCGAGCAGTAATCGATGTAATTGATCTGAGGTCATAAATGCCAGGCCAGGTTAATGGCTTTCTCAACGGTTATTTAAATATTATTTTTGTAATTGCTTACTTATGTGTGCAATAAGCAGGCCAATAATTGGCCGCATTTAACCGAAATCGCTTTCTTTTAGACTGTTTTAAAGGTGGTTTGACGGGGATTATACGCTGCACGAACAGTTTATGCACCAACTTGGTGCGCGAGACTGTTTGCGTTGATTAGTTGCGCTTGAAATGACGCTGAACATGCACTGTAACCGACCGGGAACTGGCTACAGCTTCACCATTATTAGCCGCCACTACTCGGGCAGAGATACTGTGAGAACCCCTGGGTAAATTACTTATGGCGTATGACGTTGCCGCCACTGGCTCGGCATAGGCGGCACCATTGAGATAAAACTGCACAAGATGGCCGATCTGGAGTTCAGGTTCTAGTGCCAACTGAACAATAATATTTTGCTGGTCGTAGTAAATTAGCGAGTCATCTCGGGGCGCGACTAACTCAACCACTGAATAGCCGGCAAAAGCAGCACTGTCAGGGGCAATATCCGCAGCACTCTCAACTATCTCAGAACCGGGCACCTGATTGATTGGCGGCAATACCAGCTGATCGCCACTCTCATCGGCTGGAGGAGTATCTGTGTAGATGACCTTGCCGGTTGAATCTACAATTTTATAGACCTCAGCATTTGCCATAGAGGGGCAGCTGGCCATGATTAAGAGTAAGCTTAGGAACAATGTTTTTTGCATAGGGCTTGTTATCTCAACTCTATGCGGCGAGCCGCTAGAGATTAGGAGTTTGAAACATTCAAACTCTATCTAAAGACTAGACCTTTTTCAGACAAAGAAAAAGCCCGCCATTCTAAGAATGACGGGCTTGTTCGATCTTACTCTACGACTGGATTAGCAGCTGTAGTACATATCAAACTCTACCGGGTGAGTGGTGTGCTCAACGCGGTAAACTTCTTCCATCTTCAACTCGATGTAAGCATCGATTACGTCGTCAGTGAATACACCACCAGCTGTCAGGAACTCACGATCCTTGTCCAACTCGTCCAGTGCTTCACGCAGGCTGCCAGCAACCTGTGGAATCAGTGCAGCTTCTTCAGCAGGCAGATCATAGAGATCTTTATCCGCTGCATCGCCAGGGTGGATCTTGTTCTTAACACCATCGATACCAGCCATCAACATAGAGGCAAACATCAGGTATGGGTTAGCAGTAGGATCACCGAAACGCGCTTCAATACGCTTGCCCTTAGGGGAAGGTACATAAGGAATACGGATAGAAGCAGAACGGTTACGCGCTGAGTAAGCCAGCATTACTGGAGCTTCAAAGCCTGGGATCAGACGCTTGTATGAGTTAGTCGAAGCGTTAGCAAAAGCGTTCAGTGCTTTAGCGTGCTTGATGATACCGCCGATGTAGTAAAGGGCAGTTTCACTCAGACCCGCGTAGCTGTCGCCAGCAAATGCGTTCTCGCCATCTTTCCAGAAAGACTGGTGACAGTGCATACCAGAACCGTTGTCGCCAACGACTGGCTTAGGCATAAAGGTTGCTGTCTTGCCATAGGCGTGAGCAACGTTGTGTACGCAGTACTTGAGGATCTGTACTTCGTCAGCTTTCTTAACCAGAGTGTTGAAACGGATACCGATTTCACACTGACCAGCAGTACCAACTTCGTGGTGGTGAACTTCTACGTCCAGACCCATCTGCTCCATTGCAGTACACATAGCAGCACGCAGGTCATGCAGAGAATCAACAGGAGGTACAGGGAAGTAACCGCCTTTAACACCAGGGCGGTGGCCCATGTTGCCGTCGTCATATTTGTGATCTGAAGACCATGCAGCTTCTTCAGAATTAATCTTGTAGAAAGCACCGCTCATGTCGGCACCCCAGGTAATGTCATCAAAGACAAAGAACTCTGGCTCAGGACCAAAGTAAGCAGTGTCACCCAGACCTGTAGACTTGAGGTAATCTTCAGCGCGGCCAGCGATGGAGCGTGGATCGCGCTCGTAGCCTTGCATAGTAGTAGGCTCAACAATGTCGCAACGGATGATGATAGTTACTTCATCAGTAAACGGATCGATAATTGCGGTGCTGTCGTCAGGCATCAAAATCATGTCTGATTCGTTAATACCTTTCCAGCCGGCAATAGAAGAGCCGTCAAACATTTTTCCGTCAACGAAGAAATCATCGTTAACTTCGCCGATAGGCATAGAAACGTGCTGCTCTTTACCCTTGGTGTCAGTAAACCGCAGGTCAATCCAGCGAGCTTCGCTTTCTTTAATAAGATTTAGAGTCTTCTCAGACATATGTTCCTCCAATAGGGAATTCGTTGTTCGTTATTTTAGAAGCCTTGCAGATTTCTATCATAGGGCCGCCTGCCTGCAAAAAATCTCAGCAGACTTTTCGAATGATATAAGTGCAATAGTCGTGCCAATAGGTCAGTGCTTGCGCCAATCGACCCACATACTCTCCCTTTAGCGTTCAGCCTGCCATTTCACTGCATGACAGCTAACGAATAAAACCAACTCACATATCCGTTTGCACCTTAATGGTGCGCTACCAATAAAAAAGCACCGTTAAGGTGCAATTATCTTTACTTTGTCGGTAGCCGCTCTTCGACCCGGCTAGTATAATGCCGATCCATGCAAAATCTGTCACTTTTTCTGATCTATTTTTTCTCAAGGCATCAATTAAGCCCTTATTTAGCAACCTCACGGCCAATGGAATGCCCCTGATGCAAACAATTGAGAATGTCACCACCCCCAAACCTGACGACATTATTATCGATGTACGTCATCCGGACGAGGCCGAGCAGAGACCGCTTGTCTGCCCGAACAACCAAATAATCACAGTGCCTTTTTTCAATCTCGGCAAATGCTCTGGGGAGCTGGATAAGCAGCAGTCCTACCTACTCTACTGCGACAAAGGAATTATGAGCCGTTTGCACGCCGACACCCTAAGTAACCAAGGTTTTCATAAAATCGGAGTTTTTACCCCTGCAACTAAAGTCCGTTAACCGCTAAAGCTGGGGCGAACCGTGATCTATTTCACATTATTTTCGTTGATTAGTACCCATTTCCACCGATAAGGGACTATATTTAGCACTTATCTTCCGTCATTAAAAAATAAAATCAGCCGCAGGATGCAGCCGATGATGAGCACTGAAAACTTGCTCGGGGAACCCAAGGAAGCAAAGCAGTCCAATCCCCGCTCTCTCAAAAAATTGATACAGATTGAGTTAGAAAAGCACGCACTGGAAAACCTAAAGTTCGGACTCGCCGTTTCTGTGATAAGCGCTGCCATACTATTTCTTCTCGCCACCAATCAGCCTGCAACAGTTTTCCAATGGTCATGGCTCGGCGGTGTCTTCCTGAAAGGACTCGCCATCTGGCTGTGGATGGTCAATGCCATCCGCTCCGGCAGCCTATCAAACCGCCAGACCCGCACAGTTATTCATCTCTCGTCCAGCCTGTTTGCCATTTTATGGGGTCTTGCTGCGGCGCTATTTATTGATCCCCAGCAGCTCGCAACCTCTGCACTTAGCGTTATTGTGATCGCCACACTCTGCATCTGCTGGCCACTGAACTATGCTCACTCAACGGTTGTTCGCCATCTGTTTCTCAGTACTATTCTGATTCCGCTTACCGCCAGCCTGTATATTTACTACCCACAGATACACTCGGGGTTCCTCGCCTTAATCGCTTTGCTCTACACACTGATAAACCGAGCCGTGGTCAATTATCGGGACGGCCTTATTGAAGCCACCGGCAGTATGCTCAAGGCCAATGAGCGCTCCCAGCAAATTATCACCACCAGTCAAAAGATCGCCAGCCTTATCGAACAGACACCGCTAGGATTTATTGAATGGAACCAACAGCGAGAAATTATTAGCTGGAATCCAGCCGCGACCACCATTTTTGGCTATTCCAAACAGGAAGCGCTCGGCCGCACCACCGACTTTTTATTTGACCAGAAAAAATCATTTCTGCAGCAGCAGGTCGAAAACGATCTCTTTCTGTTTGGCAAAGATTTCTCCGGCACCGCCGAGAACGTTACCAGCGACGGCACGGTGATAATTTGCGAGTGGAATGACACGCCTCTTTTTGACGATGCTATGAACGTGGTCGGCGCTGCCTCGTTTGTCGAGGATGTTACCGATAGGGTTAAACTGGAAACCCGCATTAAACAGCAGGCCTATTTTGACCCACTGACCGGCCTGCCAAATCGGCACCGCTTAATGGAAGAGCTAACCCGGGTTATTGCTCTCGCGCAGCGCAACCAAAATTACTGCTCGCTACTATTTATAGATCTCGATCACTTTAAAGAAATTAATGACACACGCGGCCACCACTACGGGGATTTGGCGCTGACGCTATTTGCCCAGCGACTGCGCAAAGTGATTCGCACCGAAGAAGCCGTTGCGCGGCTAGGCGGAGATGAGTTTGTGGTGCTGTTGGAAAATCTCGGTCGTGAGGAAGAGCCTTCACGGCTGTTAATTGCTCAGGTTGCCGAAAAGATCATTGATGCCGCCCGCGAACCCTTTGTGATCAAAGATGAAAAGTTTCGTATCAGCTGCAGTATCGGCATTGTGCTATTTAATGATGGCAGCTCCGACGGCGATGCCATTTTGCAGCAGGCCGACAAAGCCCTTTACACCATCAAGCGCGAAGGGAAATCGAACTTTTATTTCCACAATCAAAAGCCACCCTCGGAACTGCAGGCGCAAACCCTGCTATTGGAACAGCTGCGGGACAAGGCCAACACCGAATCATTTATACCCTATTATCAGCCTATCCTTGATACAGAGACCAATCTGATCAACGGCCTGCAGATTTATCTGCGCTGGAGAAATCCAGATAACGAACTGATCTCTGCCAACGAAATTATCCAGATCCTCGAATCCGGATCGATGATTGTCGATATCTCCCTGTCGCTGCTTGAACAGATATTCCGCCAAATTGAACTGTGGAGAAATCAGGACCTATGGCGAGATACGCAGAAAATCTACTTTACCCTCAGCCTTCGCGAGCTTGAGCACTCCTCGTTTATCGACAATCTTGAACAACTGATGAGCAAATTTAACATCAAGCCTCAAACCCTGACCTTTGGCTTGCACGCAGAAACTCTGCCAAAGATTCATAAGCCTCTGGGTCTGCAATTGAGCCGGTTAAAAGAGATGGGAATTGGCTTTATTGTCGACAATGTGGGCTACCAGAGCCTGCCGATACAGAAATTGCGCGATTTTAAGATCGACACCATCAGAATTTCACATAAATTAATGTCTGAATCCACCTACATGGAAAGCTCGTGGAATCTGGTCAAAGGATTGGTCGAGCTAACCAAGTCTGTCGACTTAAAATGCATTGCCCCCTGCGTTGAAGAGCCCGAAATACATCATCTTTTGCTCGATACAGGCTGTCAATTACTGCAGGGAAACCTAATTGCACCGCCCTCGCCAGCGACTTCAATTACGCGAATGTTGATCGAACGTAACGTCAGCCGCAAAGAAGAAACCCCCGCTTAACAAAAACAGACGTAGCAGTTTCTGAGAATTCCACTATAATCGCGACCTTTTGCGCCTACTGGTATCTCTCATGTCCATTGAAAACTTGCGTAACATTGCAATCATCGCCCACGTTGACCACGGTAAAACGACTCTGGTTGATAAACTTCTGAGCCAATCAGGAACCCTCGATCGTAAAGACGTCGGCTCCGAGCGACTGATGGACTCCAACGATCAGGAGAAAGAGCGCGGCATTACCATTCTGGCAAAGAACACTGCCATAAACTGGAATGACTATCGCATCAATATCGTAGACACCCCAGGTCACGCCGACTTCGGTGGTGAAGTAGAGCGCGTACTGTCGATGGTTGACTCAGTACTTTTGCTGGTTGATGCGGTTGACGGCCCAATGCCACAAACACGCTTTGTAACCTCAAAAGCCTTTGAGCAGGGACTGCGTCCGATTGTTGTAATCAACAAGGTTGACCGACCCGGCGCTCGCCCAGACTGGGTTCTGGATCAGGTCTTTGATCTGTTTGATAACCTTGGCGCCACAGACGAGCAGTTAGACTTCCCGGTTATTTACGCCTCAGCACTAAACGGCATCGCCGGCTTAGAAGCTGACGAGATGGCTGAAGATATGACCCCGCTGTACGAAATGATCGTCCGCGATGTTCCAGCACCCAAGGTTGATCTGGACGGTCCTTTCCAGATGCAGGTTTCGGCACTGGCCTATGACAGCTACGTTGGTGTTATTGGTGTAGGTCGAATTACCCGCGGTCAGCTCAAGCCAAATCAGCAGGTTATTGTTAAATCTGCCGACGGCAAAGAGCGCAAAGGCAAGGTATTAAATGTTAAAGGTTATCTGGGTCTTGAGCAGATCGAAACTCAGTTGGCCGGTGCCGGTGATATCGTCTGCATTAACGGTATTGACGGCCTGAGCATCTCGGATACTCTCTGCGACCCAGAGAATGTCGAAGCACTGCCCGCCCTGAGTGTTGATGAGCCAACCGTAAGTATGACCTTTATTGTTAACGACTCACCTTTCGCAGGTCTGGAAGGCAAGTACGTCACCACCAGAAATATTAAAGATCGTCTCGACCAAGAGCTGATCCACAACGTAGCACTGCGCGTTACTCAGGGCGACACTCCGGACAAGTTTATTGTCTCTGGTCGCGGTGAATTACACCTTTCAGTACTGATCGAAACCATGCGTCGCGAAGGCTTCGAAATGGGCGTATCCCGTCCTGAAGTGGTACAGAAAGTTGTCGACGGCAAGGTTCAGGAACCCTATGAGCAGGTTGTTATCGACGTTGAAGAACAGCATCAGGGATCGGTAATGGAAGAGTTGGGTATGCGTAAAGCAGAGCTGACCAATATGGAGCCCGACGGAAAAGGACGTGTACGTCTTGAGTTCAGCATGCCATCTCGTGGCCTGATTGGCTTCCGTGGCACCTTCCTGACCCTGACCTCAGGCTCAGGCATTATGACCAGCATCTTCGACAAGTACGGTCCTGTTAAAGAAGGCGAGAGCCACAAACGTCAAAACGGCGCCCTGATCAGTATGGTAAAAGGCAAGACAGCCGCCTACGCACTGTTCAATATTCAGGCCCGTGGTCGTCTGTTCCTCGGTCACGCTATCGATATTTACGAAGGTCAGGTTGTGGGCATTCACTCCCGCGCCAATGATCTGGTGGTTAACCCGATCAAAGGCAAGCAGCTGACTAACGTACGTGCATCGGGAACCGATGAAGCACTGACGCTGGTACCACCGATTAAGCACACACTTGAGCAGGCATTAGAATTTATCGAAGACGATGAGCTGGTAGAAGTAACGCCAGAGAGCATCCGTCTGCGTAAAAAGCTGCTGACTGAGAACGAGCGTAAGCGCGCACCTAAGTAAGTGCTCCTAATGAAGAGCACTCTAGTAGACGTGCTTTAGTAGATATACTCTGGCGGGCTGTCACGGCCCGCCAAATTCTATGCTACATTTACTACCAATGGATGGTGGGATGCTTATGACCGAAACGGATAGCAAAGACTCAATACCCAGCGGGTTTCTCTCATTCTCGCTGGTTGCTCAAGAAATTATCGCTGTACTCTTCGCTTTTTACTCCTACCAACAGGGCGATATGCCCACAGCTACCTTTTATCTGGCAGTGGCCGGATTACTCTTAGTTGGCCTGGGGATTCACAGTATTTTTGCTCGCCCGTATCTGGCGCGAGCACTGCTGGCATTACTGCTAATTGGCAGCTTCTTTTATCTGCTGACGGCAAATTCAGACAACAGCTTACCTACCAGCCCCTTATCAACCAGCCAAGACAGCTCAGCCCTGATGTGGTGCCTGACCATTATTCCTGTCTTAGTCGGAACCTTTGGCTACCGTTACAGCATTTTAATTCTCAGCAGCATCTTTGCAGTCGCCGTCTGGCTGCTTTACGGAACCCCGGAAATAATCGCCATGCCGAGCTACAGCGATGTCAATATAGTGCGCTTTCTATCCGCCTATATAGTCTTATCCCTGTTTGCCGTGGCCATGGATATTTCCCACTCTCGCAGCCTAAATAAATATAAAGACCTGTCCCTGAGAGTCGACCAAATCGCCCATCAAGATCAGCTCACCCAACTGCCAAACCGCCACGATATGGAACGGCGACTAGAGAAAAAATACCAACAGTACCGACTGATCAACCAACCCTTTTCAGTACTGCTTGCCGATCTGGATAACTTTAAATTTATCAATGACCGCTACGGCCACGATGTCGGCGACGACGTCCTCCATGCTATTGGCATACTGCTCGGCGAGCCACTGCGAGGAGAAGATGTGGTCGCACGCTGGGGTGGCAATGAATTTATGATTCTGCTGCCCACAGCCAATGCTGAAGCAGCGGTCAATATTGCCGAAAGACTGCGTTCCCAGGCAGGTAAATTATCCATGGAAGCCCAGGGAGACAAACTGCGGATATCCCTGAGTGTCGGCGTTGCATCCATCGATAAATGCACTGGCATAGATGATTTAATCTCTACCGCAGAAAACGGACTCTATCAGGCCAAGCATATGGGCCGAGATATGGTGGTAGTGGGTTAAGCCATCAGCTAAATACCCACCCCCACCGCACTCCTGTCGCAAGCAAAAACCACAAATAACCTTAGATACAAATATCCAACAACTCCGATTTAATCTGGTGCTTTTAGCCTTTTCAGAGCAAAACCTGTTTATCAGGACGTTAAAATCGCATAAAGTGAAGTCATTAGCCGGCACCTGAAGCAGGCGTTCGCTTTGATCTTACCGACACTGTGAACTTTTGAATGGACGACAAACTTCGCCTAATAGCGAATCTTCACTATTTCAGTATCGGCTTTCATTATGAATAAATCAGATCTTCACCGACCCTTATCCAAAAAACACAGTCTGAGCAGCTTCGCTATTTTGCTACTCGTTAGCCTGATGGTCGGCTGTGGCGGTGGCGGTGGCGGTGGCGGTGGATCGGATAACAGCAGCTCAAACAATGACAGTAATATTGGCGGCGGCAATACCGATGGTGGCAATACCGATGGTGGCAATACCGATAGTGGCAATACCGATGGTGGCAATACTGGCGGTTCAGCCCGAGCAGTATTTATTAACGAAGCCTCTTCCTCTAACTCCGCTTTTGAAGATGAAGATGGCGATAGCCCGGACTGGTTTGAGCTGCACAACGCTGAACCCACAGCCGTTGATCTGACCGGCTGGAGTATCACAGACGATATCCTCGAGCCCGCAAAGTGGGTTTTTCCGGAAACTGTACTGGCCGCTGGCGCTCATCTGCGAGTATGGGCATCGGACAAAGACAAAGCGGCTGGAGGAATATATAAAACGCTGGTTAACCGCGGTGATGCCTTCCGCTACCTGCTCCCGCAAGCAACCCCCGCTCGCAACTGGACTGGTCTGGCGTTTAACGACAGCTCCTGGCAGCAGGGCGCCAGCGGATTTGGCTACAGTGATGGTGACGATGCCACAGTGGTTCCCGCTGGAACGGCATCAATTTATGTCAGAATTCTTTTTACCATCAACGATCTGGAATTGATGGAAAATCTTTGGTTGGATATGGATTTTGATGATGGCTTTATTGCCCATATCAACGGCGTTGAAGTTGCCCGCTCAAACATGCTCGAAGTAACGCCGTCCTTTAACTCCACAGCCATAGTTGACCGCGAAGCGACAATCTACCAGAGCGGCAAGCCGGTCAGATTTGGCATAGATGGATTTCGCACACTGTTAAACGATGGAGAAAATGTTCTCAGCATTCAGGTGCATAATATTTCTAGCAGCTCATCTGACCTCAGCCTTATTCCCTTTTTGTCAGCATTTTATTCCGGCGAAACAACCGACGGTATATCACCACCGGATATACTTGCCTTTGAAAATTCCAGCCTGCACACCAACTTTAAAATCTCCTCCGCAGGCGAGTCGCTGACTCTATTTGATAGCAGTGGCAATCAGGTTGATCAGCTGGATGTTGTCGGGCTCACCACAGACAAAAGCATTGGGCGATCCGTGCAAGATGGCAGTCTGGTTTATTTTGAAACGCCTTCACCAGGCAGCTGAAAACAGCAGCGAGGAATTCACTGGCATCACATTGAGTGAGATTGTTTTTTCTCACAATGGCGGCGAATTTAATGGCCAGAGCATCAGCTTAAGTGGCGCTGCCAGCCAAGGCGAACAGATTCGCTACACCCTCGATGCCACTGTTCCAAATTCTCAGTCACCGCTTTACTCTTCTGCTATCAGCATTGATGGCAATACAGTTGTGCGCGCCAAGGTTTTTCAGGACGACTATATTCCATCCCGCACGGCAAGCCGCACCTTTATTACGTCCAATACTCACGCCTTACCCATAGTCACACTGGTCACTGAACCAGATACTCTCTTCGATGAACAGCAGGGCATTTATGTCTATGGCCCCGAGGAAAACTATGAGGATGCCCTGCCCTTTTTCGGCGCAAACTTTTGGCAGGATTGGGAGCGAGATATTCACTTTAGTTTTTATGAGCCAAGCGGAGAGCTGGGCATTGCCATGGACGCAGGAATTAAAATATTCGGCGCCTGGAGCCGCGCCAACAATCAGCGCTCACTGTCCATTTTTGCTCGCAGCCGCTATGGCTTTGGCAAATTGAGAATACCCGCTTTTCCCCGAACTGGACTACGACAGCTTTGAATCTATTGTGTTGCGCAATGCAGGCAATGACTGGATGGCAAGTAATATGCGCGATGTTATGGCGACCAGCTCTAATGGATGGCAGTGGCTTGGAGACTCAGGCCTATCGTCCCGCTGTCGTTTACCTAAACGGCGAGTACTGGGGCTTTTACAATATTCGTGAAAAAGTAAATGAGCACTTTCCTCGACGATAAAATTGATGTTGATAAGAGTGAAATAAATTTACTCGTCGCGAATGGCGAAGTCGTCTGAGGGCAGCAACGACTCCTACAATGACCTGATTGATTTCGTCCGTAACAATAGCCTGATGGTTCAGAGTAACTTCGACTATGTGGCCAACCAAATTGATATAGATAATTTAATTCCCTATCTGGTCGCACAAATCTATTTTGATAACTGGGATTGGCCCGGTAACAATATGAAATTCTGGAACTCACCATCCACCAAATGGCGGTGGATTTTATACGATACTGATTTTGCCTTTGGCGCCTGGGATGATGTTGCCTACAACAAAGATACCCTGTCATTTGCACTGGAAGAAAATGGCCCCGGCTGGCCAAACCCACCCTGGTCAAATCTCCTGTTCCGCAAACTAATGGAAAATAGCCAGTTTCGACATCAGTTTATCAATCAATTTGCCGATGAGTTTAATGGCCGCTTTAAAGCCGCCAGCGTCACCCAACATATTAATGCTATTGCCAATTCTATGGAGCCTGAAATGGAGAGACATTTTCAGCGCTGGGGCGATGGAAAAACTGTTGATGTATGGCAGTCGGCAGTCAGCGCCCTGAGAAACTTTGGCAACAACCGACTATCTCCCCTAAAAGGGCATATCCGCAATTACTTTGGCATCAGCGGAATGTATCAGCTCAATATTGCCATCAACAATCCGGCAGCAGGATCGGTAGAGTTGAATTCACTTCAGCTTACCAGCGCCAACTGGCAGGGGGAATATTTCAACAATATCCCAGTATCACTTACGGCTGTACCTAGCGAAGGCTATGTGTTTTCCCACTGGCAGGGAGATATTGATACGGCAACTGACAGCCTCGAACTAAGTAGATCAAACAATACCAGCTTAGAGGCGGTATTTATCCGGGACTAACATTCCTGATAGCGAAAACAGTCCGTGGTGTGGTCATTAACCAACCCCATGGCCTGCATATGCGCATAGCAAATCGTCGAGCCAAAGAACTTAAAGCCGCGCTTTTTCATATCCTTGGCAATTAGATCGGAGAGCTCGGTGGTCGCGGGAATTTCCCTTAGGCTCGCCCAGCGATTTACGATCGGCTGATTATCCACATAGCCCCAGAAATAATCGCTAAAGCTGCCAAACTCCTTTTGAATATCGATAAACAAACGCGCATTGGAGATCGCACTGGTAATCTTTAAGCGATTGCGAACAATACCGGCATCATTTATCAAGCGCTCAATATCCTGTTGCGTAAACGCCGCAACCTTATGCACATCAAAATCCGCAAAGGCACTGCGGTAAGCCTCGCGCTTGCGCAATATTGTGATCCACGACAGGCCCGCCTGCGCACCTTCGAGCAGCACAAACTCAAACAGCTTCTTATCATCACGGCACGGCACCCCCCACTCCTTATCGTGATACTGCTGATAGAGTGGATCGTCTCCGCACCAACCGCAGCGCTTAAGATCAGTACAACGGGTTAAATCTGTCATTTGCCTTTCCTCAACTTGTAACCTAGGGTTATATCTTAAAGCAGTGGTGTAACTGTACAGATAATCTTTTAGCAGAAAATATTTACAGGGTAATCCATGTTTAAAAAGTTTCCAGCCATCAGACCCTACAGCAAACAGCTAATCCCAGTCACTGCCCCCCATCAATTATATGTCGAAGAATCGGGAAGTCCCGAAGGCATTCCAGTACTGTTTATTCACGGCGGCCCCGGTGGCGGCACCTCAACCAGCGATCGCTGTTTTTTCGACCCAGAAAAATACCGCATTATCCTTTTTGACCAGCGCGGCTCAGGACTGTCTACACCCCATGCACGTCTGGAAGATAACCACACCGCCGCCCTGATCGACGATATAGAAACCATCCGTAAAACCCTCGAGATTGAACGCTGGGTTATTTTCGGCGGTTCCTGGGGCTCCACTCTGGGACTGCTCTACGCACAGAGTCATCCCAAACTAGTGCTCGGGCTTATATTGCGCGGCATCTTTTTATGTCGCGACGAAGATATCAACTGGTTCTATCAAGACGGCGCCGGACGCATCTTTCCCGACTACTGGAAACAGTACAGCCAGATAATTCCCAAAGCCGAGCGCAACGATATGCTCGCGGCCTATTACAAACGACTGACCGGCGACAACGAACTGGAACGTATGGCCGCCGCCAAAGCCTGGTCAATCTGGGAGGGGCGCTGCGCCACCCTGCAGAGCAATCGCGATGTCGTCGAGCGTTTTACCCACCCGCATATGGCCATGGCCATGGCACGCATCGAAGCCCATTACTTTATTAACAAAGCCTTTATCGAACCCAATCAAATTATTAATCAGGCCGGTAAACTGAAAGATATTCCCGGCACCATAGTTCATGGCCGCTACGATATGGTCTGCCCGGTCAATCAAGCTTTCGCCTTAAGTGCCGCATGGCCATCGGCAAAACTGGAAATTATTGCCAATGCAGGGCACTCTTCCGCAGAGCCGGGCATAACCGATGCGCTAGTGCGTGCAACCAATAACCTTGCCTACCAAATTGAACTCAGTGATTAACCACCAAATGTGGGCAAAAAATGATCGGACTTATTCAGCGCGTAACTCATGCCAGCGTCAGTGTAGACAACGCTGTCTGCGGAGAAATTAATCAAGGCATTATGTTGTTGCTGGGAATCCAGCGTGACGATGACCAGAACCATGCCGACCGGCTTTTAGAAAAAATACTTAACTACCGGATATTTGCCGACAGTCAGGGCAAGATGAACTTATCCCTGCGCGATATTAATGGCGGCCTGCTGATCGTCTCCCAGTTCACCCTCGCCGCAGATACCAAAAAAGGCCTGCGCCCCAGCTTCACCTCCGCCGCCGCACCGGATTATGCCGAAGCCCTATACAACCACTTTACTGCACAGGCTAAAAGCCGTCACAACGACATTCAGTGCGGAATCTTTGGGGCTGATATGCAAGTGTCCCTGTGTAATGACGGGCCGGTGACATTTTCGCTTCAGAGCTAAAAAAGGCAGAGCGAGGAAAATTATTCTAATGCAGCAACCAGACGCCGATGAAAACCCTCAAAACCGCCATTGCTCATAATTACAATATGTGACTTTTCTGCCTCATCGAGCGATTCGATTGCACTCGCCAACAACTGCTCGATATCATCACAGACCTGCGCGGCAACAGTACAGCCATCCGCAACAGACTGAATATCCCAATTAACCGCCGCACTCTTATACCAGAGTACCTGATCAGCAGCATCCACCGCGGCACTTAAAATACCCTGATGCAAACCCATCTTCATGGTCGCCGAGCGCGGCTCAATAATCGCGATAATATTTTCCTCAGCCACCTTAGCCCGCAATCCCTCAAGGGTGGTTTTGATCGCCGTTGGATGATGAGCAAAGTCATCGTAAACCATCACCCGACTATCCTTATGGATAACCTCCATACGCCGCTTAACCCCGACAAACTCACTGAGCGCCTGACAGGCAGTTTCCAGACTTACGCCAACCGTGGCCGCCGCGGCAATAGCCCCAACGCCATTCAATACGTTGTGCAGACCGCTGTGTTGCCAGTGAACCTCAGAGACATCGTCATTCCCATCAATCACCTGAAAACTTGAACCATCCTTCTCCAGCAGGCGATAACGCCACTGAGCGCCAGTTTCGCCGGACGACTGTTCCGCAAGAGTTTGCACCTGACTCCAGCAGCCCTGATCTATAACCTGCTGAATATTCTCAACCCCCGCTGGATAGATCACCGAGCCCGCGCTGGGAATAGTGCGCACCAGATGATGGAACTGCTTTTGAATCGCCGTCAGATTTTCAAAGATATCCGCGTGATCAAACTCGAGATTATTTATCACCAGCGTATTACTGTGGTAGTGAACAAACTTTGAACGCTTATCAAAAAAGGCACTGTCATACTCATCCGCCTCAACCACAAAATAGCCCTTGTCATCAGAGCCGTCTTCAGCACTACCAACAGCCTCACTTAGCCGTGCCGACAAACCAAAATCACTGGGCACACCGCCAATTAAAAAGCCTGGTTTTAAGCCCGCGAAATCGAGAATCTTTGCCAGCATACTGCTGGTAGTGGTCTTGCCATGGGTTCCGGATACCGACAGTACATGCTGGCCACGCAGTATATTTTCACCTAACCACTGGGGGCCAGAAGTGTAGGGCAGGCCATTATCGAGCATATACTCAACACAGGGATTACCCCGCGACATAGCATTGCCAACAATAATTAAATCCGGTGCTGGCTGCAGCTGCTGCGGGTCAAAGCCCTCAATCAGACTAATCCCAGCGGCCTCCAGCTGCGTACTCATAGGAGGATAGACATTGGCATCGCAGCCCGACACCTGATGACCGAGCTGTTTAGCGAGCTGTGCTAGACTGCCCATAAAGGTGCCGCAGATACCAAGAATATGAATATGCATATGTTTCCTTTTTATAGAGAACGACTTTCACTAACCACAGCGGGATTATGTCATCAGCTAAAAAAAACTGCTAAATATCTGCGTTTTTAGTCTAAAAATACTGATATAGAAAATTAAATAGCTTATTCGAGCTAATAATTTTTGTCATGGAATTAGAGGATTGCAAACAGCGTGAACAACTTATCTGTCACCATCAGCCTGTTAACTATTATCGCCCTGTCCGCTTGCAGCGGTGGCGGCGGTGGACAAAAAAGCTCTGACAGCGGCACCACTATTCCCCCAGTAGTCACCAATCAGGACAACAGCACCCCACCCTGGAGCAGTTTCTCCGCTCAAGCTCAAGATCCCAGCGACCTCGCCGCACTGGCCAGTGACTTTGAAACCGAAGAGTACGACGGCATGGGCGGACTGGATATGATCAACGCCTCCAGCGCCTACGCACGTGGTGCCACCGGCGAAGGTGTCAGCGTTGGTGTTATTGACTCTGGGGTCTACGAAGAACATGCTGAATTCTCTCGAGGCAATGGCGATAAAGTTGAATATGCCGGCAGTGACTACAACAGCGGCACGCCAAGAACCGACCAGGCCCTCGATCACGGCACATTAGTCGCCGGTGTTATAGCCGCCAATCGAGATAATAATAACTTTAACAGCGGTTTTAAAATGCACGGCGTCGCCTTCGAAGCCGATATTGTCGCCTATGAAATACCCCTCGGATCTGGCGGCGGCCCCTACCAGCCACTCGATGTCGACGATATCAACTTTGCCACCGACAACTATTTTGCCGAGCGCTTTACCACCATGGCCAACCAGTCAGAGATCATCAATATGAGCTTTGGCTTCTCTGGCGTTATCAGTTCCTACAGCGCCGCTGAATTAGAGTCCAGCTTTGACCTCAGCATCGATGCCCTAAGGCAGCTGAATAAATCCCGCGGCAACCGCTCAATCTTTGTTATCGCCGCAGGCAATGCATGGAATGATCTCGACGAATTTGGCAATGCCGTCGATGCCAGCTCACCGGAACTACTGCCCGGCTTACCCTATAGATTTCCCGAGCTAAAAGATCATGTACTCGCAGTCGCCGCCGTCGATAGCAGCGGCGAGATCTCCTTTTACTCCAACCACTGCGGCGTCGCCTCGGATTTCTGTCTGGCCGCTCCCGGCGGTGGCGATGCCAACAACGACGGTCGCTTTGATAACGACGAAATTATCTGGGGACCCAGTACTCCCCCAGCAGATGGCCAAGCCGACCGAGACTATTACGCCGGCACCCTCGGCACATCATTCGCCGCCCCAATGGTCAGCGGCTCGCTAGCCCTGCTAAAACAGCTATTCCCCAGTGTCGGCAACCATGAGCTGGTCAATCGACTGTTAACCACCGCCAATAAAACCGGTATCTACAGCGACAGCAGTATTTACGGACAGGGGCTGCTAGATCTGGATGCAGCCACCCGCCCCGTTGGATCCACCGCAGTAGCCTCCGGCAATAATCTCGACAGCGGTCTGGTCTCGCTGAACGACAGCAGTATCAGCACCTTTGGTGGCGCACTAGGTAATAGCCTGCAAGCCTCACTGAACAATCATTCGATGGCAGTCTTTGATGAACTTGGCTTTCCATTTATGCAGAGCGCCAGGGCATTAATTGGCAATGCCACAGATACCTCCGCCAACCAATCTTCAGCCCCAAAGCAGCGCCACAGCACCCAGCAACTGGCAGAGGGCACCAGAATTCAGACCGGTGCCAGCATTGACCCGTGGCAGCGCGACGGCTCCTCGTCCAGCTTTAATTCGACCTTTAATTCGGTACCCAACGGCAGCCCCAGCGATCAGCTACAACCAGATTACTTCGCCCTGCAAACCCAAAACAACAATGGCAGCGAACGCTTTGCCGGTATTAACGCCAACCCCGGTTGGTTTTTTGGTATCTATGCGGATTCCTTTGTATCCCCCTCAACTACCAATGATGACAGCAGTTTTGCCGCCCCCTGGTTGCGCTTTGCACGCAATGGCATCAGTAGCGGCGGCGCCATAGCGTTGGGCGAAGGAAAATTGCGTATGGGCGTATTTGAAGGCGCAGCCAGCTGGAACCGCTATCAACCAATCAGTGAAAATCGCGGCAATGGCGCCATGATGGAATACAGCCTACCGAGTAAAACGGGTTTCGGCCTAAGCATTCAAAGCGGCTTTCTCAACGAGCGCGACAGCTTCCTCGGCACCGAACTTGGCAGCGCACTGGGACAGCTAGAAAACAGCGAAACCCTGTTTGCCGGCATCAACGGACATCTGCAAATCAGAGATAACTGGCAGGGGCTATTTGCACTCTACAGCGGCACAACAGACAGCCGAATCAGCAGCAGCCTATTTAATCTAAATGACTCTATCTCTAGCAATTCATGGTCCCTAGGCCTAAGTGGACACTCACTCTGGCAACGCAACGACCAATTGAGTATCTACCTAGCACAACCCCTGCGCGTCGACAGTGGACAGGCAACCCTGCAACTCGCCAGCGGCAGAACCCTCGACCGACAGGTGACCTACCAGACCGTCGCCATCGATTTACAGCCACAGGGCCGCGAACAGCAACTGGAAATGAACTATCAATTTGCCTGGGGTACAGCCACCGCATCCGCTCGCGCTGAATATATCCATCAGCCCAACCACAGCGATCAAAACAGCAGCTACTCTGAGATTACCTTTTCACTTCATATGCCCATCGGGCGCTAACTGCCACTTACCGATCACCACCTAAAGCGTTACCATAGGGTCTTAAACGGATTTAATCTCGGTATAAAATCGACTTAAAATTGACTTGATAAAAAGAAGGGAAGTTTTTTATGGGCAAAAGAAATGCATTCTACGCACAGTCCGGCGGCGTCACCGCAGTGATCAACGCCTCCGCCTGCGCCGTGATCGAAGCCTGCCGTGCCAACAGCGATAAAATTGGCAAACTCTACGCCGGCCAAAATGGCATTCTCGGTGCACTGCATGAAGAGCTGATCGACACCAGCCTCGAATCCAGCGTCGCTATCTCAGCCCTAAAACATAGCCCCGGCGGCGCCTTCGGCTCCTGTCGCTACAAAATGAAAAATATCAATGACAGCGATGCAGAATACCAGCGGTTAATAGAAGTCTTTAAAGCCCATGATATAGGCTACTTTTTCTACAATGGCGGCGGCGATTCAGCCGACACCTGCCTAAAAGTCTCGCAGATATCCGAACAGATGGGCTACCCAATACAAGCCATCCATATCCCCAAAACCATCGACAACGACCTGCCTCTGACCGACTGTAGCCCCGGCTTTGGCTCAGTGGCCAAATATGTCGCCGTCTCCACCAAAGAAGCCAGTCTCGATATCGCCTCCATGTGCGCCTCATCGACAAAAATATTTATTCTCGAAGTCATGGGCCGTCACGCCGGCTGGATCGCTGCCGCCGGAGGCCTGGCCGCCGAAAAGGCCGGCGATCCACCGCATATTATTATCTTCCCCGAAATCCCCTTTTCCCGGGAAAAATTTATCGCCAAAGTCGAACAGACCGTTCAAGACAAAGGCTACTGCGTAGTCGTCGCCTCCGAAGGCGCCAGCTATGCCGATGGCGCACTGATCTCCGGCTCAGCCCATAAAGATGCCTTTGGCCATCAACAGCTCGGCGGAGTCGCACCAACACTCGCCAGTATGGTTAAAAAAGCCCTGGGTTATAAATACCACTATGCCCTCGCCGACTACCTGCAGCGCTCGGCAAGACATATAGCCTCCAAAACCGATGTTGAGCAGGCCTATGCCGTGGGTTGGGCAGCGGTAAAAAAAGCCCTCGAAGGCAAACGCGCAATTATGGTCACCATCGAGCGCAATAGCGGCGCTGAATATAGCTGGTCGCTGGGTGAAGCGCCGCTAACTGATGTGGCCAATATGGAAAAAATGATGCCGCGGGATTTTATTACTGAGGATGGCTTTGGTATTACTCAGGAGGCGCGAGATTATTTGCAGCCATTGATTATGGGGGAGGATTACCCGCCTTATAAAAATGGGATACCGGAATATACGACATTAAAGAATAGTTTGGTGGCGAAAAAACTGGGTGCAACTTTTAGTCTTTAAGTCCGAAAACCCCAGATCCAATTTTAGGCATACCAGAACGGTCACACATATTCAGAGCCTTTCAACCCGCCCAAATAGTTCTGACAAAGGGATATTTAGCACTTTGGAAATTTTCTGAAGTTTATCAATGCTAATGCTGTTTTCACCGCGCTCAAGATTGCCATAATAGGTACGATTAATCCCTATTTTATCGGCAAACGCTTCCTGGCTCAGCTCAGCATCTTTTCGAGCCTCCCTGAGATATTTCCCAAGCTCGCGCTTGTAAGCTATTCCTTTAACTTTCATGCGAAGAAGACTCAGTCAATCCAAACCTCTAGTCCACTGTATATATACGGAATTACTGTTCTTCCTCAATTTGGCAGATAACCGAGAGTGGCATAATTTACAGTTTTTAATCCCTGCGGGCATAATCAATACTAAGACCTTTTATCCCAATCGAAATTTATTACGCCCTTCTTCGATCACAATCAGGTTGGGGCAAACTAACATTTGAAATTGCTGTATATATGCGGTATTTCTAACCCTGTCACTCAACGGAAAGAGCGATTATGCGACCAGATAACAGGGAAACGATTTGCCAAGATGGAGCAAATCAAAGGTTTGATATTGTTGATTTTGATCAGGGTCTAAGCTCGGAAGAGCTAAACGGCCACAATGATTTTATTAAACAGCTAGACGCCTCGAAAACCCCCAATGATCTTAGTAGCCGTCTACTAAGTATCTTTAATCAGTTGGGATTTTCTGACTTTTCTTTTATGGGTATGATCCATAACCATACACCCCAAGTCTTATTAACCACACTGCCCGAAGAACTACTGACTAGCTATCAGTATCAGCGGCTGTATAAATACGATATGGGTTTGGATTACCTCAAAGCAGATAATCCCACCCATTTTCATCATTCAGATATCCAGCAAATCATTGATAGCACCTGCGCTCTAACCCAAACCTTCGATAAGAACAGGGAAATACTGGCTCTCTATAAAAAGTTCGAATTTAACGATGCCTACCTGATGCCTTACAAAGCCGATGGGGGAAAAATAGATGCCTGTGAAACAAAAAGCAAAGAGACAGGCAATAAAGACAGTTGGCTGCTTTCGCTTATGGCAAAGGGGGCAACTGCAGAGGAGTTTATGGCGCTTACTGAATCCCGTGGTGCGTTTTTACATTTACTCGGAGAAACCGCTATACGTGTCTATCAAAACAACTTTAAAAACCATAACCCCGCGCCGCAAATAAACCCCGAATCTGTTGGCCAAATCTGACCTAACCCTAAGCCCAATAAAGTCTATAGGGAGCTCAAGCAGGGCTTAATAGACTTCCGTCAAATAAGGCTCTCCTGATTATAGGGCGAAGCTATCTGCCCTATAAAAGTAGAAAATTTAAATATATGAAATTAAAGAATCGTTTAATCACGAAAAAATTAAGTACAGTTTTCAGTCAAACTTCAATATTAGTAATGATTTACATCATGGAAAATACTGATGTGTTTGATTCGCCATAACCCTATACCTATTATCGAAAAAAATAGTCGTACAAAAAATGTACAGGGAAGTACAAAAAAGAGATCTTAGGCAGGAAAACAATATCGTTGTAAAACACTCCAGTTATTAACGGAGCTACCCCATCGATTTTTCAACCTATGACAATCCTAAGTTTTCTTTTCTATTAATGGCTTTATAAGATTTCGTAAGAGAAGTGATTATGCAATTAGAAAAACATCGCGGTATCAGAGAAGTCAACGGAGAGCAGCGCTTCGATATTATCGGACGTGATGAGGGCCTTTCGCTGGATGCACTGATTAACCATATTGAATTTGTTAACCAGATTACTGACGCCAAGAATCCCGAAGACCTTGTTGAACGTCTGCTAAAGGCGCTCAACCAGATGGGGTTTTCTGACTTTGCGCTGATGGGGTCACCTGTTGGCCAAAAAGCCAATTTCTTTTTGAGCTCACTGCCCAGCGAATTTATTAGCGGCTATGAGGAAAACCACTATCATCGACACGATATGTTATTGGACTACCTTAAAACAGGTATCTCCAAGCACCTGCACTACTCAAGCTTGCAACAATCCCTTGATGACGCGCCCTTTCATACCTATACCTTTACCAGAAATCTGGAAATACTGGCGCTGTATAAAGAGTTTAAGTTTAACGATGCCTATCTGATGCCCATTACTATCGACTGGGGAGATCGGCGCAACAGCGACAAAAATCAACCACAGACAGAGGGCGATAAGGACAAAATTAAAAAAGCCAATCGAGATAGGCTGATGTTTGTGGTGATGGCCAAGGGCGCCTCGAAAAAATAATTTCAGGCCTTAACAAATGACTCTGGCACAGCCATACGTTTACTCGGGGATACCGCTATACGTATTCACAGAAGTAAGTTTAAAACCCATACCCCACCGCCTATAGCCAGCCCCAAAGCTCTTCGACTGCTGAGGGTTATGGCTAAAAATGATTTAACCCTTACTCAGGCGGCGGACAAGTTGTGCCTTAGCACCCATACCATTAATAAACATATGGCTATGGCGAAAAAGGAACTTGGTGCACGCACTCAGGCCACTGCTATTTACAGGGCGATTCAGGGGGGCTTGATAGACTTTAGCTGATAATCTTAGTCCGCTACTTTTTTTATGGTTCTCCATTTTCTCTACACTCAGATTAATCGAGTGAAAATAATAAAATTTTCGTTTCTTTGTTATAGCCAATAAGAAATTTGCCAAATAACCGTTATCTAAAGATGTCATATCAAAGTCATAGAGATTACGCAGCAAAGGTCTTAATTACAGAGCAAAATGGACACTCAATAAATCACCGGCAAGGACGATAGAATGGAAATTATCATTAATACAGTGCTAATCCGAGAACTGCGAAAGCAAAAATCCTGGTCGCAAGAGCAATTGGCCAGTATTGCAGGGCTTAGCTTGCGAACAATCCAAAGAATAGAAAAAAAAGGTGTTTGCTCACTCGAATCCTGTCAGGCTATTGCCTCGGCCTTTGAACTCAATGCGGCCTCACTTCAAATTGATACGGCTAAAGAACTTGGTGATCGCAGTGTTCGGAAGGGCCGATTTTGGGGGATGCTTGGAAGTACCGTCGGTCTTATCTGCGCCTATTCGGCCATAACCTATTCAGTTATCTCCGGAAATATCAGCAGCCTACAGGCCGGTCTTTCTTTTGGAGGTATTGGGCTATTCTGCGGATTAACCTACCTTGCTATCGCAGTTTTGAGTGACTACTTCAGAAAGAACCGCATAGGTTATGAATAGAACCTTATAACCAACCAACAAAACCCAGGGCGCTTTACTGCGCCCTATCAATTAACCCCCCACCCACTATGATCTTGCCCCTCAACACCGCATAATAGCCACCACAAAAAGAATAGACTCCAAGGACGCACATTTAGATGTCTGCAGCACTGCTTAATTTCTATCAAAACACTGTTCTTCGCCACCCGCTCTCAGCCATTTTTATGGTTCTGGCGCTGGCGGTTGCCATGGCGTTTGGGCTGCCCAATTTTAAGCTCGATGCCTCGGCGGATTCGCTGACGCTGGAACATGACGATGATCTCAACTTCTTTCGAGAAGTGGTGCAGCGCTATGGCAGTGATAACTTTCTAATTGTCACCTTTTCGCCACTAGAGGGCGACCTATTCGATGATAACAACCTGCAAACTCTCTCCTCTCTGCGCAATGAGCTGGCCGGGATCAACGGTGTTGAGAGTATGCTGTCGCTGCTCGATGTACCGCTGCTGTACAGCCCAAAGATTAGTGTTGCAGATTTAAAAGGTGAGCTGAATACGCTGCTGTCACCCGGGGTTGATCGGGATCTGGCGCGTCAGGAATTTCTTAATAGCCCAATCTACAAAGACCTTATTTTAAGTAAGGATGGCCAGACCACGGGGATGCTGGCGACCCTTGAGCTGGATCAGAAGTATCTCGATCTGGTGCAGGCTCGCGATGCACTGCGTCTGATCAAGTCAACCGATGGGCTCAGTCCAGAACAACAGGTTGAGCTGGATGCGGTAAGTAAAGAATTTCTCGATTATCGCACTGCAAAAGCGGCTGCGAGTCACCAGCTAGTTGCCGATGTGCGCAGTCTGATGGATGGCTACCGCGATGGCGCGACAATCTTTCTCGGCGGCCCAGATATGATTACCGCGGATATGGTCGACTTTATCAAGAGCGATCTGGCGATCTTTGGCACCGGCATTCTGATCTTTGTGATCGTCACACTGGCGGTTATTTTCCGTCAGTTGCGCTGGGTTATTCTGCCCCTCAGCACCTGCGCTCTGTGTCTGGTAATCATTCTTGGTTTCCTTAGCTGGATCGACTGGCGCTTAACGGTTATCTCGTCTAATTTTGTCTCGCTGCTGTTAATTATCACTCTGGCGCTGACCATGCATTTGATTGTCCGCTATCGAGAGCTGTACCGCACCCAACCAGAGGCAACTCAGGAACAGCTGGTGGTTGCCACGGTAACCTCAATGGCCAAACCCTGTCTGTATACGGTGCTGACTACTATCGTGGCGTTTATGTCGCTGGTGGTTAGCAATATCCGTCCGGTGATTGATTTTGGCTGGATGATGACTATGGGTATCAGTCTGGCACTGGTAGTCGCGTTTATTATTATTCCGGCGGGCATGATGTTGATCGGCAAGGGCAAAGACAGCTCTGGTAAGGATAAATCTGCCTCCTTTACCTCGGTATTCTCCAACTTTACCGAACGCCACGGCAATATAGTGTTGCTCACTGCCTGTGTGCTCAGCGTGCTCTCAATCTACGGTATTAGCCGCCTTGAGGTGGAAAACCGCTTTATTGATTATTTCCGCAGCGATACGGAAATCTATCAGGGCATGGAAATTATCGATGCCTCGCTGGGCGGTACTACGCCTCTGGATATTATTTTGCAGGCACCGACTTTTGCCGAGTCTGAACAAGATTTTGTGCTCTCTGAAGACAGCGAATATGGCGCTGATGCGTTCGGCGACGATGCTTTTGGAGATGACGGGTTCGCTGAGGAAGATGAGTACGGTGGCTATGGGAATGATGGCTTTGACGATGCATTCGCTAGCGATTCCGACGCCTTTGGCGAAGACAGCGCCAATGCACTGCAAGACACCTACTGGTTTACTTCAACCGGCCTCGCCGATCTGGCCAAGTTACAGGCGTTTCTCGAAGCCCAGCCAGAGGTAGGCAAGGTTAGCTCTCTGGTACAAATCTACGATGTCGCCAGTGATCTTAGCGGCCATAAGCTCAATGATTTTGAAATTGCCTTTATGCGTAAAAGCTTTGGCGATGAGATCTATCAGCAGATGGTTGCTCCCTATCTTCTTGAGGATATTGATGAGGCACGTATTCAGTTGCGCGCCATGGAAACCGAAGGCCTGTTGCGCCGCGCGGATCTGCTAGAGAAAATCCGCGACTATGCGGTAAATGAGGTGGGTATCGCCCCTGAAGATATCCGCTTTACCGGCCTGCTGGTGCTCTATAACAATATGCTGCAAAGTCTGTATAAGTCGCAAATCCTCACCCTGGGTGCGGTTTTTGTCGGCATTATGCTGATGTTTCTGGTGCTGTTCCGCTCGATTAAGATTTCGGTTATCGCGATCTTGCCGAACTTCTTAGCCGCGGGAATTGTTCTTGGCGGCATGGGACTCAGCGGCATACCGCTAGATATGATGACCATTACTATCGCGGCTATTACTGTGGGTATTGGTGTCGATCACGCGATCCACTACATCACCAGATTTAGCCGTGAGTTTGCTATCGACGGCAACTATCTGGCCTCGATGCACAGAGCCCACGCCAGTATTGGTCTGGCGCTGTTTTACACGGCGATTACGATTATTGTCGGCTTCTCAATTCTGGCACTTTCAAACTTTATTCCATCGATCTATTTTGGTCTGCTAACCGGTCTGGCAATGACTGCCGCTCTGCTTGGCTCGATGACTCTTTTACCCAAGCTGATTTTGATTACCAAGCCTCTCGGCCCGGAAACTAAAACCACCGCTTAATTTTGGATAATCTATAACCCTATGCCACTTGTCACACTGCAGGACATTTTTCTTAGCTATGGCCAGCCACCGCTAATTGATCATATTAATCTGGTTATTGAGCCGGGCGAGCGTGTCTGCCTGATCGGCCGCAATGGCGCGGGAAAATCGACCCTGTTAAAAATTCTTACCGGTCAGGTGATTGCCGACGATGGCGTACTTAAACGCGCCGCCGGGGTAAAGATTGCCCAGTTGGAACAGTCGGTGCCCCATGATGCTGTCGGTTCGGTTTTTGATGTAATTGCTGAGGGTCTGGGTGCAGAGGGCAAGTTGGCTGCTCGCTACCACCATCTGATTCTTGAGCTGACCGCCAACCCTACCGATAAGGTTATGCGCGAACTGGAAGACTGTCAGGCTGAGCTTGAGCGTGTCGATGGTTGGGATATCAATCAGCGGGTTGAAGCGATTGTCACCAAAATGGATTTAAACCCGGATGTGGATATCTCTAGTCTGTCCGGTGGTTATAAGCGTCGAGTTCTACTGGCCCGCGCTCTGGTCTGCAAACCGGACCTGCTGTTGCTCGATGAGCCGACCAACCATTTGGACATAGACGCTATTAAATGGGTCGAGCAGTTTTTGCTTAAGTGGGAGGGCGCGCTGTTGTTTATCAGTCATGATCGGCGCTTTATGGATAACTTGGCCACTCGCTTTATCGAGATAGATCGCGGCAAGATCGCCGAATTTAACTGCAATTACTCGACTTATATCCAACGTAAAAAAGAAATGCTTGAGATAGAAGACAAGCATAATGCGCTGTTCGATAAACGCCTTTCCCAAGAGGAAGTGTGGATTCGCCAGGGCATTAAGGCGCGCCGCACCCGCAACGAAGGCCGGGTTAGAGCGCTTGAGTCTATGCGCCGGGAATATGCCGATCGCCGCAAGCAGCAGGGCACGGCAAAGATGGATATTCAACAGGCGCAGAAGTCTGGAAAGATAGTTGCTGAAGCTGAGAATATTAACTTTGCATTTAATGATGGTGAGCAGGTGGTTAAATCCTTCTCAACCCTGATTCAGCGCGGCGATAAAGTCGGCTTGATCGGGCGCAACGGTGTCGGCAAAACCACCTTGCTAAAACTGCTGCTCGGCCAGCTAGAGCCACAAACAGGTACAGTTAAAACCGGTACCAATCTTGATATTGCCTACTTTGATCAGTATCGCTCGGCTCTCGATGAGTCAAAAACCGTCCAGGACAATGTTTCCGGTGGCCGCGATATGCTCGAAATTGGCGGCAAATCGCGGCACGTTATCAGCTATTTACAGGATTTTCTCTTTAGTCCTGATCGCTGCCGGCAGCCGGTTAGTGCGCTTTCCGGGGGTGAACGCAATCGTCTTTTACTGGCCAAGCTATTTACCCGACCGTCAAATATTCTGGTGCTCGATGAACCGACCAATGATCTGGATATAGATACCCTCGACCTACTCGAAGAACTACTGATCGACTACAAGGGAACAATCTTGCTAGTGAGTCATGACCGTGCCTTCTTGAACAATGTGGTTACCAGTACGCTAGTCTTTGAGGGCGATGCGGTGATCAATCAATATATCGGCGGCTATGATGACTGGCTGCGTCAGCGCAAGGTCGAAACTGCCAGCAGTGAAAAAGCAGCGACCAAGACTCAGGAAAAACCTGCTGCTAGCGCTAAAAAACGCTCTTACAAAGTCCAGCGTGAACTGGATATGTTGCCGGCGGAAATTGAACGCCTGGAAACTGAGATCGGCGCGATTTCCGAGCAGATGAATCAGCCAGATTTTTATCAGTCAGAGCGTTCGGCAACGGCCGCTATTGAAAAAAATCTCAGCGATCTGCAGCAACAGCTCAATCACTGTTATGAACGCTGGGAACAGCTTGAGGCGGAATAACACCGCCTCAGCTGCATTTTGCGGAAGCTTTTAAGGAGATTTATAGAAAGTTTATCGCTAAATCCGCTCCCATAAGCGTTAATTGACCTGTGAGCGTAGCGTATTGCGTCACTTGTCTTTAAAATCCACTTATCGATTCTAACTTCAGACTGCACCCATGACCGAACAAAAAAAACCACTGGTACTGCTTATCCTCGACGGCTTTGGATATAGCGATGATGAAAAACACAACGCGATTAAAAATGCCGACGCTCCGGTCTGGCAATCGCTGTGGAATAACAACCCAAAAACATTGATTCACACCTCCGGTATGGCGGTGGGCCTGCCCGAGGGCCAGATGGGCAACTCCGAAGTGGGTCATATGACGCTGGGTGCTGGCCGCGTGGTCTACCAAAACTTTACCCGCATTAACAAAGCGATCGCCGACGGTGACTTTTTCAACAATCCGGCTTATTGCGACGCGATTGATAAGGCGCAGTCTGCCGGTAAGGCCGTGCATATTATGGGTCTGCTCTCTCCCGGCGGTGTTCACAGCCACGAAGATCATATTAATGCGATGATCGAAATGGCCGCCCAACGGGGTGCCGAGAAAATCTATCTGCACGCCTTTCTCGATGGTCGCGACTGCCCACCGCGCAGCGCGCAGCCTTCGCTGGAAAAGACTCAGGCGGTATTTGAAAAAATCGGTGTTGGCAAAATTGCATCAGTTTGCGGACGTTTTTATGCACTGGATCGCGACAACCGCTGGGATCGTGTTGCCGAAGCCTACAATTTGATCACCGCAGGCAGTGCACCCTATACGGCAACCGATTCAGTCAGCGCACTTAATAATGCTTACCAGCGCGATGAAAACGATGAGTTTGTGCATGCCACGACCATCTGTGGCGAAGGTGAATCACCGGTACAGATGGAAGATGGCGATGCGGTTATCTTTATGAACTTCCGTCCCGATCGTGCCCGCGAGTTGGCTCACGCCTTAACCGACCAAGTCTTTGATGGTTTTGAACGCGCCGTTGTCCCTGCGCTTTCAACCTTTGTAATGACCACCGAATATCAGTCCAACCTGGATGTTCCCTGCGCCTATCCACCGATCGCGCTGGTTAACTCCATGGGCGACTACCTGTCCATGCAGGGTAAAAAGCAACTGCGTATTGCCGAGACTGAAAAGTATGCCCATGTGACATTCTTCTTTAGTGGCGGTAAAGAATCCCTCTATGAGGGTGAAGAGCGTATTTTGATCCCCTCGCCGGATGTTGCCACCTACGATACGATTCCTGAAATGAGCGCCCGGCAGGTCACTGAAAAACTGGTCGAGGCTATAGGCTCAGAGAAGTTTGATACGATTATCTGCAACTATGCTAACTGCGATCAGGTCGGCCACACCGGCAGTTACGAGGCCTCTATTAAAGCAGTTGAGACTATCGACTGGTGTCTTGAGCGGGTTATTGCAGCGACTCAGCAAGCCGGCGGTGAAATTTTGATCACTGCGGATCATGGCAATGTTGAAGAGATGTTCGACGAAACCAATAATCAGCCACACACTCAGCACACCACACTGCCAGTGCCGTTGGTTTATGTGGGCGACCGTCCAGTATCTCTAGACAGTGATGGCTCTCTGGCGGATATAGCGCCAACTATGCTGGCATTAATGGGTCTGGATCAGCCGCAGGAAATGACTGGCCGATCACTGGTTATTAATAAAAGCTAAACTATTAATAAAAGCTAAACTATGAATAAAAAAAGCATGAGTGGCAAATAATGAAAAAATTATCAGCAATAAAACAGGTAGCCCTGCGCTCGGTTTTATTGTTGATATTTTCCACGCCGGCATTCGCCGCGGATAAAGAAAAAGAAAAGCAAAAACTCGACAACCTGAAACGCTCTATCATCAGCCTTGAAAAACGGCTGGATAAACGCAATCAGGAAAAAAATATTCTGGTCAACCAGTTAAAAAAAGTTGAGCTCGAAGCAGCCAAAACCAGCAAGAGTATTCGTCAGTTAAACAGCCAAATCAAACGCCGCAACAGCAAGTTATCCGACCTCGAAAAACAACAGTACGATTTGCAAAAAAATATCAAAAATCAAAATGCCGCAATCAGCGAGCATCTGGCCGCTGCCTATAAACTCGGCGATCAGGAACCGATTAAATTATTACTCAATCAGGAAGACCCCCAGCAGCTGTCACGACTGTTTAAGTACTACGGTTATTTTCTCGATGCGCGTAATAAAAAAATCGAAACCTATATTTCAGATGTTGAAAAACTCTCGACACTGGTAACAGAAGTCACTCAACAAAAACTCCTACTGGACAGTTCTAAAAAACAGTTAGTGAGCGATCAAAAACAATACTTAGTGGTTGGCAAGCGTCGTTCAGAAGCCCTGAATAAATTAAATATCTCACTGAAAAGCGATCAAGCAAAGCTCAATAATCTCATCGCAGAGCGCGCCGAACTGGAAGAGCTATTGAATACAGTCGAGGTTGCGGTCAGTGAAATGAATATTGCGCCACCAGCTAGCCAACAGAGCTTTGCCTCACAAAAAGGTCTTTTGCAGTGGCCGATAAAAGGTCGAATTGCCCACAGCTATGGCAGTAAACGCAGCGGCACTCTGCGCTGGGAAGGCTGGATGATTGGTGCAAAATCCGGTCAATCAGTTAATGCTGTTCATGATGGTCAGGTGATTTTTTCCAACTACCTGCGCGGTTTTGGACTATTAATTATTCTTAACCATGGTGATGGTTATATGACCCTTTACGCGCATAACAAAGAGTTACTGAAAGATACGGGGGACTGGGTACTGAGCAGTGAAAGCATTGCTCGCGCTGGAGACACCGGCGGTCTGGATAAGCCTGCCCTGTATTTTGAAATCCGCAAAAAAGGCCAGCCGGCAGATCCTAAAGCCTGGCTGGGCAAACGTTAATCACTCGCAGTGATAATCCAACGGCAGGCAAATTTATTTAAATGCGCCACGGGAAAAATTCTATGTTTAAACACTTTTTAGCGCTCTCCATCACTCTTTTGGCCAGCTTCGCGGTCTCAGCACAGCAGCCTGAAACTGACAGTCTAGAGGCGAATAAAGCACAGTCCGAAGAGCGACTACCATTGCGAGAACTGCGGGTTTTTACTCAGGTTTTCGAACAGATTCGTCGCGGCTATGTTGAAGAGGTCAAGGACACAGAGTTACTGGAAAATGCGATCTCTGGCCTGCTGCTAGAACTCGACCCTCACTCGGCCTACCTAAATAAATCTGACTACGATGATCTTCAGGAGTCGGCAACTGGAGAGTACAGCGGCCTGGGTCTCGAAGTAGGCTCTGAGCGCGGGATGATAAAAATTATTTCGCCTATAGATGATACCCCCGCCGCAAAAGCTGGCATTAAAGCCGGTGATTTAATTGTTGAAGTGGATGGCGTTCCGGTTCGCGGTATGGCGCTGCAAAAAGCCATTGATAAACTGCGCGGCGAAAAAGGCACCAGTATTGAGCTTATGGTATTGCGCGACGATCAAGAGACGCCGATTGAATTTACCATTGTCAGGGACACTATTCAGTTTAGTTCAGTACGCAGCCGCATAATCGAGCCGGGCTATGGCTATGTGCGAATCTCCCAATTCCAAACCAGCTCTGGTGATGACTTTAAAAAAGAATTACTCGATCTCAAGCAGCAAGAAACACCGCTAAAAGGGGTGATTATTGATCTGCGCAATAATCCCGGCGGGCTAGTGCCAGCATCTGTTGAAATCTCCGACGCAGTATTAGACGGCGGCACCATTGTCTATACCGAGGGTCGGCTGCCGAGCTCCAATAGTCGCTATGAAGCAACTAGCGGCGATATTCTCGAAGGCATCCCTATAGTCGTACTCATTAACGGCGGCAGTGCCTCGGCTTCAGAGATTGTTGCCGGCGCACTTCAGGACCATCAGCGAGCGGCTATTATTGGCACTCAGAGCTTCGGTAAAGGCTCGGTGCAAACGGTTATCCCCCTCGGCGATGGACGCGCTGTAAAGCTCACCACGGCACGTTACTTTACGCCCAATGGTCGCTCTATTCAGGCGGAGGGAATTGTCCCGGATATTATTGTTGAGCCCGCGGAGATTCGTCGCTATCAGTTGCGTGACAGAGTTCGTGAGGAAGATTTGGAAGGGCATCTGGAACAGGCCAGCGAGAGAGGTGAAAGCCCGGTGGAGCCTGAAGAGGATGTTACCGATGACAATCAACTTTACGAGGCACTGAATGTGCTCAAGGGATTTCAGTTATTGGGCAGAACTCTTTAGATTTGTGACTTAAAGTTGTCGCTGACCAAAATCAGCGACAACCTAGAGGCTTACTTTCTACGCTATTACTTCTTAACCGCGCGGTAAACAAATAACAGAACAAGCGCACCGACGACTGCGGTAAGCAAACTGGCAAAACTAAACTCGCCAGTGGTTCCAATACCGATAAATGAACCGAGCCAACCGCCGACAAAAGCACCGGCTATACCCAGTAAAGCGGTGACCATAAACCCGCCACCATCTTTTCCCGGCATAATATATTTCGCCAAAATACCGGCTATTAGTCCTAATATAATCCATGAAATAAAACCCATACGTTTCTCCTTTTAGTAAAATAAAATAGAAAGCTTATGCGTAAGTAGCGCTTTCAACCTGATGCATATGTACATCTTGCTGAGGGAATGGGATAGAGATTCCATTGCTATCAAAGGCCTTTTTCACTGCCTCTGTCAGATCAAAATAAACACCCCAGTAATCGGCGGTTTTCACCCAGGGACGGCAGACAAAATTAACACTGCTATCGGCTAACTCAACCACCGCAACCGTGGCTTCAGGAATTTCCAATACACGCTTATCGGCTTTTAAAATACCCTCGATTACTTTTTTGGCACTGTCTATATCGTCGCTGTAACCAATACCGAAAACCAGATCTACACGCCGAGTATCATTGGCTGAGTAGTTAACTATATTGCCGCTGATAACACCGCCATTGGGAACGATAACTTTCTTATTGTCCGGTGTGTTTAACTCGGTAGTGAAAATCTGGATGCTTTGAATAACCCCAGAGGTACCAGCGATCTCGACAAAATCACCAACTTTGAAAGGACGGAAAATCAGCAACAACACCCCCGCCGCAAAATTCGATAGCGAACCCTGCAATGCCAAACCCACTGCTAGACCAGCGGCACCGACTATGGCGACAAAAGAGGCGGTTTGAATACCCAGCTGACCGAGCGCGGCGATACAGACAAAGACCAGCAGCGTGTAATAGATAATGCTGCCAGAAAAATTGCGGATCGCCGGATCCACTTCATTTTTCTGCATTAACTTTTCTATCCCATTGGAGATCTTTTTGACGATCCATTTACCGATGATAAAGATCACCAATGCCATTAATATTTTTACTCCGTAAAGAACAACTAATTCCTGTATAAACTCAAGATTCTCTTCCATTTTTATTTTCCCTTTTTTTGTAGAGGCTGCTCTCCTTGTTTGGAGTGCATTCAATTGACCTCATTTAAGGGTAGTACAGAGAATGGAGTTTTTCGAAAAGTGTATGGATGCCAGCCTACGCTGGCATGACGTTCCGGAGTTGGGGCTTTCTGTGTCATCCCAACAGAACGCAGTGACAAGGGACCTATCAGATTTCTCCCGCCGGTCGAAATGACAAACTGCTGTCATCCCGACAGAGCGCAGCGACGAGGGATCTTTTGGTTTGGGCAGTTATTCAGCAGGTCCCAGCCTTCGCTGGGATGACGGGAAGATATACTCCGATAATTCCAAGCAAAGCCGCCAGTTAAAGCAGAGAGCTAGCTGCCCTCCACCTCCAACTTATCCACCTTCTGGAACCCCCGCGGTAACTTATGACCACGACGACCCCGCTCACCACTATAGTGCTCAAGATCTTTCGCCTTCATCACCAAGTAACGCTTACCCGAGTGAACCACCAGCGCATCACCCTGAGAAATAACACCGTAATCAATCACATACTCCTCACGAGCCTGTAACCGCGAGCTGGGAATATTAATAATCTTATTGCCCTTGCCACGCGCCAATTCTGGCAACTCAGCAATCGGGAAAACCAACAAACGTCCCTCATTACTCACCGCAGCAATCAGAGCATCGCTGTCATTGACCATCTTCGGACTTAGTATCCTGCCGCCCTTGGGAATCGACACCACCGCCTTACCGGCCTTGTTCTTGGTGTACAGATCGCCAATCTTACCGACAAAGCCATAACCCGCATCAGTACCCAATAGCACCTTCTGGTCATCTGCACCCATCAACACATCAGTAAATAGCGCCCCAGAGGTTATATTCAGGCGCCCGGTTGCCGGTTCTCCCTGACCCCGTGCGGATGGCAGCGTATGCCCGGGCAAGGCGTAAAAGCGCCCGCCGCTATCCTGCAGAAATAGATTCTGGTTGCTGCGCCCACGGGCGGCGGCAAGGAATTTATCCCCGGATTTATAGTTGAGGGTGGTCGGGTCAATCTCGTGGCCTTTGGCGGCACGCAACCAACCTTTATCCGACAACACCACCGTAATTGGCTCAGCGGTGAGTAGGTCTTTCTCATTAAAGGCCTGAGCTTCACCGCGCTCTTTTAACGGTGAACGACGCTCGTCACCATATTCTTCAGCGGTAGCCTTAAGTTCTTTTTTAACCAGTGTTTTCAGTCGTGTATCGGAACCCAACAGCAGCTCAAGCTCAGCTTTTTCTTTCGCCAGCTCGTCCTGCTCGCTGCGAATTTTAAATTCTTCCAGTCGCGCTAACTGACGCAGCTTTGTGTCCAGTATATATTCCGCCTGAATATCCGAGAGACCAAAGCGAGCAATTAATGCCGGCTTGGGCTCGTCTTCGGTGCGGATAATATGAATCACTTCATCGATATTCAAAAACGCGATTAACAAACCATCCAACAGGTGCAGGCGCTTATCGACTTTCTGCAATCTGTAATCGAGACGACGGCGAGTGACATCGATACGGAAGCTCAACCACTCTTTTAGAATCTGGCGCAGATTCATCACCGAGGGACGACCATCGATACCAATAATATTCATATTGATTCGGTAGCTGCGCTCGAGATCGGTGGACGCAAACAGGTGATCCATCAACGCTTCTATATCTACGCGATTGGAGCGCGGCGTAATCACCAAACGGGTTGGATTCTCATGGTCAGACTCATCGCGCAAGTCTTCAACCATAGGTAATTTTTTATTGCGCATCTGCGCGGCAATCTGTTCCAGAATCTTGGAACCCGAAGCCTGGAATGGCAGCGCGGTAACAATAATATCGCCGTCTTCTTTATTCCAGATCGCGCGCATCTTTACCGAGCCGCGACCGGTCTCATAGGTGTTTAGAATATCCGCCTGGCTGGTAATAATTTCCGCTTCGGTGGCGAAATCCGGCGCTTTAATAAACTCCATCAGCTCCGGGATTGTTGCCTTGGGACTCTCTAACAGATGTAGACAGGCGCTGACTACCTCATTGAGATTGTGCGGTGGAATATCGGTGGCCATACCCACGGCAATACCCGTAGTGCCGTTAAGCAGCACATTGGGTACACGAGCCGGGAGAATTTCTGGCTCTTCCATGGTGGCATCAAAGTTGGGACGCCAGTTGGCGGTGCCCTGACCCAGTTCCGAGAGCAGTACATCGGCGTATTTGGAGAGCTTGGATTCGGTGTAACGCATGGCGGCGAAGGATTTTGGATCGTCCGCTGAACCCCAGTTACCCTGACCATCGACAAGCGGATAGCGGTAGGAGAATGGCTGCGCCATCAACACCATGGCTTCGTAGGCGGCACTGTCACCGTGAGGGTGAAATTTGCCAATTACATCGCCGACAGTTCGCGCGGATTTTTTATATTTGGCGCTGGCTTTTAGGCCGAGCTCGCTCATGGCATAGACTATGCGGCGCTGCACTGGCTTGAGGCCATCGCCAATATGCGGCAGTGCGCGGTCGAGGATGACATACATGGAGTAATCCAGATAGGCCTGCTCTGCATAGTCGCTGAGAGGTCTGCTCTCAACGCCCTGGTCATTAAAGGTTACGATATCGTTCATCGTTTTTCCTGTAGTAAATACGGTTTAAAGATTGGCGGAATCGGCTAAATTGCCTTTGGTTTCTAACCAGGCGCGTCGATCTGAGGCGCGCTTTTTGGCCAGTAACATATCCATAATACTGTTGGTGTCATCACCGGGTTCAAGGGTTAGCTGCACCAGACGTCGAGTATCCGGATCCATAGTGGTTTCGCGCAATTGCAGTGGGTTCATTTCACCCAGCCCTTTAAAGCGCTGCACATTGACCTTGCCGCGTTTACCCTCGGCCTGAATGCGATCGAGAATACCCTGTCGCTCGGCATCGTCCAGTGCGTAGTAAACATCTTTGCCGACATCGATTCTAAACAGTGGTGGCATGGCGACATAGATATGACCCAGTGCAACCAGTGGTCGGAAGTGACGTACAAACAGTGCGCACAGCAGTGTCGCAATATGCAGTCCATCGGAATCCGCATCGGCGAGAATACAGACCTTGTGGTAGCGCAGTGAGTCGACGTCTTCCAGTGCCGGATCTACCCCCAGTGCGACGGAGATATCATGAACTTCCTGAGAACCGAGAATCTCCTGAGAATCCACTTCCCAGGTATTTAGAATCTTACCTCTGAGCGGCATAATCGCCTGATTTTCACGGTTGCGCGCCTGCTTGGCAGAACCACCCGCTGAGTCACCCTCTACAAGGAAAATTTCACAGCGCTCGGGTTCGCCACTGGAACAGTCGGCCAACTTGCCCGGCAGTGCGGGACCCTGAGTAATCTTTTTGCGCACCACTTTTTTGCTTGCGCGCATACGGCGCTGGGCGGCAAAGATACAGAGTTCGGCGAGCTTCTCGGCCTCTTCTGTATGCTGGTTTAACCACAGGCTAAAGGAGTCTTTAACAACGCCGGAGACAAAGGCGGCCACTTCTCGCGAGGAGAGGCGATCTTTGGTCTGACCGGAAAACTGCGGGTCGGCGAGCTTGCACGAGAGTACAAAGCTACAGCGATCCCAGATATCGTCGGGGGTTAATTTAATCCCCCGCGGCAGCAGATTTCTAAATTCACAGAACTCGCGCATGGCGTCAAGTAAACCGGTGCGCAAACCATTGGCATGGGTGCCGCCCTGGGGGGTTGGAATCAGGTTTACATAGCTCTCCTGAACTAGCTCGCCACCCTCGGGCATCCACTGCACGGCCCAATCAACCGCTTCATTAGTAGAGGCAAAGGCACCAATAAAGGGTTCTGCTGGCAGTACTTCCCAACCGTGCAGTGCACCGGCCAGATAATCTTTTAAGCCATCTTCGTAATACCACTCTTCATTTTCATTGGTATTTTCATTGTAGAAACTAACCGTTAATCCGCCGCAGAGTACGGCCTTGGCACGGAGTACATGGCGCAGTCTGCTGACCGAGAATTTTACCGAGTCAAAGTAACTGGGGTCCGGCCAAAAGCGCAAAATAGTGCCGGTATTGCGTTGCCCACAGCTATCAATTACTTGCAGGTCGGAGGTTTTATCACCGCCGGCAAAAATAATCTGATGAACACTGCCACCACGCTTAACAATCACATCCATCTTGGTCGACAGGGCGTTGACCACCGACACACCAACACCGTGCAGACCGCCGGAGAACTGATAGTTGTCATTGGAGAATTTGCCACCGGCATGCAGGGTCGAGAGAATCACTTCGACACCGGGTAGGCCCTGTTCTGGATGGATGTCGACGGGCATGCCGCGACCATCATCACAGACCGACAGCGAGCCATCTTTGTGAAGGGTCACTTCAACCCGGCTGGCGTGTCCGGCCAGCGCTTCATCGACACTGTTATCAATCACTTCCTGGGCCAGGTGATTGGGACGACTTGTGTCGGTGTACATACCCGGACGTTTGCGTACCGGATCCAGTCCCGTCAGGACTTCAATATCTTTTGCGTTGTAGTTACTCATTCGCTCACAAATTAGTTTATTTAGGCCGAGACCAAAAATTGGTGAATATTTTTCAGGTGTTGATGATAGTCGATAAAGCTATGATCGCCACCGGATTCGAGAATTATTTTACATCCGCTGTAACGCTGCTGTGCATGGCGATAATCAAGTACTTCATCACCGCTTTGCAATAACAGCAGGTAATTATTTTTATTTTTTATCTCAACGGGGTCACGGCGACGGTACTCATCGATATGCTGCGGCTCAAACAGCCACTTCTCCCCAGTGTGATAATTGACGTTCTCTCCAAGCCAGTCCTGCAAACCTCTATCCGGGCTTACCGCAGGATTGACCAGTACCGCTTTAAGACTGTATTGCTCGACTAAACAGGTCGCGTAAAAACCGCCCATAGAACTGCCGATCACTGCCACTGACTCCGGCAACCGCTCAGCGACCAAGGTTTCCAACAGGCTCATGGCAGCATCCGCATAGGGTGGCAGCGATGGGCAGAGAAACTCAACTTCAGGTGCATTCTGCTCAAACCAGTGCCGAGTTTGCAGCGCCTTTTTTGATTCAGGCGAGCTATTAAACCCATGTAGATACAGCAGCGTTGGCATAGAGAACTGTCTATTTTTTATTTTTCGGTTTTCAAGTTGGCAACATTATAGCCAAAGGATTGCGACTATAGGGGATTGATTACAAGAGATTAACTCGCCCGTGAAAGAGCGTTACAGATAGGGTTTCAGAATCTAAATCAGGCTTTAATAACCAACGCAGTTTTTATCGCAGCGCTGGGCGAAATCGGTCAAAAACTCAACACCGGTTTGCAGGCTGCCGTCGCTATGCAGATCTAGCCAGCGGTAACCTGGCGGATGGTCAGAGAGTGCAAAATCAACGCTGTGCTTTTCAAACTGAACACAGCTCGAAGGGGTCGAGTAAACCGGTATTTCGCCCCAGAGGCTGTCGTGATGCTGGTGCACATGGCCGGTGACAACTGCCTTTACCGAGCCATGAGCCGCAAGTATTTGATAGAGCTTTTGCTGGTTATCAATTTGCTGTCTGTCGATCCACGCAGAATCAACCAATACCGGGGAATGATGCATGGCGACCAGCACTGGCTTGCCGGCCAGCTGCTCTAATCCCTGCTGTGCAAACAGCAGCTCTTGGTCGGAGAAGTGTCCGCCGGGGCTGTTGGGTTTGGAGCTATCCAGCAAGAGTATTCCCCAGCCGCCGGCTTCAAAAACTCGCAGGTAGGGATAATCACTGAGATTGCTTTTCATCGCCTCGAGATCATCGTGATTCCCCGGTAACCAGATGGCCTGCTTTTTTGCTGCGGCAAGCGCTTGATTTAATAGTTGGTAGGCTTCGGGCTGGCAGTGACCGGCCAGATCGCCGGTCAGCAGTAGTAGGTTGTCGCCGCGCCCCTGCGCTTCGGTGGCACGCAGCACAGACTGAAAACTCTCGAAGGTGGTAACACCTCCAAGGGTTTCGCTCTTATCCGACCCCAGGTGCAGGTCGGTAATCTGTGTAATACGAACTGTGCTCATCAGAGCCCTCTATACTAGCTTCTAAATTAAAGTCTATTTTAAACTTCTATTTTACTCATGCCGCGACTGAGGCCATGGGCGAGAAGCTCACTTAAAAACATATTCCACTGCCACTTTTCATCCCGCGCCTGCATGCCAGAACTTTCACACAGCAGCCAGGGAATAGTTCTGTCGCTGCACCATTCGATCACTTCGGCCATTCTCGCGTCGTTATAGACCCGCACTTTTACCTCGATCTCTGGCAACCATCTGGGTCTAGAACCATCGGCAACGATAGTTAATAAATAGGTGTATTTTGTCACCTCTACCACTGTCAAAAGCATCCCGCTGTTTGGCCCATCGGCAAAATCGACGCGGATGCTGGTGCCGACTTCAACGGGGTTCGGTATCAATCGCAACAGGCGCACATAATTGAGTCCACACTCTGCGTGCAATTGGGATAAATTTAGCCGTTGGCGTCTGATTTCGGATACTGACAAAGTCTCTATTCTCTCTTCGTGATGTAGTTAACTTTTTCGCTTTAGTTGCCCTACTGCGGGATTGTGCAATCAAGACTCAGGTCTCAATTCTCTGTGCTTTTGGCCGAACGCTTCACCGTGCTTTTCTCCGAGCTTTGACTGAAGCCAGAGCAGGGATACGGTCGTGGCGGCGCTATTTAGAAGCCCCTCTGAAAAGGCCTGCATAACTTCATCGTAAGGCCAGACATGGAAGAGTATATCTTCTGACTCTCCCTCAAGGCCAAATATCCCACCCTTGCCGGCTAAGTCGAGGAGGCCGCAGTACATATGCATCTTCTCATCTGTACCGCCAACGCTAACTAAATAGTCGCAGATCGGTATCAGCTTTTCCACTTCGACCCCGGTTTCTTCCCGAAGCTCACGAATAGCCACCTGCTCGGGATCTTCATCTCGCCGCATCATGCCGGCAACCACTTCAAACTGCCATGGGCCATTCTGCTCATCAATCGCACCAAGACGAAACTGCTCAACCAATCCAACCAGATGATTGACCGGATCGTAAAGAAGCACCCCCACTGCATCACCGCGCTGAAAAAGCTCTCGCGTTAATCGGCTGACTCCAGCCGCCGGCAAACAAGCGGTGCTCTAATACCGTGCGGGTCATTTTAAAGAAGCCCTGAAAAACGGTCTCGGTTGATTTTATTCGGTAATCTGAATGACCAAATCTGTGCTTTTTAATCATACTGGCCAGTCTCTAAGAGTTTATTTGCCGATTATTTTATCATTTCGCCCGCCAGTTGGCTGTTTAAAACTGGCCGGTCTAGATAAGGTTGCTCTAAAGCAATTTCAAAGCATGTCAGCAAAAATAAATCTGCTAAACTAAAGCTCATATATATGGAGGCTGTATGCAAACTGTTTCAAAAAGATTGTTTATTTCTGTTGTCGCTTTTCTGGTGCCGCAAATGTGCTGCCTCAGATTAGCTTTGCGGATACGCTGACTGATATATACGAAAGCGCTCTGCAAAATGACCCAGTGCTCCGAGCTGCTCGTGCCAGCTTTAATGCCGACCGGGAAAATAAGAATATAGCCCGCGGTGCGTTACTGCCCCAGCTGTCAGTGTCTGGGTGACTATACGCGCGAATTCGATGATTCCCGCTCGGTTTTTATCATTGACTGCTCCAACTCTGGATTGGCATGTGCCGCCGGCCTGATTGATAGCAGACACAACGTCTTACGTGCGTCTCTCTAAATCAGGCTATCTTTGATATGCCCTCCTGGTACAGCTTTCAAAGTGGCAAAGCGCTGAGCGAAAGTGCCCGGGCACAGTTTGCCGCCGATCAGCAGTCGCTGATTATTCGCGTTAGTGACGCCTACTTTAATGTGCTTCGCGCCTATGACAATTTGCAGACCCGCGATGCAGAGGAACGCGCTATCCAGCGCCAGCTCGAGCAGACTCGCGAACGTTTTGAAGTGGGCCTGCTGCCGGTAACTGATGTCCACGAAGCCCAGGCGGTATTTGATGATGCTGCGGTGAATAGCCTTGAGGCACGAGGTGCGCTGAATATTGCTTTTGAAGGTCTGGCAGTCCTAACCGGTCAAGATCATAAAGTTCTCGCTGGCCTCACGGAAAACTTTGCTGCAACCAATCCCGAACCATTGAGCAATCAAGAATGGGTTGATTTTGCGATTGGTAATAATTTCCAGCTAAAGGTCGCTGAACTCGGCAAAGACGCCGCCTATAACAGTGCCAAGGCTTCTGCAGCTGCGCGCTTGCCCAAGGTTTCAGGGCGCGTGAGCTATTTTGACTCTGACTCTGACGGCACCAGATACACATCGCCCTTTGAGTCTCAGCAAGATGGCCACTCTTTTGTGGTCTCGGTGACCATGCCAATCTGGATGGGTGGCTCAGTGGATGCCCAGCGCCGCCAGGCCAAGCAGCGCTCAATTGCCTCTGATGAGGGCTATATTGCCACTAAGCGCAATACGGTTCAGGCGGCTCGCTCCCTGCATCAACTGGTGCTGACCAATACGGCTCGAGTAAAGGCGCGCAAACAGTCCATTACCTCAGCAGACAGTGCTCTGCAGGCAACTCAGGCTGGTTATGAGGTGGGGACAAGAAATATTGTCGATGTGCTGGTAGCCCAGCGTACGGTCTATCAGGCCCGTCGCAATTATTCGAATGCCCGCTATGACTATATTTTGTCGATGATGCGCCTTAAAGAGGTGGCTGGTCAGCTATCACCAGAAGATATCTATCAGCTTAATGCCTGGCTTGACCCGCAACGGGTTATCGCTAAGTAAAAAAGATTAGAGCGTTCGCTCTACTCAACGCCAGTAATTTATCTAGCGCACCGCGATTAGCTTCGGCTATACGTTGCGCTGCACTGCCCATCTGACTTCGCAGCTGGGCATCCTGAAATAGCTCAACACAACGCTCGGCTAACTGATCTGCGTTATGGCAGATTGCCATCGCCTTGCCCTCCAAAAGCAACTGCGACGCTTCGGTAAAATTAAACAGATGGGGGCCAGTCAGTACCGGCACTCCCCAGGCGGCGGGCTCAATCATATTGTGCCCACCTGTGGCGACCAGACTGCCACCAACAAAGGCGATATCGCAGGCTCCAAAGAAGGTCATCAGTTCACCCATGGTGTCGCCCAGCAAAATATCCGCAGCCTCTACAGAATCCCCACGGCTGCGTCTGGCAAGCTTAAAATCGGCTGCGAGCACAGCTCTGCAACCTGATTAAAGCGCTCGGGATGACGGGGGACTAATACTAGTAATGGGTTATCTATTTCACCTTTTAACTTTTCTTTTATTTGGCCGAAAGCATCGAGAATAATTTCATCTTCACCACGATGGGTGCTGGCGGCCAGTAAGATTGGCCGTTCGCTAACACCACGCCAATCGCTTAAAAGCTGCTGGGCGTTTTGCTTAATAGTTTGATTAAGGCTTAAATCAAATTTGATGTTGCCGGTAACGGTCAGCGCACTCTCAGCCAATCCCAGAGCGTTAAAACGCGCGCCATCATCGCGGTGTTGCGCGGCAACTGCGGTTATCTGCCCCAGCATAGGTCGAACCAACGGCTGAATGCGCTTATAGGCATTGGCTGACTTTTCTGACAGACGGCCATTGGCCAATAGCACCGGGATATTGCGCTTATGGCAGGCGGCGATGGTATTTGGCCACAGCTCGGTCTCCATAATAATCAATATTTTCGGTTTCGCCCGGCTCAAAAACCGCGCCACGGAATCTGGCATATCGTAGGGGGCATAGCAGTGATTCACAGAGTCACCAAAGGCGGCTTTTATCCGCTCTGATCCAGTGGGGGTCATGCAGGTAACTATTAAGCGGTAGTCAGGGTATTTTGCCTGCAGGGCTTTTACCAGTGGTACGGCGGCGAGGGCTTCACCCACAGAGACTGCGTGCACCCATATAAAGTTAGTATCAGTAGGCACTGAAGGCACCCAACCAAACCGCTCGGCCCACCGTGATCTATAAGCGGGCGCTCTGATTGCTCTATATAACAAGCGCGCGAGAACGAGGGGAGCCAGTAAGTAGAAAATTACTGAATAGATAAGTCTTCCCAATAGATCCATAAATAAGCTCTGTTTTTAGTGGATTATTATAACCATCTATTAATCGACATCGCCAAAAGTATATCCAAAACGGGTATGTCTTCTGTTCGGTGACAAATAATCTTTTGGACGGTTACTTTTAGACGCGGCACGCCCGAACGCATATCAACATACTTTACTGTATTATGCTCGGTAAATAGATTGTTGCTAAAAGCAGGTAAATTTATGAACAATAATGTTCTGGTGATAAATTTAGAGCGCTCAGAAAAACGAATGGCGGAAATAAATAGCCGCTTATTAAAAGTAAAATTACCTTACACTCGAATATCTGCTGTCGATGGATCTAAACTTTCTCAAACTGACATTGATAGTAACTACAGTCAGACTCTAAACAGTAAAACTTACCGAAGACCACTTTCTTTAGGTGAGATTGGCTGCTATATGAGCCATAAAAAATGCTGGCAATATGTAGTCGATAATAATTTAAGCAACTGTCTTATTTTAGAGGATGATGCCGAATTAGACGCTCGCTTACCTGACCTTATCACTCTTATACAATCATACGATCAGCCTTGGGATGTTATTAAACTTTGTGATCCCCCCAAGCATAAGAAAATCGTAGACTCTTTAACACTGAATGATGACTTCAAGCTTTGCCAGTATAAAAAAATCCCCTCTCGGGCTACAGGTTACTTACTGTCCTATGAAGGTGCAGTTAAACTTCTTAACGCTCGCGACCGGTTTGGTCGTCCGGTAGATGATGATATGCAATTCTACTGGGAGTTCAGGGGGGATGTCATGGGTATCGAGCCAAGTCCAATTTGGAATTCTGAATCCAGCCTAAATAGTGATATTGATTCAGGGGGAAATCGAAAAAAAACCAAAACTCTATCAGCTAATTATAAGACGCCACTCCTACGCCTATGCTACGAACTCAATGTTCGCCGCCATAACATCAATCGCACAGGATTGACTGAAAAATGAAAGTGAATATGTCATGAATGCTGGCAAGAGCCGGAAAGGAACAATAGCAAGACAATAGCATTTAGTTTTCAATTCTAAAATGTAACCCTTAGCGCCAATGACTAGCGACCCACTTTGCCGGTTTAAACCGTCGGTACCATTTCCCGCTTACGCCGGCGATTGCCTCATGAGGATCAGGTTTACCATGAAATACTAGCACACGGGTATCTACAGGCATTTCTGTTTCACGGGCAACAAACAGTGAAAAGGGCTTGATGCAGTGGCGTTTAAAGCTACGACACCATTTATCCGGCCAATAGACCAGTGCATTTTTTGCCATCAGCGCAGCGGACAGATACTCCTGTTCATTGCGATGGGTCTTTTTAATTTGCTCAAAGGATTTTTCAAATTCGGCAAGCACTTCCGGATGGGCGCCGACTTCGAAGCGATAGACTGATGAGTTGCCGGTGCCATCCTTTTTAATCCAGTCTTTAATGATCATTACTTCACCCGGGTAATCAAATAGATCATCCAGGCTGCCAGTAATAATTAAATCTAGATCTAGGCACAGCACTTTGCCCCTGAGGTCATAGAGGGTCTCGGCAAAAACCGCCAGCTTGTTCCAACCGCGCTCGGGGCCACCCAGATCAACAGAGAGTTCAGGGAGCGGAAAGACTTCGACATGCTCGTTTAATCCGCTGCCGTCTTCAGTCAGACAGATAAAGCGAAAGTCTCGGCTCATATTGCGGGCAACCATGGAATACAGGGTATTTACATAGTCCCCTGAGTACTTGGTGCCCCACTTCATGCATAGAACATTTACAGTTTCATTTGCCATGATTATCAATAATTCCCGAGCTAATGCTTATTCAGCAACTGGTGCTAACCAGTTCTGGTACTTGTGATTTTTGCCACGCACCAGATCAAAGTAAGCGGCCTGCAGAGCTGTCGCAATTGGACCGCGCTTGCCATCGCCAATAATGCGGCTATCGTATTCGCGAATATGAACAATCTCGGCGGCGGTGCCGGTGAAAAACGCTTCGTCGCTGATATACACTTCGTCGCGAGTAATCCGTTTTTCACGCACTTCAATACCGTGATCTGCAGCCAGTTTAAACACCGTATCGCGGGTAATACCGTCGAGGCAGGAGGTTAAATCCGGGGTATAAATAACGCCGTCGCGAACAATAAAGAAGTTTTCTGCGCTGCCCTCGGCAACGTAGCCTTCGGGGTCGAGCATAATGGCTTCGTCACAACCGGAGTCGAGCGCTTCGCGGAGTGCCAACATCGAGTTGATATAGTTGCCGCTGGCCTTGGCTTTTACCATGGTGATATTCACATGATGTCTGGTGTAAGACGAGGTGCGAACTTTAAGGCCAGTCTCAAGGGTTTCCGGCGACATATATGAAGGCCAATCCCATCCAGCAATACCGACGTGAACTTTGAGCCCTTCAGCGCGCAGTCCCATTCCTTCAGAGCCCAAAAAGACTAGCGGGCGAATATAAGCGGCGTCCAATTTATTGGCGCGGATTACTTCACGGTGCGCTTCACAAATTTCTTCCTGACTGAAAGGCACTTGTAAATGAAGAATTTTTGACGAGTTAAACAGGCGCTTAATATGGTCTTCCAGACGGAAAATACAGGTGCCAGAGCTCTCGGTTTCGTAGGCACGAATACCTTCGAAAACGGCGTTGCCGTAGTGTAGGGATGAAGTGAGGAAATGCGTCTGTGCATCTCGCCAATCAACCATTTTGCCATCCATCCAGATAAAACCATCGCGGTCCGAAAACGACATCGACCTATTCCTCTTATTAACTATTGATTTTCAAATAACTGTTGCCACTGAGCCGTCACTATTTCCCGACACTCAAGAAACTCTGAACTGGCTACCTCCGGCAACTGATTTTGCAGCTGCAGGCGGTGTCCTGCGGAGCGATATCTTTTATAGGTGTCAATTAGCTGACTGGATTGTTGCTCTGATATCAGTCCACTCTGAGCCAGTGACTCAAGTATGCGGATGGTATCACTCCAGCGAGTTAGTTCGGGATGGTTGTGCGACCAAGCCAAGACTGCAAATTGAACCATAAATTCAATATCGACGATACCTCCGACACCTTGCTTAAGGGAGAATTTGCCATCTTTTCTTGTTCGACCCAGGTGTTTGCGCATTTTTTCACGCATTTCTACGACCTGAGTGCTTAAAGATTGCTCGCAGCGCTGCTGCTCAAGAATACTTTTTCGCGCCAGATCAAATGCTTCGCCAAGATCTCGGTCACCGGCAACCACTCGTGCTCGCACTAGCGCCTGATGTTCCCATGTCCAGGCATTCTCGCGCTGATACTTTTCAAAGGCGGCAAGTGAGGAGACCAACATTCCGGAGTTACCGGAAGGACGCAGCCGCATATCAATTTCATAGGCGGCGCCGGAGGGGGTCACAGTCGACAGAAGATGGATAATTCGCTGCCCGAGGCGGACAAAAAACGTGCTGTTATCTATAACTCTTGGGCCGGTGGTTTTAGAACCCTGCTGACCACTGCCGTTATATAAAAACACCAGGTCGAGGTCCGATTTATAGCCGAGCTCAATACCGCCCATTTTACCGTAGGCAACCACAATAAAACCCGGCACCTTGCCATCACTGCTCTGGGGCTGGCCGTACTGATCAGCCATCTGTTTCCAGGCGATATTCACGCTGTGCTCAATCACCACTTCTGCAAGCCAGGTGAGGTAATCACTCACTTGCATCAGCGGCATTACATCGGTTAGCTCGCAGGCGGCGACACGCAGGTTATAGGAGCGGACAAAATAGCGGATCGTTTCCATCTGCTGCTCCAGATCCTCGTCTGGTATGCGCAACATATGCTGGCGCAGATGATCCTGCAGAATATCTTTACTGGGTGCTGTATACAGGGTGCGTGAGTCCAGCAGCTCATCGAGCAGTGCCGGGTAAGCGGTTAGCTGGTCGGACACCCATAGGCTGCGCTCGCAGAGTAAAACCAACTGTTGCAGGGCTTTTGGATTTTCCCCCAACAGCGCCAGATAAGCACTGCGCCGCAACACCGCCTGCACAAGACCAATAACCCGGCCCAGGGTAATGCTGTTATCAGTGGCTGTTGCGCAGGCAGAAACCAGTTTCGGCATCAGTCGATCGAGACGGTTGCGCGGCTCTGCATCCAGAGCCACAACTGCCCTGCTTTGGTAGAGGCTATAAAGCTGCTGGGCGACGCTCTGTGGGTTTGTAAATCCGCTGCGCTGTAATTGAGCGTCCAGTTCTGCAGCATCCATCTGATGCAACCAACTGCCGCCGTCTTCGCTGCCAATCAAATTAGTTTCGCCGGTATCCTCGGCTCGATCTGGATCGGCAAATATATCGGCGAATATTTTTTTCACATGCTGGCGATGCTGTTGTAGCTGTTGATCAAAATCCTGCCAGGTATCACAGCCTAAAATTGCTGCAACGCGCTGTTGCCCGAGCTCGTCAGCGGGCAGTTCCTGAGTCTGTTTATCGGCTATCCCCTGCAGAGCGTGCTCGGTGTTGCGCAAAAACTCATAGGCGCGCCACAGGCCATCAATATCCTCAGAGTTTAAAACCTGATCGGCGGCCAATTGCTGCATTGCCTGAGAGAGAGACTGGGTTTGCAGGTCTATATTTCGGCCACCGCGAATCAGCTGGAATGCCTGAGCAATAAACTCTACTTCGCGAATACCGCCAGGGCCCAGTTTAATATCGCTGTGCATTCCTTTGCGGAGAATTTCTCGATCAATCGCTTTCTTTAAATCTCGCAGCGCTTCAATCGCGCCAAAGTCGAGGTATTTACGATAGGTAAAGGGACGCAGAATGCTATCCAGATAGTCTCTATCCGCTGGCTCGCCAGTCACTGCTCGAGCCTTGACCATGGCGTAGCGCTCCCACTCGCGACCCTGAGTCTGATAGTACTCTTCAAGGGCATCAAAGCTCATCACTAGCGGCCCACTCTGGCCGTAGGGACGCAGTCGCATATCCACTCTAAAGACAAACCCATCGGCGGTTTTGCGATCCAGCGCGGCGATCAGCTTTTGGCCGAGGCGAGTAAAAAACTCCTGATTGGAAACGGTTTTAGCCTGTGCAGAAGAGGCTGGTCGCCGGGTTATTCCCTTTCTTGGGTAGGCGAAAATTAGATCTATATCGGAGGATATATTGAGCTCGTGGGCACCCATCTTGCCCATGGCTACAACAATCATTTGCTGTTCAGCCTGTTCGAACAGCTCAGCTTTCCCTTCCTCTTCTCCTTTCGCCTCCCCGCGGTAGGCTGTGCCCAGCTCTTCACAGGTGATTGGATGCAGTACCGAGATCGCGACATTAATCGCAGACTCAGCCATGGATGTCATATCAGCTGTGGTTTCAAGCAGCGGTGCCTGACGACTAAAGTCTCGCCAGATAATGCGCATTAACTCGCGGCGGCGAAATGTTCGAAGCTGCTGACCGAGCTGCTCTTCGCTGCAATCGCTGGTTAGACGCTGCCGTATGCGTTGCTGATAATCTTGTAACGAGTAACTGCGCTGCAGATCGCCGCTCTCTACCAGTTGCTGAAATTCCAGCGGATGCAGCTGGCACTGCTGCGCAACAAAATCACTACAGCCCCACAGCAACTGAAGATGCTCGGCAAATAGAGGGTATTTTGGGTAGTCGGCAATCAGGCCAGAGAGCCATGCCGGATCAGGATGGGCGGCCTGAAATCCTTCGAGGTATCGCTGATATTTCGCTGTAATCAGCGCTGGTAATGTCCTCGACATAAAAGGGTCTCAAATAGTTAACAGCCATCATTAACAGCCTAGGTGTCTTTTTGACGCCGGACTCCTAGCTCTGGGGTAACGCGCAAAACCTCGGCAATCGAGGTAATGCCAGCGGCCACTTTTTCGGCACCGGCCATACGCAGAGTTTTCATGCCCTGCGAGATAGCTGCGTCGCGAACCTGCTGAATATCTGACTCGGCACTGATATGGCTGAGTAACTCATCGCTTATCGGCATAATTTCATAGATGCCTTCACGCCCTAAGTATCCAGTGTTGCGACATTCGAGACAACCCAACGGCTGAAATACAGTTGCAGGCTGTTTGGCGTGTCCGCCAAGCTGCTGCCAGGCTTCAGGATCACATTGTACTTCGCTGCGACAGTCGGGGCACAGTGTTCTAACTAATCGCTGAGCCATAACTCCATTTAACGTCGCTTTAATTAGATGCGCCGGCATGCCTAAATCTAACAATCGACTAATCGCTGTAGGTGCATCATTGGTGTGCAGGGTCGAGAGTACCAGATGACCGGTTAACGCTGCCTGCACCGCCATCTCTGCGGTTGCCTGATCGCGAATCTCACCGACCATAATAATATCCGGGTCTTGACGCATCAGCGTGCGAATGCCGGCGGCAAAATCAAAGTCTATGGCCTGTTGAATCTGACTCTGATTAAACGCATCTACGACCATCTCAATTGGGTCTTCAATGGTACTGACATTAACACTGTCCGTGGCTAGCTGTTTAAGCGTTGAATAGAGTGTGGTGGTTTTACCCGAGCCGGTGGGCCCGGTCACCAACACAATACCATGGGCACGTTTGATCATGGCTTGCCACTGTTGATAGTCCTCTGCCACCAGACCCAGCTGAGTAAAACTGCGCAGTAAAACATCCGGATCGAAGATACGCATCACCAGCTTTTCACCAAAGGCGGTGGGCATGGTCGAGAGCCGCAACTCCACTTCATTGGCATTGGGCGCTTTGGTTTTGATACGGCCATCCTGAGGACGGCGCTTTTCTGCGACATCCATGCGCCCAAGAATTTTTAGGCGGCTTATCATGGCGGTCATTACATTGTCGGGCAGCTCATAAACCAGATGCAGTATCCCATCAATTCTAAATCGCACTTTGCCTTTGCCGCGGCGTGGCTCTAAATGAATATCGCTGGCGCGCTGCTCAAAAGCGTATTGCAGCAACCAGTCGACAATATTCACTATATGCTGATCCTGGGCATCGGCGTCTTTTAGCTTCCCGACTTCCAGTAACTGCTCAAAATTAGAGATGCCGCTGCCGGTTGCCGTCGAGGAACCGGCACCAAAAACCGATTTGGCCAGTGAGTAGAACTCAAGGGTGTATTTTTTAATATCGGTGGGGCTGGCAAGTACTCGGCGAATAGTGCGCCTTGAAGTCTGCTCGAGACTTTCGATCCAGCTATTATCAAAGGGCTCCATGGTGGCAATCACCAGCTCTTCGCGACTGACTTGAATACACAGAATACCGTAGCGCTTGGCATAGGCAAAAGACATCACACCGGTAACTGCCGGCACATTGATTTTTAGAGGGTCGATATGGGCCACCTGCAGGGCGGCTTTTTCCGCCAGCCACTGAGTGAGCACTTCAAGGGTTAACAGCCTGCCATCACTGGCATGCAGCAGCTGTTTCGCAACAATAATTTCAAGGGGGTGCTGCAGAGCTTCATCGCGACTGCGACGAGCACTGGCTATAGCTGCAGCATCTGCCCTACTGAGTATTGCGTCGCTGACCAGATCCTTTAAAACGCCGCCAAGATCTATACAGCGCCCCTTTGCCAATACTTCATTTGCCCCACTCATGCTCAACTCCTGTTGTTATTTCGTCCTGACTATCATTTGATTTTAGTCTGAATTATTACTGGGGGTAGCAGAAATTACTCTATACGCTAAACTCAGTGCGCATACGCCCAATCCTGACAACACAACCTTGGCAAAAGTATGGAACTTACCGACTTACTGGCACGCATTATTCACAGCAACTCTATCAGCAGTATCAATCCATCGATTGATCAGGGTAACCGCGAGGTGATCGACCTACTGGCGAACACGCTGGGTGAGTTGGGTTTTGCCATAGAAATTATGGATCTCGGCAATAATAAGGCCAATCTTATCGCCACCTATGGCAGTGGCCCCGGCGGGCTGGTGCTTGCCGGCCATACAGATACGGTGCCCTGTGATGAGGCACTCTGGCAGAGCAACCCATTTCAGTTAACCGAGCGCGACAATCGCTGGTACGGTCTCGGCAGCTGCGATATGAAAGGCTTCTTTCCACTGGCGATTGAGGCGTTTAAATCTCTGCCGGATAAAAAGTTAAAGCAGCCGCTGATTATTCTCGCCACCGCCGATGAAGAGTCCTCAATGTCTGGTGCCAAGGCTTTGGTCAGTGCCGGCAGGCCAATTGCGCGCAGTGCATTAATTGGCGAACCGACCAATAATCGCCCAGTGAAAATGCACAAGGGCATTATGATTGAGAAGCTGACGATTACCGGCAAGTCTGGCCACTCCAGTAACCCGGCGCTAGGCAACAATGCCATGGAATCTATGCAGCGTATTCTCGGTCAGTTGATGGCCATGCGCGATCGCATGAAAGAGCAAAAGCATCCGGGGTTTTTAATCGATCACCCGACACTTAATTTGGGCTGCATACAGGGCGGCGATAATGCCAATCGAATCTGCGGCCACTGCTTTCTGGCCTTTGAAATTCGTCCGCTGCCGGGCATGGATCTACAAAAGCTGCAGAAGGATATTGAGCTGGAGGTTTCCAAGACCGCCGCAGCGGACAAGATGGACTGGAAACTGGAAAAACTGATTGTGCCGCCATTTTGTGGCGATGAGCATTCCGAGATTGTTGCGCTCTGTGAAAAACTGACCGGTCATCGTGGGGAATCCGTGGCCTTTGCGACCGAGGCTCCCTACTTGCAGGAGCTGGGAATGGATGTGGTTGTGCTCGGTCCCGGCGATATAGATGTGGCTCATCAGCCCAATGAATTCCTGCCGCTGGATCGGGTTCAGCCAACAATTAATTTTTTATCTCAACTTATTGGCCACTCTTGCTTATAATCCCGCCATGACAACTAATAACTACGTTCAGTTCTTTCGTGAAACCTCGCCTTATATTCATGCGCACAGGGGTAAAACCTTTGTTATCGCACTGAGTGGCGATGCGGTATGCCACGAAAACTTCCACAGTATTATTCACGATATTGCGCTGATGCAGAGCCTTGGCGCGCATATAGTGCTTGTCCATGGCGCGCGACCACAGATAGATCAGCGCCTCGAAGCAGCCGGACTGCAGACAACTTTTTCCCAACAGGTGCGAGTTACCGACGCGGAGACAATGAACTGCGTTAAAGAGGCGGTTGGTGGGACAAGATTTCAAATTGAGTCGGCGCTCTCTATGGGGCTGCCCAATTCACCGATGCACGGTGCGCGCGTGCGCGTGATCGGCGGTAACTTTATTACTGCCAAGCCGCTTGGTGTTCGCGATGGCGTCGATTTTCAGCGCGCCGGAGAGATTCGTCGTATTGATACCGCGGCCATTAAAGACCAACTTGACGCCGGCGCTCTGGTACTTATGTCTTCGATTGGGTTTTCCCCAACGGGTGAGGCTTTTAATCTGGCTTATCAGGATGTGGCTACTCAGGCGGCTATCGCGCTCAATGCTGAAAAACTGGTTCTAGTAACTAGCGCGTCGGGGATTCTCGATGCTAAAAATAATCTGTTGCGCAATTTATCTCTGCCCGAGGTTGCCGATCTAAAGGCCAGTTTAAAAAAGGCTGATGGCGATGAATCATCGGTGTATTGGCTGATGGCTTCGGCCTATCAGGCCTGCCGCAATGGTGTTGATCGAGTACATCTGGTGGGCTGTGATAACGATGGCACGCTGCTGCGTGAGTTATTTACTCGCGAGGGCTCCGGCACGCTGATTATGAAAGATCATTCCGAGGTGATCAGACCGGCCAATATTGATGATGTCGGCGGTATTCTCGATCTAATTTCACCGCTTGAACAACAGGGCATTCTGGTTAAGCGCTCCCGGGAATTACTCGAGACCGAGATCTCGCGATTTATGGTGGTTGTGCATCCCGAGGGAACCCTGCTCGGCTGTGCTGCGCTCTATCCCATTGGCAACAGTGATGCCGGCGAGCTGGCCTGTGTTGCAACTCATCCTGAATTTCACAATCAGGGGATTGCTTCGCGCCTGCTTAAATGTCTCGAAAAAGATGCCACTGACAGCGGTTTGAAAACACTCTTTGTGCTGACAACCCAGACTGCCCACTGGTTTAGAGAGCAGGGCTTTTCTGAAGCGGCCCTCAGTGATCTGCCCGCTGAAAAACAATCGCTGTATAACTATCAGCGCCAGTCACGAATCTTTAGTAAACCCATATAATTGCTTAGGAAATAACAAACGTCTTTTTTCTGAGCTTTTTTAATAGATAGCGCAAAAATAATATTGGCGATGTTAGAAATTTTGGCCTGTATGCGGAGGTAGTGGTGCCCCACAATTGGATGCCATAAATTTCTGGGTCTTTCTTCAATTCCTCTATATCAATATTACGCTGATCTTTGTCTCTAAAGTGAATAGGTAAGAAAACCTTGGAGGGGAAAATATGCGCGGCGGGCTGATATTTTTCCATCATAGCGGTGAGATATTTTGGACCTACAAGCTCCCATGGATCACCTTTTTCATCAATATCAATTTCGTCAGTCATTTTTTCCATAAAGGCATTTTTAGCCGTACAGCCCATAATGCCATTTGCAATTAACCCTGAGCTTCCGCGCTCATACACTGCAAAGCAGTCACAGTTATTCTGACGTATCTTTTCAAAAAGGCTATCTATCGGTTTGATGCAGTGCTCATCCGCATCAACAAAAATACCGCCGTAATGGTAGAGGAGCTCGTACCTTAGAATATCGGCTTTTTGGGTGAAAGCTTTCGACTTATCAAAGGCTTGTTGATTTTTTAATTGCGGTAAATTATTTTCGCTCCACAATAAATATTCCCATTCAGGGTGGAGCTCTTTCCATGTTTGCATGACTTCTGTTGGAGGCTCTAGAGGCCCCAACCAAATCTGATGAATGATTTTAGGAATTGCTTCAGATTTATCTATTTTGATCTGCATTTTATGTCCTTTTAATTACTCGACAAATTGTCACCCACATTTCATACAGCAGCAAGGATTTAATTTAAACGCCCACATTCATCAGCCACCCAGTTTCTGTTATCCTTCACACCAATAAAAATTTCCCATGAGACAAGCAATGCCTAAGTATCGTTCCCACACTACCACCCAAGGTCGCAACATGGCGGGAGCCAGAGCTCTTTGGCGCGCCACCGGCATGAAAGATGACGACTTTAATAAGCCGATGATCGCTATCGCCAACTCCTATACGCAATTTGTGCCCGGTCATGTTCACCTAAAAGACATGGGTGATCTGGTGGCGGCAGAGATTGCCAAAGCTGGCGGTATTGCCCGCGAGTTCCACACCATTGCGGTGGATGACGGTATCGCTATGGGTCATGACGGTATGCTCTACTCGCTGCCCTCGCGAGATATTATTGCCGACTCGGTAGAGTATATGGTCAATGCTCACTGCGCCGACGCGCTGGTGTGTATTTCCAACTGCGACAAGATTACTCCGGGCATGTTGATGGCGGCTATGCGCCTGAATATTCCGGTTGTTTTTGTTTCCGGTGGTCCTATGGAAGCCGGTAAAACCAAGCTCGCCGATCATAAACTCGATCTGGTTGATGCCATGGTTATCGCCGTTGATGACGAAGCCAGTGATGAGAAAGTCGCTGAATACGAGCGCTCCGCCTGCCCTACCTGCGGCTCTTGCTCTGGTATGTTTACCGCCAATTCCATGAACTGTCTAACTGAGGCCTTGGGCCTTTCCCTGCCCGGTAATGGCACGGTGCTGGCCACTCACTCCGATCGTCGCGAACTGTTTCAGGAAGCCGGTCGCACTATTGTTAAGCTGGCTCGCCAGCATTACGACCATGATGATTACTCGGTGCTGCCCCGTTCAATCGCCAACTTTAAGGCCTTTGAAAATGCCATGACGCTGGATATCTGCATGGGTGGTTCTACCAATACTATCCTGCACCTTTTAGCCGCAGTTCAAGAAGCCGGTATTGAATTTGATATGGCGGATATCGATCGCCTGTCTCGTGTTGTACCGCAACTCTGTAAGGTGGCACCGAATACGCCGGAATACCATGTCGAAGATGTTCATCGCGCTGGTGGCATTATGGGTATTTTGGCCGAACTCGAACGCGCCGGTCTTATTCACGGTGATATACCCACGGTTCATTCTGCGACGCTAAAAGAAGCGTTGGAAAAATGGGATATTGTCAGTGGTCAGGTCAGTGAAGAGGTAAAAACTTTTTACAAAGCGGGCCCAGCGGGCATTCCCACTCAGACGGCCTTTAGCCAGAGCACCAGATGGCCATCTCTGGATGCGGATCGTGCCAATGGCTGTATTCGCAATCTGGAAAATGCCTTTAGTCTTGAAGGCGGCCTAGCTGTGTTAACCGGTAATCTGGCACCCGATGGCTGTGTGGTTAAAACCTCTGGCGTAGATGAGTCTATCCATGTATTTGAAGGCCCGGCGTTTATTACTGAAAGCCAGGATGAGGCTGTAGCCTGTATCCTAAACGATGAAGTAAAGGCCGGAGATGTGGTTATCGTTCGCTATGAGGGCCCACGCGGTGGTCCCGGTATGCAGGAGATGCTCTACCCAACTAGCTATATCAAATCGAAAAATCTCGGCAAGGCCTGCGCGCTGATTACCGATGGTCGTTTTTCTGGCGGTACCTCGGGTTTATCCATTGGCCATGTTTCACCCGAAGCTGGTGCTGGCGGCAATATTGGTCTGGTTCAGCAGGGTGATATCATACGTATTGATATCCCAAATCGCAGTATTGATGTATTGGTTTCTGATGAAGAACTTGCCAGCCGTCGTGAGACGCAGGACAAGGCGGGCTGGAAGCCGGTGGAGGATCGTCCACGCAAGGTTTCAGCATCCCTTAAAGCCTATGCCAAACTGGCCACCAGTGCCGATAAGGGTGCAGTGCGAGATCTGACTCAGTTGTAGTTATTAGAGTTACGAGAGCTGCGTTTTATAACAGCTAAAGAAAAGCCCGGGACTCTATGAGCACCGGGCTTTTTTATTTCTACTTTGTATCTGAAGCTTTACTTACTACAGCTTGGAACCGTAGCACCTACATCACGAAGTTTCTGTAATCGAGCACCTTCAGTGTCAGCGTAACGAATCCACTGCTTGGGATAGCGCTTACTCTTTTCAGTCTTGGCAACTTTAAGGGATTTCTTAAAGGCGGCAACACCATCCTTGTAACAGTGCAGGTTGATCAGCGCATTACCCATCACCAGGTAGTTAGCCTCCGGGCGTTTTACGCCGCCCTTTTTGGCTGCACGTCTGGCTGCGCGATAGGCTTCAGAGTCGCGACCAAGATCCAGGTAGATGCCGGCCAGGCGAGCCTGAAGATTACCCGTATCAGATTTCTTCGAGGCACTCTCTAGCGCTTTTACCGCGTTGTTAAGGTCTTTTGACTGATACCAGGCTGTGCCTAGCACTTCGAGGTTCTTCGCAGAGCTCTTAACAACCCCGTCGATCATCCCCTTTTCGATAATATTCGCTGCACGGTAGGGAACTTCGGCTCCCAGATACATATAAGCCATGCTCATCACCTGGGTTTCTTTGGTCAGCTCACCATTTAGGTAGACAACTTCGGTAGCTACTAGGCGATCCATCTCGCGCTCGCGCTGTCCGTACATACCACCGAGTTGACGCCAGTAAGTCCACTTGGGATAGTGTTTCACTAGCTGCTCTAGAATGCTAGTTACCTTGGGATAGTTGTTCTTTTCATAGTAAAGAACGCGCTGCAAGCCCCACCAACCCTCTTTAGGAAGAATATCTTTAGATTCAACATCGGCAATCGCCGCATTAACCATTTGCAGTGATTCTGTCTTGCGCTCCAACTGATAGTAGATTTGCGCCAGTAACATTCGCGCATCGGCACCAATAATCGCTGACTCCTGCATCCAGGCTTCCAACTGCAAGGCTGCATTGCGATAGTCTTCTTGAACTGTATAGAGCTGCGCCAGTGTGTAGCGAGTATCGAGCTTTAATTCTGGTGGCGTACCAATACCGTCTACTACACGTTTGTAGGAACGAATAGCGCTGTTATAGTCTTCCAACGAATAGTGGACATAAGCAGCAAATTTCCACACCTGCGTCTGCTCGTAATCGCTACTACAGGTTTTAACGTTCGCCTCGATGTCATTTAACATCTCAAGTGCAACAGCCCAGTTCTCTTCTTCGAGTACCGGCTGAACTTTTTCCAGAGCCTTGGCACATCTAGCACCAACTGACTGACGTTTGCGGGTTTTTACATCTTTGTATTTAGGTTCTTTCTTTTCTTCTGCTGCAAATACCGAGGTATTTAATGACGACTGCGGATCAACCACTGCCACCATTAGCGGCAAAACAAAAGCAGCGCCGAATACGGCTAGAATTTTTGTGCTTCTAGACATCAGTTACTCCTTATTTTGCCATCTGGAAAGTAAATTTATACAACACACCCGGAACTTCCTGGCCTACGCCATCGACAACCCGTGGGTTGTACTTTAGCTTGGATGCCGCTCTAAGCGCTGCGCGACCAAATCCCCAGCCTTCCGGAAATTCTTCAATCATTTTCGGATCACGGGTACCACCAGTAGTGGTAATAATCACTTCGATAACCGCGTAACCCTCTTTGCCTCGTGTCTGAGCCCGGCGCGGATACTGCGGCTGAGGAACATACACAGGAATATAGTCGGAGTCTCGGGCAAAGCCACCAGCGCCACCAATCTTAAGATTGGCATTGGCTGAGGGTGCCGCCATGCTAATCGCATTTTCGGGGACTTCAAACTCTATATTGTCTTCGGGAATTTCCGGTGGAGGTGTCTCCGGATCTTCGGGCTTCTCAACTTGAGTCTGTTTTGCATTCTCGGTCAACTGTCTATCGACATGAAGAAAGTCAGCGATTTTAATCGTTTCTTTTTCATCAAGATCTTTATTGCCCGAGTCGATCAGCTTGTACATCAAAATAATCAATGCAAAGGTAACCAGAACTCCAAGTGCAGCAGAAATACCAACTCTGATAACAGCCATACTTATTAACTCAGTCTTTTTCTACTGAAATTGCCACCGGACGGATGCCGATGTCTTGTGCGACATCAGCGACCTTGGCGACCACTTCAATATTTGATTCATTGTCGGCCTGGATAACCATGCCGCCCTTAGGATTTTCGTTGTACAACCTGCTTAGATTGATTTTTAACGCGGTAGTTTCAACGCGCTTTTTATCAATCCAAATTTCATTGTTATCGCTAATCGCTACCAAGATGCCTACTTTTTTGTAGGACTGTGCCGTATCGGCGTCGACTTTATTAACCTCGACACCGGGCAGTTTGATAAAAGATGCTGTAACAATAAAAAAGATCAGCATGATAAAAACCACGTCCAGCATTGGGGTCAAATCAATTGCTTCGCCCTGAGGTTGTGATCCATTTGTTCTATTGCGCATAGTTTTCTCTCACAGAAACCTTGTCTCTGACAGGCTCCAGTTAGTGATCCATGGTCAGGTGATCTTCCAACAGATGCTTCTCTCGCTCTGCAGAGCGCTCGACATAGGTCATGCCAAACACGCCGGATAGAGCGGCAACCATTCCCGACATTGTCGGTACAGTTGCCTGAGAAACACCGCCAGCCATCGCCTTGGCGTCGCCGCCGCCAGTGAATGCCATAACGTCAAATACCACGATCATTCCGGTCACTGTTCCCAGCAAACCAAACAGTGGTGCCAGAGCAACCAGTGTTTTAATCATCATAAGGTTTTCGTCGATCTTTACACTCACTTCAGAGATCAACTGCTCTCTGATCTGGTGAGCGCGTTTGGATTTGCGCTCGTCGCGCGCTTCCCAAACATCAAGAGCACCCTGTACATCCTGGCTAACGTCGGATTTGAGATACCACATACGCTCAAAGAGGAGAGTCCACATCACGAACAACAGTACGACGATGGCCCAGAGGACCATCCCGCCTGAATCCATAAACTTTCCAACTTCTGCCAGAGTATCAACAAAAAACATCTTAGCGACCCTCTACTGAACCAGCCACAATGCCAGCACTCTGCTCTTCAAGTACATGAAGAATACGCTGCGCTTTTCCGTTGACCAGTGTGTGCATCAATACCGTTGGGATGGCGACAACCAGACCCAGAACTGTAGTAATCAATGCCTGAGAAATACCGCCAGCCATCGCCTTGGGATCGCCAGCGCCGAATAGGGTAATCATCTGGAAGGTAATAATCATACCGGTTACTGTACCTAGCAGACCCAACAGTGGGGCAACCATGGCAATAATCTTCAGCAGGCTTAAACCAGACTCAATCGAGGGGCGCTCTTTAAGCACGGCCTCGTGAAGCTTGAGTTCCAGCGACTCTGCATCCAGACCTGGGTTGGCCTGAGAAACGGCCAGTACACGACCCAGTGGGTTATCAATATTAGCTGTTTCCGGAGCCTTAAGCTGAGCAGATACCTTGCGGGAAACACCCTGCAAGAAAACAAAGCGCCATATGGCTAAGAAGATAGCGACAACAAATACACCGGTGATGACATAACCAACGATGCCACCAAAGTGCCAGCGCTCAACCAGAGTAGGAGTATTGATAAGTGCACGCAACAGACCGCCACCTAGTGGGCCAGTAGGATCGAGACCAACCTTGGTGAAGCCTTCAACCGCTTCCTGAAGATCAGCCGCGCTGCCCTGATGTCCTGAAGGCTGTCGTGCCAATTCAGAAACCAGACCGTTTTCCGGGCTGTACTCAAGGTACATTCCGTCGGCCATCAGGTTGTAAGTACCAACACGGACAACTTCCATCTCTTCCTGTGAACCATCAGCTCGCAGAACCGTGCGGTTAAATTTAACCACTCGGCCACTTTCAACCATTTCACGCTGCTGCTCATACCAAAGTTTTTCGATATCGAGGATTGAAGGTAGGCGCGTGTCGCTGCTCATCTTTTCAATCAGCTCATCGAGGAACTCTGTACGACCAGGAATCTGTGCACTGACAACTGACTGAGTCAGGTTGGCACGGATATCACCAGCGGCACCGGTTAGGTGTCCAAATAGCTCTTTAAGCGAGCCAAGACGCTTATCACGCTGTTCGCGCAGTGCGGCAAGCTTGATATCGTTGTCGCGGATATTCTGCTCAAGACGATCTGAACGACGCTCTTCGGCATCTTTAGTCTTCTTTGCCTGAGTTAGCTGTGAAGCCTGCTTGCGCTGATCGCGCTTAAAGTCAGCTTCGCGCTGACGATACTCTGCAGATTCTGAAATCTTCGAGCTCTGAATCATCTGCAGTAGCTCATCAAGGGTTTTTGCATCCTGTGCCAGGGCTGGCATGCTTAGAGAAGCAGCAGCGATGAAAGCGGCACAAACTTTAACGAATTTCATGTTCATTGTGCTGTCTCCGGGGCAGTAATTGGCATTTCCAGAACATCCTGCGGCGCTAACTTCTTAGCGATACGAATGCCGTGGTCTACAGGACGGCGGTAGTCAGAACCTAGCGTTTCCCAAGAATTGGTCGCTTTGTTCCAGGCTCCGGTTTGTGACTTATCTTTTGTCTGATACATCAATGCAACACGACCGATACGCAGCAGGTCCACTTCAACTTCAGAACCATCGCTGTTGATATCTACCAAATCGCGATAGGTTTCAAGTGACAGGCTGTACTCAGACTCGATATCGTAAACTTCAAGAATCTGACGGAATTTTTCAGCCGCAGAAAACTTGGCGCTGTCGAGGTTATCAAACAGAACTTCGATTGCCTCTTGACGCTGGGCTTTCTTGAAAGGAACGTCCAGAGCAATAAACTCTTTAAGACCTTTAAGCATGCTTTCCATAAGTGGCGAGATGCCTCGCTCAATTATAGTTGCGTTCTCAATAGACTCTTCGAGCTCGGCCATCATTTGCTTCTGACTGGCGATTTGACGTTCGAGCTGTGAGTTATAAACGCGCAGACTCTCTATCTGCTTGTTAACTTGCTTAAATTCCTGCAGCAGGCCATCGGTCTTATCGGCAATGCCGTCGACTGTTGACTGTGCATTTTTTGCCGCCTGAACTTTACTGGCGCCGGCTTTTAACACATCACTTACTTCTGCGGCCTGAACTGCAAAAGCAGTTGTGCCACTGGCAAGTACGGCAATTAATGCCAGTGCCTTTAGTGGTTGGTTTTTCATAGTTCCCTCAACTTGGGTCTATCGGATTGATGATCTTTCGATGTCAGAGTTGGAACTGTAGCACCCCTCCAAATCCTGACAATTTATTTTCGGACACCTTTGTAACAGTCTGCCGTTCAAGAATCAATTTGACGGCTTAAATAAGTAATAGATGACAAAGCGTACTATGTCCTTTGTTACCTTATGTAACAACTACTTTTTTATTCTCTCAAGAACTAAATACCGATACGGATGGGTATCGGTAATTTCTGGCAATTGTTCACTGACCTGCTGCCACTCTTTGGCATCGAACTCGGGGAAAAATGCATCGCCCTCAACTTCAGCCTGCACCTCGGTCAGATAGAGCCGGTCAGCGGCCGGTAAGGTCATGCGATAAATCTGTTCGCCGCCAATAACCATGGCTTCATCAGCACCGGCATTGGCACAGGCTAAACGCCCCAGCGTCATGGCCTGGGCCAGGGTCTGCGCGACTTCGACACCCTCGGCCTGCCAGCTGCTGTCGCGGGTGATCACTATATTGGTGCGCCCGGGCAGTGGCCGACCAATCGAATCATAGGTCTTGCGGCCCATAATAATCGGCTTGCCCATGGTGACCGATTTAAAATATTTAAGGTCTTCGGGCAGATGCCAGGGCAGCTGGTTATCAATACCAATAACGCCATTGCGACTGACGGCAACAATTAAGGAAATTTTCATCAGACAGCCACCGGTGCAGAAATTGGGCCATGGGACTGATAATCGAGCAGTTCAAAATCTTCAAAGACAAAATCAAATAGATTGTCGACGTCCGGATTTATCGCCAGCGTCGGCAGCGGGAAGGTGGTTCGCGACAGCTGCTCTTCAACCTGATCCATATGATTACTATATAAGTGGGCATCGCCAAAGGTGTGGACAAAGTCACCGGGCTTTAAGCCGGTCACCTGAGCAATCATCAGCGTCAGTATTGCGTAGGAGGCAATATTGAACGGCACGCCAAGGAATACATCGGCACTGCGCTGATAGAGCTGACAGGAGAGGCGGCCCTCTGTGACATAAAACTGAAATAGGCTGTGGCAGGGCGGTAGTCCGGATTTAACCATCACCGGAATATCCTTTGGATTCCATGCCGAGACGATTAGACGTCTGGAGTCGGGATTGGATTTAATATCTTCAACCAGCTGGGCAAGCTGATCCACGCCTTCAAAATTCCGCCACTGGCGACCATAGACCGGGCCGAGATCGCCGTGCTCTTCAGCAAAGGCGGCATCGTCTTTAATACGTTGGATAAATTCTTTCTTCTTCTCTTTCCACTCTAGCGAATACATCGGGTAAGAATCCTCTTCCCCGGTTTTACGCAGCCAGCTTTGAAAGGGCCAGTCGTTCCAGATGCCAACACCATTTTCAACCAGATAGCGGATATTGGTATCACCGCGGATAAACCACAGTAATTCGTGGAGAATAGATTTGAGGTGGACTTTTTTGCTGGTCACCAGCGGGAATCCCTCGCTTAGATCAAAGCGCATCTGATACCCAAAGATACTGGTGGTGCCAGTACCGGTGCGGTCTTCTTTCTTTACGCCGTGATCGCGAATATGTCTAACTAAATCCAAATACTGCTTCATTATTTAAAAGCCCTTTTATGCCTTGCGGCTAAACTATAGTCTTGCGAGTAAAAAGTACTCTCAAACTGTTGCGCATCATCCACAGCCCTAACAGGACCATTGGAATGCAGAGGGTTTGACCACGAGTCATCCAACCCAGCCATTCAAACAGTGCGGACTGGTCCGTGAACTGAGGATCTGGTTGACGGACAAATTCCACCGCAAAGCGGAACAGACCGTAGAAAATTAAAAATAACCCAGAGATTTCACCAAACAGCCGTGGCTTTCTGGCAAACCAGTTGATGACAAAAAACAATACCAGCCCCTCTAAAAAGGCCTCGTAAAGCTGTGACGGATGACGGGCAAGCTGTTCCGGATCGGCGGGGAAAATCATTCCCCAGGACATATCAGTGGGACGACCCCAGAGCTCCTGACCGATAAAGTTACCCAGACGACCAAAGAACAGACCACCGGGAACCAGCGGAACAACAAAATCCGCAAGCCCTAAAAAAGATACATGATGCTTGCGCGCAAAAATCATCATGGCGATGGCGACACCGATCAGGCCACCATGGAAAGACATACCGCCCTCCCAAATACGCAGGATCATACCGGGATCAGCGAGCCATTTATCGGCACTGTAGAAAAACATATAACCAAATCGGCCGCCGAGAATCACCCCCCAGGCACCGTAGACAATTACGTCTTCCACCTGAGCTTTTTTGATTGGCGACCAGGGGCGCTGACTGTTGCGCACCGCCAGCATCCAAGCCAGGCCAAAGCCGAGCAGATACATAATGCCATACCAGTGAACCTGAAGAGGTCCAAGGACAGTATCGCCCAGGCTAAAAGGCCCCACGGAGAGTGCGACAGGATCTATAGCTGGATAATTTAACATCTCTATTCCCGAGAATTTATTCTGCGCAGATCATAGCTTTTTATGCATCTATCGGCTACGCAGACGAGCGAATATTATCAATATAAATTAGCCCTCAAGTCTAAATTCTACTCTAGACTGACCGGCTAGGACTTGTCGACCAACACTGGGCGATAGAGTTTTGAGAGCTCTGGGCGGTTGAGAGCATCGGAGAGAAATACCGATACCGAACTGGCATCTGACATACGCAGGGCACGCTTGGCGAGAATGCGCGCTTCACTTTTCGAGACCTGATTTAACATCGACTTAACTTTTAACAGGCTGTTGGCACTCATTGACAGATTCTCATAACCCAAGCCGAGTAGTACCACTGCCCCGAGAGGATCACCGGCAACCTCACCACAGACACTGATCTGGCAGTTCACTGCAGTCGCCTGTTCATGGATTATTTTTAGCGCGCGCAATACCGAGGGGTGCAGCGCGTGATAGAGGTTCGCCACGCGGGGATTATTTCGATCAACCGCCAGTAGATACTGGGTCAGGTCATTGGTGCCTACAGAGAGAAAATCTACCTTCCTACCCAACTCTTTAACCTGATAGACCGCCGCCGGAACCTCAATCATGGCGCCGACCTGCGGTCGCTGAATACTGTAACCCTCTTCCTGCAACAGCTCATTGTAGGCGCGATCAATCAACTCGAGAGCGCTATCCAATTCCGGCACACTGCTGATCATCGGCAGCATAATGCGCAGATTATTCAGCCCTTCACTGGCGCGCAACATAGCGCGAATCTGGGCAAGAAAAATTTCCGGATGATCGAGAGAAATACGAATACCACGCCAACCCAGAAAGGGATTTTCCTCTTCAATAGGAAAATAGGGCAGATCTTTGTCACCACCAATATCCAGTGTTCGCATGGTCACCGGCTGGGGCGCAAAACCCTGCAGCTGTTCTCGATAGATAACCGTCTGTTCATCTTCTGTCGGGAAACTGGAGCGCATAAGAAAGGGAATTTCTGTTCGGTACAGACCAACCCCCTGAGCGCTGCTTTTTAGCGCTATGGCAATATCTTGGCGCAAACCGGTATTCATCCACAGCGACAGAGGAACACCATCCGGCGTCACACAGGGAATATCGCGAAGCTTTTCAAGGTCTTTGGCGAGCTGTTTTTCCTCTCGCTGACGCTCGAGGTAGACACGACGCATACTGCGGCTGGCGCGGCTGATTACATCGCCACTAAAGCCATCAATAATTAATTCATGCCCCTCCATCTCAGCCCAGGGGAGATCCACCGCGCCCATTACCGTGGGCACACCCAGTGCTCGCCCAACAATCGCCATATGCGAGTTGCTCGACCCTTTGACGGAGACAATGCCTACTAAACGGCTGACTGGAATATCTGCCAGCGCTGAAGCAGAGAGATCTTCACCGACTAAAATAATTCGTCGCGGCAGCGGCAGGGATTTTTTCTGATTGCGCTGCAAGTAGCCTAATACGCGCTTACCCAAATCATTAACGTCGGCAGCTCTTTCACGCAAATAGGGGTCATCCATTTTCTGGAAGGTACGTACATGCTTAAGAATAACCGAACTCCAGGCACTCTGAGCAGCCTGTCCAGCAATAATCGCCGCGATTACCTCACCACCCAGCGAGCGGTCATCGAGCATACGAATATAGACTTCAAACAGCGCCATCTCTTCCGAGCTAAGCTTGCTCTCCAAACCCTCACCCAGATTGCGCATATCCTTTTTGGCCGATTCAAGCGCGGTGCGGAAAATCTCAATTTCAGCCGAGCTATCTTTGATAAAACGCTCGGGAACCGCGGCCAAATCTGCAGTGTCTGAAACCAGCACCACACGGCCAATACCCACCCCCGGAGAACTGGGAATACCGCGAAACAGCGCCTCGCGACTTTTACCGCGCCCCGCTGAAGCCAATTGTCGCAGAGCACCGGTCGCCTCGGCATGGGCGATGGCACCAGATAGCTGGGCGCAGACGGTAACCACAAAAGCCTCTTCCTCATCGCCAAATTTTCTCTGGCTTTCCTCCTGCAGAACCAGAACACCCAACACCTTGCGGTGATGGATAATCGGAACACCGAGAAACGAGTGAAAGGGACTTTCGCCAGTCTCTTCAAAATAGGCGAAGTTGGGATGTTTGTCGGCATTCTCAAGATTGAGCGGCTCTTCTCGAGCGGCAACCAGTCCGACCAGACCTTCGCGCATCGCCAACCGCACCTTGCCAATCGATTCACCGCGCAGGCCTTTACTGGCCATCAGCACATAGCGCTGATCAGATTCATCAAATAGATAGACCGAGCAAACACCAGCCTGCATGGCCGTGCTTACTTCCTTGACGATAATACTCAGAACCTGCCCGAGATTTCGAGCACTGTTGACCTCCTGAACTATATTGCGCAATGACGCCAACATAGTTAAACCGCCTGTTGGGTTTGAAGGTGGGCATTCGCCGCAGAGAACTCCTGCAAGGCGTTGCGATAGACTGTTCGCTTAAATGAAATAACCGAATTGACTGGATACCAATAATTGACCCACTGCCAATCATCAAACTCTGGGCTTCCGCTAGTATCGAAACGAATCTTGTCCGGATCACAGTTCATCTGTAAGTAAAACCAGCGCTGCTTTTGACCGATACACAGCGGCTTGGAGTGCTTGCGCTGCATCTGTTGGGGGATATGATATCTCAGCCATTTTTTCGAACGCTGAATAACACTGACGTCGCCAGACTCAAGACCGACCTCTTCATAGAGCTCGCGATAGAGGGCATCCTCAACGCTTTCCCCACGATCAATTCCGCCCTGAGGGAATTGCCAAGCAGTCTGACCGAGCCTTTTTGCCCAAAACAATCTGCCATTGCCATCACCTATAACAATAGCGACATTTGAGCGGAAACCATCCTTATCAACCAAAGTACATCACCCTTTTATTTTAATCTTATTGTTCCACAGTCTCGGGGTCGCGGCAATTTTCTCTTGAGACAACAGAGCTGCATGGTTATCCTGCCGAACACAGAAACCTAACCGGACTAAATTCCATGGCTCTCGCTATATTCGACTTAGACAACACCCTGATAGCTGGGGACAGTGACCACAGCTGGGGGGAATTTCTAGTTGCCGAGCAGCGCGTTGACGCGCAGCAGTTCCAAAAAGCTAACGACCAATTCTACGCTGATTACGTTGCCGGTAGTTTGGATATTTTCGCTTATTTAGAATTTTCTCTGCGCCCGCTCACCGAAATACCCATGACCGAGCTGCACGAACTGCACACAAAGTTTATGCAACAGGTGATTGCACCTATGCAATTGCCCAAGGCTCAGGCTCTGCTTAAAAAGCATCGTGAGGCCGGTGACCGGCTACTGATTATCACCGCAACCAATCGCTTTGTTGTCGAACCTATCTGTCACAGCTTGGGGGTTACAGAACTTTTGGCGGCGGAGCCTGAAATTGCCGATGGCCGCTACACCGGGAGGGTTGTCGGCACCCCCACCTACCAACAGGGCAAAGTAATCCGACTTAAAGAGTGGCTACAAGAAGAGTCCGAGACTCTTGAGGGCAGCTGGTTTTACAGTGACTCGGCCAATGATCTACCGCTACTTTTCGAAGTTGATAACCCGGTTGCGGTTGACCCCTGTGATCGATTACGAGATAAAGCGAAAGACCAGCAGTGGCCAATTATCTCCCTGCGTGACTGATTTTCATCCGAGTCGCGAATAAAAACCAGCCTACAAAAAAGCCCCGATAAATATCGAGGCTTTTTACTCTCAGGCCCAATTCAAAGACCTAACAGAAAATATTACTCTTCGACAGAAGCCGCATAACCATCAGCATCCATCAGATCATCCATGCTGCCTGTATCTGTTGGCATTACACGGAATAACCAACCATCGGCGTAGGGCGAGCTGTTCACTGTTTCCGGCTCATCTTCAAGGGCCGGATTAATCTCAACCACTTCACCGGTCACTGGAGAATAAATATCAGAGGCCGCTTTAACCGACTCAATAACCGCAACTTCAGATCCGGCATCTACACTGGCACCCATTTCAGGCAGCTCAATGTAAACAACGTCGCCCAGAGCGTCCTGTGCGTGATCTGTAATGCCAATAACCACACTGCCATCACTTTCCAATCTAGCCCACTCGTGACTGCTGGCATATTTCAACTCTGTCGGAAATTCGCTCATTTTTTTCTCCTCAAACTCTCTAATAACGTCAAATAATGTTGGTCGGCAATTGGCCAATGTCCATGCAACGGCATTCTACTGATTAACCACTAGAAAGATAAAGTAATTTTCGACTAGTAATGACCATCTTGGCAAAATCTGTAAAATAGCCGACCTCAACCAAACACCACCACTCGCCTTTTATCCCTCAGGAGGCAACAATGCGATATGGAAGTTTTACGAAGCGAAGTCTAATTTGGATGGCAGCTCTTTTTGCATCTCTGACACTGGCAACCGCCACCTCAGCAGATCAAATCACCCTGACCAATGGCGACATTATTCAGGGCCAGCTCAACCAACAGACCGAAACTCATGTGATTTGGAATTCAGATAGTTTTGGCACGCTGACTATTGCTCAGGAACAGGTCGCCTCAATCAATGGGGAACCCTTTGGCGAACAGCCGACGGAGGTTTTCAGCAACACTTATAACGGTAGCCTGTCCTTTACCGGCGCCTATGCCAGCGGCAACCAGGAACGTGAAGACTGGGATCTTGATAGCAGTGTAGAGTGGCGAGAGGGTGACTTTCGTCACCGCTCGAACCTCAACTATGAAACCCACAGCCTCAACGGCTCATCGCCGAATACTGAGTATGCTCTGGGCTACGGAATAGACTGGTTCTTTCAGGATCAATGGTTCTGGAGCAACAGCGTCTCATTTGGCGCCAACGAAGAGCGCGCCATCGACCAATACTACTATATAGGTAGCGCCATCGGTCGACAGTTCTGGGAATCTGAATCCACCGCACTATCGGCAGAGACTGGTTTACTGTGGATCAGTGAAGACCTTGAAGATCAAACCTCAGACCGCCGCCTGACCTGGAGCTGGTCCGCCGACTACCGCACTCGGGTGCTGAATAATATTGAGCTGTTCCACAGCCATAAGATATTTATCGCCCTGACCGATTTAAGTGACTCCGACATCAGAGCTGATCTGGGCTTTAAGGTCCCGGTGGTAGAAAACCTGTTTACCGAAATAAAGTTGGAATGGATCTATGACAATCAGCCGGCGGCGGACACAGAGAAATCTGATAGCCAGTTGACCATTGGGGTAAACTATAGCTGGTAAAAAGAGTTGGTAACCTTTGCGGATAAACAACACTAACCCATCAGTTCTATTGGCGGTTCATTGAGAGCCGCCAACTGCTCTCGAAGCTGAAGAATATGCTCGCTCCAGTAGCGCGGCGAATTAAACCAGGAAAATGCCATAGGGAAAGCCGGATCGGACCAGCGTCTGGCGATCCAGGCGCTGTGGTGCATTATTCGCAGCGTGCGCATCACTTCAATCAGCTTTAACTCTCGAACATCGAACTCATAAAACTCATTGTAGCCCTCGACAATCTCAGCCATCTGTATCGTCTGCTCATGGCGATCGCCGGACAGCAGCATCCATAAATCCTGTATTGCCGGCGCCATTCGCGCATCGTCAAAGTCGACAAAATGCGGATTGTCATCGCGCCACAAAATATTCCCCGAGTGACAGTCACCGTGCACCCGAATACGTTTGATCTCGCCATAGTCCTCAAGAATTTGCTCGATCTTTTTTAAGATATCCAGCGCCAGACTATCGTAGGCCGGGCGCAGCCCTTCGGGAATAAATTGCTCGCTGATCAGCTTATAGGAATCCCAGCCAAAGCCCTGAGCATCCAGCTGCGGACGGTGTTTGAAAGGCTTAGTTGCGCCGATACCATGGATACGACCCATCAACCGCCCGAGAATAAAAAGATTATCGAGATTATCCAATTCCGGAGCACGGCCTCCTTTGCGCTCGTAGAGAGCAAAAGTAAAATCGCCATAGCTGTTAAGACTGCCACCCTGAGAATTTCTCCAGGGCACAACCACCGGTAGCTCCTGCTCAAGCAACTCATAGCAGAACTGGTGCTCTTCAAGAATCTGCTCGCGAGACCAGCGCCCGGGACGGTAGAACTTGGCGATCATCGGCGTCTCGTCTTCGATGCCAATTTGATAGACGCGATTTTCATAACTGTTAAGCGCCAGAAAACGGCCATCACTGACAAAGCCGAGGCTCTCAACCGAATCTATTAACAGATCGGGGCCTAGGCTATCGAATGGGTGACTCTGGGATTCTGACATGGGACTGACCGTTGACTTTAATCGGCGCAGTTTACACTTGGAACAGCGGGATACCTAGCAACCTTATGAGTCTGGCGAGACCTTTGAACGCAGAGCTTTCTGCTTCCCGTGTCGAGTTTTCTTGTCCACACGGCGCTTTTGCGAGCCTTTTGTAGGTCGCGTGGGACGGCGAACTTTAGGCGTGTAAGTCACCTGCATCAGCAGTTGCTGTAAACGCTCTAGCGCCTCGCCGCGATTTTTTTCCTGGCTGCGCGTGGTCTGCGCCTTGATCACAATAATGCCATCTTTGGAGATACGCTGATCACTGATTTTCAGCAACCGCTGTTTAAAAACATCCGGCAGAGAGGATTGATTAATATCGAAACGCAGATGGATCGCCGACGAGACCTTATTGACGTTTTGCCCACCCGGCCCCTGCGAGCGAACCGCGGTCAACTCAATCTCGCTGTCGGGAATAGCTACTCCGGAGGTAATAAACAACATAATTAATGGCTACTGTTAATCCCTAAATTCTAATTGCTTGATTCAACAAACTCAAAACGAGCAACCTGCTCGCCATCTCTCTCCACAGTCTCCTGAAACATATCCAGTGGTCGAACCCAGGTGCTGAAATCACCGTAGAGAGTTTTATAGACCACCAAATGCTCTAATGTCTCACTGTGTTGAGCAACCCCAAGTACTTCGTAAAGGTTGCCTTTGTAATGTTTGTAAATACCTTTTTCCAATATCATATCAATCTCTTTAAAAGCCCTTTATTACAACATTAGTCTTAACCTTAATTTGATCGCCCAGAGAAATCTCCAAACTATCCCCCGCAGCCAATGGCCCGACTCCCGCTGGCGTTCCAGTCAATACAATATCACCCGGCGAGAGCGTGAAAAACTGACTGATATACGCCAACAACGGCAATACCGGCGTCAGCATATCTGCGCTATTACTATTCTGTTGCAGTTCACCGTTTTGACGCAGCTTAATCTGCTGGCTCTGCAAATCCTCAATATTCTGCAGACTGACAAATGCCGACATTGGGCAGGCGCCATCAAACGCCTTAGCCTTTTCCCAGGGTAGGCTTTTCTCCTTGAGTGTCGACTGCAATTCTCGCAGGGTTAAATCCAGCGCCACTCCCACACCTGCAATAGCAGTTGCCGCTTGCTGCTCATTGCAGGTGGTCAATCGCTCACCAATCAGCACCGCCATCTCAGCTTCGAAATGACAGACTCCAAACTGCGAGGGGATCGCAATCCGCTGCTCAAGTTTTACCAGCGCAGTACTCGGCTTGATAAACAGCACTGGCTCGGAGGGAACCGGGTTATTTAACTCTCTGGCGTGTTCCGCGTAATTTCTGCCCACGCAGACCACCTTTCCAACTGGTAATGTTTGCGGCTGAGCGTCCAGAGTATGTGAATAATTCGTCATGGGTTTCCTTAGGGTCGGGCAACACCGATCCAGCAATTGAAGTAACTCAGCAAGCAATAACTAGAAGAGAATAGGCTTATTGTCATTAAGTAAAAGTGCGCCTCTAACAATGCGGTAGAGAGCCCAAAGCGACAGTAGCCCCCAAACCAACCAGCCGAGTAAAAGCAGCCACAGCACCAGACCAACAATCCACCACAGCAAGCCATACCAAAAGGTATTGAGTTGCCAGCGGAAATGACTCTCTAGCCAGGTATCCCTAACCGAATCGAGTTTTATATAGTTGATCATCATTGCCGCAATCCAGGTCAGCCCACCGGTGACAAAACCCAGACCCTGTAATATATAAACCAGCAGTGCCAGATTGCGTTGATCGGCTTCCAGCGGCTGGTCAAAATCTTTGTCAGTTGTATTATTAGTCATAGAGATTCAGTCAAATATCGTTCCCGAGTTTAAGGATCAAAAGCCTGTTTAATGCTCAACATGCTACCATAGCGAAATACTCTAACGCTCGGCTTATTAGGGTGCAGAAATCCTCGGAATTCAGATTTTCCCATCAAATTTTCCCTAATTTGGGAAAATTGATCAAAAAACAAACAGATTTCCGTTTTATTTGCCCTAAAATCGCGCAAAAATTAGCCAAATCATAAAAAAGCGCATACACTTCGCGATTCTAATTCAACGCATAATAAACTTTATTGTTTAGTTGATGCAGTAATGCCTTTGTAAGGTTTCGGTTATCTCGATAATCAATGAATGTTACAGAGGTGAGGCTAGCCCCGTTACGAGGCTGGATATATTTTAAACACCTTAAACGGTATACATTATTTATAAGTGAGGTTAGTTATGTCGGAGAGAGTTTCTGGCACTGTAAAGTGGTTCAACGACAGTAAAGGTTTTGGTTTTATCGAGCAGGAAGGCGGCGGTGACGTATTTGTACACCACAGCGCAATCCAAGCTGATGGTTTCAAATCTTTGAAAGAAGGCCAGGCAGTAACTATGGAAGTTACTCAAGGTCAGAAAGGCGCTCAAGCTGAGAACGTAGTTGCCGACTAATTTCTGATCATGCCTTAGGGCAAATCAGCAAATTTGAAAAACCCGATAAGAAATTATCGGGTTTTTTTATGGCTGGCTTTTTATATGCGCTTTCTCGCTGACAAAATCTGAGGCAAAAAAAATCCCGCCAACCGGCAGGATTTTTTACGCGTCTAACCAAGAAGCAAAATTACTTAATTTTGGCTTCTTTATAGATCACATGCTTGCGGATAGTGGGATCGTACTTCTTGATCTCCATCTTCTCAGGCATATTGCGCTTATTCTTGTCTGTAGTATAAAAATGTCCGGTGCCTGCACTGGACACTAAACGAATCTTTTCTCTCGCTGACTTAGCCATCAGTGGTCTCCTTAGACTTTTTCGCCACGAGCCAGAAGCTCGGACAATACTTGTTCAATACCTTTTTTGTCGATGATGCGCATACCCTTAGTAGATACGCGAAGCTTAACAAAGCGTTTTTCTGCTTCAACCCAAAAACGATGGGTGTGAAGGTTTGGCTCAAAGCGACGACGTGTTCTGTTTTTCGCGTGAGATACATTGTTTCCAGCCATTGGGCGCTTGCCTGTGACCTGACATACTCTGGACATTTCTACTGCCTCTGCTTGCAATTGTGCTGACCGGATTTGCATCCGCCCGACACGTGAATTCTGGATATCTAACCCCAGCCGCGGGACCCTCCCGCAAAGGGGCGCAATTTATACCAGAAAGGCCATGCTGAATCAAACGAAATTGGCTTATTCCACAGCATTAGCTTATATAAATTCAATAAGCCTACAATTTTCCCCTCTTGGCCAGAGAAACAACCTGCCCACGACCAATCACAAAATGGTCGAGCAAACGAATATCCACCAGATCCAAAGCCAATTTTAAGCGTCGGGTTATATCAATATCCGCCTGACTAGGCTCGGCGAGACCAGAGGGATGATTGTGCGCAACAATCACCGCAGCGGCGCTCAGCCTCAGCGCACGAGCAACAACCTCGCGGGGGTGGACACTGGCCGCATTCAACGTGCCCTGAAACAGTTCATAGGTATCCAGCAACTGATGCTTGCTATCCAACAGCAGCATCATAAAGACTTCGCGCTTGTAATCGCGCATCTGCACAGAGAGATAATCACTGACCTTTTCCGGACTGGTAAACACCGGCTGATCTTCTAACTGCTCTTGCAAATAACGACGAGTTAATTCCAGTGAGGCCTTGAGCTGAACAAACTTTGCCGTGCCCACCCCCTTGGCCGAACAGAACGCTTTGTGGTCCGCCCCCAGCAGCGCGCCCAACCCACCAAACTCGGTGAGCAGGCTGCGGGCCAGATCAATGGCGGTGATACCCGGCAATCCGGTGCGCAGAAATATCGCCAGCAACTCGGCATCAGAAAGTGCCGATGCGCCGCGAAGAATTAGCTTCTCTCGCGGCCTCTCGTTCTCCGGCCATTGGGTTATAGCCATAGTAAGTCCTTATTTATTGCTACAGATGTCCCGCTCATAATGGTATCTTACAGTCTTTATTTGCTGTGTCTGGACGATTAATGAGCACCCTTTCAAACAAACGCATAATTGTTGGTATCACTGGCGGGATCGCCGCCTATAAAAGTGCCGAGATTGTCAGACGCCTACAAGATCGTGGTGCCGAAGTGCAGGTTGTAATGACACCCTCTGCTGAAGAATTTATCCGTCCACTAACATTGCAGGCTCTCTCTGGTTATCCGGTACACGCCGATCTTCTCGACCCAGAAGCCGAAGCTGGCATGGGCCATATCGAACTTGCTCGCTGGGCAGACCTACTACTTATTGCGCCAGCCACCGCAGACTTTGTTGCCAGCATGGTTCACGGCCGCGGCAACAGCCTATTAAATGCGATTTATCTGGCAACCCCAGCGCGGATTGCAGTGGCGCCAGCCATGAATCAGGGGATGTGGTCGCACCCGGCAACCAGCGACAATATGCAGACACTCAAACAGCGACAGGTGATGATTTTCGGTCCGGACAGTGGCATTCAGGCCTGCGGTGATATTGGTGAAGGGCGTATGCAACAGCCCGATACCATCGTTGATCAGGTCGCCAACTGTTTTGAGACTGGGCAGCTGAGTGGTAAGAAAGTTGTGATCACTGCTGGTCCGACCCGCGAGGCTATAGATCCGGTTCGCTATATCAGCAATCACAGTTCAGGAAAAATGGGTTACTCCCTAGCGGCTGCCGCTGTAGAAGCGGGCGCCCAAGTAACGATTATCTCCGGCCCGGTGTCACTTACTCCGCCAGATCGCTGCACAGTGATTCCGGCCGTTAGCGCTGCCGAGATGCACAATGCCGCACTGGCCGCCTGTGTCGATGCGGATATCTTTATTGCCAGCGCCGCCGTCGCCGACTATCGACCAGTAAATGTGGCTGAGCAAAAAATTAAAAAATCCGCCGATAGCATTGAGCTCAAACTGGAAAAAAATCCGGATATTGTCAGCGCTGTCGCCGAGAATTTTAGCGATCTTTTTGTAGTTGGGTTTGCTGCAGAAACTCAAGATATTGAGACCTATGCGCGAGATAAGTTAGTGCGCAAAAAGCTCGATGCAATTGTTGCCAACGATGTGTCACGAACGGACGTTGGTTTTAATAGTGACGACAACGAAGCCTGGTGGATCACCGCGGACAGCTGTCAGGCATTTAGCAAAAGGAGCAAGACTCAACTGGCCCGAGATATTATCGACGCTATTTCTAAACAGATAGCGCGCTAAGCCAGCCGTTGAGATTGATGACAGTGACGTTTAAAACAACCCTTTCGAAAATCTATAACGACCCGTTACTGCTTGGCAGTATTATTATCGGGGGCCTGCTGCTTGTCGGTGTTTATATCGCGCTCTATCAAAACCTTGTGGTTCAGGCACGTCAACAGCTAGTAGATTTTCACTACGGCCTGAATATGAAAATAGCCGCCAGTCGAGTTGACAGCTATATAGATCAACAGCGCCAACAGCTTGCTCAGTTGGCCAGTGCAACTAACACTATCGACAGTTTTAGTCGCTTAGACAAAAATAGTCTAAAAAGCGCAGAAAGCGCCGCAGCAACTACCATTACCGATGCTGAGGCGATTTACTATATAGATCCAGCCATTAGCCGCCACTCCGATCAACTGGGCTTTGCCGCCAAACATATGCTGCGCCTTTCGCAACAGGGCAAGCTTGTTGACCCACGCGCGGTAAAAATTGATAACCAGTGGAAAATTCTTTTTAGTCAGGCCGTGGTAGCCAATAACCAGGTGATTGGCAGTATTTTGGCGCAGATGCCGACCGCCGGTCTAAGCTATGCCCTAAATACCATCAATACCTCAGAGGGACTTTTGCGACTTCAGCAAATTACCTCGCAAAATCGCACAACGGTTATTCTCGAAATAGGCACTAGCGGCGATCAAACGCTTAATAGTGAGACATTTGATACGGCAAACTCTCTGTGGAAAGTGGCCTTTTCGCCATCCCCGGCACTGCTAAAATCCATTAATAGCGCACTGCCACCCTTTGGCCTTTTCTTCAGCAGCTTTGCCGCGGCAATTTTAATTGCTCTGTATTTAATGATCAGATTCCGACTTGGCCGACGATCTCTGGTAGAGGCGATTGATTTGCAAAACACAGCGCCCAACGCTATCAATGAGCGTTGGAAAAAATCTGCTGCTGGGCATACTGGTCCGTTAGAGCCTCAGCGCAATGGAGAGCCTCAGCGCAATGAAGAGCCTCAGCGCAATAAAGAGCCTCAGCCAAACAAAGAACCACAACCCGCAAAAGAAGAAGCCCCTCTAGATCTGGAAATTCAACCACTGGAAACAATCACCAGTGCGGAAGCCCCAATAATCGAACTTGAGGAAACTCCATCGGCTCTCGAGCAGCAGCTAATGGAGAGCCTGCAATCTGCCGCGACCGATACAGCAGTCACCAGCAATATCCCCGATGTAGTCTTCCGCGACTATGATATCCGCGGCCTCGCCAACACAGAGATTACCGCCGACTTCGCTAATCGTCTCGGCAAAGGTCTGGGCACCGTTCTGCGTCGCAACAATGAACAGACAATCTATATTGGCCACGATGCCAGACTCAGCTCCCCTGAGTTGGCCAGCGCCCTGCAGTCGGGGCTCATCTCCTGCGGGATCAATGTTGTCTATCTGGGTCAGATATCCACACCCGCTCTCAACTTCGCCATCCACTTCGGCGGCCATGCCAGCAGTGGCATTATGGTTACCGCCAGTCATAACCCCGCCGCCTATAACGGCTTTAAAATTATTATTCAGCGCGAAGTCATTTCCGGGCGAACATTGCAGATGCTCAAACCTATGTTGCGCAGCAATAACTTCGCCACCGGTCAGGGCAGTGCAGCGACCGCCGATATTATTCCTCGCTATATCTCACATATTGTCGAAGACAGCCTGATCAATAAAACCTTTAAACTGGTTATCGATGGCGCCAACAGTTCCCCGGGGCCGATTGCAGTAAAGCTTTTCGACAGTCTCGGCTGTATGGCATTTCCCCTCTACTGCGATGTAGATGGCTCGTTCCCAAACCACGAACCCAATCCTGCAGATGAAAAGAATCTTGCTGATCTGCGCGAAAAGGTGGTCACTGAGGGCGCTGATTTAGGGCTGGCCTTTGATGGCGATGGCGATCGCGTGGTGGTGATCTCGGCGCAGGGAAGAATCGTTTGGCCAGACCAACTGATGATGCTTTTTGCCCGTGATATACTCGCCCGCAAGCCCGGATCGGATATTATCTTCGATGTAAAAAGCAGCAAAAGACTGCCAGAACTGATCCGTCGCTACTCCGGCAGACCAGTAATGTGCAAGACCGGTCACGCCCATGTCAGAAAGCAGGTCCATGACAATAGTGCACCGCTTGGCGGAGAGTTTAGCGGCCATATATTTTTCAATGACCGCTGGAAAGGTTTCGATGACGGGCTGTATGCGGCAGTGCGCCTTCTCGAAGTTCTCAGTGATCTAGGGCAGAGCCTCGATGAGCTTTTAGATGAACTCGAAGGCAGCGTATACACTCCGGAGATACTGATTCCAATCAGTGAGGATGAGAAATTTAATCTGATGCAGACACTGGCGGCGGGCTGCCAATTTGCCCAGGCTCAGGTTATCACTATTGATGGCTTGAGAGTTGAATACGGCTTTGGCTGGGGCCTGATTAGAGCCTCAAATACCTCAGCAAACCTGACCCTGAGATTTGAAGCCGACAATGAAAACGGCCTCGAACAGGTCAAGCAGGAATTTCGCCGCGAACTGGCACCCTTTATAAATAACATAGAAGACTATATTTAATTATGTCCTTAACACGTAAAGAAGCAGAGACCACAGCGCAGGTTATCTCCCGCGCCCTTCCTTATATCCAGCGCTTTACCGGCAAAACCGTGGTGGTCAAATATGGTGGAAATGCCATGGGTGACGATAAACTCAAAGAGAGTTTTGCCCGAGATATAGTGCTGATGAAACTGGTCGGCATCAACCCTGTTGTTGTCCATGGCGGCGGGCCACAGATTGGTGAGTTGCTCGACCGCCTGTCAATCAAATCTGAATTTGTTGATGGTATGCGCGTGACTGACAGCAAAACCATGGACGTGGTTGAGATGGTACTGGGTGCCACGGTCAACAAAGAGATCGTTAATATGATCGGCGCCGCTGGCGGCAAAGCCTTTGGTGTTACTGGCAAAGATGGGCAGCTTATTAAAGCCAAGAAACTGATTGTCTCGCACAAAACACCCGAGATGGAAGTGCCTGAAATTATTGATATAGGCCATGTGGGTGAAGTTGCCTCGATCAATAAAAGCGTTATCGATATGCTCGTTAACAGCGGCTTTATTCCGGTTATCGCGCCCATTGGCGTCGGCTCTGATGGCGCTTCCTACAATATCAATGCGGATCTGGTCGCCGGTAAAGTTGCCGAGGTGCTCGACGCTGAAAAACTGATTCTGCTGACCAATGTCGCTGGCCTAAAAGATAAAAGTGGCGAGATCCTGACCGGACTCACCACCAGTCGTGTCAATGAACTGATTGCCGACGAAACTATTTACGGCGGCATGCTACCGAAAATTGGCTGTGCACTGGACGCGGTAAAATCCGGTGTCAGCAGCGCACATATTATTGACGGCCGTGTAGAGCACGCCGTTATGCTGGAAATCTTTACCGACGAAGGCGTTGGTACATTAATCACCAATCAAGAGTCCGACTTAGAGGAACTCAACTAATGGCTAAAAAACCCGGCACACGCGCCCAAGAAATCCTTCAGGCCCTCGCCCGTATGCTTGAGAAATCAGGCGGTGGACGTATTACAACCGCAGCTCTGGCGGCAGAACTCGGCGTTTCCGAAGCTGCGCTCTATCGGCACTTCCCGAGTAAAACCCGAATGTATGAAGGTTTGATCGACTTTATCGAAGACACGGTTTTCGCCCGCGTGCGCAGCATTATCAGCGACGAACCCAACCCGGTAAATCAGTGCTACCGTATTCTCAGCCTGGTACTCGCCTTTGCGGAAAGGAATCCCGGCATCACGCGCATTTTGAATGGCGATGCACTCACCGGTGAAACTGACCGTCTGCACGATCGGATCGCCCAGTTCTTTGATCGTCTGGAATCCCAGTTAAAACAGATCTTGCGTGAAGCAGAAGTTCGCGACGGCCTAAAACTGCAGGTCTCCGTCTCAACCGCAGCTAACTTAATGCTCTGCACCACTGACGGAAAGATCAGCCAATTTGTTCGCAGCCAGTTTAAAACACCGCCCACCAAAGATTGGCAGGAGCAGTGGCAGCTATTAACTGCGGCAATGTTTGAGTAGCACTATTTAAAAAGCGCTGTTAAGAAGAGAAACGAAAAAGGATAGTAACTAGTTACTATCCTTTTTTAGTACGCGGAATCTAGCTTTATAGGCCTCATAGCGCGCTTCGAGGGTCTGATATTCATCGCGGCGCTGAGCCAGTGTTCGAGTTAATTCAGCTTTGGCATCCAGCAGCATCTGCAACTGCTGAGTCACCGACTCCGGCACCACCTCACCACTGAGTTCAATATTCGAGGCATCAGCATAGATTTTGTTTTCACGGGCGGCCAGCGCGGTAAGATTATTTTCCAGCTGTTCAATCTCGCGCGTCAGCAACTGCACCTTGCGCTGTTTTAGAGACTGAATTTCACCGACACTGCTAAAACTGCTGAGCAGATAATTGTCCTGCTTACTCTGATCGCTGGAGAGTTCTTGATCAATCTCTGACGCGGAGACAATCCGCAGTACGCGACCGGATTCATTGACCACCTCATAATCATTGGCCGCCGCATCCGCCGGCGGGGTATCTGTCGTGACCAACACCCCCTGCTGATTGTAATAACGGTATAGCTCTGCTGCATCTAGCACCATCCATGGGCCTGACAATACAATCAGCAATACCGTTTTAATCATACGCCGTACTCTTGCCTGTAATTTTCAATGGATGTCACCAGCTCACCGCTCTCAGGCTTGGCCTTGAGGTAGGTGAGAATATCGTCAATATCAACAATCCCCACCACTGGAATAGAAAACTGCTTCTCCACTTCCTGAATCGCCGAAAACTCCGACTTACCCTTTTCCTTGCGATCCAAACCAATCACCACACCAGCCGCTTTAGCACCGGCCGCATCAACAATTTCCATCACTTCACGAATTGCCGTTCCCGCAGTAATCACATCGTCGATAATTAACACTCGACCCTCAAGCGGAGCGCCGACCATATTGCCGCCCTCACCGTGGTTTTTTGCTTCCTTTCTATTAAAGCAGTATGGCACATCGAGGTTGTAGTGGTCGGCCAGCGCAATAGAGGTTGCCGCTGCCAGAGTAATACCTTTATAAGCAGGTCCAAACAGCACATCGAACTCAATACCTGACTCGACAATCGCGGCCGCATAACAGCGTCCCAACTCAGCCAGTGCGCGGCCAGTATAAAACTGCCCGGCGTTAAAGAAGTACGGCGATACACGCCCAGACTTAAGGGTAAATTCACCAAACTTTAGCGCGCCACTGCGCAGGCCATTGTCGATAAACTGGGTTTTGTAATTGTTGTCATTTGTCATAATTTTAATCTTTGTTAGAGTTGCTTATTTTGCTGAATGCTTATTGAGCCAGCGCCATCTGCTGAACACGGACCAAATCGGCAATGCCCTGCTTGGCGAGCTTAAGCATCGAGCTCAGCTCTTCTTCACTGAAAGGTGCCGCCTCTGCCGTGCCCTGAACTTCAATAAAGCCGCCATCAGCATTCATCACCACATTCATATCGGTTTCAGCATTGGAATCTTCCGGATAGTCCAGATCTAAGACCGGCGTACCTTTGTAAACACCCACTGACACCGAAGCAATCATGGTCAACAGTGGATCATCGACAATCGCCTTCTTGCGCTGCAGATGACGGATAGCATCGACCAGCGCAACACAGGCGCCAGTAATAGAGGCAGTGCGTGTGCCGCCATCAGCCTGAATAACATCACAGTCAATATTGATGGTGTGCTCGCCGAGCTTTTTAAGATCTACCGCAGCTCTCAGGGAGCGACCAATCAGACGCTGAATTTCCTGAGTGCGGCCACTCTGCTTGCCGCGCGCCGCTTCACGGCCCATACGGCTATTGGTCGAGCGCGGCAACATACCGTATTCCGCGGTTACCCAGCCCTCACCCTTACCGCGCAAAAATCGCGGCACACCCGGCTCAACACTGGCGGTACAGATAACCTTGGTATTGCCAAATTCGACCAGCACAGAACCCTCTGCATGGCAGGTGAAATCACGGGTGATTTTGACTTGGCGAAGTTGTTCGGGGCGGCGTCCACTGGGTCGAGACATAATTCTTTCCTATTAGGGATTAGTTAAAGCGCATGAAATAAAAAATCGCGCGAATTGTAGCAAATCTACCAACCTGATGACCGCCTTTGTTACCATGGCGCATCTAAAATTTTACACTGGAGAAATTATGGCTCGCAGCATGACGGCATTTGCCCGCAATACCATCGACTTTAGCTGGGGTTCAGTAACCTGCGAACTGCGCTCAGTAAATCACCGCTTTCTTGAAACCGGTTTTCGACTTCCCGATACCTTGCGTCAACTCGAAATGCCCCTGCGCGAAGTGGCACGGAAAAAACTCTCCCGCGGTAAAATCGACTGCTCAATGCAACTGGCCTTTAACAACACTGATGCCAGTGTTGAAGCCGATCTGCAACTGGCCAAGCGCTATATCGATATCGCCGAAGTGATTTCTGCTGAACTTAAAAATCCCGCTGCTATTTCACCGCTGGATATACTGCGCTGGCCGGGCATTTTAAAAGAGCAGAATATAGACACGAATGCACTGCTGGCAGCCGCCAAGGAAACCTTCTCGGCAACCGTTGAGCAACTGCTTGAAGGTCGTAAACGCGAGGGTGACAAACTCGCCGAGATGGTTGAACAGCGCCTTGTTGGTATTGAAGCCCAGCTAGTGATCGTGCGCGATAACCTGCCCGGCATCCTCGCAGATCAACGCCAGCGTCTGCAGCAAAAACTTAGCGACCTTAAAGAACAGCTGGACAATGATCGCCTGGAGCAGGAGATGGTGATTATTGCCAACCGCACCGATGTCGACGAAGAGTTGGACCGTCTGGAAGCGCATCTCAGTGAAATACGCCGTGTATTGAGCAGCAAAGATTCGATTGGTCGACGACTGGATTTTCTGATGCAGGAACTCAATCGTGAGGCCAATACTCTGGGGTCCAAGTCTATTGCCGGGGTGACCACTCAGGCGTCAGTGGAGTTAAAAGTACTGATAGAACAGATGCGCGAACAGATTCAAAATATCGAATAAATACTTTTAAAATTTTCATAACTACCTGACTTTAATATGCTAAATCGAAAGTGCTTACTCACTTACATCGGCATTGTCTGTCTCGGAATCTTCAGCCATCAGGCGGTTGCTTTTGGGGCAGAGGGTCATCGCATTGTCACCAAAATTGCTGAAAATCACCTCAGCGAAAAAACTACTCAAGCGCTCAAGGCTATAACTGACGATGCAGACCTCTCCGAACTTTCGCTGTGGCCAGATAAAATTCGCGGCATTCCCAGGTGGAAGAAATCCAAGTACTGGCACTATATTAATGCTGCAGATCACCAGCAGGTCGGCACGGCCAAACGCAGCTCAAAGGGCGACCTACTGAGCGCGCTGAATCAGTCCTATCAGCAACTGCAAAACCCCGACCTTTCCGACGACAGGCGCATTCAATCGCTGTCCTTTTTTATCCACTTTGTCGGCGATATTCATCAGCCACTGCACGTGGGTCGACAGGATGATCGCGGCGGCAATAGCATCTCAATAAAATGGCCACAGCAAAACAAGCGCAGAAATCTACACTGGGTGTGGGATAGCGGATTAATTGGCGCGGCAAAACTAACTGTCGAAGAGTATGTGGCGCGACTCGACCACGCCAGTGAAAATCAGATACAGCTCTGGCAGCAGAGCAGTTTTTTAGACTGGGCCGTAGAATCCAAAATGCTCCGCTCGCCAGTCTATGAATTTGGCCTGACAGCCCCTGCACCGAAAGAAAAAACCCCGATCACCATCAGCCAAGACTATATCAATCGCAACAGACCGATTATTGAAAAACGATTGCTGATGGCAGGCATCCGTCTCGCGGGACAGTTAAATCAAATTTTTGATCCACAGAAGCCGACAGCTGATCTCGGCAAATGAGCTCGTAAATTAAGCCCATAAAATAAACGATTGGAAAGCTAGCGCATCTGGAATATTTTTTCCGCTAATGTAAACTGCCTATCCAACAGCAACATTTCAACAGCGGATCAAATTCCATTATGGCAACAGGCATTCTCTTTATTATCTCCGCACCCTCTGGCGCCGGGAAAACCAGTTTGGTCGGTGAACTTCTCAAGCGTATGGAGAATATAAAAGCCTCCATCTCGCACACCACCAGAGATTGCCGCCCCGGTGAAGAAGATGGCATTAACTACCATTTTGTCAGCCGTGAAAAATTTATTGGTATGCTCGAGCAGAGTGCCTTTCTCGAACACGCCGAAGTCTTTGGCAACTTTTACGGCACCTCTCAGCAATGGGTTGAGGAAACTCTCGCCTCTGGTCAAGATGTGATCCTTGAAATCGACTGGCAGGGTGCAGCCCAGGTTCGTCAACTGCTGCCCGACAGCACCAGCATCTTTATCCTGCCGCCCTCCAAACAGGCGCTTCGCGAGCGACTCGACAATCGCGGTCAAGACGATAGCGCGGTTATCGAAAAGCGTATCGCCGCAGCCACTGAAGAGATGAGTCACTATATTGAGGCTGATTTTATGGTCGTCAATGACGACTTTGAGGTCGCCTTAAATCAACTGATGGCGATTGTTTCGGCACAGCACTGCCGTCTGCCGGTTGCCGGTCAGGAAGATTTTCTCACTGATTTATTGTCTTAGCCATTTCCTCTTATAAAGTTACTGCAACTTAATTACAGTAACTTTATTGTCGTAACTCGTCGCTTTAGGTAAACTGGGCGACTCAGCAACATTTCGTTGCAATAATCGATCAAGTTTAGATTAAATTTTTTTACCCCGGTGGATATAAAATGGCTCGAATTACTGTAGAAGATTGTTTGGATCACGTTGATAATCGTTTTGAACTGGTCATGGTTGGCTCCAAGCGCGCGCGCCAAATAGCCACCGGCGGCCGTCCAGCTCTGGTACCTGAAGAAAATGATAAGCCTACCGTTATAGCACTCCGTGAAATCGAAGAAGGCTTAGTGACTGCCGCTATTCTTACCGAAGTTCGTCAAGACTATGAGATTGTCGATGCGGATGCCGCTGAAGAAGGTAGCGACGCAGCTGAAGCTGGAACCGAGGCAGTTGTTGCAGCTCTAGAAGCATCAGAACCTCCTCAAGAGCCGTCCATCTAAGGCTCAATAAGACCCGGGAGAGAGTTTTTTGGCGCTGCGCTTACTGTTAGATAAACTCTCTTTCTATCTCGAAGCTAAAGAAGTCAGCCGCGTAGAGCGCGCTTACAGATTTGCCGAGAAATGCCACGAAGGCCAGATGCGCCAGAGTGGCGATGCCTATATTTCCCATCCTCTGGCGGTTGCCCATATCCTCGCTGATATGCGTATGGACCATGAGAGCCTGATGGCCGCCATGCTTCACGATGTTATCGAAGATACTGGCGTTACCAAAGGCCAGATAAGTCGTCGTTTTGGTCGCCCGGTCGCCGATCTGGTTGACGGGGTCAGTAAGCTCACCGAAATCGAGTTTGAATCAAAAGCCCATCAGCAGGCAGAAAGTTTCCAGAAAATGACCCTGGCCATGTCGCGAGATATTCGCGTGGTTTTGGTAAAGCTCGCCGACCGACTGCACAATATGCGCACCCTCGGGGTTTTGGCCCCGGCCAAACGCCGACGTATCGCTCGCGAAACACTCGACATTTATGCGCCGATTGCCCAGCGTCTGGGTATCAATGATATTCGACTCGAACTTGAAGACCTCGGCTTTGCCGCCATGTATCCGCTGCGCCACCGGCGTCTGCGCGAGGCCATGAAGGCGGCAAAAAAGAATCGCAAAGAAGTTGTCACCGAAATTCATCAGGCGATTGAAATACGCCTTGATAAAGAAGACTTAGAAGGCACGGTTAAGAGTCGCGAAAAGCATCTCTGGAGCATCTACCGCAAGATGCGCGAAAAGCATCGCTCATTCCGTGACATTATGGATGTATTCGCCTTCCGCCTGATCGTTAACAGCGTTGATGACTGCTACCGAACACTCGGCATGATACACAATCTTTTCAAGCCGGTGCCCGGCGAATTTAAAGACTATATCGCCATCCCCAAAGCCAATGGCTACCAGTCCCTGCACACGGTATTAGTGGGTATGCACGGCGTAGTTATCGAAGTGCAGATACGCACCGTCGAAATGGAAGCCATGGCCAGCTACGGCATCGCCGCTCACTGGGAATATAAAACCGGCCATCAGGGCGCCGACGTCAATCAGCGGCGTGCCGCCAGATGGGTTCAGGGTCTGCTGGATATGCAGCTGCAGGCGGGCGACTCGCTGGAATTTCTCGAGCATGTTAAGGCCGATCTATTCCCCGACGAAGTCTATGTATTTACCCCCAAAGGTAATATTGTCGAACTGCCCTCGGGCGCTACGCCTATCGACTTCGCCTATTCGGTGCACACCGGACTCGGCAACAGCTGTATTGCCTGCCGCGTAGACGGGCAGCTAACACCGCTCTCGGAACAGTTACAGAGTGGTCAGAAAGTCGAGATTATCAGCGCCGAAGAAGCACAGCCAAATCCAAGCTGGTTAAACTTTGTAGTCAGCGCCAAAGCGCGCAGTGCAATTCGCCACTTCCTCAAGCATCAGCAACATGACGAATCTGTAGATCTGGGCAAACGCCTACTCGACCAGTCTCTGAGTCGCTTGGGAACCAACTACAATCAACTTAAAAAGTCGCAGATCAAAGGCTTGCTCAAAGAGACCGGCGCCAAGACCTTTGAATATATTCTGCAGCAGATTGGCCTCGGCAATCGCGTGCCCTTTGCTGTGGCAAACCTGCTGGTTCCGGCAGCCAAACGCAAGCCAGTGAAGAGAGCAAAAACTCGACACTCCCGGTTATGGTTGATGCCTCTGATGGTCTGCTGCTGCAGTATGCCCGCTGCTGCCACCCGATACCAGGAGATCCTATCGTCGGCCATATCTCGCCGGGTAAAGGCCTAGTGATTCATCTGGAATCCTGCCGCAATCTTGTCGAAATTCGCAACAATCCAGAAAAATGCATGCCGCTGGCCTGGTCAAATAATGTCAGCGGTGAGTTCCCTGTCGAGCTTAAAGTAGAGATCACACCGGAGCGCGGCTTTATTGCTGCCCTGGCATCGCGAATGACCGAATCAGATGCCACTATTGAAAATATTAGCGTCGATGAAAAAGATGCCTTTACCAGTGTAGTCGACGTTGTACTGACCGTGCGCGACCGCATTCATCTGGCAGATATTCTCAGACGCATCCGCGGCTTGAAACATGTGCGCCGCATCCATCGCGTTAAAAATTAATGACCGACAATGGAGACTACCGTGACCAATAAAGCCGTAATTCATACAGACAACGCCCCCGCCGCCATAGGCACTTATTCTCAGGCAGTTAAGGTCAACAACACTGTTTATCTGTCTGGACAGATTCCTCTCGACCCCCAGACCATGGAACTGGTCGACAGCGATATCAAGGCGAGTATTCGTCAGGTTTTTGATAACCTCAGCGCAGTTTGCGCAGCCTCTGGCGGCGATCTCGGCAATATAGTCAAACTGAATATCTTCCTCACCGACCTAGGCAACTTTACTGCGGTCAATGAGGTGATGGCGGAATATTTTCAGCAGCCATTCCCGGCCCGTGCAGCGATTGGGGTCAGTGAATTACCCAAGGGCGCGCAGGTAGAAATGGATGGGATCGTAGTAATCTAAAAAAGCTATTTAAAGAAGCTATTCAGGCAAGGCATCAATTAAAGACTGATAACCCTCTTTATAACCCGGGTAGATAAACTTATAGCCGGTTTCTAAAAGCCGCTGGTTACTACAGCGGCGAATCGCCTTCTGCTCGACAATCTCATCCTGTAAATCAACGTTTAATTGCGCCGCCAGCCACAGACGTAAATCGTGCTGTGTCACCGGCGCGCAGTCAGTCGCCACATACAGACTATCGAGCTTATCGCCACTTTCAAAACAGCGAATCAAGTGCGCCAACACCCCCGCGCAATCATCACTGTGAATACGATTACTCCACTGCTCGGGCTGAGCCGGGCGGCCTTTTCCGGCCAATATCTGACCGAGCATACGGGTGCGGCCGGGGCCATAGATACCAGAAAATCTGACAATAATAGAAGCGCAGGGCAGTGCGGAAATATGTTCCTCTGCCTGCAACAGCAACTTGCCGGAAAATGACAGCGGTGCTGTCGCCGACAGCTCATCGACCCAGGCACCCTGATTGTCGCCGTAGACACTGGTACTAGAAACCCAGATAACCAGACGCGGTTTATGTTCAGCCTTATCAATCGCAGTGGCGAGGGTTGTCGCGCCATCCACATAGGACTTTTGGTAGGCCTCCGGAGTAAAGGTACCTGGCGTCAATGTCACCACCAGCACATCAAAGCCCTCGGCTAGAACGTCCTGCAGACGATTGAGATCAGTAAGGCTGCCGGCAATAGGCTTGATCGAATCCGGTAGTTTTTGCGGATTGCGCTTGAGCCCGAAACAGTCATGCTGCGGCGCTAACTGCAAGCCAGTTCGGCAACCAATGTCACCACAGCCGGCCAATAAAATTTTCAAACGATGTTTCCCCTCTTATTCTAATTTGGCTATTATTGTGCCACTTCAGAGGTTATCCAAATGACAATAAGCCAACAAGCGGCATCATCCGCCAATCTGCGCCATTCTGGCATGGCTATAAAGCCCTGTAACCTCAAATTTTCACTTTTTAATTCCAGTTCTCTGACTGTATACGGACTCTATGCAAGCCCTGCATAGCATCAGCGTCGACAAGCTGCGCGGCGTTGGCCCACAGCTCAGCGGAAAACTGCAAAAGCTCGGTCTGCACAGTATTCAGGATCTGCTTTTTCATCTGCCGCTGCGCTATATAGACCGCACAAAAATCACAGCTATTGGCGGCATCCAACCGCTTACCGAAGTGGTTATTGAAGGCGAGATAAAAGCCTCTGATGTGGTCTTTGGTCGCCGCCGCAGCCTAGTCTGCCGGATTCAGGATCACAGCGGAACCATCACATTGCGCTTCTTTCATTTTAATCAGGCACAGCAACAGAGCCTGCAGGCTGGAACCAAACTGCGTTGTTTTGGCGAGGTGCGGCGCGGCAAAGCTGGCCTGGAAATGTACCATCCAGAATATCAGCATCTCAATCAGGCCAAGCCGCCGGCACTGGCAGAAACCCTGACCCCGATCTATCCGGCAACCGAGGGTGTCACTCAGCAGCGAATTCGCGACCTCTGCGCCCAGGCCCTGCAACGACTGGATACCCATCGACTTGAAGATCTACTATATGCAGATCTGGACAGTCCCAGACTGTCTTACTCTCTGGTCGATGCGGTGCGTCTATTGCACAACCCGCCACCGGGCACTGCACTGAATCTGCTCGCGGAGGGAGAGCATCCTGCCCAGCAGCGGCTCGCCGCTGAAGAGTTAGTCGCCCATCATTTAAGTCTGTTGCGACTGCGACAGAAGATTCAACAGCAAGGAGCTCCAGCACTGGCCCCCAATGAGCCCGCCAGTCAACGCTTCCTCGAGCAACTGCCATTTACACTGACCGCTGCACAGCAGCGTGTTGCCACGGAAATCAGTGCCGATATCAGTCAGTCTCTGCCGATGCTGAGATTGGTTCAGGGCGATGTTGGCTCGGGCAAAACCGTGGTCGCGGCTCTCGCCGCTGTGCAGGCGATTGCCAGCGGTATGCAAGCCGCACTGATGGCGCCCACAGAAATACTCGCCGAACAGCACCGGGTTAATTTCGAGACATGGCTGAAACCACTGGGTATACGCATTGCCTGGCTAACCGGAAAACTCAAAGGCAAGGGCCGCGAAGTGCAACTGGCGGCTATTGCCGATGGCAGCGCGCAGATTATTATTGGCACCCATGCGCTGTTTCAAGAAGGCGTCGAATTCCATAATCTCGGCCTGACAATTATTGACGAGCAGCACCGCTTCGGCGTTCATCAGCGCCTGGCGCTGCGCAAGAAAGGCGCCAATCTTGACGCTGATACCGCGGGCCTAGGTTCCACCCCCCACCAGTTAATTATGACCGCAACACCTATTCCGCGAACGCTAGCGATGAGTGCCTATGCAGATCTCGACTGCTCGGTGATTGATGAGTTACCGCCCGGGCGCACACCGGTCGAAACTGTGGTGCTCAACAACCTTAGACGCAACGATGTAATTGAACGAGTACGCGCCTCCTGCACCAGCGGTCGTCAGGCCTACTGGGTATGCACGCTAATTGAAGAATCGGATGTGCTCGAAGCTCAGGCTGCCGAGGCAACCGCCCAAGAGCTGCAACTAATGCTCTCGGAGCTGTCTATCGGTTTGATTCACGGTCGCCTTAAGCCAAAAGAAAAAGTGCAGATTATGCAGGCCTTTAAAGACGGTGAGATCAACTTACTGGTCGCCACAACAGTCATTGAAGTGGGCGTTGATGTGCCCAATGCGAGCCTGATGATTATCGAGAACTCCGAGCGTCTCGGCCTCTCCCAACTCCATCAGCTGCGCGGCCGAGTGGGGCGCGGCAGTGAAAGCAGCCACTGTGTTCTGCTCTATCAACCGCCTATCTCTGGCAACAGTGCGGCGCGCCTGAAAATTATGCGCGAGACCAACGATGGCTTTAAGATCGCCGAGAAAGATCTGGAGATCCGCGGACCCGGTGAGGTGCTCGGCACCCGACAAACCGGCGATATGCAGTTTCATATTGCCGATCTGCAGAGAGATGCCCATATGCTGCCAGAGGTTAAGACCATCGCTCTGGCGCTTCTGCATCAGCACCCCGAAAACGTGGATCCATTAATTGCCCGCTGGCTGGGTCACAGCGAAGAGTATGCTCAGGCTTAGATGGGCGGTCTTAGTTAGGTAGTCTTAGTTAGGCAGTCTTAGATAGGCAGGTGCAGAAAAGCAGGCTAGAATAAATTTAAAAATAATCTAAAAGGGGTTTCAGATGGCGTTGAGTAACTCGATTTCAAATATCTTTGGGGTGTCCCCCATCAAACCGCTGCAAAATCATATGGCAGCAGCGATAAAGTGCGTTGACCTTTTAGACCCTTTCCTAAAGGCGACATTTGAAGATAATTGGGACAAGGCAACAGATGTCTTTGATAAAATCAGCGCCGAAGAACAGAGCGCCGACGATCTTAAAAAACAATTTCGTATGCATATGCCTAAAAGCCTGTTTATGCCGGTTTCAAGGGGCGACCTTCTCAGCATAATTACCAAGCAGGACAATATTGCCAATCTCACCAAAGATATATGCGGCATTATTCTCGGCAGAAAAATGGCTATACCGAAAAAGCTCCAGGATGACTTTATTGGCTTTGCCGAGAGCTCTGCAGAGACTTGCCATAAAGCTCACGGCGCGATCAATGAACTCGATGAACTGCTCGAAACCGGGTTTGCCGGATCGGAAGTGAAATTTGTTAAAAAGCTGATTCGTGATCTCGCTGCACAAGAGCAGAAAGTCGATAAAAAAGAACAAAAACTACGTAAAAAATTATTTAATATCGAAACTGACCTGTCGCCCATTGATGTGATTTTTATGTATAACATAATTGATCAGATCGGCGGCCTGGCCGACACCGCCGAGCTGATTGGCAACCAAGTTGAGCTACTTCTAGCAAAATAATAACTACAAAAATCCACTAGAAAATAATCACTTTCGGAAACCAACATTATGGAATTTTTTACTGAATACGGCGCTATTCTAATTATCATTGCCGCGATGGCCGGCTTTTTTATGGCCTGGGGCGTCGGCGCCAATGATGTCGCTAATGCAATGGGTACCTCGGTTGGCTCCAAAGCGCTGACCATTAAGCAGGCTATTCTTATCGCCATGGTATTTGAATTCGCCGGTGCTTATTTGGCCGGGGGCGAAGTTACCTCAACCATTCGCAAAGGCATTGTCGATTCCGCCATCTTTGCCGAAAGACCCAATGATCTGGTATTTGGCATGTTATCCGCGCTGCTGGCTGCAGGAACATGGCTGATGATTGCCAGCTTTATGGGCTGGCCAGTGTCGACAACCCATTCTATTGTCGGTGCGATTGTCGGCTTTGCGGCGATTGGTGTTTCGGTCGATGCGGTTCACTGGGGCAAGGTAAGCACTATTGTCGCCAGCTGGGTGGTCTCTCCAGTGATAGCAGGCACCCTGTCTTTCGCGCTGTTCCGCAGTGTGCAACGTCTTATCCTGCTCCAGGACGACCCCTTTACAAAAGCCAAACGCTATATTCCTATTTATATGTTTTTTGTTGGTTTCCTTATCGCCATGGTGACCCTGCTAAAAGGTCTCAAGCATGTCTTTAAAGATAACGGCATGGCATTGACCTTTGCAGATTCTGCACTGATCGCATCGGTGGTCGGTATTGTTGTGGCGATAATTGGCAGCTACCTATTATCTCGAATTAAGCGTGACCTGAGCTTGGAAACAGATAATCGCTTCGCCAATGTTGAGCGCGTCTTCGCCGTCCTGATGATCTTTACTGCCTGTGCTATGGCCTTTGCCCACGGCTCAAACGATGTGGCTAACGCTGTAGGCCCTCTGGCTGCCGTGGTGAGCATTGTCTCTTCCGGCGGTGATATTGCCGCAAAGAGCATTATGCCCCCGTGGATACTCCTCTTGGGTGGTGGCGGAATCGTTGTGGGTCTCGCCACTTACGGCTTTAAAGTAATGGGCACCATCGGCCGCAAGATTACCGAGCTGACGCCAAGCCGTGGCTTTGCTGCCGAGCTGGGCGCCGCCGCTACTGTGGTTATTGCCTCGGGTACCGGCCTGCCAATCTCAACCACTCACACTCTGGTTGGTGCGGTTCTCGGCGTCGGTTTAGCCCGTGGTATTGGCGCATTAAATCTGCGTATGGTGGGATCGATCTTCCTATCCTGGCTGGTCACTCTGCCTGCCGGTGCCGGTCTCTGTATTATCTTCTTCTATATATTCAAAGCCAGCTTTGGTCAATAAGTCTCAGGCGCCATTAAACAGCCACACTGTTTAATGGCGCCGATTCCTAAACGTAAATCATCCAGAATAAAACTGCCCCAAGATATAGCCAAACCAAAAAGTCTCGCACCAGCTTGTTTCAAAACCTTTCCTTAAGCGTCCTCAAAATCAGCTAAGTTATTGATTTTATTGGCTTGGCACGGATATTGTATTGTGATTAGCGACATTGCAGTCTGCCGGGTAACGTAGCCCCTGCGCAAACGAATATTTGTGCACGGGCTTTTTTTGTTTTTTGACCTTCGTTTTTCACAATAGGATTTACTATGAACCACACACGCATCATCTCAACCGCTGCAGCGGCGCTTCTATGCCTGCAGCCTTTTGTCGCAACCTCTGCCGAAGATGCAACCAGTGTCAGCCAGATGTTCACTGATGGCAGCGCTTCAACATCTTTCCGCTATCGCTACGAAATGGTTGACCAGGATGGTATCGATAAAGATGCCGGTGCCTCAACACTAAAATCTCGCCTGACTTGGAAATCGGCTGCCTACAATGGGTTTACTGCAGGTATCGAAGTAGACAATGTCACCGTTATTGGTAACGAGAGCTACAAGACGCCAACCAATGGTAATGCTGGCTACCCAATCGTCGCCGACCCCAAGGGTACAGATATGAACCAGGCTTTTGTCGGCTATGCAGGTTCATCCTACAGCGCCAAGCTTGGTCGTCAGCGTATTTTGCACGCCGGTCAGCGTTTTGTCGGCGGTGTCGGCTGGAGACAGAATGAGCAGACTTACGATGCACTGACTCTCAGCCTGCCAGATTTTCATTCGGTGAAAATCGACTACAGTTACATCTGGAACGTAAACCGTATCTTTGGCCCTATCGACAGCACAGTTCAGGCCAAGCAGTGGGGGTCTGATTCCCATGCGCTGTTGGCCTCTTACTCACCGGCTAAAGGACATTCATTTAAGGGTTACGCCTATCTTCTGGACTTCGACAATGCGGCTGCCAACTCGACTAGTACTTACGGTATCGACTACAAAGGCAAACTTGGCAAGGCAACATTGGCCGCCAGTATCGCCTCGCAGTCAGACTATGGCGACAACCCTGCCTCATTCGACACTGATTACCTGATGGCTGAGCTCAGCATGCCGGTCAAAAAGGTAACTGTTGCTCTGGGTTATGAATTGCTTGGCAGTGATGAAGGTGTTGGCTTTAAAACCCCACTAGCGACATTGCACAAGTTCCAGGGTTGGGCTGATAAGTTCCTCGGTACTCCGGGAACTGGTCTTGAAGATACCTACCTGAAAGTCGCAGGCAAGATTTCCGGTATTCCTGTTGCCGTTTTCTACCATACGTTTACTGCCGATGAAGGCGGTGCCGATCTTGGTTCGGAACTGGATATTGTCGGTACCTACAAAATCAATAAAAACCTTTCTGCACAGCTTAAATACGCCAGCTACTCTGCAGATACCCATGCAACTGATACCGATAAAGTCTGGTTGACGTTGAATATGAAGTTTTAATCCTATCTCCCAAAGATAGTAATAATAAGATCGGGGCGTGGATATGATCTGCGCCCCTTTTTTATTACTTCGCCTTTTTTTACAACAGATAAATTTATGACCTCAGAGGTAGAAAAAAATCATGCTCGCGTAATGCTGGTGGATGACCTTCCGCAGCGATCTGCCCGAGTTGAAGAAAAACTTATTCAAGATGGCTTTGAGGTTATTTCCATACTGCCCTCTGCAACAGGTTTACTGTTTCAAATCGAACAGCTCAAACCAGATATTATCCTTATTGATTTACAGTCCCCGGGCCGTGATGTTCTCGACAGCCTGTCGGTGATCAATGCTCACAATCCCACACCGGTGGTGATGTTCTCGGAAGAGGAAGATCCAGATTTTATTAAAGATGCCGTCGATGCCGGTGTCACCGCCTATATGATGGGTGGCGTAGATACGGAAAAAGTAAAACCTGTGATCGACGTCGCCATGGCGCAATTTAAATCCTTTCAGTCACTGCGCCAGAAATTGGATACCACAAGAACACAGCTAGAGAGCCTGTCGGTGATCGACAAAGCCAAACGTCTGCTGATGGATCAACAGGGAATCAGTGAAGACAGCGCCCACAAAGTGTTGCGCAACCTTTCTATGGACAGCAATCAGAGCCTGCCTCAGGCGGCCAAATCCGTTGTACAAATACTTAATAAAAATTCCTAGTGTCGGTTATGAATATACAAATCAATAAAAACTTACCCACCGCCGAGCTCGACCATCTCAATCTCGGCTATATGCGCCTCACCGATAGCGCCCCGCTGATTGTTGCCCAGCATCTCGGGTTGTATGAAAATTTTGGCTTAAATGTGACCCTGCATAGAGAAGTTTCCTGGGCCAATATTCGCGACAAAACCATTGCCGGCACCTTCGACGCCTGCCAGATGCTGGCACCTATGCCGCTGGTGACAACCATGGGCGCGGCCGGTATTCGCGCACCGATGATCACCGGGCTAGTGCTCTCTTTAAATGGCAATGGGGTGACAGTGTCCTCATCGCTGTGGAGCAAAATGAATGACTGTGCGAATGTTGATCAACCGCCAAAAGATGCCCTGACCTCAGCACAATCATTGCGCGCGGTATTAAATAAAAACCCGGATACCAGACTGACCTTTGCCACCGTGCACTCTTTCTCCAGCCACACATTGCTGCTCAGAAAATGGCTGGTCGCTGGCGGCATTGATCCGGATACCGAAGTGCGGATTATTGTCTTGCCGCCAGAGCAGATGGTCGACAGTCTCGCCCAGGGAGTTATCGATGGCTTTTGTGTCGGCGCGCCCTGGAACACCATTGCTGTTGAATACGGTGTTGGCATTATGGCCACCACCGGATTTGAAATATGGAATAACGCACCGGAAAAAGTTCTCGGCGTTCTCGAATCCTGGCACACGCGAAATCCGTCGACTCATTTGCGCCTGCGACTGGCATTGATGGCCGCCTGTGAATGGCTCGCCGATATGGAAAATCGCAAGACCGCAGTGGATATTCTCTCGCGACCCGAATATCTGGATCTTCCCGCCGACTACCTGCGTCCATCGCTGACCGGCGAGCTGATTCAACAGCGCTCGAAGACTATGCAGAGTCGCTCCAACTACCATGTCTTTTCCAGCTACCATGCCGGCTTCCCGTGGCGCTCCCAAGCTGAATTAATGCTCGAACAATTTACCCCGCTGCTCGGCAAGCCGGTTGATTCAGACAAGCTCGCCTCTCTGGCACAGCAATGTTTCCGCAGCGACCTCTACCGTGAGGCTGCCACTCGCGCCGGCTTGAACTTTCCCGAGCAGGACTCCAAGCCTGAAGGTATTCACACCGAACCCTGGATGCTTAATGACAAGATTGAGCTTGGCAGCGACCTGATGGTCAGCCCCAGCGCGCCAACTCGGAACAGATAACCGCTACGCACAACATAAATGCACAGATTTGGTGCTTGGCTTTTTTGCCTCACCAAATATGCCAGACCTGATCATTCTCAATAGATAATGCTTCGCCGTGTTTTCCCCAATACTTTCTATTTTGCCCCTGCTTTTATCTCTGTTTTCCCGCAAAAAACTATTTTCGACTTAATTTAAATAACTGGCACAGTTATTGAATAGTTACTTATACGCACTGCAATGCAAGACCTCATCGCTGATGGGTGTCACCGGGTAACGATGCCCGCCTACCTCCGCTACCACGGATAGTAGGCGGGCATTTTTTTTGATTCTTAAATATTGAGGTATAGGTTTTATGCATTCCGCTACAAAAAATAGCTTTAAAAGTGTGTTCTCTCGCACACTGAAAACATTGGCCGCTGTCGGCCTGATGTTAAATGGCACCTCCGCAATAGCAGAGCTGGGCGAACCTGAAAAAGACGAACTCAGATTCGGTTTTATTAAGTTAACGGATATGGCACCTATCGCCATCGCCTATGAAAACGGTTACTTCGAAGACGAAGGTCTGTACGTGACCATCGAAGCGCAGGCCAACTGGAAAGTACTTCTCGACGGTGTTATCGACGGCAAACTGGACGGCGCACATATGCTTGCCGGCCAGCCTCTAGCGGCAACCATCGGCTACGGCACCAAAGCGCATATCGTTACACCCTTTAGTATGGATCTGAATGGTAATGCGATCACTGTCTCCAACGATATCTGGAAGCAGATGAAACCCTATGTGCCGATGGAAGATGGCAAGCCTGTCCATCCGATCAAAGCTGACTACATGAAGCCAGTCGTCGACAAATTTACCGCCGAAGGCAAGCCGTTCAAAATGGGTATGGTATTCCCTGTATCGACCCACAACTATGAACTGCGCTACTGGTTGGCGGCGGGCGATATTCACCCGGGTTTCTACGCACCGCACAAAGGTGATAGCAGCGGTACATTAGAAGCTCAGGCACTATTGTCTGTAACCCCACCACCACAGATGCCAGCCACCCTCGAAGCCGGCACTATCTACGGCTACTGTGTCGGCGAGCCTTGGAATCAGCAGGCTGTGTTTAAAGGTATTGGTGTGCCTGTAGTCACTGATTACGAAATCTGGAAGAACAACCCAGAGAAAGTTTTCGGCATGACTAAAGAGTTCACCGAGAAGTATCCAAACACCACAGCACGCGTGGTTAAAGCATTGATCCGCGCCGCTAAATGGCTCGATGAGAACGACAATGCCAACCGTCCTGCCGCGGTTAAGATCCTCTCGCAGAGCAACTATGTTGGCGCCGACTACGATGTAATTGCCAACAGCATGACCGGCACCTTTGAGTACGAAAAAGGTGACAAGCGTTCGGTTCCTGACTTCAACGTGTTCTTCCGTTACTTCGCAACCTACCCCTACTACTCAGATGCAGTCTGGTACCTGACTCAAATGCGTCGCTGGGGACAGATTTCAGAACCCAAATCTGACCAGTGGTATTTCGATGTTGCTGCCAGCGTTTACCGTCCGGATATCTACAAGACTGCGGCACTGGAATTGATCGAAGAGGGTGTTGTGAGCGCTGCAGATTTCCCGGAGTTTGCTAAAGAGAGCGGTTTCCGCTCACCACAGAAACACTTTATTGATGAAATCGTCTACGACGGTTCCAAGCCCAATGATTACCTGAAGAAATTCCCAATTGGTCTTAAGGACGAAATTCTATAAGAGTTCTTAAACCGAGCAGTAACGAAAACAACGGCAGGCCAAACCGGCCTGCCGATTGTTTTGAAAGCCGAATTAATTAAGACAGCAATATAAAGAATTTAAATTAAGGCACCGAAAATGAGTACAGCAACAATCACATCCAAGATCGCAAAATTACAGTCTCTGATCACAGTAGCTAACCTGTTAAGCGCTTTGGAAAAAACGGTAAAAGCAGCGGTACTTCCGCTAACCGGAATCGTGATGTTTCTGTTTCTCTGGCAGGCAACCGCCAGCAATATTGTCACCTCTCTGGGTCAGTTTCCGGGACCGGGAGATGTTTGGGACCAATCAAAAATATTAATCGAAGAACATCATGCCGAGCGCGAAAAAGCCGATGCATTTTATGTTCGCCAAGAAGTACGCAATGCCAAGAAGCTGGCTAAAAATCCAGATGCTAAAGTAAAAATTCGCCCCTACACGGGCAAGGCAACCTACTTCGATCAAATTTTCACCAGCCTCTACACCGTCGCCTTTGGCTTTTTAATTGCGACCCTGATTGCCATACCTCTAGGTATCGCCTGCGGCCTTAGCGAAAAAGTCTACAGCGCCGTCAATCCGATTATTCAAACATTCAAGCCAGTGTCACCGCTGGCTTGGCTGCCGCTGGTTACCATGGTGGTATCAGCACTCTATGTCAGCGATGACCCCTACTTTGAAAAAGCCTTTTTAACCTCGGCATTCACCGTCGCGCTCTGCTGTCTGTGGCCCACCGTGGTCAACACCATTGTCGGTGTCGCCAGTATCGACCGCGACCTGATCGACGTAAGTCGCGTACTGCGACTGTCATGGCCTGTCTATATCAAGACCATTGTTATCCCCTCAGCGATTCCACTTATCTTTACCGGACTGCGCCTCTCTCTAGCGACTGGCTGGATGGTTTTGATCGCCGCTGAAATGCTCGCCCAAAACCCCGGGCTGGGAAAATTTATCTGGGATGAATTCCAAAATGGATCATCCAGTTCTCTCGGCCGAATTATGGTCGCGGTCATTACCATCGGCATTATCGGTTTTATTTTGGATCGCTTAATGCTGGCTCTACAAAAACGTGTTAGCTGGGACAAACAGGCGATTTTCCGCTAGGCCCTGTGCAATAACTTGCGCAATAACCTGTGCAACAAACCCAGAAATTGTTTTAAGGAAATAACTATGCATAAAAACTACCTAGAAATTAGTCAGGTAGGAATTGAATTCCCCACTGAAGCGGAGCCGTTTCGCGCGCTGCAGAATGTGAACCTGTCCATTCAACAGGGAGAATTTATCTCGTTAATCGGTCACTCCGGCTGCGGTAAATCCACCGTGCTAAATATTATTGCCGGCCTCTACCAGGCCACCGAAGGCGGCATTATTCTCGAGGGCCGGGAAGTTGATGAGCCGGGCCCAGACCGCGCGGTTGTCTTCCAAAATCACGCGCTACTGCCATGGCTTACGGTTTATCAGAATGTTGAGCTCGCGGTTAAATGTGTTTTTAAGAAAACCAAAAGCAAAGCCGAGATTCGCGAGTGGATTGAGCACAATCTCGAGCTGGTGCATATGGATCACGCCATGCACAAGCGCCCGGGAGAAATCTCTGGCGGTATGAAGCAGCGTGTCGGTATTGCCCGCTGTCTGGCTATGCAGCCAAAAGTATTATTGATGGATGAACCCTTTGGCGCACTTGATGCGCTGACCCGCGCGCACCTGCAAGACTCACTGATGGAAATTCAAAATCGACTCGGCAACACCGTGGTCATGATTACCCACGATGTTGACGAGGCAGTCCTGCTCTCCGATCGCATTGTCATGATGACCAATGGCCCGGCCGCCTCTATTGGCGAAGTGTTAGATATTAATTTGCAGCGTCCCCGCGATCGTTTATCACTGGCTGAAGACCCAGCATTTAATGCCTATCGTCAGCAGGTTTTGCGCTTCCTTTACGAAAAGCAGAAGAACCCCGCTGCAAAGCCGAAACAGGTTGAATCTGCATCAAAATCTGAGCCAAAAACCGACAAGGTTAGTGCTCCGGAAGCAGCATAAAAGCGAACAAATCCAGAAACATATTAATTAAGGAAATAGATCAATGTTAAAAGTCGTCGTCGTCGGAAATGGCATGGTGGGACACCATTATGTCGAGCAACTGGTTGCCTCAGAAATAGAGGCTCATATCACCGTGATCGGTGGTGAAACTCGCCCAGCCTATGACCGGGTTCACCTCTCCGAAGTCTTCTCTGGACGCACTCCGGAAGATCTCGCAATGACCACCAGAGATCACTACCGTGAGCTTGGCGTTGAAGCGCACTTTGGCGACTTTGTAGCGAGCATTGATCGCGATAATAAAATCGTCACTACCGAAAGCGGCAAAGAGTATGCCTATGACAAACTGGTACTGGCGACAGGTTCCTACCCCTTTGTACCTCCAGTAAAAGGCAATGACCTTGAACCCTGCCTGGTATACCGCACGATTGATGATCTCGGCATGATTCAAGCCCAGGCCAAAGACCGCAAAATCGGTGTGGTTGTGGGTGGCGGACTGCTCGGACTGGAATGTGCCAACGCCGTCAAAAATCTCGGCCTGGAAACCCATGTTGTTGAATTTGCCCCGGGGCTGATGGGCGTTCAGCTCGACAATGGCGGCAGCGCCATGCTGCGCCGCAAGATTGAAGCACTCGGCGTTCAGGTACACACCAGCAAAGCCACTCAGGTTATTGAAGAAAACAGCGATGGCGACACGCGCCTGGTGATGCAGTTCGCCGATGGTGGCTCACTGGCCACCGATATGATTGTCTTCTCCGCCGGTATTCGCCCTTACGACCAACTGGCGCGCGACTGCGGCCTAACTGTTGGCGAACGCGGCGGTATCGAAGTCGACTACCATTGTAAAACCAGCGACTCAGATATTTTTGCGATCGGTGAATGCGCCCTGTTTGGCGGTAGAATTTTTGGACTGGTGGCACCGGGTTACCGTATGGCCGAAGCCGCTGTCAGCCAGCTGGGCAATGATAGCGTCGCCTTCCAGGGCGCCGATATGAGCACCAAGTTAAAACTGCTCGGTGTCGATGTTGGCTCGATTGGCGATGCCCACGGCAAAGAAGAAGGCTCTGTCGCCTACACCTTTAGCGATGAGCGCATCGATGTCTACAAGCGTCTGATTGTCAGCGCCGATGGCAAAAAATTACTCGGCGCAGTATTGGTGGGTGACTGTTCCGACTACGACACCTTGCTGCAGTATTTCCTCAACGGCATTGATCTGCCCGCCGATCCACAGACCCTGATCCTGCCCTATAACGCTGGTGAAGCACCCGCCCTTGGCGCTGCAGCACTGCCTGCCACAGCCACTATCTGCTCCTGCCACAATGTCAGCAAAGGCGATATTGTCAGTGCCATGGATGCTGGCTTCTGCTCACTGGCAGAGGTTAAAGCCGAAACCGCCGCCAGCACCGGTTGCGGTGGCTGTACCGCACTGCTGAAAAATATTGTCGACGATGAGATGGCCGCACGCGGTCTGGAAGTGAATACCGCCATGTGCGAACACTTCAACTTTACCCGTCAGGAAATGTTTCATGTTATTAAAGTTGAATCGATCAAAAGCTTTGAAGAGCTGATTGAAAAACACGGCACTGGCCGCGGCTGCGATATCTGTAAGCCGACCGCTGGTTCGATTCTCGCCTCACTGTGGAACGACTATGTTCTCGAAGACAAACACGTTGGCCTGCAGGATACCAACGACACCTTCCTCGCCAATATGCAGAAGAACGGCACCTACTCCGTCGTGCCGCGTATTCCAGGCGGTGAAATCACCCCCGACAAATTAATTGTTCTCGGCCAGGTCGCCAAAAAGTACCAGCTCTACACCAAAATCACCGGCGCTCAGCGTGTCGATCTGTTTGGTGCCCGCGTGCAACATCTCCCGGCTATCTGGGAAGAGTTGATCGAAGCCGGTTTTGAAACCGGCCACGCCTACGGCAAGGCACTGCGCACCGTGAAATCCTGCGTTGGCAGCACCTGGTGTCGCTACGGCGTTCAGGACAGTGTCGCCATGGCACTCTATGTAGAGAACCGCTACAAAGGTCTGCGCTCCCCGCACAAATTCAAGTCTGCAGTCTCTGGCTGTACCCGCGAATGTGCAGAGGCGCAGTCAAAAGACTTTGGCATTATCGCCACCGAGAACGGCTGGAATCTTTTTGTCTGCGGTAACGGCGGAATGAAGCCACGACATGCAGACCTGTTTGCCACCGATCTCGACGACGAGACACTGATCAAATATATCGACCGCTTCCTGATGTTTTACGTGCGCACTGCAGATCGCCTGCAGCGAACCTCGGTATGGATGGATAACCTCGAAGGCGGTCTGGAATATCTGCAGAAAGTGGTTATCGAAGACTCTCTGGGAATAGGCGCCGAGCTCGAAGATCAGATGAATAATATTGTCGACACCTACCAGTGCGAGTGGAAAACCACCATTGAAGATCCGGAAAAACTCAAACGCTTCCGCCAGTTTGTAAATTCTGAAGCGGAAGATCGTGAAATTATCTTTGTCGAAGAGCGCGGCCAGCCAAGACCCGCCACCGAAGAAGAACGCCAACAAATTTTAGCTAAATCAGCCTAGGAGAATTGACTGTGACCAATACGCAACAAGCAATCGAACCCCAAACAATCACTCTCTGTGGGCTATCTGACCTGATTCCAAATTCTGGAATCTGTGCAGAAGTCGATGGCCAGCAGATCGCACTGTTTTATCTGCCCAGTGAAACCCCGCAGGTCTATGCCATAGGCAACTGGGATCCGATTGGTAAAGCCCATGTACTATCAAGGGGCATGGTCGGCGATATTGGCGGCAAATTGGTGGTTGCATCACCGCTGTATAAACAACATTTTGATCTGTTGACCGGCGAGTGCCTTGAAAATGACCAGGTATCGGTCAGCGCTTTCTCTGTGTCACTGGTTGACGATCAAGTACTGCTGAGTCTGTGATTTTTCATCCATGACTGACAGCGACAACCTGCTAACTGATAGCCAAATAAAAACAACCTGCCCCTACTGTGGTGTGGGTTGTGGCGTCAGTGCAACAGTTGAAAATGACCAGATTATTGCCGTCTCTGGAGATCAGCAACACCCGGCCAATTTAGGCAAACTCTGCGTTAAAGGCGCTGCACTGGACAAAACCATGGGCAGTCAGGGCCGCTTGTTGCATCCCTCTATTGAAGGCCAAACGGTCAGCTGGGAAACCGCGATAGAAACCGTTGCCGACAAGTTAAATACCATTCGAGAAGAACATGGCCCCGGTGCAATTGCCTTCTATCTCTCCGGGCAGTTGCTGACCGAAGACTACTATGTGGCCAATAAACTCGCCAAAGGGTTTATCGGCACCGGCCATGTGGATACCAATTCAAGACTCTGTATGTCATCCGCCGTTGCTGGCTATAAACGCGCCTTTGGCGCTGATGCCGTCCCCTGCAACTACGAAGACCTGGAACAGTGCGACCTGTTAGTGCTGACCGGCTCCAACGCCGCCTGGACTCATCCAGTGCTGTATCGCCGTATCGCCGCAGCCAAAGAAAAAAATCCGGCGATGAAAGTTGTGGTTATCGATCCCCGCCGAACCGCCACCTGTGACCTCGCCGATCTGCATCTGGCGATTGCACCGGGTTCAGATGCTTTTGTATTCAATGGCTTACTCCGCTACCTGAAGCAAAACAACCGCCTTGACCAACAGTATATTGCACAGCACACCGAGGAATTTGAGGCTGCCATCGCTGAGGCCCTGTCCCACAACCAGGCCGAACTGGAAGAGAAGATTGCGGTTAGCTCAGACGATCTACAAACCTTTTACCAATGGTTTTCCGAGACTGAAAAGGCGATTACTTTTTACTCCATGGGCGTTAATCAATCCGCCACCGGCACCGATAAATGCAATGCCATTATCAACTGCCATCTGGCCACCGGCCGCATCGGTAAAGTCGGCGCAGGACCTTTCTCAATTACCGGCCAGCCCAATGCCATGGGTGGTCGTGAAGTCGGCGGTCTAGCCAATATGCTCGCCGCGCATATGGACTACAGCAGTGAAACCATCGCTACCGTCAGGGAATTTTGGAAAGCGGACAATATGAGTCAAGAGCCCGGTTTTAAAGCTGTAGATCTATTTGATGCCGTCGCCGATGGCAGAATTAAAGCGATTTGGATTATGGGCACCAATCCGGTGGTCAGCATGCCCGATGCCAATCGCGTAAAAGCCGCTCTGGAACAGTGTGACACGGTGATTGTCTCCGACTGTATCGCCCAGACGGATACTACTGCCACGGCAAATATACTCTTGCCCGCCAGTGGCTGGGGTGAAAAGTCCGGCACTGTAACCAACTCTGAGCGACGTATCTCTGGCCAGCGCGCATTGGTAACCCCAATTGCCGAAGCCAAATCAGACTGGTGGATAATCTCCCAGGTCGCTCAAGCTATGGGCTTTAAAGGCGCCTTTAATTACCAGTCGGCGCGGGATATTTTTGTTGAGCACGCTGAGCTCAGTGGTTTCAAAAACAATGGCAGTAGATTATTTAATATCAGTGCCCTTAGTGAAATCTCTGCCGCGGAATACGATCAGCTTAAACCTATACAGTGGCCGATTACCGCCGCCAAACCCAATGGCACCGAGCGTCTATTTGAAGACGGTCAATTTATAACCCCCAGCGGCAAGGCTAGATTTATAGCGGTTGCTGCCAGTCTTCCCCAACGCCGTAAGTCTGAAGAACTGTTTCCCCTGACCCTGAATAGCGGGCGTATTCGCGACCAGTGGCACACCATGACTCGCACCGGTCGTGCCCCTGAGCTATTGACCCATATAGAACAGCCCACAGTTGCCATACATCCACAGACGGCAAAAGAGTTCGGCTTGGAGAACGGCGATCTAGCTGAAATTACTACCCAGCAGGGCAGTATTAAAGTCGTCACCCAGATTGATGCGGGCATGCAATTGCAGCAACTCTTTGTGCCTATTCACTGGAACGATCAATTCGCCAGCAGTGCGCGAGTCGACAGCCTGGTGGCGCCAATTATCGATGGGGTCTCCGGGCAACCAGAGTTTAAATACAGCCGTGCCGCGATCAAAAAACTAGAGACTCCCTGCTGGGCCACTGTGGTCAGCCGCAACAAAATTAACTGTTCAGGCTTTATTCACTGGGTGGTCTCCCCCCTGCCAGACAACTTGGGCTTTATCTATCAGGTTGCACTGGACAGTGACTTCAACTGGCAGACCTATATGGCTGCAGCTAATAGCGACCTATCCGCTACCCCCCAGGCCTATGCCCAATTTTCCGATAGGGCGAATCTCGATCAGCGCCTTATTTGCTATACCGACGATCGTATGGAGATGGCCATTTTTAGTCACCGAGATAAACAGGCGCTACCGCCAAAAACCTGGATGCAGACGCTGCTTAACAACAGTGTTATCGACACTTACTGGTCGCTGCTCTCGGGGCCCAGCAACAGTCAGAAACCGGACAGCAGACTTATCTGTTCCTGCTTTAAAGTCAGTGAGAAGCGCATTGTCGAAGCGATTGAAGCCGGTGCTAATTCTGCTCAGGCGCTGGGCGAGCAATTGAACTGTGGCACTAACTGCGGCTCCTGTATTCCCGAACTCAACAGTCTTATAGCGCTCTCAACTGCCAAGCCAAATAGCCAGCTAGATTCCCAATTAGAGGGCCCTATGCTGTTTGAAGAAATTCCCCCATCCCCCATCACAAGTACAATTGGATAAAACCCCATGACTAATATTTTAAATTTATTTGCCGATTCAAAGACCCAAGACACCTCTCTAAAAGAGACTGAGCAAAAGACCGCTGGGGAAGTTTTTCTGGTTGGCGCGGGACCGGGAGATCCAGAACTGATTACAGTCAAAGCTATGCGTCTACTACAGGAAGCCGATGCCATCGTTTACGACCGTTTGGCAAACCCTGCACTGCTTGAATACGCACAGACAAATTGTGACCTGATTTACGTCGGTAAAAAGAAAGACCAGCACAGTCTGCCCCAAGAGCAGATCTGCGAATTGCTGGCAATACTCGCCCGCTGCGGAAAGAATGTAGTGCGCCTTAAAGGCGGCGACCCGTTTATTTTTGGTCGTGGCGGCGAAGAGGTTGAACATTTGAATGAACAGGGCATCAACTGCCATATTGTCCCCGGCATCACTGCCGCTATTGGCTGTGCTGCGGCTACCCAGATTCCCTTAACCCACCGCGATCACGCCCATGCGGTGACCTTTATTACCGGTCACAGACAGAATGGCAGGATGTATATCAACTGGGATCTGGCGCTGCAAAAAGATAGCACTGTGGTGTTCTATATGGGCCTGTCGAATCTTCCGGAAATTACTTCAGAACTTATCGCCCGGGGTTGCCCGGCGAATAAACCTTTCGCTGTGGTGGCACAGGGCACTGCGGATGAACAGCAGGTTCTGGTGGGCACTATTAGTGATATTGCCGCGAGAGTTGAGCAGCACCCGCTGCCTTCGCCCGCTCTATTGGTTATGGGTGATGTGGTGAAAGCCAATGGCTATGCGCAAAAACTGGCAGACCTAACCACACAGATACCCAGCGAGATGCTGGTTTCAGAGGTTATCTGACTGTAATAGCGCCAGCGCTCGCTGAGCACTATCGGCGTTAACAAAAATATGGTCGTGATAACAAGCGGCGATCATATTAGCGCTGATGCCATTTTCCGCAAGCAGGGTAGATACAGCAGCGGTTAAGCCGATTGCTTCGAGACTGGAGTATATATTCAGGGTTATGCGCTTAAATACGCCCTGATAGCTTATCCCCTCCCGATCCGCTCGTTCTTTGGGGATCACTAGGGTTAAGCCTTCGTCTTCGAGAAATGAGGCTACGGGTTGCAGCTCGGCATAGTCACCATAGGCGCTATCTTTAAAGGTACAGAAGACATAATCGCAACTATCCAGGAGTGGCGACAGATTTTCCAAAAGCTTTTTTAGATCGATCTCACCAGTCACTTTTTATCCCCGTTTTTTGCTTTGCAAAACAGTGCGAATGGTATTGCCAGGGGACCAAAAAGGAGTCCCATCCAACCCCAGAAGCGGGTGTTACCGTCGCGATTTTTTGCGATATCGTAACAGATAAAAATACTGATGATATTTATTGCGACCAGAGCGTAGGCTGTGAACATGGAATTGGGCCTTAGGTTTTTTGTTTTTAAATTGTAGCGTGGCGGACGGAACCTAGGAAGGTATTCCGGGACTCGCCGTAAACCCGGTCGCTACCGGCATTCTGCCTAACGCGACACTCATACATCCCTATATATCGTCCATGGGGGCTCGAGTGCGGCATCCATGCCGCACAGGGTCTGGGAAAGCCTTTGCCCACTCTGAGCTTCAACTGAAAGTATGAATTACTTTTCTAAATCTAGTCAGTGCTTTTTTAGAAATCCGAAGTTTGGCTTTAAGGCTGGAGCCGAGGATGGCCTCCCGGGACCGTGCGCCGTAGGGAACGGCGCTCGAACGCCCAGGGATGGCTTGAGTGAGTCCCGGGAGGCCATCTTCGGTTTCGGCCGCCCCAATCTTCTTCAAGCGCCCCCAAATGCCACGAAATCAACTACCAGCACAAACAGCCGAAAACAGTGCCGCCAAAGGTTTTACCGCCCAGCTGTATTTTTCATACATGCCCTCAACAATATCCACAAACCCCGGTTGCTCGGGGTGTTTAACCAGCTCAGCCACCTGCGCCCTAAGCTGCTGGTAGTCGTTAAAATCAATATTGTTATAGGCCGCTATATTGGCAATCGACTGATAAAAAGCCTCCACATCCACCGCCTCAAAATGAATAACCTGATTCGACTCCAACTGCGCATTATCACCCTGATTAATATTCCCAAAACTGGCATTGCCGCCAGAGACATTAATTTTCATATCAGAAACGGTCATGCCTTAGCTCCCTTCGCCACACCACCAATCTTATTCATCGCACCCTGAACCACATTGCCCATATTGACCTTGCCGCCAGAAATATTGATATTCATGGTCTGCATTTTCTGCACCTTTAAATCACTGGTATCTATGCCGTTTTTTTCCAACTCAGCAATCATTGCGTCAAATACAGCCTCGTGCAGACAGCGCACCTGAGTGGATACATCCATATCATTGTAAGAACCCGGGTAGATGGTTCTGACTCGGCTTAGCAGATCAGTTTCACGCCTTAGATAGGGCGCAATCCAAAAGAAAAATGTAAGCGGCGAATAAGCGATTAAATTGAATTTGGCGTTTTTATCCACATAGCCACCGGCCAAAACTCGCCACTCAATAGAACGCATAGAACCAAAATTAGATTGATTCAAAACCAGTGTAATTGCCGTGCCCCTTGCAGTCGGCGATGATTCACCTTTGATAAAGCTTCTCTGTTCACTTTTATTGAGGTCTTTATCTTTATCCGTAATAGCAACCGCGTCGAGAGAGGTAATCGGTGTTTTCGCTTTTAACTCATTTTCAATCGCCGCATAAATATCTTTTTCGATACTGAAAGCGTTATAAAAGACGTGCTGAAAACTTCCAAACACCTGACCAAAATATCTAAAGGGGAAGTTTTTATTAAAACTATTGGCGCTTGATTTTGCCTCGTTAATATCCTTGTCCAGAAGAGTGGAAGTTATAAAACCAATAATTAAAAGCAGTACTAAAGATACGCCTAAAGTAAAGACTGCCAAATAGAGATGAGCGATAACTGCAATTGCAATACTGCGCTTTTTAATTCTGTTATTTACATTTTTCGAATCCATTAAATCCATTTCAATTTACTCCGTAATTTGGATTCCCCCCAAAGTCCGGTTAATTAAACTTACAAATCATTTTTATTGGCTGAAAAATAAAACCCGGTAACTGTGCCAATAATCGCGCTACCAAACGCTAATATTTCGCTAAAGTGCTGGTGATTAAAAATTGACGTTACCATTATTAAAGTTAATACGCAGAAAGTTAACAATACCGCTAGTACAGGAGCCATTCTTTTATTTAATCGATCGGTAAATGGCTCAGCTTTACCCAGACCCCGACAGCAGCCACAGACTAAACCAACCTGCCCCGAACGTCGCCAGAATGGCAATTCATTTAATCTCGCGCAGGCTCGACAGGCGGCTTGATTCTCACCATTGGTGCAGGTTCCAGTGGCAGAACAATGTTTGCATTCGTAGAAAGTAAGAGACGATGACATAGATAGCCTTTCCCTGTGCTCTGTGAATCTATTTTTCCATAAATAGATAATTCTTTAAAAAAGCGACTAGTTAAAACAACCTTAGACCAGATAACCCAAAATTACACAACCAAATATTGGTCTCAAGAGTTCTTAAGCTTGCCTGATGTCCATGGATTGGATTTTTCATCAACTTTTCTGGCCGGTTGGGCAGCAGGCTTTTCATCACTAAAGGCAGCGACATACAGAGCTTCAACCTTCTCTCTGGCCCACAGGGTTCTGCGCAGAAATTTAAGGCTGGATTTCACCGAAGGATTGCTTTTAAAGCAGTTGATATTGATGTTTTTGGCTAGGTAATCCCAGCCATAGCGCCGTTCAAGTCGGGTGACGACCTGTTCCAGAGTAATCCCATGCAGGGGGTTATTGGGTTGTTCTTCAGCCATCTAATACCATACCTTCTGATCGCTCGACTTTACATTCATAAGAGCCTGTTGCAAATTCTCGGCAGATCCACGGGCGGTTCTCGTAAATCGTGCACAGCAGCGTACTCCGATCGAGCGCCGAGCACCAGCCATCGTCGAGACGCATCATAGTTTCAGCGCCCCAGCGATCGGTTTTGATATGCTCTTTGGGAACCCCAGTATCAGTGATAAGCATCACCTCTAGCTTGCAACAGCAAGCCTGACAGCTGGAACAGCTAATCTCTGGTTCCGGCAGATGGGTTACCGGGATACTCACCGGTTATGCCCGAGAATCAGGCAAAGTATGAGCAGACATAGTTGGTAACCTGGTGCACCTTGACGCCAAATTTGGCATTGGCGGGCACTTCGAAAGCCATATCGCCAGTAAACGCCTGCCACTTCGCTGCGCCGGGCAGAAGTACATCCAGCTCACCAGAGGTAATCTCCATCAGCTCTTTGACTTCGGTACCAAACTCATAGTCTCCGGGAAGCATCACGCCAAGGGTTTTTCTGGTGCCATCGGCAAATATAATGGTGCGGCTAGTGACTTGGCCGTCGAAATAAACATTGGCTTCCTTGCTGACTGTGACATTGGTAAATTCTGACATCTAACTGATAACCTTTTATATAGTGAAATAATTATTCTGGGTCTATTGACGTTCGGGACGAGCACAAAATCCCTGAGCTGGAACATCAAGGGCGCTATTGAACTTGCTGGATAGATTCTGAAAGGCAATAAGACCGGTTAATTCGACGATAGTATCATCATCAAAGATAACTTTTAAGCGCTGCATTAACTCTTCCGTTACCTGCTGATCGGAATAGGTTACCGCTTCGGCATACTCCAGAGCCAGGCGCTCTCTATCACTGTAAATATCCCGCTTCCTGCCAGTCTGCCAGCTGCTCGACTTTATCCATTGAGCCAGCGCGTTTTGCCAATGTCATAGAGTTAATATCGACACAGAAGTCGCACCAGTTAATCTGTGAGACCCGCACCGTCACCAGCGAGCGCAATACTGGATCAAGGGGTGAACTCTTTGCGGTCGAGCACGCCATAGAGCAGGGCAACAGCGGCAAACAGCTTTGGCACCCGCCCCCAGAGCAAGCCGGGGTCGAGTACTGCGCCATATTTACGCTGTTGACTCCAAAAGAACGGCCGCAGCCAGAATGGGTATTTTTTAAGCGGTTTTACCGGAATATACATAGGTGTTATACCCATAGTTATTTATTGATCACCAGTGGCGACCTAAACACCAAATTCGGATTACCCCAGAATAACAATAAACCTAATCCACATCACCAATAGCGTTATAGCCGAAACCAGAAAAACCCCAAAGCGTTGCATCACATGGTTATAAGTAATATGGATTGCGCTGTGTAAAATCCGCGTTCCAACAAACAACCATGCGAGATTGACCAGTATTGGATCGTTAATCTCCAGCGTGATCATCAATACAGCTAAGAGATAAAAAAACATTGGGATTTCTAACAGATTGGCAAAATTTCGCGTGAGTTTTTGTACATACACCGGCGGCTCGTAACCTGCCATTAATACAAACAGCTTAGGATTTACGTCCCTTCTTCGCACACTGACAAATCTTGATGTCGCTAAAGCCATCAACACCACAAAGGTGAACAAGACTAGGGTAAATACTGGATAGATTATGTCCATAATTTAGATGCCCATTAATTAAGAATTTGTATCTGTTGAAAACCGACTAAACCTTATATTAGTTGCGGTTTGGACCGCTAGTACGGTCCTGCCCTAGAGCTCAAGGATTTTCAGCAAGCTCGTTAGCCACCGCTTTGTCCGCCACAATACTTTTCTGATGTTTAATCGTAACTCTGGTTTTCCAAGATAAGTAAGACACGATGGTAGCCACTGAAAGCAGCAGTGAACCAATAATTAAAACCTCCAGCCTATCGTCTCCAGCCATCATCCCATCAATCAGAATAAGCTTTAAACCCACCGCACCAGTCACCGCAGTAAAACCTTTTTGTAATAATAAATCGATTAGCTTATCCAAATTCATCGGTATCTCCTTCTTAAGATAAAGGGCAATGAAATACAGTAACTTTAGAAGTATTTTCAGAGGTTATTAAAATATATTTTTACTTGTCGGAAATCCCCACCACCATATCTGTCACGCCAATATCTATTCCAGCCTGATAAAGCAGCGTTGAAACCTGGCCGCGATGATGAGTTTGATGATTAAAAACATGCAGTAATAAGTCACCCATATTTTTATTAAATTTCTGGCCCTTGGAATTTGTATACTTCAGCGTGCTGACAATCACCTCATCAGTAAGCTCTGATATAAATTGCATTATTGCGGAATCCGTATGCTCCCTTGCCTCCGATAGCTCGGATAGCTCATCATGCAATATCTCATCAAGTGAAGCAGGCTTTTTAACTGAACGAAAATATTCAAGTGATTGATAATTAGCGGGGTGATTAGCAAAACGTTTAAACCAGAAAATATCGCCGACAAGAATATGATTTAGAGTTCCAATAATCGACCCAAAATAAGCGCCGCGATTTTCGCTTAGCGCCTGTTGATTTAATTTACCGGCAGAAGAGTAAACTCTCTTATTTATCCACTGATTGTAGTGAGCCAATTGCTGATAATATCTTTTCACTTTAAGCCTTAACCGGAAGCTCAGCATATTCAGGCAATTCGCCTGGAGCCTTATACCACTCTGCTTTTGAACTGCAGAATATATTCTGAATCGGCTCGATCCCAGGACTGGTATCTAGCGTGCCGGCCGGAACAATAACTACCTCACTGCCCTTTGATCGCCAGGGCAGTGATGAACCACATTTTTCACAAAAAGCAGTGGCAAAATATTTGGTCTCTTGCGGTAGAAAATTAACTACTGATGACTGACCTTTTAGCCAGTTAAATTGTTCCGGGGTAACGAATAGATTTGAGGCATGGGCACTGCCGGTAACCTTGCGGCAGCGCGAACAGTGACAGTATTGAAAAATACCCATATTGCCGGTTATTTTATATTCAACCGCTCCGCAGAGGCAGCTTCCGATTGCATCTACCGTTTTCATTTTTTCTCCCTTTTAAAATGTAAATCTTCCGTAATTTAAAAACATTTTTAGCTTTTATCCGACCAAACCGCATACTCATTATTGCTCGGATCACTAAAATGAAAGCGTCGACCGCCGGGAAATGAAAAAATCGGTTTTATAATTTCTCCTCCCGCCCGTTCAATTTTTTTCTGGGTCTTTTCTAATTGCGAACTATAGAAAACAATCAGCGCGCTTCCATGTTCAGTGGAAGCGCACTGATCAGATTTAAAAAATCCGCCTTCTAGTCCGGCATTAGAAAACGCCATGTACTCGGAACCATAGTCTTCAAAAGTCCAGTCGAAGATATGACTAAAAAATGTCTTTGTTTTTTCTAAGTCTTTTGCAGGAAATTCAACATAGTTTATTTTTTCATGCCTGTTCACTTACCAGCTCCTCAAGCCAGTTAATTTTTGGATCCAACTCTCCGCGGTCATAGCGCTCAGTCATTGCATCCAAGCTGATTGGCTTTATCTTCGCTGCATTACCTGCAGTACCAAAAGCTTCGTAGCGGGCGACGGCAATATCTTTCATCGCTGCGGTGGTTTCTTTCAGATAGGCGCGTGGATCAAAGGCGCTGGGATTTTCTTTTAGGAAGCGGCGCACGGCGCCAGTTGATGCCAGGCGCAGATCAGTATCTATATTAATTTTCCGCACACCGTACTTAATACCTTCGCAGATTTGCTCGACGGGGACACCATAGGTTTCAGGTATCTCACCACCGTATTGATTGATAACCGCAAGCCATTCCTGAGGCACTGAAGATGATCCATGCATGACCAGATGGGTGCCCGGTATACGTCGATTAATTTCCTTGATGCGGTCAATCGCCAGTATATCGCCGGTCGGTGGACGACTAAATTTATAGGCGCCGTGACTGGTGCCACAGGCTATAGCCAGAGCATCGACACCGGTCTTAGCAACAAAGTCTGCGGCCTCTTCGGGGTCGGTAAGCATCTGTTCCTGGGTTAATTTTCCCTCTGCGCCCTGCCCGTCTTCCTCTCCGGCCTCACCGGTTTCCAGGGATCCTAGGCAGCCTAGCTCACCCTCGACCGAGACGCCGCAGGCATGGGCCATCTCGACGCTGCGCCTGGTTACATCGACGTTATATTCATAACTGGAGGGGGTTTTGCCATCATCTTCCAGTGAGCCATCCATCATCACCGAGCTAAAGCCCAGTTGAATGGAGCGCTGACAAACGGCGGGACTGGTGCCGTGATCCTGGTGCATACACACAGGGATATGCGGCCACTCTTCGATGGCTGCCTGAATAAGATGACGGAGAAAGGGGGCACCGGCATATTTACGAGCACCTGCCGATGCCTGAACTATCACTGGGCTGTCTGGTTTGATCTGCGGCCATCATAATGGCGCGCATCTGTTCGAGATTATTTACGTTAAATGCTGGCACGCCGTAATTGTGTTCGGCGGCGTGATCCAGCATCTGCCGGAGAGAGATTAATGCCATATGACTATTCCTTTAGTGCTAAATTTTTTAACAGTAGTTTTTACAATCTGGCCTTTAGGCCTCCTATGTAATCTAGCCTCTACTGCTAACGATTTTCTCCCCGCTGTTTTATATCCTTACTATTCACTGTTGTTATAAATGTTTTTATTGGAAGCTTGTAATTAAGCGCGCTGTTCAAGCATAGCCACAGCGGGTAATTCTTTGCCTTCTACATATTCTAGAAACGCGCCGCCCCCTGTTGAAATATAGGACACTTGTTCAGTGATTTCATATTTATCCACTGCAGCAAGGGTATCTCCACCCCCGGCAATCGAGAATCCTGCACTTTCAGCAATGGCTAATGCTAGCGTCTTTGTGCCTTCACCAAATTGATCAAACTCAAAAACGCCGACGGGGCCATTCCAGATAATGGTGCCCATTTCTGTCAGCATCGCGGCCAGACTTGCGGCTGAATCGGGCCTATATCAAAGATCATATCGTCTTCGGCAACATCATCTACAGACTTGATGGTGGCTTCAGCGGTTTCAGAAAATTCCTTGCCAACCACTACATCGGTGGGCAGTGGAATATTGACCTTTTTCATTAGTTCTTGGGCGGCGGGAATCAGGTCAAATTCACAGAGTGATTTACCTACCGGCTTGCCTGCTGCAGCGAGGAAGGTGTTGGCGATACCGCCGCCGACAATTAACTGATCAACCTTGTCGGAGAGCGCTTCGAGAACCATCAGTTTGGTGGAGACTTTTGATCCCCCAACAATCGCCGCTACTGGCGGCGTCGGCGCGGCCAGTGCTTTAGAGAGGGCATCTAGCTCTTTAGCTAACAGTGGGCCGGCACAGGCGACGGGGGCAAATTTTGCCACGCCGTGAGTTGAGGCCTGGGCGCGGTGGGCGGTGCCAAAGGCATCCATCACAAAGATATCGCAGAGGTTGGCGTAGGCTTTGGCAAGAGTGTCGTCGTTCTTTTTCTCGCCGGGGTTAAAGCGCACATTTTCTAGGATAACCACTTCACCGGCAGCTATCTCAATGCCATTGGTCCAGCTCTGCTCTAAGCGAACTGTTTGTCCAAGCAACTCACTCAGATGTACAGCGACCGGCTCCATACTGAAGTCGAGGTTATATTCCCCTTCAGTGGGTCGTCCCAGATGCGACATCAATATAACTTTGGCACCGGCTTTTAAAGCGTGCTGAATACTCGGCAGTGCGGCTCTGATTCTTGCGTCGCTGGTAACGCTGCCATCTTTAATCGGCACATTGAGGTCTTCGCGAATAAGTACTCGTTTGCCGGCTAGGTCTAGCTCGGTCATTAATTTGACGGTCATTTTGATCCTTAAATATTTATTTGGTGGTGCTAAAGCGTTCAGTTGAACACCAGTGCAATAGGGTGTCTAGCATACGGTTGGCATAGCCCCATTCGTTATCAAACCAGATTAGCACTTTGACTAATTTTTGCTGGCTGACTCTGGTCTGGCTGGCGTCGACAATGCCGCTGCGCGGGTCGTGGTTAAAATCACAGGAGGCCAATGGCTCTTCGGTGTAACCGAGCACGCCCTCTAAAAATCCTTCCGAGGCTTCCGATAAGGCGGCATTAACATCGGCTGTATCAATTTTTGTATTGAGCATGACCGAGAGATCAATCGCTGAAACATTGACCGTGGGCACACGCATCGCCTGAGCTTGAAAACGTCCGGTCAGTTCTGGCAGCAGACGATCAATGCCCAGCGCCAGCCCGGTGTCTACGGGAATAATCGACTGCATGGCGGCGCGGGTTTTGCGCAGATCTGTATGGTGATAGGCGTCGATTACTGGCTGATCATTCATCGCCGAGTGGATAGTGGTGATAACACCGCCATCAACCCCAAAGCGATCATTGAGGACTTTAATCACTGGCACAACACAGTTGGTCGAGCAGGAGGCGCTGGAGATAATGGTTTCTTCGCCAGTCAGAATATCTCTGGTTGATACCATAGACAATGGTGGCATCAACATTGGACTCGGCGGGCTGGGAAAATAGCACCCGTTTGGCCCCTCTATCTATATGTTGCTGTGCGGTGGCACGATCGGCAAAGGCACCACTACATTCCAGCACCACATCTATATCCAGTTCGCCCCAGGGCAGCTGGTTTATTTGCTCACTGTGAAGAATGGCAATGCTGTCGCCATTAATCGTTAACTGATCATCAGCAACTTCAACGGTGCCGGGAAAGCGTCCGTGGGTGGAGTCATAGCGGGTTAGATGGCCGATGGTTTTACAATCGGCCAGCTCGTTGATAGCAACTACTGTCACAGCACTGCGCGCATCTGATTCATACAGAGCACGCAATACTGAACGGCCAATTCGGCCATAGCCATTAATGGCTACGCGAATCATTAGCCGATGCTTTCCATAACATTGGAGACAACGTTTTCAACGGTGAAACCAAATTCTTCCATCAGCACATTGCCGGGAGCTGATTCGCCGAAGCTGGTCATACCCACAACGCGACCGTCGAGACCGACAAACTTGTACCAGTAGTCAGCGTGCAGTGCTTCGACAGCCACTCGTGCGCGAATCGCTGGCGGCAATACGGCATCGCGGTAGTCTGCATCCTGGGCGGAGAATATCTCTGCGCAGGGCATGGAGACAACGCGAACCTGAATGCCTTTGGCGGCCAGATCGATCGGCAGCGGTACAGCGAGCTCAACTTCAGAACCGGTGGCAATCAGAATTGCCTGAGGTTCGGCGCAGTCTTTCAAGATATAACCACCGCGGGCAATAGCGGCGACCTGTTCGTTGGAGCGCGGCATGGGTGCCAGACCCTGACGACTAAAGACCAGTGCACTTGGACCGTCGCGACGTTCGATAGCACTCTTCCAACAAACCGCAGATTCCACGGTGTCACAGGGACGCCAGGTGTGCAGGTTTGGTGTTGAGCGCAGCGCGCTGAGCTGTTCGACTGGCTGGTGGGTCGGGCCATCTTCACCGAGACCGATTGAATCGTGGGTGTAGACAAAGATACTCTGCAGACCCATCAGCGCTGACATACGCACTGCGTTGCGGGCGTATTCCATAAACATCAGGAAGGTTGCACCGTAGTTTACAAAGCCACCGTGGAGGGCGATACCATTCATAATCGCGCTCATACCAAATTCACGTACACCGTAATAGATGTAGTTACCGTCGGCATTGTCACCGCTGATATCTTTTGAGCCAGACCAGATAGTCAGGTTTGAACCGGCCAGGTCAGCGGAGCCGCCAAGCAGTTCAGGTAACTCTGGGCCATAGGCATTAAGACAGTTTTGTGAGGCTTTACGCGAGGCAACTTTTTCCATCTTGCTCTGGCACTCTGCGATATAGGCATCAGCATTGGCACTGAAGTCTTCTGGCAGGTCACCTCTGGTGCGGCGCTCAAACTCTGAGGCCAGCTCCGGGTATTCTGCGCGGTACTCTTCAAGCTGATTGGCCCATGCTGTCTGTGCAGCGGAACCCTTCTCAACACCATTCCAACCGGCGTAATGATCTTCGGGGATCTCAAATGGTCCGTGAGTCCAGCCGAGGGCTTCACGGGTTAGGGCAACTTCGTCTACGCCTAGTGCAGCGCCGTGACAGTCTTCTTTGCCCTGCTTGTTCGGTGAACCAAAACCAATAATAGTTTTACAGCAGATCAATGTCGGCTTGCCGGTTTCAGCATGAGCCTGTTCGATCGCGGCTTTAATCGCGTCGCTGTCGTGACCATCGACATTAGGGATTACCTGCCAGCCGTAGGATTCGAAACGCGCTGGGGTGTCGTCGCTAAACCAGCCTTCAACTTCACCATCAATCGAGATGCCGTTGTCGTCATAGAAGGCGACCAGCTTGTTGAGCTTTAAGGTGCCGGCCAGTGAGCAGACTTCGTGAGAGATACCTTCCATCAGGCAGCCATCACCGAGGAATGTGTAGGTGCTGTGATCGACCAAATCGTGACCCGGACGGTTGAACTGCGCGCCGAGAACTTTTTCAGCCAGCGCCATACCCACTGCGTTACTGATGCCCTGACCCAGTGGGCCAGTGGTTGTTTCTACACCTGGGGCATAACCGTATTCAGGGTGGCCAGGTGTCTTGGAGTGCAATTGACGGAAGTTTTTAATTTCTTCAATTGGTAGGTCATAGCCTGTGAGGTGCAATAGAGAGTAGAGCAACATTGAGCCGTGACCGTTGGAGAGCACGAAGCGATCCCGGTTCACCCAGGTTGGGTCAGCTGGATTGTGGCTGAGATAGTCATTCCAGAGTACTTCGGCAATATCTGCCATGCCCATTGGGGCTCCGGGATGGCCACTATTAGCCTGTTGAACTGCATCCATACTGAGGGCGCGAACTGCGTTGGCAAGGTCTCTGCGTGAGGCCATGGAATCATCACTCCTGATAGGGAAAATTGTAAGCGCGCATTGTCTCTTAGACGGCCCTGTCAGTAAACTTAAATTCTCTATTCAGCGGCTCTTTTCAGCAGAGAATTTTGCTTGCGCTACAACTGTGATTCACCTCTTCCTATATATAAAAATATTTTGATATAGCAAAAGCGCTGTGCTAAAGTCCCGCACCATGAACAATCTCAGCCATTTTGACAGCCAACCGCGATCTGCCACCGATACCAGCGCTATTACTGCCCTGTGTAAAGCGGCCGGCGATCCCCTGCGTATGCAGGTTTTGAAGGTGCTGCAACAAAATGCTTACGGGGTTCTGGAGCTCTGCCAGGTATTTGATATTCGCCAGTCGGCAATGAGTCATCATCTAAAGATTCTCGCCAACGCCGGATTGGTCGCCACCCGACGTGAAGGCACAACAATCTTTTATCGACGCAACGAGAGCCACCCGGACACCGATTTGCAGCCACTGCAGCAGGTGCTGTTTCAAACCATCGATGATGCGGCGCTGGATCCAGCGCTGCGTGGTCGACTGGAGTCGATCAATCAGGAGCGTTCGGCGGCTTCGGTGGCTTTCTTCAACCACAATGCCCAGCGCTTTGAAGAGAATCAGGATCTTATTGCAAGCTGGTCAGACTACGGTGATAGCGTTGAGAGCTTTCTTGAGAGCAGTATCGGCAATAAGAATTCAGCCCTGGAGATCGGCCCTGGCTACGGGCAGTTTCTCGGCAAATTATCCGCCTGCTTTAAGCGTGTAACGGCACTGGATAACTCGGCGGAGATGCTTGAGCAGTGTCGCGGACGCGCCACTTCTCAGGGACTAAAAAATATCGATTTCAAATTGGGTGATACCGATTTGGCTCGCAGCGAAGGGCTTCGCAGTGACTGTGTTTCTCTGAATATGGTGCTGCACCACAACCCGACACCGGGCGATATTATCAGCGACTGTGCCGAGCTTTTGAGTGATAGAGGGGTGTTGCTGATCACTGATCTCTGCGCCCATGATCAGGATTGGGTAAAGAAAGCCTGCGGCGATTTATGGCTCGGCTTCGAGCCTCAGGAATTAACTCGCTGGGCAGCCGCTGCTGGCCTTGAAGAGGGCAACAGCCTTTATCTGGCTCAGCGCAATGGATTTCGAATTCAGCTGCGGCAGTTTATTAAGTCCCCAGAACAGAACAAGTAGTACCGAACAAGTAGCACCGAACAACTAACAGCAACTTTAAAGACAAATTACATCGGGAACGTTTATGTCTAACTATGATATTTTTACCTCGGAATCAGTCTCCGAAGGCCATCCGGATAAAATGGCCGACCAAATCTCTGACGCGGTGTTGGATGCCATCCTTAAAGATGACCCGCACTCTCGCGTTGCGGTAGAGACCTTGGTTAAAACCGGTATGACTATTATTGCCGGTGAGGTGCGCACAGATACCTATGTGGATCTCGAGCAGATTGTTCGCGATGTGATTACCGGTATCGGCTACGACAGCTCAGAGGTTGGCTTCGATGGCAATTCCTGTGCGGTACTCAATGCAATCGGCAAACAGTCGAGTGATATTGCTCAGGGAGTCGATGCCGCTGAAGACAAAGATATTGGTGCCGGCGATCAGGGCCTGATGTTTGGCTATGCCAGCAACGAGACTGATGTGTTGATGCCCGCGCCGATTTACTACGCTCACCGACTAGTCGAGCGCCAGGCACAGCTGCGTAAAAACGGTGTGCTGCCCTGGTTGCGCCCGGATGCAAAAAGCCAGGTCACGCTGAGATATGAAGCTGGTGTTCCAGTGGCCGTCGATGCGGTTGTCCTCTCGACCCAGCATGCGCCGAATATCGCCCTGCCAGATTTACAGGAAGCCGTGCTCGAAGAGATTATTCGCCCGGTGCTGCCTGAAGAATGGTTACACAGCGGCACTCAGTACCATATCAACCCTACCGGCCAGTTTATTATTGGTGGTCCAATGGGTGACTGCGGGCTAACCGGACGTAAGATTATTGTCGATACCTACGGCGGAATGGCGCACCACGGTGGCGGTGCATTCTCTGGCAAGGATCCCACCAAGGTGGATCGCTCGGCAGCCTATGCTGGTCGCTATGTGGCAAAAAATATTGTCGCTGCTGGTCTCGCCGATCGCTGTGAGATTCAGGTTTCCTATGCGATTGGTGTTTCAGAGCCAACCTCTATCAGTATCAATACCTTTGGCACCGGCAAGTTGTCCGATGCTGAAATTATCACTCTGGTTCGCGATAACTTTGATCTGCGCCCCAGAGGCCTGATTGAAATGCTCGATCTGCGTCGTCCGATTTATCAAGACACCGCGGCCTATGGGCATTTTGGTCGTGAGGAAGAAAATTTTACTTGGGAAAAAACTGACAAGGTCGCTGACCTTAGCAAAGCACTCTAAAAGGCAGAGCGCTCTAAAAAGTAAGGCGCTTTAAGCAAGCGGGCGACACTCTTTATGCCTGTCACCCTGAGCGTAGTCGAAGGGTCTCAGGCAGACTGGCAGAGGTCCTTCGGCTTCGCTCAGGATGACAAGAGATATAAATAACAGGAAAGAAATACCCAGAGCGAGAGTAAGAAATGCTCCGGATGACAAATTTAAAATTAATTAATGTTTAATAGGCAAACAATTATGAACGCATCAATACATTCCATTAATGCTGAACAGGCTGACTATAAAGTCGCCGATATCTCTCTCGCCGATTGGGGCAAAAAAGAGATCTCTATCGCTGAATCTGAAATGCCTGCGCTGATGGCACTGCGCGAAAAGTATCGCGCTGAACAGCCCCTGTCTGGCGCGCGCATTCTCGGCTGTATCCATATGACTATCCAGACGGCTGTGTTGATTGAAACACTGGAAGCTCTGGGCGCTGAAGTGCGCTGGACCTCGTGCAATATCTTCTCAACTCAGGATCATGCTGCCGCGGCAATCGCTGCCAACGGTACGCCGGTTTTCGCTTGGAAAGGCGAGACTGAAGAAGAGTATGAATGGTGCCTGGAACAGCAGGTTCTAAAAGGTGGCGTGCCCTGGAATGCCAATATGATTCTCGATGATGGCGGCGATCTAACTGCCCTGCTGCACAGCAAATACCCGCAGGTTCTGGATGCAGTTCACGGTGTCACTGAAGAGACGACCACTGGCGTTCACCGCCTCTATGAAATGCTTGAGAACGGCGAATTAAAAGTACCGGCAATCAACGTTAATGATTCGGTAACTAAGTCTAAGTGCGATAACAAATACGGCTGTCGTCACAGCTTGAACGATGCGATTAAGCGCGCCACCGATCACCTGCTGTCAGGCAAAAAAGCGGTTGTGGTTGGCTATGGTGATGTGGGTAAAGGTTCCGCTCAGTCACTCCGTCAGGAAGGCATGATTGTTAAGGTTACCGAAGTAGACCCAATCTGTGCCATGCAGGCTTGCCTGGACGGCTTTGAAGTTGTCTCTACATACAACGATGGCGATCCTGCCAAAGGTGTTAACACTGAGTTGCTGGCAACTACCGATATGCTGGTGACCAGCACTGGTAACTACAATGTCTGTGATTCCGACATTCTCGCGGCGCTTAAGAGTGGCTGTGTGGTCTGTAATATCGGTCACTTCGACAATGAAATTGATACTGCCTATATGCGTGGTAACTGGGAGTGGGATGAGATCAAACCTCAGGTTCACAAGGTTTACCGCGACCGCGCCAACAACGATCACCTTCTGCTGTTAGCCGAGGGTCGCCTGGTTAATCTGGGTAATGCCACCGGTCACCCAAGCCGAATTATGGATGGCTCGTTTGCCAATCAGGTGCTGGCACAGATCGATCTGTACGCGCGCCAGTTTGCCGCTCAGGATGATGCAACTAAAGCCGAGATGCTGCGTGTTGAAGTACTGCCCAAGCACCTCGACGAAGAAGTTGCCCGCCATATGGTTGGTGGTTTTGGCGGTGTGATTACCACACTGAGTCAAGCACAGGCTGACTATATTAAGGTGCCGGTTGAAGGTCCATTTAAAGGCGATAGCTACAAGTACTAAGTTGTAAAATTACAGCTTAGCTAAAAGGAAATATATTTAATGAACAATGATGCACCCCATCTCAGCTTTGAGTTTTTCCCACCCAAGACCGATCAGGGGAAAAGCAAACTGGCGGTCACCCGCCAGGAGCTGGGAAAATTTAATCCGGAATTTTTCTCGGTAACCTATGGTGCCGGCGGCTCGACTCGCGCCACCACCATGGATCAGGTTGCGGCTATTCAGGCGGATGGGTTTGCCGTAGCGCCGCATATCTCTTTTGGCGGCAGCGCCGAAGAGGAAGTGCTGACATTACTCAATGACTATAAAGCTTCAGGTGTAACCGAACTCGTGGCACTGCGCGGCGACCTGCCCTCGGGAATGGGCGGTGCAGCTCAGCTGGTTCACGCCAATCAGCTGGTGGCATTTATTCGCCAGCATACCGGCGACCACTTTAATATTAATGTTGCCGCCTACCCGGAGATTCACCCTGAAGCTGAAAGTTACAGCCAGGATGTCTACTGGCTCGGCGAGAAGTTTAAAGCCGGTGCCAACCGCGCTATCACCCAGTATTTCTACAGCGCCGATGCCTACTTTAAGTTTGTCGACGAGTGCGCCAAAGCGGGTATTGGTGAGCCGATAATTCCAGGCATTATGCCGCTGACCAATTACAGCAATTTGCTGCGCTTTTCCGAGAGCTGTGGCGCTGAGATTCCGCGCTGGCTGCAATGGCAGCTTAAAGAGCGCAGTGACAATCCTGCGGACCTGATCAGCTATGGTATTGATATTATTACCGAGCTAAGCCAAAAGCTGCTCGATGGCGGCGCTCCGGGCCTGCACTTCTACACCATGAATCAGTGGCAGGTGAGCGATAGCCTGTGTCGCAATCTCGGCTTTCCGGAAAAAAGTTAAACCACTGCCATGCGTATCCCACGGATATTCACCGAACTGAGTTTAAGCTGCGATAGCAGCTTAGATCTCGACGGCAGTGCAGCGCGCCATCTCTCCTCCGCTCTGCGAATGAAGGTTGGGCAGGAAATTACCCTGTTTAACGGTCAGGGTGGTGAATATGCCGCGACGTTAACCGAGGTCTGCAAGAATAAAGTATCGGTGAAAGTTGTCGAATACCGGGATATTAATCGCGAGTCAGCACTGAAAATCCATCTGGTTATCGGTGTTTCCCGGGGCGAGCGCATGGATCTGATTGTGCAAAAAGCCACCGAGCTGGGCGCGACAGAAATCACCCCACTGTTTACCGAACGCACTGAAGTAAAACTTAACGGCGAGAGGTTGGAAAAGAAAGTTCGTCACTGGCAGCAGATTGCTATCAGTGCCTGTGAGCAGTGTCAGCGCAACTCGGTTCCAGTAATTAACAGCCCGATCAGTCTCGATCAATGGCTGCATCTCTCAAATAAAAGCGTTGTGGATGAGCTCAAACTGGTGCTGCACCATCGCACCGTAAAACGCCTGAATGAACATCAGGCGGTGAACAATATTTGTCTTTTAGTTGGCCCCGAGGGCGGGCTTAATGAGGGAGAAATTGCCGCGGCAATTAAAAAGGGTTTTCAACCGCTGGCATTGGGTCCTCGCGTACTGCGTACCGAGACCGCGCCACTGGCGGCCATCAGTATTATGCAATCGCTCTGGGGCGATATGGGCTAGTCTCTAGCTGCGAGACCAATCTTAAAAACTCTCAATAAGTCTTTAATCAATCTCAGCCGTTTGCGGCTTATTCGATACCCGATTCTCAGCTGAGGCCATATCCGACCAGGGATTTTCTTTGGCAAAAACAATCTCCCGGGCAAAGCCTGGAATATTAATTCCCTTGCTAGAAATACTCAGATCCGCCTCATCAAGCACTGCTTCACCAAAGCGATAGATCACATCTAGCTCGGCATTGTCGGCACGTTGGGCATACTCAGCGGCTGCGCTGCGCGTCGCTTCACGCTTCTCAAGATACTGATCAAACTGATCGGCGTAACGGGTCGCTAACATGCTGTCGACCTTATTTGGCGAGAGCACCAACGCGGTCGCATTATTACCACCAAAACCCTTTGAGTTGATAAAGGCGACATCCATTTTCGTCGCGCTGACATCCATATCGCACAGTGGAAAACGCCCACGCTCCTGATGAACATCCGGCGCGATTTCGGTAATGGTTTTAATCCCGGGAATCGTGTCGTACTTAAAGGTTCCCAGCGCTGCCACTAGCTGATCGCCGCTTGCAGTCGCCAGAGAGTGACCGACATAGGATTTAATCGCTGTCACTGGCCAGTCGTAGATATCGAAAGCCGATGCTACGCGGTCGATCAGTTCAGATTCTGTGGTGCGGTTAGCTGGGGTACTGGAACCGTGAGCGTGAACAAAGCTGTGTTTCTGCACGCTTTCCTCGCCGACAATACTGATTGCCGTCGCCACGGCTTTCGACATTGAAATATAGTTGCCGACACCGGGAGCAGAGATCGATTTTTTCACACCATCGGCATTGATAAACACATCGGGAACAGCGCCGTGAATATCGGCACCCAGTTCAATCGCCAGGGCGTCATCCATCAATACCAGGTATTGACTGGATTCGGAGAGCGTAAAGCCGCAGTTATAACCAAAGGGTCGACTGGCGCGACGCAGATCAGCAGTATCTGTGCCATCCAACTTGCAGAGATTCTCTTCACTGCCGAGGGCATTCATATTTGAAAACCCTTCCATAATTTCCGGGGTAACACCGGCTTCGGCATTACCTAAAATAGCCACGCGGCGGCGGCCATTGCGAATATCCCGCACTGCGGCCTGCAGCACATAGAGGAAACTGGCACAGGCACCGGTAATCGCTTCGGTGTGGCCAACACTGCCGAGGACATAGGCATTAATAAAGTCGGCGGGCATTGAGTTTAAACCCAGCGGCACCTGCTTGGCGGTGGTACGGCTACCTTTGAGACGGGCCTGTAAAAGGCCGCCAAAACCCTCTTCATTCATCTGACTTAATGCGCTTGAGGAGTAAACACCCACTTCGTCTGGTGACACTGAATTTGCGACTTTATCCCATGGAATTCCCAGGGAATGTACTGCATCGCTGGCACCCAGTATGGCCATCTGCAAACCGCGGGGATGGAAGCGTGCGTTGTAATGATCACCAGGGCTAAATCCGCTGGGTAATTGACCCGCCGCTTTTGCCGCCAACTCATAATGGGATTCAACCAGGTATTCACTGGCGCTTGTGGCGGTTATTTCCACACTGCCATTATCAAGATCACGGACCTGCCAATCTTCCGGTATTGAGCGCGGCATATCGCGCTTCAACATCGTAAAGACCATCTGCTGATCCTGATCGTTGGCAAATGTGATCTTTTTATTGCCTGGAACATGAGCGGGATCAAAGGATTCTACTCTGCGCACCAATGTGCCATTGATAACCTCTGACCTAAACTGCTTATCGACATCGGCGGCGCTGAGCAGCTTGCCCTGCAGATCGCGGTAGCTCTGTCCCTCCACTGTTACCTGAGCCATAAGACAGGCGAGGCTAACAACTGTGCTCTGCTGCTCTGGAGCTGGAAGTGATTCGAGAATCATGCGTCGAAACGCCTGGTGAGAAGAGCTGCGTCCGGCGGCGCTGTAGCCGCCGAAACCGACAATAACCGGCAGTGAATTAGCCATCGTTTGTCCTTTGAGTAGAATAAGTTGGTATGGCTGTAGTTTAGGGTTGAATATGCCTCGTCTCTTTTATTATTAAGCCACTAACTGTAGTTATTCGGCCATAATATGTTACATTTAGGCCATTATGGCTTTTAACCTAACTCTTTTACTCTGTGACAATATGCTGGTTTCCAGCAGCACGCTGGCGGCGGAGATATTTCGCTTTGCTGAATCTATGGCGCGGGCAACCAAACAGCAGCAGGGTGAGCTGGTTATTCGCCGGGTCAGTGCCGATGGCAAGCCGGTGCAAACATCCTCTGGCTTCGAGTTGTATCCGACCCATTCTATCGACGATGATTTTGCCAGTGACCTTATCCATATTCCCGCCCTGTGGCGCAATCCGCGCCCTGCCGTGCTTAAACATGCGGCCTTTATCCCCTGGCTGCAGGAACAACATCAGTACAACTGTAATTTTACTGCGGTGGGAACCGGGGTGTGCTTTTTGGCTGAGGCGGGCCTGCTGGATGATAAGCCGGCGACCACCCACTGGCACTATTTCGATCAGCTGCAGCGATCCTACCCGAAGATTAAACTGGCTCGTCAGCACTTCACTACTCAGGCCGGGAATATCTATTGTGCGGCGAGTATCAATGCGATGGCCGAGCTGATTATGCATCAGGTGGAGCGCATTTTTGGACGGGTTATCGCGCGCCAGGCGCAACGCAATTTCTTTCATGAAATTCGCAATCTCGCCGATCCGATTAGCCTTAGCGATCAACAGCAGATAAATCGGCACAGCGATGAGACCATTGTTCAGGCACAGATGTGGGTTCAAGATAATCACAGCAAGCAGCTCTCGGTACCCGGGCTGGCTGCGCAGTTTGGTATGACCACCAGAACCTTTAACCGGCGGTTTATGGCGGCGGTGGGCAAGACGCCGGGAGATTACCTGACCGAGGTGAGAATGACCTTTGCCTGTGATCTGCTAAAGAATACCGACCTGTCGATTTTGGAGATTGCCAACTACAGCGGCTATAAGGATGCCAGTTGGTTTTCTTCACGCTTTAAGCACTGGTCGGGGAACAGCCCCAAGGAGTACCGGCGCACGGTGCGCGCCAAGTTATTTTCGGCCGAAACTAATTAGTCTGTAAAAAAACAGCACCCATAAAAAAAGCGCCCGAAGGCGCTTTTTTTAATTCAGCATTGCTGAATTAGATAAGGCGGACGTGAACCACGCCTTCAACCGCAGCAATCTTGCTCTGCAGGCTGTCGTCGAAGTCACCCTCAATATCAATAATATTGTAAGCAATTTCGTCACGGCTCTTGTTCACCATATCGACAACGTTCAACTCGCTATCCGCCAGTATCGACAGGACATTACCCAGAACTTTTGGCACATTCTTATTAGTGAAGGTAATGCGCGCGCCGCCGTTGCGGGCCATCTTGATCTGCGGGTAGTTAACCGAATTGCGGATATTGCCGTTCTCAAGAAAATCCATCAGCTGGTTGGCGGCCATTACGGCACAGTTCTCTTCAGCTTCTGCAGTACTGGCACCAATATGCGGCATCAACAGTACGTCGCTGCGACCAAGCAGTTCAGGGGCTGGGAAATCAGTGATATAACCGCCGATTACGCCATTATCCAAGGCTTCAACCATATCTGCTGAACTGACAATCTCTTCACGGGCAAAGTTAAGAATCTTTGCTGTGCTCTTCATAATAGACAGTGTCTTGCTGTTGATCAGGTGCTTGGTAGCGGGAATTGCCGGTACGTGCAGAGTGATAAAATCAGAGCGCGCCAACAGTGCTTCAATGCTGTCCATACGCTCAACACTGCTCGACAGCTGCCAGGCCGCTTCAACTGAGATTGCTGGATCGTAACCGACAACATCCATACCCAGCTCGAGAGCCAGGTTGGCGATCATTGAGCCAATAGCACCCAAACCAATTACACCGAGAGTTTTGCCCTGCACTTCGCCACCGGCAAAACGCTTTTTCTCTTTTTCCAGCAACTGACCCATCTCTCCAGAGTCCGTGATCTCGGTCAGGCCCTGAACATAGTTCATGCCACCATAGATATCTCGTGAACCCATCAACAGTGATGCGACGATTAATTCTTTTACCGCATTGGCATTGGCGCCGGGTGTGTTAAACACAACAATGCCCTGATCGGTGTAATCTGCTGTTGGAATATTGTTGGTACCAGCGCCGGCACGGGCGATGGCAACAACGGATTCAGGCATTACTTCATTGTGCAATTTCTGGCTGCGCAACAGTACGCCAACGGGATCTGCGCACTCGCTTGAAACCTTATAGCTGTCTGCGGGGAAGCGCTCGAGGCCTTTTGATGAGATTGCGTTATAGGTACGAATTTTATACATAGCTTTTTTCTTCTCGCTTTACGTTCTGTGTTTTATCAATTAATTTTTATTGTGAAACTTGCTCATATGCCCAATCTAGCCAGGGCAGCAGCGCTTCAAGATCAGATTTTTCAACGGTGGCACCACACCAGATTCGCAATCCAGCCGGCGCATCGCGGTAGGCGCCAATATCGTAGGCAACACCTTCAGCGTTTAACAGCTTAACAATTTGCTTAACCTGATCTGCGTCGAGATCAAGGGTCAGGCAGACGCTGGTATTAGAAACCTGTTCGGGAACCTCAGCCAAAAAATGTGCCCAGTCGCGAGTGGCGACAAAGCCCTTGATAACCTCAAGGTTGTCCTCTGATTTGGCGATTGCCGCTGGCAAGCCACCGATTGAGCGAACCCAATCCAGCGCGTCCAGATAGTCGGCAACACAGAGCATCGACGGTGTATTAATTGTCTCACCGCGGAAGATCCCCTCGATTAACTTGCCGCCTTTGGTCATGCGGAAAATTTTAGGCAGGGGCCAGGCCGGGGTGTAGTTTTCAAGACGCTCTACTGCTCGCGGGCTAAGAATTAACATGCCGTGAGCACCTTCACCGCCGAGCACTTTCTGCCAGCTAAAGGTGACAACATCGAGTTTTTCCCAAGGCATATCCATGGCAAATACTGCGGATGTCGCATCACAGATGGTCAGGCCTGTGCGGTCGTCGCTAATCCAGTCGCCATTCTCTACCTTTACGCCTGCAGTAGTACCGTTCCAGGTAAAGACGATATCGTTATCTGGATTGGCCTGACTGAGGTCGGGCAATTTTCCGTAATCGGCAGTGTAGCTGTTCAGATTGTCGAGTTTGAGCTGCTTAACCGCATCGGTAAGCCAGCCGCTGCCAAATGATTCCCAGGCAAAAATATCTACAGGTCGCGCACCCAGCGCTGACCACATAATCATTTCTACAGCACCTGTATCAGAGGCGGGCACTACGCCAACTCGGTAGCCTTCCGGCAGCCCAAGAATTTCAGCGGTGTCAGCACATGCACGACCCAGCGCAATCTTTCCCAGACTTGAGCGATGTGAGCGGCCGAGTGTCGCAATATCAAGATTGTTGACATCATAGCCGGGACGCTTGGAGCAGGGGCCTGAGGAAAAATTCGGATTGTTCGGTTTAATCGTCGGTTTCATATTTTTCTGAAGACTTCTTTTAAAATAATGTTTTTTAAATAAAGGTTAATGTTGCAGCCCATTCGATTGATTGGGCTGCAAGTTTCACTCTGTATTTATTGGGGATTTATTTTTACTATTTGGCTGCAGCAGCGCGTTCTTTTGCAATCAGGAAGTCGGCGACTTTAATCATTCCGTCAAACCCACCAGCCATTCTGCTACTAACTCTGTATTTGCCGTTTACAACCATTTCAGGGGTTCCCTGAGTACGGTAACTACGCATTCGGGCTTTGCCCTGATTGACCATGCTGGTCATACCAAAGGAGTTGAATACTTTAGAAAATTTAACGCTGTCGATACCGGCTGCAACAAAAAAATTGGCCATATCCTGCTCAGTTCTAACCGCTTCTTTGCGCACATGAATGGCTTCAAAAATCGGCATATGTACCTTGTCCAAAACCTTCAGTGCCAGTGCGCTGTAGTAGGCGCGAGCATAGACTTCCATGGCTGGCTGCCAGACGGCTGGGGTGCGCTGCATATCCACATCGTCGGCGAGAGTCTCTTCCCAGGGATGCAGAACCGCTTCAAAGTCATAACAGTGGCTGCACGAGTAGGCAAAAACTTCATTAACTTCGATTTTATTTGGATTCGCTGTTCTGACAGCCTGCGGCAGTACTTCGTAGTCAACACCAGCTTTGTATTGCTCTGATTCAGCACAACCCAGAGAGGCGGGCAACATCAGCAACAAAAAGAAATAGCTATAAACACGACGCAACATAGGAAACTCCCTTACAACCATTGGTAAAAATTGAAGGGGCTGAATTTCCAGCCCACTCCATCAACGTTTTATCTAAGTACTAGTTAAGCCCAGAAATATAATTGGCCACTGCCTTAATTTCTTTGTTGCTCATACGCTCAGCAACACCTTGCATAATTTTTGCGTTACCACCGCTGGCGCGCTCGCCGCTGCGGTATTTCAACAGCTGGCTTTCAATATAGTCAGCGTGTTGGCCGCCCAGTGCCGGGTAACCCGCAGGGTCATTGCCTTTACCAGCCGGTGAGTGACAACCAATACAGGCTGCTACTTCAGTCTTAATGTTGCCACCGCGGTAGATATTTTCGCCGAGCTGCAGAGCTTCGTCGGGATCGCTGTAACCAATCATGGTAATTTCTTGAGCACCGGATATCTGTCGCTGCTGACTATTGTAATAGGCCGCCATATCTTGCAGATCTTGATCTGAAGAAGCGTCTAAAATACCGGTCATCGATGCAATGGCACGCTCGCCAGACTTGATATCACGCAGCTGTCGAACTAAATAATTCTCGCCAAGATCGGCCAGTTTAGGAAATGAAGCAACCATGCTGTTACCGTCACTACCGTGACAACCAGCACATACAGCTACCTTCGATTCTCCCGCTACAGCATCACCAGATGCCAGGGCCTGATTTGCTGTCAGTGCAGCGATCAGACAAATAATACTAAAAAAGCTTTTTTTCATGGTTAATCAACTCGTGCAATCCGCTAGAATAGAACTTATATATGAACTCCAACTTATATGCTGGAGTCATTACATTAGCCACGTCGGCTAAAGCCGGCGCATTATATACTAATAAGTAGCACTTCTTACAGCGAGATAATGACCCTTTAGCCATGGATTCAAATCATATTGATTATAAGCGCGTGTCATTTATGACTAGCGCGCCCTCACTGAAACAATGTCCGCCGGATAACGGCTGTGAAATTGCTTTTGCCGGCCGTTCAAATGCCGGTAAATCTAGCGCCATAAATACCCTTACTCGCAATAGAGGTCTGGCCAGAACCAGCAAAACCCCTGGCCGAACACAGCTGATTAATTTCTTTGAGCTACATGGCGGCAAGCGTCTGGTCGATCTTCCCGGCTATGGCTACGCCAAAGTGCCGATCGCCATGAAAAGAGAATGGGACAAACATCTGGCGGAGTACTTGCAGATGCGTCAGAGTCTGGCGGGGCTAGTACTGCTGATGGATATTCGCCACCCTCTCCAGGAGTTTGATCTGCAGATGCTCAACTGGGCGGCCCAGGCCGGTTTGCCAGTGCATCTATTGTTAACCAAGTCAGACAAACTGAAACGCGGCCCAGCACAGAGTGCTCTGTTAATGGTCGAACGACATCTGCGCGAGATGGATCCCGGCTGCACCCTGCTTAGCGTACAGATTTTTTCTTCACTCAAAAAACAGGGGCTGCCAGAATTGGAGTCGGTGCTGGGTCACTGGATGAACTCAGACTTTGTTGATCCGGCCACAGTTTAAGTAATTCAGCGGCCTCTGCAGGACTTCACTTGCACCCCTTTAAGTGCTCCCTCGTGTAGAAAAAGCCAGACATAAAAAAACCCCGATCCAATGTGGACCGGGGTGTGCTTCGCTTTGCTTGGGAGTTCAGCTTTTAAGTTTGCTTAATTTGGGGGAGAGTAAGCAATCATGTCTTGCCCTTATTAAGACAGGCTGAAATCAGATAGTTCAAAAATAATTTCAAAAAAGTGAAAATAATTTTAAATCTTGCAGGCTAGTGCCGTTGTCTCTTCACATTAACCGCTATTGTTACTGTCTCAAGCCCCTCACTTCTGTTAGTGCGCCCCCATTAATGCGCCTCATCCCAGTTATCCCCAACACCCACATCCACTAACAGCGGAACCAGTAGCTCGGCGGCGGATTCCATGCGCTCAATCAACCCCTGCTTAACCACTTCCAGCTCTGATTCTGGCACCTCCAGCACAAGCTCATCGTGGACCTGCATAATCATGCGGCTTTGCAACTCACTGCTTTGCAGCCAGTCATCTACTGAGATCATCGCCCGCTTAATAATATCTGCGGCGGTTCCCTGCATTGGCGCATTGATTGCGGTGCGCTCGGCCGCCTGACGGCGCATGCCGTTTCTGGAGTTTATTTCCGGCAGGTAGAGGCGGCGTCCAAAGAAGGTTTCTACAAAACCATTTTCAGCGGCGGTGTAGCGGATATTGTTCATATAGTTTTGCACCCCGGGATAGCGGGCAAAATAGAGCTCGATATATTCAGCGGCCTGCTTACGATTGATCCCCAGCTGACGGGCCAGACCAAAGGCTGACATGCCGTAGATAAGCCCAAAGTTAATCGCCTTGGCACTGCGTCGCTGCTCGGTGGTGACCGCTTCTGGCTCAACCGCAAATACCTCTGCCGCTGTCGCGCGGTGAATATCTTGCCCGGCGTTAAACGCAGCTAACAGACTTGGATCTTCTGAAAGGTGAGCCATAATCCGCAGCTCGACCTGAGAGTAATCCGCAGCCACCAAAACACAGCCCGGCTTGGCGATAAATGCCTGACGAACGCGGCGGCCTTCAGCGGTTCGAATCGGAATATTCTGCAAATTGGGATCCGAGGATGAGAGTCGTCCAGTCGCGGTTCCCGCCTGATGGTAGGAGGTGTGAATACGGCCAGTTACCGGATTAATCATAACCGGCAGCTTATCGGTATAAGTCGACTTGAGCTTGGCCAGACCGCGATGCTCCAAAATTACTTTTGGCAGCGGATAGTCTAATGCCAGCTCCTGCAACACCTCTTCTTTTGTCGAGGGCGCTCCCTTGGCAGTTTTCTTCAGTATCGGAATTTCGAGTTTTTCAAAAAGTATCTCCCCTAGTTGCTTGGGCGAGGCGAGATTAAACTGCTGGCCGGCCAGATCCCATGCTTGGGTTTCCAGTTCCGCCAGTCGCTCAGATAATTCCTGGCTCTGCTGAAATAACAAGGTGTCATCAACCAGTGCGCCGGTGCGCTCTATTCGTGACAATACTGGAATCAGCGGCAGCTCAATTTCGTCGAACACTTTTGTCAGCGTGGCTTCAGCGGAGACCTGCGGCCACAGCTGGTTGTGCAAGCGCAAGGTTATATCGGCATCTTCCGAGGCATAGGGCCCGGCTTCCTCTAAAGATACCTGATTAAAGGTAATCTGCGCTGCGCCCTTTCCGGCAACATCGGAAAATTTGATGGTTTCTTCATCGAGATATTTTAGTGCTAGGCTGTCCATATCGTGACGGGTTGCCACAGAGTCGAGCACATAGGATTCGAGCATGGTATCAAAGGCGACGCCCCGCAAATCTATGCCGTGCTGGGCCAATACACTCATATCATATTTGAGGTTTTGACCTACTTTTGCAATTGAGGCATCTTCCAGAAGCGGCTTGATTTTTTCCAATACAAATTCTTGAGATAACTGCTCCGGCGCACCCAGATAGTCATGGCCAAAGGGTATATAGGCGGCTTCGCCAGGGGCTACAGCTAGCGAAATTCCTACTAACTGTGCACGCATATAATCAAGGCTGGTTGTCTCTGTGTCCACGGCGACAAGTTCTGCGGCTTTTATCTTGTCTATCCAAATGTCGAAATCGGCTTCGGTTAAAACAGTTTGATAGTTTTTATTGATCTCTTCCCTGACTGTTTCAGCAACAGCTTCAGTTGCTTGCGACTCTTCCGCCTGAGTATCTGGCTTCGATTGCGCACTATTTCCGGCTGACCCTGTCGTGGCCTCTTCGACCCAAGTTTTAAATTCCATATCACGGAATAGACTCAACAGTTGCGACTGATCTGGCTCGCCGTTCTCTAGCTCACCAATTTGCAGGGGCATTTCTACATCGGTCTTAATAGTTGCCAACAGATAGGAGAGATAGGCCAACTCTCTGTGCTCTTCAAGCTTGGGAGACATGGTTTTGGCACCGCGGAAAGCGAGGCCGGAAACTTCGTCGAGGCGGGCATAGATATCATCCAGCCCCCCTATTCCCTGCAGTAAGCCAAGTGCGGTTTTTTCACCGACCCCGGGTACGCCAGGAATATTGTCTGACTTATCACCTAACAGCGCGAGATAATCGATAATCAACTCTGGCGGGATACCAAATTTTTCAATCACCCCTTCCCTATCCAGCGTTGAGTTGTTCATGGTGTTGATCAGGGTGATATGCTCATTGACCAGCTGGGCTATATCTTTGTCACCGGTCGAGATAATCACTGGCTGCTCGGCCGCTGTAGCCTGCACTGCCAATGTGCCAATAACATCATCGGCTTCAACGCCGTCAATGATCAGCATCGGCAGGCCCATGGCTTTAATAATATTGTGGATTGGCTCTATCTGTACCCGCAGATCATCTGGCATCGGCGGGCGCTGCGCCTTGTAGTCACTGTATATTTCATCGCGGAAAGTTTTGCCCTTGGCATCGAACACCACTACTACCGTGCTCTGCGGGTAATCCTTTAGCAACCGCCGCATCATATTAATCACACCTTTTACGGCACCCGTCGGCACACCTTTGCTGTTGGTTAGCGGTGGCAACGCATGGTAGGCGCGGTACAGGTAGGAGGATCCATCAACGAGAATCAGCGGGGTTTTAGTGTCCATATTTTCCATAATATTCAATATGATTGAGTGGGTTTTAGCGGTAATTTTTATCTGCCCAAAGGATACACGATTTACTCGAAACAGGCCTTAAATTGCGCCACCAGCCCGGTCATAAATTTGCCATAACTGTCATCAGTTAATGGCTGATCAAAACCCTGTGGATCGAGAATCTTCAGAGGTAACTGCAGTTCTCGGGCAAGCACCTTTGCGTCTTTATCTGCGTATTGCGGTTCGATAAAAATACAGCTGGCAGCGGCTTCGCTAGCCTGCTGACGAAGTAAATATTGGCTTCTGGCACCCTGACTTGCGCCACTGGCATCGCGAATAGAGTGCCCCTCAGCAAGCTCAAACGCCGTAACAAAATGCGCAAAGGCATCATGATGGGTAAGGTAGCTTTTCTTTTTGTAAGGCTTGAGCTCTACTTTAAGCTGCTCTATCTGCGCAGAATCAATAATCGGAAAGATCGGTAGATTCAGCCGCTGCTGAATGCTGTTAGCGACAATATTGGCATTGGCTGGATTTAGCCAGACATGTGGATCGAACTGCAGATGCTCATGATGGTGTTTAATTTTATGCGCTTCTTTAATGGCTGCTTTTTCGGAATCACTATGGTCAGCTGGCAGCAGGTCCAATTCCATCACTGTTATCCGTTTTGCTTCAGACAACAGTGCCATCGGCTTGCCGATGCGCGCCTCGAAACCCTCACCGATCCAGATAATAAGTTCCGCCTGCTCTATTTTCTTTAACGCGGAGACCGGCAACGACACTTCGTGAGCCGATTGCACCGCAGATTGCAGATATTCAACTCGGGCATTATCGGCCACAGCGGATTTGGCAATAATTGCCAGGGGTTTGATGGTCGTGATAATTAGCGGCTTTTGCTGTGCGGTTGGAGTCTTTTGTGACTCATCAGCCACTGCCAGAAAGCTGCTAAAAAGCACCACTGAAGCCAGCACCGCGAAACATACGTTATACTGTATCTTTTTAACTATTGACAAGATTATTCCTTACATTCAAGCTAAGTGGTCGAAGTTTAATTGATTTATCGTCGTTATGTTATAACTTAACATTAATTTAGGCCGGAATATTAAGGCTAACTTTTAAATAGAAAAATTATGCTGACCAATTCAAAATTAGTCCACCATTCTCACGACCATCGACGCTGTATCAATGCTGCACTGGCTCGCGCCAATGACTTATGCGACGCAGAAAATCACCGCTTAACACCAACCCGCGAGTCTGTTCTGCGGCTTTTATGGCAGAGTCACCGACCAATGGGAGCCTATCAGCTTCAGGACCAGCTGGCGAAAATCTCCGGCAAACCTATAGCCCCACCGACAATCTACCGGGCCATTGAATTTCTGCTTAAGGTTGGCTTAATACACCGTATTGCCTCGCTTAATGCCTATATAGGCTGCCCTTTCCCGACCAGTGATCACAGCAACTTGTTTATGATCTGCAACGGCTGCGGCAGTGTCGCTGAAGTGGCTCTAAATAGTATTAACGGTCTGCTTAAGAGCGCCAGCGAAAAAGCCAACTTTACCCTACAAGACCAGTCTCTTGAGCTTTTTGGTCTGTGCCCTAATTGCAGTTCAGAACAGGAACAAGAGTAAGATCATGAATAAACGCCCGCTTATTACTCTGGACAAGGTCAACAAGGCCTTTGCCGAGCGCCCAATACTGCAGAATATTTCCATGCAGCTAATGCAGGGGGAGATTACCACATTGATTGGCCCCAATGGGGCCGGAAAATCGACGCTAGTACGGCTTATTCTCGGCCTTATTCGTCCGGACAGCGGTTCAATTACCCCTGCAGCTGATTTAAAGGTTGGCTATATGCCGCAAAAGATCAGCATTGACCCAAGCCTGCCCATTTCTACCGGTCGTTTTCTACAACTGGCAAATACCTCTCATAAAGCCTGCCATGAGGCGTTGGAGATGGTGGGTATAAGCCATCTGGCTGCATCACCGATTCAGATGCTGTCCGGTGGCGAGCTTCAGCGAGCGCTGCTGGCGCGGGCAATTTTGCGCAAACCCAATTTCCTAGTGCTTGATGAGCCGGTTCAGGGGGTTGATGTCACCGGCCAAAATGCGCTGTATGAAATGATTGGCGAGCTATCTAAGTCGCTAAACTGCGGAATTTTAATGGTTTCCCATGATTTACATCTGGTGATGTCGGCGACCGATCAGGTTATCTGCCTCAACCAGCATATTTGCTGTCAGGGTCATCCGGAGCAGGTCACCCAGGATCAGGCTTATATAGATATCTTTGGCCAGACTACGGCTATCTATGCCCATCAGCACGATCACCAACACAGCATTCACGGTGAGGTGCTCGACAAACAGGGCAAGCACCAACATGGGGAGGGCTGCAGCCATGACTGAATTTTTACTCTATGCCTTGCTCGCTGGATTGGGTGTTGCTTTGGTTGCCGGACCTCTGGGCTGCTTTGTGGTGTGGCGACGCATGGCCTATTTTGGTGACACTCTGGCTCACTCAGCCTTACTGGGCGTGTCCATTGGCGTACTGCTGGGGATTAATATCAGCATTACCGTAGCCGCTATTCCCATGCTGATTGCACTGGGCCTGGTCTATCTTGAGCAGCGCGGTATTTTGTCTCTGGATACACTGCTCGGTATTCTCAGCCACTCGGCTCTGGCAACAGGTCTGGTGCTAATCTCGCTGCTGCCAGATGTGCGGGTGGATCTGATGTCGTTGCTATTTGGCGATCTACTCTCGGTAACCAAGAATGATCTCTGGGTGATCTATGGTGTCGCGGGAACGGTTGTAGTTCTGCTGTTGTGGCTGTGGAAGCCGCTGATCAATATTACTGTCCACGAGGAGCTGGCCAGTGTTGAGGGGGTTAAAACCTCCGCAGTGCGCACAGCGCTAATGTTGATAACGGCTCTGGTGATTGCCATTGCTATGAAAATTGTCGGCGTACTGCTGATTACAGCGCTGCTGATTATTCCCGCAGCTACTGCGCGACGAGTGAGCAGCACCCCGGAGCAGATGGCGGTGATGGCAAGCTTGATTGCCATGTTAACTGTTGTGATGGGGTTGGCTATGTCTTGGTATAGCGATACGCCAGCAGGCCCCTCTGTGGTGGTCTGTGGCGCATTGCTCTTCACCCTTTCGCTGGTGGTTAAGCCGCGAAGTTAACGGGCAAAAGTGTCTTTAATCGAACGCCAGGTCTGGCGCATAGCAACTTCACCGTGAGGCGCTTTAAAGAACCCATGGTAGTGACCCTTGGGATTGATCAACACCACTTGAGTGCTGTGATCGACAGTGTAGTTGTTGTCACCTAGATCTACCTTGGTGTAGGCAATAGTGAGCTGCGTACTGAGACCCAAAATAGAGTAGGGGTTGCCTGTGACGCCAATGAAGTCTTCGTTGAAGTAGGGCACATAGAGGGCCATTTTCTCAACGGTGTCGCGCTCGGGATCCAGAGACACCATCACGATCTGTAGGTTTTCTTTTTCGCTGTCACCGAGATCTTCGTACATCGCATTGAGCGTTGACAGAGTGGTGGGGCAGATATCCGGACAGTTGGTAAAACCAAAAAACACTATGCTCCAAACACCTTTGAAGTTTTCCAGGGTGAAAGGCTGGCCATTATGATCGATCAAATCGAAGTCGCTAAATATCCTCGGCGTGCTCAGCTCAATCGCACCATTCACCCGCAGATCTTCTGCAGACATGGGCACCGGCTGACGCATCTTCCAGGCAAAGCCAAAGATCACTAAAACGATAAAGCAGAGGATAACCAAGACGGTCAACTTGATACCGGTTTGTTGCTTCATGATACTGTTCTCCAAAAACGCCTGCATCTAAACGAATAGCCAGCGGCGGATAAGTTAAATAATCGGTGTAGTCTCTATAAGGTAGTGATCGAGCAGCATAATCACAAACAACACCATCAAATAGGTAATCGAGTATTTAAAGGTCTTCATGCCCGAGTCATCGTCCTGCCCATAGAGCATTACCAGAGCCCAGTACAAGAAGCCTGCACCTAAGATCAAAGCACCGGCCAGATACAGCAAGCCGAACATGCCAGTCAAAAACGGCAGCACGGTAATCACAATCAACAGCAAAGTATAGAGCACGATATTGATCTTGGTGTACTGCTCGCCGTGGGTTACCGGCAGCATAGGAATCTCGGCTTTGGCGTAATCGTCTTTGCGGTGAATGGCTAGGGCCCAAAAATGCGGCGGCGTCCAGGCGTAGATAATCAGTACCAGCAGCAGGGCGTTGTAGTGTATTTCGCCAGTAACAGCAGTCCAACCCAGCAGCGGTGGCGCTGCGCCAGCCAAACCACCAATCACAATATTCTGTGGCGTTGCACGCTTTAGATACATGGTGTACACAAAGGCATAGCCAATCGATGACGCCAGGGTTAGCCAGGCGGTAATCTGGTTGATAAATACCAGCAAGATAACCATGCCGGCGAAGCCGGTCAGAGCGGCAAACAGAATCGCTTCATTGGGCTGAATGCGACCACGGGCAATAGGGCGGTTGTGGGTGCGGGCCATGGTGTCATCAATCTTGCGATCGACAATATGGTTTACCGCAGCGGCTGAACCGGCACAGAGCGCGATGCCCAGGTTACCCAGAATTAATACGTCCAGAGCGACCATGCCGTCAGTGGCCAAGAGCATGCCGATCAGAGAGGTGAGAATCATTAGCGCAACCACGTTTGGCTTGCACAACTCTAGGTAGTCGCGCCAGCTTAAGCCGGTTGTTTCTAATTCAGTTTGTTGCATGTGATTCAGCTCCACAGATTAATCTGTTGTTTAACGGTCTTGTAATTAACGGTCTGGTGAATATTTTAAAAGGTGCTTCATATCTTCTAGCAGCCCCATAACATCGTCGTCTTGGGTGAAGTAGAGAATAACCTCAGCATCGGGCGTGACCACAAAGTAGCGGGTGTCTGCCATATCCCAGTCTGCTGAGGTGTTTTTCAGCAATCGCTTAAACTCATTCAAGCCTGTGGTTTGGATGGTCAAATGAGGGTGGGCAAAACTCAGATCGTCAAATTCCTGCTGTTGCAGTTGCTCAGAATCTGCGAGGTATACACGCTCTGCTCGACGGACTAACTTACCCATCAGTATGTGGACCGAACGGGTGTCTAAAATCACTTGGTTACAGGCAGCATCACAGCTATCACCGCCAGCTACAACAATCTTCCACTTTTGCGCCTTATCAGGATTGGCAGGAAATACGGTGCGGGCATCTACAGAAGGCTTAACCAGTGTACCCTGATTAGTGGTGCCTAAGGTGGCCATCAACTGCTGGCGCTGCTCTTCCGACTTGGGCTGCATCAATGTTCCAGCCACCATCACACCGCCAACCATAATCAACATAATCCAAATCTGGATCTTCATGCCGCGGTTGCGGGGGCCCTGGTTATTCTGCGCGTCACTCATAAAGCTTCACTCTCTTTTTTTGCCATTTTAAATTTGAACCATGCCGCCAGGTTTGAGTTGGCATTAATGGTTAGTAATAACAGTACCAACGCCATCACAAACCACTGTACTGCATAGGCTGTATGCTTTTCAGGCTGTACCGACACTGTCGGCCAACCGGTGGTTAATGCGCCAATTGAGTCGCTATCCAATCGCAGCTGGTAGGCGAAAAACTCATCGGCAAATAATTCTGCGGCGCGCTCTGTGGAAATCCAGCCTACTCGACCAGGCCAACTCTCAACAGCACGAACACCGTCATCTAACTGCAGGCCGCCTCTTAAAATCTTGTAGAGGGACCCGCGCAACTGCACCTGACCTAACACTGACTCTACATCCGGTAGTTCATTGCGGTCTAGGGATGCCTGTACCCAGCCACGGTTGACCAGTATCTTTAACTCGCTGCTGGCTAAGGTTAGGACCTCAAAAATCTCGTAGCCGGGTCTCCCATTGCGGACGCGATTATCCAGTAAAACACGTCGCGATGCATCTAGTTCGCCGACAAATTGAACCTGCCTATACTGCAAATTTTTGCTGGTATCTAGCAGCTCAAAGCCAACCGGCTGGGATTCTTGATTGGACTTAAATTCGGCCAATATCTCGCGCTTTTCTTGAGCGCGATCTAATTGCCAGTAACCCAAACTGATTAACAGTGGCATCATTAACAGCACGAGAAACAATAACTTGGCATTTGGCTGCCAAGAAAAGGTTTCCGCGTTAAGATGTGGGTCAGTGTTCATTTATGTTTAAATTCCACTTTCTTTTCTATTTTCTTTAATCCGAGACCACTATGCTCAAGACTCTAATGCTTATACTGCTTATCGCCCTGATAGCCAGCCTGTTTGGCGGCTTAAACTTTTTGGTCAAGGATCTTGGGGGCAGCAATAAAAAACGTCTGCTCTATGCCCTGGGCCTGCGTGTCACCCTGGCGGTGATGTTGGTTTGCACCATTATATACGGCGCCTACACAGGACAGATCAAAAGTCAGGCTCCATGGGACAAACAGCTGCACCCAGAGAATGTCGCGCCCTCTGTTGCTCCTGCTGCCCCAGCTGCTCCTGCTGCCCCAGCTGCTCCAATAGTGCCAAAGCCTTAAAGGCTCTTAAGCCCTTCTATTATAACGCTCAGGGCTGTTGATGGCTCAGGGCTGATATATAGCCTACAAACAAAAACGGCCAGGCAAATTGCCTAGCCGTTTTTTTACGTCTAGCAAAATTCTATCTAGTCAAAAACATAGACTACAAAGAACAATATGATCCAAACAACGTCAACAAAGTGCCAGTACCAGGATGCAGCTTCAAAGCCGAACTGATCTTCATTGCTAAAGTGCCCTTTGATTGCGCGAATCAAAGCGATCAATAGCATGACAGTTCCAAGGGTTACGTGAGCCCCGTGAAAGCCAGTAAGCAAAAAGAACGTAGTTCCGTAGATACCAGATTCTAAAGTGAGGCCCATATGCTGGTAGGCATGAACATACTCTTCAACCTGAAGTACCAGGAAGATCATGCCAAGTAATACCGACAGCGCCAACCAACCGATAAACTGCTTACGGTTATTGTTCTTTAGGCCGGTGTGGGCAATATGGACAGTGACACTAGAGGTAATCAGAATAACTGTGTTCCACAGTGGCAACCAACCGAGAAGCTTGGCCCAACCGGGGAAGCTCATGGCCTCATCGGGACCAATAAAGGTAGCGTTAGCGCCGTTGGCTGCTTCGTCAGGTGTAACCATTGGCGGCCAAGCAGTTTCATATCCAGGCCACAGCAGGGCATTGTTCGCTACGGCAGCGTCGGTCGGGGTATCGTCAAATAGGCCGATAGCCGCATCACCACCCAACCAGGAGTTAACAATCACTCGCAAGTAGAAGAGGGCTCCAAAGAAGGCGGCAAAGAACATTACTTCAGAGAAGATAAACCACAGCATACCCAGAACATAAGAGCGCTTGAGCTGATCGTTGGCCAAGCCACGCATATTCTCATCAATAACTAGGCTCCACCACTTGAACATCACCACTGCCATAATGGCTAGGCCGGCGGTGAAGATCATGCTTCCACCACTGACAACCCAGGAGGCGGCACCATAAGCCATTAATCCCATGCCCGTGGCAGTGATAATCGGCAGTTTGCTCTGCTCGGGTACGTAATAACTGCTTTCTGTTGACATCTTTTATCTCCGTGTTGTTATTCCCAAGCGCTTGGGAATTACTATAACTGTGCTATTGGATCTGCCGCTCGATCGGTTATATCGAAAATCGTATAGGAGAGCGTCACACTATTAACGCCCGCCGGCAAATCCGGATCAATAATAAATACAAGCTTAAGGTCTGCCTGGTCGCCTGCTGCCAGAGGTTGATTCTCAAAACAGAAACACTCTGTCTTGTGGAAATAATCCGCCACATTGTTCGGCACCAAACTGGGTATCGCCTGGGAAACCATATCTTGGTCTGTCACGTTATGGGCAAAGTAAGTGATCTCTGTTGGCTCACCCGGATGCACTACAACGCTGTCTTTAGTCGGTTTAAATACCCAGGGCATGGATGCATTGTTTGAGGCCAAAAACCTAACCCTGACCTCGCGCGATGTATCAACCCTGACATCAACTGCGGTGTACTCATCACCTGTTTTTCCACCGAGACCGGTGATCTCGCAAAACAGGTCATACATTGGCGGTAATACAAAGATTGCAAAAGCAAACATACCGGCCGCACCAAAAAGCGACTTGACCACCACTCTGCGGTTAGAAGCATCCGTTGACATAACCTAGGCCTTCCTATTTAAACTCGGGAGGCTTTTCAAACGTGTGGTAAGGCGCTGGTGATGGAACAGTCCACTCCAGTCCTTCGGCACCTTCCCAAGTCTTTTCTTCAGTAGTTGGCTTACCGTTGCGGATAGTCGCGATCACGTTATACAACAACATAATCTGCGCGCCGCCGTAGATAAAGGCACCAATACTAGAGACCATATTCCAGTCAGCAAACTGCAGGCCGTAATCCGCGTAGCGACGTGGCATACCGGCTAGACCCAAGAAGTGCTGTGGCATAAAGGCAATGTTAAAGCCGATAAAGGCAACCCAGAACTGCACCTGACCCATGGTTTCGTTGTACATCTTTCCACACCACTTTGGCAACCAGTAGTAGATAGCAGCCGTGCCACTAAATACTGCACCTGCAACCATTACGTAGTGGAAGTGAGCAACAACAAAGTAGGTGTCGTGGTACTGCATATCAGCAGCCGCAATCGACAGCATCAAACCAGTGAAGCCACCAAAGGTAAACAGAATCACAAAGGCGATACTGAATAGCATGGGCGTTTCAAAGGTCAATGAACCCTTGTACATGGTGGTGATCCAGTTAAACACCTTCACACCTGTTGGCACAGCAATCAGCATAGTGGCGTACATAAAGTACAGCTCACCGGCGATTGGCATACCCACAGTAAACATGTGGTGCGCCCAGACCACGAAGGACAAGAACGCGATCGCTGCCGTGGCGTAAACCATCGACGAGTAACCAAACAGCGGCTTGCGGCTGAAGGTTGGAATAATCTGCGATACAACACCGAAGGCTGGCAAGATAATGATGTAAACCTCTGGGTGACCAAAGAACCAGAATACATGCTGGAACAATACCGGGTCACCGCCACCAGCAGCATCGAAGAAGCTGGTACCGAAGTTAATATCCATCAACATCATGGTTACTGCGCCGGCAAGAACTGGCATTACAGCAACTAGCAAGAATGCTGTGATTACCCAGGTCCATACAAACAGCGGCATCTTCATGTACGTCATGCCAGGAGCGCGCATGTTCATTACAGTAGCAATAATATTAATCGAGCCCATGATAGATGAGGCACCCATAATATGGATTGCAAAGATAAAGAAGTTAACCGATTCTGGTGCGTAGGTAGTCGACAGTGGCGCATAGAAAGTCCAACCGAAGTTAGGACCGCCGCCTTCCATAAACAACGTTGAAGTCAGGATCGCAAACGCGAAAGGCAGGATCCAAAAACTCAGGTTGTTCATACGTGGAAGAGCCATATCTGGCGCCCCGATCATCAGGGGAATCATCCAGTTAGCCAAGCCAACAAAGGCCGGCATAATCGCGCCGAACACCATGACTAAGCCGTGCATAGTGGTCATCTGGTTAAAAAATTCAGGTCTAATCAACTGCATGCCTGGCTGGAACAACTCTGCGCGAATAACCATCGCGAAAGCGCCGCCCATCAAGAACATTGCAAAGCTAAACCAGAGGTACAGTGTACCGATGTCTTTGTGATTGGTCGTAAATACCCAGCGGCTTATATAAGCGCGCCAGCCATCTGCCAATGTTGCGGGACCGTGTGCCATTTATCTAATCTCCCTTATTTGCTTTGCTTGTAGTTGAGAACATCAATTGGCTGAGTTACATCGCCAACATCATTGCCCCAAGCATTTCGCTGATAGTGAATAACCGCAGCTATATTGACTTCGGAAAGCTGGTCAGCAAATGACTGCATGGCTGAGCCGGGAACACCGTCGATCAATACTGCAATGTGGCCTATTTGAGGTCCCAGGGCGATGGGGCTGCCTTTAATTGCTGGGAATACGCCAGGAATACCGTTGCCGTCAGCCTGGTGACAGCCTGCACAACTCTGCAGGTAGACGCCTTCGCCTTTGGTCATCAGCTCTTCAGCTGTCCACTCTTTACCGATAGTGGAAGCGTACTCGACTGCTTCAGCTTTCTTGTTGGCCAACCATGCGTCGTATTCAGCTTGTTCTTTCACTTCTACAACTACTGGCATAAAGGCGTGACCCTGTCCGCACAGCTCGGTACATTCACCGACATAGGTACCAGGCTTGTCTGTCTTAGCCCAACCAGCGGTGAACAGTCCCGGGACCGCATCCCGCTTAACGCCGAAATCGGGAACCCACCAGGAGTGAATTACGTCGTTGCCGGTTACTAGGAAGCGAATCTTTTTGCCTGCAGGAAGAACCAATGGCTCGGTGACTTCACGAAGATAGTGCTCACCCTTGGGCTCGCGACCATAGACTTCGTCGTCAGAGGTGCGCAGTTCACTCATGAACTTAACGCCTTCGCCGAGGTACTCGTACTGCCATTTCCACTGGTAGCCAGTAACCTTAATCTCGATATCTGGATTGTCTGTATCGTAGACTTTTAATAGTGCTGTAGTCGCTGGGAATGCCATAACGATCAAAATAATCGTCGGAACAATTGTCCACAGCAGCTCTACAACTAAATTTTCATGGAAGTTCTCAGCTACAGCACCACGGGATTTACGGTGTGCATACATCACGTAGAACATAAAACCAAAAACGCCGACACCGATAACGGTACAGACCCAAACCATAATCATATGAATGTCATATGCGGCCTGACTAACTTCGGTAACACCTTGGGGCATATTGAGTTGCCTAGTCGACGTTTCGACGACTGCGCTGCCCAGTGCGGGCAATGAAACAACAAGGCTCAACAGACTCAAGAAAAGTGCTTTCGCTCTTTTCAACATCGCTTGTTTCTCCGTGGTAATTGTGATTTTTAAGCCAAAACTTTCCAACTTTGCCCGGTTAATCTAACCGAGCAGGTTAAAAGCGGCGGCAGTATAGCAAAGCAAACCTGTTATCACTACTGTAAAACCGCTTGAATTGCCGACCGTAGGGGTACTGTCTGCACACAGCTCATTCAAAGCCTAACTACAAAAATGATCAAACTATGTGGCGCAGAGCGCATTTTCTGCTAGATTTAGATCATGGTCGTTGAAGCTAAGCCTGCGACCTCAAGCGGATATAAGCCCTGAGAACGGATATTTCCTCGATAAAAACATCAACAGAGAGTTGCCCATGGCTCCACTTTCGGCACAGAGTAGCGACTTTTTAGTTGCCTACTTAAACGAACGAGTACAGCACCTACACGCGTCTATACGGCTGAGAGAGGGTGATGGGACTACTGCTCTGGCATCTTTTATTGAGCGCTATGTGGAATTGATACCTGAGCTGATCACTGCCTTTGAAGATTTTCTTAACTGTGCCGGTGTCAGCGGCGCCATCGCCCAACAAATAGTCACCGCCAAAGAGTTTCTCGATGTGCCCGAGGGTATTATGTCTGTGGAAGAGAGTCTGGAAGCCAATATGTATCAGGCCTACCTAGCTCACCGGCTGCTCGAAGAACTCAATGATGTTTTAAGCGCCAATTACAACTGCCCAGTTATTCCGGTCAATATGACCAGATCAAATCTGATTGTTCACCATATTATTGGCGAGCCCTTCGCCAACCAGATTGATGGCGCCATCCAGCTGCTCAATGACAAGCTGTTGGCATCCATCGCCAAAGACACAGCTCTGAGTGTAAAACTATTTGAGTACAGCAGTGCGCTTGGCAAAGATCCCACAGAACGCTTCCCCTGTTTAACTGAATCTTCAAATATTCGCCTGCTATTTAAAAGTCAGAATTCTCGGGTGCGCCTACACTAGTAAGTTATTGGGTTTTGCAGGTGCTGGCCGATCTAAGGTAGACAAGGGTCTTTTCGCCTACAACAACCGAGGCAGGTGGTATCCAATACTCTTTACTACTAAGGATTTGTTCTGGCTGTTGCGGCAAGAGCCGGGCGATAACCGCCTTATCCACCTCAGCTCTAGATCCCGGCTTTAAAAAATCTTCCCCGCAACTGATTAAACTCTTCGAAGTAGGGACGCAATGTTAGGGGGTAATTTCCGCCAGAAACCCGCCGCCACAGCCAAGCCAAATCCTTAGAAGCAAGCACTACCAGAACGCACTGAACCTTTGTATTTGAAAGCGGGAATTGCTCCCTGATAGTGCGTAACGGGGAGTGCGGCCCTGGCAGAGTGGCAAACTAGCTAGGGTCGACCAACTTAACCGTCGAAACCTTATTCTCCGGCAAATCAGCCGCACTATTAACCCGCGTCTCCAACTCTCGGGGCTCAGAAAAAACCCGCATCTCATCGCGAAACCCGCAGCTAACGCACTCGCGGTAGTCAACACCATCCAGAGAATAAGCCTGAAGCTTGTCCATCTTTGCGCACTTGGGACAGGTAACACCTGCAATAAATCGTTTTTGGGTTGAAAAAGCCATGTAAATATCACCACAATAGGAGTCTTTATTATATCGGACATAAGTGCATATGGATCACTCAATTCGCAGCCACAGAGGCATTTCCCCAAAACTCGGACAGCGCGTCTACATCGACCCCGCCGCAACCGTTATCGGCGACGTGCATCTGGGTGATGACGCATCTGTCTGGCCCGGCGCGGTTATTCGCGGCGATATGCACTCTATAAGAATCGGCGACCGCTCCAATGTACAGGACAATGCCGTGCTACATATCACCCACGCCAGCGACTTTAACCCCAATGGCTGGCCATTAAACATTGGCGATGATGTAGTGATTGGCCACCGCGCCGTTCTCCACGGCTGCACGGTTGGCAACCGCATACTAATTGGCAATGGCGCGATTATTAATGATGGCGCCGTAGTTGAAGATGAAGTGATTGTCGGTGCCGGCTGCATGGTACCGCCGGGCAAGACTCTCGCCAGCGGCTTTGTTTATGTTGGCAATCCTTGCAAGCAGATGCGCCCACTCTCGGAAAAGGAAAAAGCCTTTTTCAGCTATTCCGCAGCCAACTATGTAAAGTTAAAAGATGAGTATCTAGCGGAAAATAGCCAGAAATAATTAGAGAGAAGCGCGCTGAGCCTGAATAACCGCGGCAGTTTCAGGCTTAACCTGTCGCCAGATATTGAATGATTCAGCAGCCTGCTCAACCAACATACCCAGACCGTCCGCAGTCACTGCGCCTCTGCGCTGAGCCCACTTCATAAATGGCGTCGGCTCCGCAGCGTACATCATATCGTAACAAGCAGATCCCGCCGGGATCAGATCGTCCGGCAGGGGAGGCATACCACCCGTCAAGCTGGTGCTAGTGCCATTGATAACCAGATCAAACTCCTGACCCGGCAACATATCGAAACCACAACCAAGAATATAACCCAGCTCAGCAAAGCCCTTAGAGAGCTGCAGCGCCTTTTCCAAGGTGCGATTGGCTATCACCACATGCTGTGGCTGCTCAGCCATCAGCGGCTCTAAAATACCGCGCACCGCACCGCCGGCGCCGAGTACCAGAACTCGCTTGGCGCGAATCTGCCAGCCGAGATTTTTGACTATATCTGTCACCATACCGACGCCATCGGTAGTATCGCCAATCACCGTACCATCATCCTGCAGGGTCAATGTGTTGACCGCACCGGCGCGGCGCGCGCGCTCGGTTAGCCGCGCAGCATAGGAATAGGCTTCCTGCTTAAAGGGAACAGTAATATTTAGCCCCTTGCCGCCAGCGGCGAAGAATTCATCCGCCGCAGCCTCAAAGCCGTCGATAGCAACAAGCTGTTTTTCATAACTGAGATCCTGCTCAGTAGCCGCGGCAAAAGCACTGTGAATCTGCGGCGATCTACTATGAACAACCGGGTTGCCAAAAACAGCGTATTTATCAGTCATGTTCTTTTCCAGAATTTAGACCCAGTTATTGGGGATCAGGTATTTCTCATAGAGTTGCGCCTCGGCACTGCCGGGCTCTGGTGTCCAATCGTACTCCCAACGAACCAGCGGTGGTAGTGACATCAAAATAGATTCCGTGCGACCACCAGTCTGCAGACCAAAGAGTGTGCCGCGATCAAAGACCAGATTAAACTCAACATAGCGGCCGCGACGGTAGAGCTGGAACTGGCGCTCCCGCTCACCGAACTCAATGGCGTGACGACGCTGTAAAATCGGCAGATAGGCTTTGCTGAAGCTATCGCCGACGCTGCGCATAAAGGCAAAGCTCTGCTCAAATCCCGGCTCATTTAAGTCATCGAAAAACAGTCCGCCAATACCGCGCGGCTCATTTCGATGCTTGAGATAAAAGTAATCATCACACCAGCTTTTAAAGCGTGAATAATAGTCTGGGGAAAAGGGATCGCAGGCATCTTTGGCGGTTTGATGCCAGTGCTGGCAATCTTCATCATTGCCATAATAGGGCGTCAGATCGTAGCCGCCACCAAACCACCAGACGGGATCTGCACCCTCTTTCTCGGCAATAAAAAATCGTACATTGGCATGGGAGGTTGGCGCATAGGGGTTTTGCGGATGAATAACCAGCGAAACACCCATGGCCTCAAAGCTGCGACCCGCCAACTCCGGACGATTCTGGGTTGCGGAAGCAGGCATCTGGGTGCCAAACACGTGGGAAAAATTAACCCCACCCTTTTCAATAACCGGGCCATTGACCAGCACGCGGCTGCGGCCACCCCCGCCTTCTTCGCGAGTCCAGCTGTCCTCTTTCCAGGGGCTGTTATCCACGGCTTGCAGGGCTTGGCAAATACTATCCTGCAGATTGAGCAGGTACTCTTTTACTGCGGCCTTATCGATTTTTTGCGCATCATCCTTCACGAACAACGTCCCCGCTAATTAAATATCGGATTTCACTGGGCTTTGCTGAGCTGCCAACCTGACCAGAAACCTGCAGGTCTATAGCCGCCCCAAAGTAGCTCTCCACCTCAGACGCTGACTTAGCTGCCGGCAATCCCTGAGGATTGGCAGAGGTAGAGACTAAAGGGCCGCCAACAAGTTTGCAGAGAGCCGCGGCAACCGGATGCTGAGTTACCCGCAGCGCCAATGTATCACGGCCGCCAGTAATCCACAGCGGGGCCGTACCATTGTTCGGCACCAACCAGGTGGTAGGTTTTGCTGTTGGCTCGCGGAAGCGACGCAGAAGCTCTTCGTCTAGGTCAGACAGAAAGGGATCAAAGCGCTCAATACAGTCGGCAATAAGAATTAAGCCCTTATCGACATTGCGCTGTTTAAGTTGAAGAATTTTTTCAACGGCGGAGGCAGACTGGGGATCACAACCGAGCCCCCAGACTGACTCAGTGGGATAAGCCACCACCGCATGCTGCTTTAGCATTTCTGCTGCACGGCAGATCTGTGGATGGCTCACCCAATCGGTCACGGAATAATTATCCGTTTTGCAGCTTTTCCTGCAATGCAGCATCTTTAGCAATAATTGCCGCAGCATTGTCAGCGCGCTCTTTAAGCAGCTTTTCGTGCATAGACTTATCAGAAACACCGATAATCTGTGCGGCGAGATAGGCGGCATTTTTAGCGCCGGCACTACCGATAGCAACAGTTGCAACCGGAATTCCACCTGGCATCTGTACTGTTGACAGCAGAGCATCCAAACCGTCCAGAGAACCGTTAATTGGCACGCCGATAACCGGACGCAGAGTCGTCGCAGAAACAGCACCGGCCAAATGGGCAGCCATGCCAGCCGCACAGATAAATGCTGCACAGCCGCGGGCATCCGCATCAGTGACATAGCTGTGAGTTGCCGCAGGAGTACGGTGTGCAGATGTCACCTTTACTTCAAAGGGGATATCGAATTTTTTAAGAATTTTAAAGCTGGCTTCCATTACCGGTAAATCGGAATCGGAACCCATTAAAATTGCAACAAAAGGTTTGGTCATTTTTTGGTCACCATGTAGGAAAGGTGCGCAGGCTACCGGAACTTTTAGCTCGGCGCAACCGTAGAAAAAACAATAGATTTTGACAGATACTCTGCCGCCAGCAGTCTATGCCAACCGCGCTATATTAAATCATTTTTGAATCAGGTTTTGGAATTTTACTTAACTCAGGCGCTGATAAAATCCGCTGTTATTTTCAACCAGCCCTTTTAGCTCCAGCGAGACTAGCAGACGCGATAATTCCGCCACAGAAAACAGCCCGTCGCTGGCCAAGCTGTCCATATCCACTGGCTCAAAACCAAGCACCGACAAAAGCTTTAATTCATCTGCCAGTAAATTTTTCTTGTCAGCTGCCGGTGCGGGCGCCTGCCCAAGCTCCGTCGGCATCGACTGCTCGGGTAACAGGGCAAGTCCGGCGAGTGCCGCTTGCAGTTCATGGATAATATCCTCAGCTCGCTCAACCAGATGGGCGCCCTGCTTAATAATTTGATGACAGCCACGACTCTGGGGATTGTGGATAGATCCCGGAATGGCAAACACTTCACGGTCCTGTTCAAGCGCCAGCCGCGCAGTAATCAGTGAGCCACTTCGCGGCGCGGCTTCAACCACCAGAACGCCGAGGCTCAAACCACTGATAATTCGATTTCGACTTGGAAAGTGGGTCGGAAGCGGGGGCGTGCCCGGATCAAACTCGCTAACCAGGGTGCCGCCCTGATCAATAATTTTTCCCGCCAGACGGCGATGTTCCCGCGGATAGATAGTATCTATACCGGTACCCATAACCGCAATAGTCTTGCCCATAGCGGCAAGGGCTCCAGCATGAGCTACCCCATCGACTCCCTGCGCCAAACCGCTGGTGATCACAAAGCCACCACTGGCGAGAAATTTACTCCATTCGAATGCATTGGTTTCGCCACCCCTGGTCATACGGCGACTGCCTACAATGGCTATCTGCGGCAGATGAAGATTTTCACTGTTGCCGCGGATATAGAGCAACGACGGTGCGCCGATCGTCTGCTTGAGCAGAGGGGGATATTCAGTGCTGGTAATGGGAATAATTGTCGCCGAACACTTATCGATGCGCTCTTCTATACTCTCCAAAGAATCGCGCCAGGTCTGACGCTGATATTGCTCCTGGAGGTTTTCCAAAAGTGGCCACAGCTGCTCGGGATAGTCGCTCGGCGGCCGCTCAAAGATAGTTCTATAGCTATTCGAGTACTCGAGAAGCTGACGTTGAGACTTTGCAGTGAAATTTTCCAGATGCTGGGAAACCAGCGCGTAGTGTGATTCTTTTTCCACGGGACGCTCCTTGTCCTGAGAAGTGAGTGCTCTACTTTGGCTATGGATTGCCCAGAGCTATGGATTGCCGAGCAGATCCCCTATATCAACCTGACGGTCAGCTTCCATAACCAATCCAAAGCTCATTTTTTCATAGGTGTAAAAAACCATTAACAGCCCGATCCGCTCGTCCGGCAGTTGCACGCGCTGATTGGCAACACGATCTTTGGTGATATCACCGCGCTTGGAAATAGCCAGCGTATCGCCAGCCTGCAAACCGTCTCGCTCACCGCGGTTGATCGCCACAACATCGAGGGCACCGGCATTGCGCACGCCATCTTCAACATTGAGCACCGAGGCCTTTATCTCTGTCGCCGGTGCTCGGGGATAAAAGGTTGAGGCCAATGTGCGCTCTTCGCTGACCAGCAGGCGGTCTTTAATGCGAATCTCACCCGCTGCGCGGCTAACACCCATGGTCGCAATATCATCTTTAAGGGCTTTAATTTTCGCAGCACCGACATCGATAGCGCGAATACCCAGCAACTCACCGGTTTCAGGGTCGAGATAGGGATCGCCGCGACGGTAGATACCATAGTTCAATCGATTGGCGGTGAAATCGCCCCGCGCGTAGAAATCATCCTTCATGCCCACCAGAATGCGACGCTCGGTACCGCCGAGAACATAGGGAGCACTGCGTAGTGTGACATCATCAGTGACACGAGTTTTCGAGAGAAAATTATCGATAACCTCCAGCGGCAGCGCACTGATCGCCTCGGCGTGGTCCATGGCCCTAATTTCCGGCGACAGCTTCAGGTCGCGACTGCGATTAACCACCAACTGTGGAACGCCGTCGATATAGACCAGAGTAATGGTATCGCCAGGGTATATAAGGTGGGGGTTTTCAATCTGCTGATTGGCATGCCAGATTTCCGGCCACATCCAGGGATCCTGGAGAAAAACACCGGAGATATCCCAGAGGGTGTCACCGCGTTTAACAACATACTTTTCAGGCACATCTTTATTGAGTAGCACAGCCTCAGCCATAACGCTGGAGATGCTTAACAGCATGGCCATTATCAGAGTGGTCACGAATGGAATTTTTTTCATAGAGGTGAGTCCTTTCTCATGGCGGGGTTAGTGTATAATTTTCAATACCCTTGAGTTTCTCAACTTACTGGCTTGAATAGCTTACTAGTAAGTGCAATGTATCAATAAGGGTCAGTATGCATAATGCCGCCGAGCTAACTTAATGGTAGCAGTGCTTTTAACTTTTTTTTAAAAATCTATCACATTCGCTATGGCTATATTAAATATTCTCGAATTCCCCGACCCCAGGCTGCGCACCGTAGCCAAGCCGGTCACCGCAGTTGACGACAAGATCAAACGTCTGGTCGCAGATATGCTCGACACTATGAAGCATGCCCAGGGTATTGGCCTGGCCGCCTCGCAGGTCGATGTTCATCAGCGCGTTATTGTGATGGATCTGGGTGAAGAGGGCATCCCGCCGCGGGTCTTTATCAACCCGGAGATTGAAGTTCTCGACGACAGCACCAACCCCTATGACGAGGGCTGTCTGTCTGTTCCCGGTTTTTACGAAACCATCGATCGCCCGGCCCATGTGATGATTCGCGCCCTTGATGGCGAGGGAAATGCCTTTGAAGAAGAGGCCCACGGCCTTTTGGCAGTTTGTATACAGCATGAGATCGACCATCTCGAAGGTAAATTATTTGTCGACTACCTGTCATCTTTCAAGCGCCAGCGTATTCGCAAAAAACTCGAAAAGATCCACAAACAGAATGCATAGGAAACTTTCAGCTTGAAGATTATTTTCGCGGGAACCCCGGATTTTGCCGCGGCACATCTGCAGGCCCTGATAGATAGCCCGCAACATTCGGTGATCGCGGTCTACACCCAGCCAGATCGACCGGCTGGGCGCGGTAAAAAGCTCAAGGCAAGCGCGGTTAAACTGTTAGCGGAAGCCAACAGCCTGCCGGTATTTCAGCCGCAATCCCTAAAAGACCCGGAACAGCAGCAAATCCTCGCGGATCTGCAGGCAGATATTATGGTGGTGGTCGCCTACGGGCTGATTCTGCCTCAGGCGGTTCTGGATACGCCGAAACTTGGCTGTATCAATGTTCACGGCTCTATCCTGCCACGCTGGCGCGGTGCTGCTCCGATTCAGCGCGCTATAGAAGCGGGCGACGAGGAGACCGGCGTAACTATTATGCAAATGGATGCGGGTCTGGATACCGGTGCCATGCTGTGTATTTCACGCTGCCCCATTGAGAGCACTGACAGCAGTGCAACCATGTATAAAAAGCTTGAAGAGCTAGGCGCTCCAGCCCTGCTCAGCACACTGGATAAACTACAGGACAATAAAGCATTAGCGGTTGTTCAGGACGATAGCCAGAGCTGCTATGCGGCAAAAATTGATAAAAGCGAAGCCCTTATCGACTGGTCGAAACCAGCGGCAGTGCTGGATAGACAGATCCGCGCCTTTAATCCTTTCCCCGCCGCCTATACAACGCTCGGTGATCTGCGTATTAAAGTTTGGCAAGCAGAGTTGGGGCCGGCCTCAACACAGGCTGCAGGTCAAATCATCAGCGCCGACAATAGCGGGATTCTGGTTAGCTGCGGCGAACAGTCACTGCTGCTAACGGTGATACAGCTGCCGGGTAAATCGCGTATGCCAGTCTCGGAAATTCTCAAATCCCGCGCCGAGCTGTTTACCGCGCAAACTCTGCTGGGCAACTGATGAATACTCGAGTCGCTGTCGCTGAAGTTATTGCCCAGGTATTGCGCGGCAAATCACTCTCGGCACTGTTGCCAGAATACGCACCCAAAGTGGCCGAAAAAGATGTCGGTCTATTTAAAGAGCTCTGTTTTGGCACCCTGCGCTGGTATCCCGCCATTGAGCTACTGCTAAAAGAACTGATGCAAAAACCCCTGCGCGAGAAAGAGTTTGAAATTCAGGGCCTTTTGGCCAGCGGCCTCTATCAGCTAATCCATACCAGAATCGCCGATCATGCGGCGATTAATGAAACCGTTGCTGCGGTGGCCAAACTCAATCGCCCCTGGGCGAAAGGTCTGGTCAATGCGGTGCTGCGCAACTTCCTCCGCCAGCGTGAAGCGCTGGATAAAAAACTCAGCAAAAATCCCATTTACACCCGCGCTCACCCCCAGTGGCTGCTGGACCTGCTCTTTAATGGCTGGGGCTCGGAAATAGCACTGGAGATTATCGCCGCCAACAACCAGCGCGCGCCGATGGTTCTGCGGGTTAATCAACAGCAGATATCCAGAGACGGTTATCTCGAACAATTAAAGGCTGCCGATATTCCGGCGCAAGCCACAAAGCATAGCGCGCAGGGCATAGTTTCTGACGCACCTATGGATGTGACCTGCACTGCCGGACTTCGATAAGGGTTTTGCCAGTGTTCAGGATGAGGCTGCGCAGCTTAGCCGCTTCCCTATTAAACATGAAAGCAGGGCAATCGGTATTAGATGCCTGCTGTGCGCCGGGCGGTAAAACCTGCCATATTCTCGAAACACAGCTCAGATTTAAGCCGAGTGGTGGCTGTCGAGCTCGAGAGCCGTCGTATTCAGCGGGTTGAAGAAAACCTTGCCCGACTGGGTCTTGAGGCAGAATTAAAGAGTTGCCGATGCCTGCGAGCTTGAAAGCTGGTGGGATAAACAGACCTTTGATCGGATTCTGCTCGATGCCCCCTGTTCGGCGACCGGGGTTATCCGCCGTCACCCGGATATCAAACTACTGCGCAAACCCACAGATATTGTTAAGCTAGCCGAAATACAGCTGCAGCTATTGCGCAGCCTTTGGCAAACATTAAACGATGGCGGTATTTTGCTTGTATGCAACCTGCTCGGTTCTTCGCGGAAGAGAACGATCAGGTGATAGAGAAATTTTTAGCGGAAACCCCAGAGGCCTCTGTGCTCGAGATTGACGGCAGCTGGGGAATCAAAACAGATTATGGGCGGCAGCTGTTTCCCACAATCAATGGCAACGACGGTTTTTATTACTCGCGCTTGGGTAAAAGTGCTTAAACGTTGCCAAAATAAGGCTGATAACAACCCGGAATAATAATGAAAATAGTAATTGTTGGCGCAGGTCAGGTAGGCGGGACTCTGGCAGAGAATCTAGCTCGGGAATACAACGATATTACCGTTGTCGACATTAACGAACAGGCCCTGCGTGCGCTGCAGGATCGCCTGGATATTCGCACCGTAGCCGGTACCGGCTCGCATCCCAATGTTCTGGTCAATGCCGGCATTGAAGATGCCGATATGCTAGTCGCAGTGACCAGTAGTGATGAGGTCAATATTATCGCCTGTCAGGTGGCCTACTCACTGTTTCACACACCGACCAAAATCGCCCGCATTCGCTCACGCAATTACACCAATCCAAAATATCAAGCGAAGCTGTTTAACGACAAGCATATGCCGGTGGATGTGATGATCACCCCCGAGCAGGTGGTTACCGATTATATTCAAAAATTAGTCGAGCAGCCTGGCGCACTGCAGGTGTTGGATTTTGCCGATGGCAGCATTCAATGGTCGGCCTGCGCGCGGTTAAAGATGGCCCTCTGGTTGGCCAGCAACTGCGCACCTTAAAAGACCATATGCCCAATGTGGATGCTCGAGTAGCTGCCGTGTTCGGTAAAGATGGTGCGGTTTTCCCCACTGGGGACACGGTGATTGAAGATGGCGACGAGGTGTTCTTTGTCGCCGCACGGAATAATATTCGCAAGGTGATGAGCGAACTGCGCCGCCTTGAAAAGCCCTACCATCGATCTGGTTATCGCCGGCGGCGGCAATATTGGCTTCCGTCTCGCCAAGGCGCTTGAGAACGACTACAACATTAAAATTATTGAGTTCTCGACTGAGCGCGCTCGCCATCTCTCGGAGAAGCTCGACAAAACCGTGGTGCTTAACGGTTCCGCTACCGATCAAGATTTACTGCTCGATGAGAATATCGATAAAGCCGATGTATTCTCTGGCCCTGACCAATGATGACGAGGTTAATATTCTCGCCTCACTGCTGGCCAAACAGCTTGGCGCGCGCAAAGTCATGACCCTGATCAGCAATCCGGTCTACGCCGACCTGATGCAGGGCGGTGCCATTGATATTGCTATCTCGCCACAGCAGGCAACCACCAGTTCGCTGCTCGCCCATGTGCGTCAAGGCGATATGGTTAGTGTGCACTCACTGCGGCGCGGAGCTGCTGAAGCCTTGGAAATTATTGTTCACGGTGATGAAAAAAGCTCTAAGGTAGTGGGGCGTGCCATCGGCGATATTAAATCGCCGCCGGGATCGACGCTGGCGGCGTTGGTGCGCAACGGTGAAGTTATTATTGCTCACCACGATACGGTGATTGAAAGCGGTGATCACGTGATTGTCTTTGTTGTCGACAAAGCCAATACCAAGGCGGTTGAAAAACTCTTTGCCGTCGGCTTTACCTTCTTCTAGGACTTATCGACTTATGCATCTCAATATCGTTGCTCGAGTACTTGGCATACTGCTGATGATTTTCAGCTTGACCATGTTGCCGCCAATACTTGTGGCCACTATTTACGGCGAAGAGTACCTCGTCAATGTTTGCTCTGGCGTTTGCCATTACCCTGATTGTCGGCCTGGTATTTTGGCTGCCCTCGAAACGGGTGACGGCGGAAATGCGCACCCGCGATGGTTTTGTGATCACGGTGTTTTTCTGGCTGGTACTCAGTACCTTTGGTGCATTGCCGCTGATGCTCTCTGAGACCGCTAACCTAAGCTTTATCAATGCGCTGTTTGAGTCTGTCTCTGGTTTAACCACCACCGGTGCCACGGTGATCTCTGGGACTGGATGATCTGCCCAAATCAATTCTCTACTATCGCCAGCAACTGCAGTGGCTCGGCGGTATTGGTATTGTGGTTATCGCCGTGGCGATTCTGCCGATGCTCGGGGTCGGTGGTATGCAGCTGTATCGCACCGAAACACCGGGGCCGATGAAAGATTCCAAGCTTACGCCGCGCATTAGAGAGACGGCCAATGTGCTGTTTAAAATCTATCTGGCGCTTACGGTTGCCTGTGGACTGGCCTATTGGCTGGCGGGGATGTCGGCATTTGATGCCATCAGCCACAGCTTCTCGACCGTATCTATCGGCGGCTTCTCGACCCATGATGCCAGTATCGGCTTTTTCGACAGCTCAGCGATTATGGCATCTGCGCCTTTTTTATGGTGATCTCGGGATTAACTTTGCCCTGCACTTTCATGTCTGGCACGACCGTAAACTCTCCCATTACTGGTCAGATCCCGAAGCGCGAATGTATATCTACCTGCTGCTGGTCGGTATTTTGATCACCTGCCTGTATCTCTATTACAGCGGCACTTACGGTTGGAGTGAGAGTATTCGACAGGGTGGTTTCCACCTTATCTCGATTATGACCACCACCGGATTCACCTCCGACAACTTTCAGTGGCTGGCCCACCTTTTTACCGTTCTTCCTGATCTTTTTATCGTTCTTTGGTGCCTGTGCAGGCTCGACTGGCGGCGGGATTAAAATAGGTCGTATGTTGATTCTCGGCCAGCAGTGTATTCGCGAGATCTACCGCTGGTGCACCCCAATGCGCTACTGCCAATCAAGATTCATAATCGCCGCGTGCCAAGCCGTGTTGCCGATGCTATCTGGGCATTTTTTGGCGCCTATCTGGCGATTTTCTATCTGATGGTTTTGCTGTTACTGGCCTCGGGCCTCGACTATGTCACCGCCTGGTCTGCGACGGCGGCATCGCTGAATAATCTCGGGCCTGGCCTGGGTGAGGTCGCCATTAACTTCGCTGAAATTAATGGCTTTGCCAAATGGGTGCTGTGCTGGGGAATGCTGCTGGGACGACTGGAAATCTTCACGCTGCTAGTGCTATTTACGCCAACCTTCTGGCGCAACTAAGCGCTTGACTCCTTACGCGGTTATTTCTCTCGCGCGTTGTAATAGGCTTCTTCGGAAATAGCGTGATAAGCCTTTGACTGCTCGGCAAAGGCTTTTCAAGAATCGGCAATACGGCGAGTCTGGGCATCTTTCAGCCGCCAACTCTTCGACCACCTCAACAGACAATCTGCTGCAATCCGGCAATCACATCATCTGGCAATTTTTTAACCTGCACGCCGTGGGTTTCAACCAGCTCAACTAGGGCGGCATTATTTCGCGCCGTGTACTCATCGAGCATATCCTGATTGGCCGCTCGGGCAGCGACTTCAACAATTGACTGCAGATCATCCGGCAGAGATGCATAGGCCTGCTTATTGATAATTAGCTCAAGGGTTGGGCCCGGCTCGTGCCAGCCGGGATAATAGTAGTACTTGGCAACCTGATGAAAACCAAAGGCCAGATCATTGTAGGGACCAACCCATTCCGTCGCGTCGATCACGCCGGTCTGCATGGAGGTGTAAAGCTCACCTCCGGGGATATTGACGGCAAGACCACCAGCCCGGGAAATCACTTCACCCCCCAAGCCGGGAATACGCATTCTCAGCCCACGGATATCGTCCATTGATTTGATCTCGCGATTAAACCAACCGGCCATCTGCACACCCGTATTACCGCCGGCAAAGGGAATCAGATTAAACGGCTCATAGAGCTTCGCGCCACAACTCAAGCCCGCCGCCATAGTGCAACCAGGCATTCATCTCTTGGGCATTTAGACCGAAGGGAACCGCGGTAAAAAATACACCGGCTGGCATTTTCCCTTTCCAATAATAGGCCGCGCCATGACCCACTTCGGCAGTGCCCTGAGAGACTGCGTCGAAAACCTCAAGGGCGGGCACCAGCTGCCCTGCACCATAGACTTTAATTTTTAAGCGGCCATTGCTCATGCGCTCAACATTTTTCGCAAAGTTCTCTGGCGCCAGGCCCAGACCGGGGAAGTTTTTTGGCCAGGTGGTGACCAGTTTCCACTTAAGGTCTTGTTCAGGCTTTACCCCTGCAGGTTCAGTGCTGGATGTGGTTTCACTGCCACAGCCGATCAGTAAAGTGCACAGCAGTGCCAGAGAGATTAAACGCATGGTGTTCCCCTTATTTTTATGATTCCTAACAACTATATTTAATCAGCCCGCTAAAGGGCAACCAGATTGGCTGATGCCAGTAATCAATATCTTGGTGCCCACATCGGCAAAGCCACATGCACTCTGGCCCGTGGGCCATTGCCTTCAAAATTCAGAATAACGCCCTCACCATAGACCTGATGATTGACTCCCTGACCCAAGGCAAAACCGGTGTCATCACCCTGATCACTGCTCAGAGCACCGCGAGCATAACTGGTGGGTCGGCTAACGGTACTCTGCAGACGCACCTCTTCGATCACCTCTTTGGGAATATCGCGGACAAAGCGCGACACCGAGTTAAACGATTCACTGCCGTAAATAGAGCGGCTCTCGGCAAAGGTCAGATAGAGTTTTTGCATGGCTCTGGTGATACCCACATAGGCCAGACGTCGCTCTTCTTCGAGGCGGCCCGGCTCCTCCAGAGACATTTTATGGGGAAATAAATTCTCCTCCATACCGGCCAGAAAGACTAACGGAAACTCAAGACCTTTGGCGCTGTGCAATGTCATCAACTGCACCGCATCCTGATCTTCATCGGCCTGACGGTCGCCAGAATCCAGCGCTACCTGATCAAGAAACTGCGGCAGAATCGGCTGGTCTTTGTCTTCCGGCTCAAAGTTGCGACAGGCGCCAACCAGTTCTTCAAGGTTTTCCACACGGGCCTGTCCGCGCTCACCTTTTTCGCGGCGGTGCATCTCGATCAGACCGCTGCGCTCGATAGCATGATCGGCCTGTTCATGCAGTGGCAGCTCATCTAGCTGACCACTCATTTCATTAATCAGCTGTATAAATCACAGCCACCGCATTGGTCGCTCGCGCGGCCATACGCTTTTCGGTGACAATTTTTTCCGCCGCGCTCCACAGTGAGATCTGCCCATCGCGGGCAACCTCACGAATCATTTCAACGGTGCGATCACCAATACCCCGGGTTGGAACATTGACCACCCGCTCGAACGCGGTGTCGTCGTGACAGTTCATCATCAGGCGCAGATAAGAGAGGGCGTTTTTAACTTCCAGACGTTCATAGAAACGCTGTCCGCCATAAATCCGGTAGGGAATATCCGCCTGTAATAGGGCGGCTTCAAGAACTCGCGACTGGGCGTTGGATCGATAGAGAATCGCCGAATCTTCACGGCGGTTGCCCTGCTGAACCCAGCTGTGCAGACGGTCGGCGATATAGCGCGCTTCATCGTGTTCATTAAAGGCGGCATACAGGGCGATGGGCTCGCCCTCGCCAGAGTCGGTCCACAGGTTTTTGCCGAGACGCTCGGCATTTTTAACAATCACCGCATTGGCGGCACCGAGAATATTGGAGGTGGAGCGATAGTTTTGCTCGAGCTTTACCGTATGGGTATCGGGGAAATGACGCTCATAGCTAAGAATATTTTCGACCTTTGCCCCGCGCCAACCATAGATAGACTGATCGTCATCGCCCACCGCGGTCACACCGCTGACTTTACCGGCGAGCAATCTCAACCAGGCGTACTGAACGGCGTTGGTATCCTGAAACTCATCGACCAGAATATGCTGAAAGCGCTGCTGATAATGCTCGAGAACCGCAGGATTGTTTTTCCACAGTTCCAGTGCACGCAATAAGAGTTCAGCAAAATCGATTACCCCGAGACGATTGCAGACCTCTTCATACTCGCGGTAGATACGCAGCATGGTCAGCAAGTGCGGATCACCAGTCTCCTGAATATGCGCCGCTCTCAGGCCTTCATCCTTTTGACCATTGATCCACCACTGAGCCTGCTTGGGCGGCCAGCGCTGCTCATCGAGATCCATACTGCGCATCACTCGCTTAACCAGGCGCAGCTGATCATCGGAATCCAGTATCTGGAAGTTCTCCGGTAGATTCACATCGCGCCAATGGGCTTTAAGCAGACGGTGTGCCAGACCGTGGAAAGTGCCAACCCACATACCGCGCAGTGACATCCCCAACAGTTCGTCAATGCGCTCACGCATTTCCCGAGCCGCCTTATTGGTAAAGGTCACCGCCAATAGGCCATAGGGTGAAATATTGTCGACCTGTATTTTCCAGGCGATGCGATGCACCAGCACTCGGGTTTTGCCGCTACCTGCGCCGGCCAACACCAATAGGTGTTGCTTGTCGCTGGTAACCGCTTCTTCCTGGGCTGGGTTTAACTGATTGAGTATCGAGGTAACGTCCATAGGGCCTTATTCTAACAATATGTCCCGAACAGTTGTTGGGCAAAATACTGTTTATGTTGAGTTTATTGTTGTCGAGGCAATCTATGCCGGTCATGAGCTTTTTACTACAAAACTGGCATTAAATCGGGATTTCTTGTAAATTTTTTACACAATCACTTTGGTTAAACGTTAAAACTGGTCTATAAAAGTGGTTCTAATAAGTTTGTCTACAAGGACTCTCTATGAAACCCGCACAGCTCACACAGACCATTAGCGATACCTTAACTGAACTGCGCAAGTCCGAGCGCAAGGTCGCTGAATTTGTCCTTAAAGAACCTTTAGGGGTTATACGTATGCGGATTGTCGATCTGGCACAGCAGGCCGGCGTCAGTGAGCCCACGGTGGTGCGATTTTGCCGGGCAGTAGGCTGCCGTGGTTTTCAGGATTTTAAACTGGCGCTGGCACAACAATTAGCCTCAAGTCCAAGCTACGGTCAAATTGCAGTAACCGATACAGATTCAACTCGCGAATATACCCACAAGGTTTTCGACTCAACCGTGGACACGCTATTAAAAGTTCGTGATAGCCTGATACTGGAAAATTTGGAAGCAGCGGTAGCGGCCATCTGCAATGCACAGCGGGTGGAGTTTTATGGCTTTGGTGCCTCGGCGGCTGTTGCCTTTGATGCCCAACACAAATTCTTTAGGCTGCAGATTACCTCGGCAGCCTACTCGGATCCGCATCTGCAAAATATGTCAGCAACTTCATTGCACGCTGGAGATGTGGTGGTGGCGATCTCCCAGTCGGGACGCACCAAGGCGCTACTGGATTCTATGGATCTGGTTAAAAAGGCCGGGGGTATTGTTATTGGTCTGGCGCCAAGTAATTCGCCCATTGCCAGAAAGGCCGATATTACTATTGAGGTCAATGCCAAGGAGGACATTCAAATCTATACGCCGCTATCCTCAAGAATTGCCCATCTTGCGGTTCTGGATGTATTGGCGATTGGCGTGGCGCAAAAGAAAGGCCCGCAGCTGGAAGCACATTTGCAACAACTACAGGCCGGCCTGGCATCACTGCGCAGTGATTAAAATATTTACTCGTCTTTGTAATCGTCGTCTAAAACGCCTTTTTCTTTAAGGGTTTTTACCAGCTTTTCCAGCCTAACAAAGGCGACCACGCCCATCAACCCAAACACAAATCCTGCTGCTGCTAATCCATCCATAATTTTTCCCTTCCTAAAAATAATTTTTCTTTATAAATTATAGTGCAAAGTAAATTTTACGCATTGATAATTTTTTCAGAATTTCTTTTGAGTCAATAGAAAAAACCACCATAGTGCCGTCTGTTGATATTGCTAAGTAATCAGCTAATTAATTTTATAGAACACCAAGTAAATATCATGCCTTTTAATGACTCAACAGTAACTGAGTTGATTTAGATAAAGGTGTTTTTTATTTGTTATTATTTCTTGCAGAATGCCTCAAAATTCTTTGCCGAATTCTCAGACAACTCTGAAAAAAACATTGCTGCAGCATATGTTTTTTCAGATTTTTTCTCGTTTCCTGCTTGTCTTTCTTTGTCTGCGGTTTTTAATAATTCACCAGACGTGTATAAGAAAAACCCTGCTGCCTCACTAATCTTTTTGCAGTCTTCGCTCTTCCAAAATCCTATTTCGGCTTCCTCAGGCTTTGCGCATCCTGAGATGGAAAGAAACAAAATTAATATCCAAAAGATGGGAGTGAATTTATTCATTATGTAACCTCGGCATCAGAAAATAGATTTAATAAAGCTTTTTACATGTGTTTGCATTTTTTACTAATATTGATAAATTAATTTTGTTAACACTACTCCACCGTAACTGACTTGGCCAAATTTCTCGGCTGATCAACATCGGTGCCCTTAAGTAAGGCGACATGATAGGAAAGCATCTGCAATGGCAGTGTATAAATAATTGCCTCTAAACTTTTTGGTACATGAGGCATAGCGATAACTGTTGTTCCCGGTTCGCTGACAAAGCCGGCATCCACATCGGCAAATACAAACAACTCTCCACCCCGTGCGCGAACTTCATGCAAATTAGATTTTAACTTTTCCAATAATTCATTATTTGGTGCCACTGTGACTACTGGCATATCTTCATCAACCAGCGCCAATGGCCCATGTTTTAATTCACCGGAAGGGTAGGCTTCCGCATGAATATAGGAAATTTCTTTTAGTTTCAATGCACCCTCAAGGGCAACAGGGTATTGTTCACCGCGACCCAAAAATAGGGCGTGATGCTTGTTGGCAAATGATTCTGACATTTCCTCAATCACTCCATCCAACCCTAGCACTTGGCTACAAAGCTCTGGAAGTCGATGTAAATTTTCGACAAGCTCTTTTTCTACTTTTTCATCAAGGCCTTTATGGCGACCCAGTGATAAAGTTAAAAGCTGCAGTGCGACCAGCTGGGTAGTAAAAGCTTTGGTCGATGCCACACCAATTTCAGGGCCAGCCATAGTCATCAATGAAATATTTGATTCTCGAACCAAGGAACTATTGGCAACATTACAAATTGCTAGAAAACCGAGATAACCATTCTCTTTAGCTTTGCGCAATGCCGCTAATGTATCAGCAGTTTCACCGGATTGAGAGATAGTGACAAAAAGAGTTCCCGCAGGCACAGAAACTGTTCTGTAACGATATTCGCTTGCCACTTCGACCTGACAGGGAATACCTGTATGCTCTTCTAACCAATATTTAGCGACAAGACCGGAGTGAAAACTTGTGCCACAGGCAACGATATGAATGTTATTAGTTTGTGCGAAAAGTTCTTCTGCCTGATAACCAAAAATAGCTTCGCGGATATTATCTTTGCCAATACGACCCGCCGTAGTGTCGGCTAAAACTGTTGCCTGTTCGAAGATTTCTTTTTGCATAAAGTGACGGTACTCACCTTTTTCTGCAATCTGATCTTTTTCATCCAGCTGATGCACCTCTCTACTGACTGCATTACCAGCCTCATCAAAAATACTATAGGCAGCACTTGTCATCTCAACAAGATCACCTTCTTCCACAAATACAAACCGATCAGTTACCTGACGCAGTGCCATTTGATCTGAAGCAATAAAGTGTTCGTCAATACCTACGCCAACCACCAACGGGCTTCCACTGCGAGCACCAATAATTGTATCTGGGTGTGTTTCTGAAATTACGCCCAGTGCGTAAGCACCCTCTAGTCTTGTAATAGTTTTCTGAACAGCAGATCGTAAGTCACCGTGGCTTTTCAAATAATGATGAACTAGATGGGCTATTACTTCTGTATCGGTTGCAGAGATGATTTCGTAACCCAGCGCCACAACCTCTTTTCGCAACTCATCGTGATTTTCAATAATTCCATTGTGAACAACTGAAACTCCCGCTGAAATATGTGGATGAGAATTGATGGTACTTGGCTCACCGTGAGTGGCCCAACGGGTGTGCGAAATACCTGTATTACCAGCACAAGGGTTAACTGCAGCGATTTTTTCTAACTCAACCACCTTGCCTATATTTTTTATTGTTTGTAAGGCTCCCGCGCTGTCAATAATAGAAAGCCCCGCTGAGTCATATCCGCGATATTCAAGACGATGTAGACCTTCAATTAAAATTTTATATATATTTCTTTGCGTTACCGCACCTACTATTCCACACATAATTAAAATCCGCTCTATTTTTTAATTGGCCGTTTCCAGCCACTTACATTACGTTGTCTAGTTCTAGCAACGGCTAGATTGCCATCGGGGATCTCTGTATTGATAGTTGACCCTGCAGCGACAAATGCATTTTCACCAATACTCACCGGGGCAATTAATGTACTGTTCGAACCGACAAAACTATTGTCGCCAATCTGGGTTTTATATTTATTCACACCATCGTAGTTACAGGTAATTGTGCCTGCGCCCACATTCACACTTTCACCCAGTTCGGCATCGCCAACATAGCTTAGGTGATTAATTTTACTGCCATTGCCGACAATGGCTTTTTTGGTCTCGACGAAATTGCCAACTTTGGTATCTGTACCCAGTTCGGTTCCCGGACGGATTCGGGCAAAGGGCCCGAGAATTGCGCGGTCGCCAATCGTCGACTGCTCTATCACTGTATTGGCTTTTATCTCTACGCCATCACCGATGGTGCTGTTAATAATATGGCAGTTTGGTCCAATACTCACCCCAGAACCTATTGTTACATCGCCTTCAAAAATACAGTTCACATCAATAAAGTTATCAGTGCCTGCCCGCAGGGTTCCACGCTGATCAAAACGCGCAGGATCTGCCAGGCTAGTGCCAGCGACCATTAGCGCATCGGCGAGTTGGGCTTGGTATACACGCTCAAGCGCGGCCAGTTGCTGGCGATTGTTAATGCCTTCAACTTCAGCCACTGAGCTGGGATGTATGCCATTAATACTGTAGCCGGCTTTTCTGGCAATGGAGATCAGGTCGGTAAGATAGTACTCGCCCTGAGCATTGTTGTTATTAATTAATGGCAGCCATTCGGCAAGCTGTTGTGCGGTTAATGACATTACGCCAGTATTTACTTCATCGACCTTTAACTGCTCTGGATTAGCGTCTTTTTGCTCAACAATTGCTTCAATCTGACCATCGGCATCACGAATAATCCGTCCGTAACCCTGAGGATTGTTCAGTTGAATGGTGAGTAGGCCAATACTTTTATCATCCACTGCGTCGAGCATCTGGCTAATAGTGTCTGAGGTAATTAAGGGAACATCACCGTAGAGGATAACTACCTTGGCGTCTTCACGCAGCTCTGGCAGTGCCATATGCACAGCGTGGCCTGTGCCAAGCTGTTCGGCCTGTTCAACCATGCTGATCGATGGGTCGCTATAGAGTGCTCGGACGGCTTCTGCGCCATGTCCAGTAACAATGATTTTTTTCGAATCGCCAACGGTAGTGGCGGCATCGAGTACATGGCCAAGCATAGGCTTGCCGGCTAGTTTATGCAGCACCTTTGGCAGCTGGGACTTCATGCGTGTTCCCTTGCCGGCTGCAAGAATAACAATATCAGTAGTTTTCATCGATTATCGGCCCGATTTACTGTTTATTAATAAATTTTGCAGGCTAACGGTACTGTCAAAAGGTTGTCAGTACAAGCCATCCTGGAACAACGCCTTCCTACTGAGGTTTTTCCAGCTGAAAAAAAAGGGCGGCACAGCCACCCCTTTTTATACTCAAGCAACTGTTAATCAGCCGCCGAGCTTTTTACGTAACTGCGCAACAGTTTTAAGCTGTGCAGATGCTTCTGCCAACATTGCCGCGGCTTTGGAGTACTCTATCTCACCCGTCTGGTTGGCAATTGCCTGCTCTGCATCTTTTACCGCTTCAGCTGCTGCAGCTTCGTCGATATCATCAGCACGCACCGCAGTATCGGCCAGTATGGAAACCATATTTGGCTGTACTTCGAGGTACCCGCCAGAGAGGTAGTAGATCTCTTCTTCACCATTCTGCTTGATAAGCCTGACCGGGCCGGGCTTAAGATCGCTGAGCAGTGGGGCGTGACCAGCGGTTACACCAAGCTCTCCAAGAGAACCTGTGGCAACCACCATCTCAATCAATCCGGAAAAGATTGATTCGTCTGCACTTACGATGTCGCAATGAACTGTCATAGCCATAATTATAGCGCCTGCTTATCCCAGATTAGATCTTTTTGCTTTTCTCAACAGCTTCTTCGATTGAACCGACCATGTAGAAGGCCTGCTCCGGTAAGCTATCGTATTCGCCAGCAAGAATGCCTTTAAATCCAGAAATAGTATCTTTCAGTGAAACATACTTGCCTGGTGCACCGGTGAAGATCTCTGCTACGTGGAAGGGCTGTGATAGGAAACGCTCGATCTTACGTGCGCGTGTTACTACCTGCTTATCTTCTTCAGAGAGCTCATCCATACCGAGAATGGCAATAATATCTTTCAATTCTTTAAATCGCTGCAGTACTGACTGTACGCCACGAGCAACTTCGTAGTGCTCCTGACCAATAATCAGTGGATCGAGCTGACGTGAAGTTGAATCCAGTGGATCTACCGCTGGGTAAATACCTTTAGAAGCAATATCACGGCTCAGTACAACGGTTGAATCCAAGTGAGCAAAGGTTGTTGCTGGCGATGGATCGGTCAAGTCATCCGCAGGTACATATACTGCCTGTACAGATGTAATAGAGCCGGTCTTGGTAGACGTAATACGCTCCTGCAGGGCGCCCATTTCTTCAGCCAGTGTAGGCTGGTAGCCTACCGCTGATGGCATACGACCCAGCAGTGCCGATACTTCGGTACCTGCCAATGTGTAACGGTAGATGTTATCGACGAACAACAGTACGTCTTTACCTTCGTCACGGAATTTTTCTGCCATGGTCAGACCGGTCAGTGCTACACGCAGTCTGTTACCTGGAGGCTCATTCATCTGACCGTAAACCATGGCTACTTTTGATTCGCTTGGCTTCTCGATGTTTACAACACCGGATTCCTGCATCTCGTAGTAGAAATCGTTACCTTCACGAGTACGCTCACCAACACCAGCAAATACAGATAGACCTGAGTGCTCAGTCGCAATGTTGTTGATCAGCTCCATCATGTTTACAGTTTTACCAACACCTGCTCCACCGAAGAGTCCAACCTTACCGCCTTTAGCAAACGGACATACCAGGTCGATTACCTTAATACCGGTTTCGAGAAGATCGTCGGAAGCATCCAGCTCATCATAGGATGGCGGCTTGCGGTGAATGGCCATGCGCTCTTTTTCGCCAATTGGACCTTTTTCGTCAATTGGGTTGCCGAGTACATCCATAATACGGCCCAGTGTTTCAGTACCTACGGGTACAGAAATTGGCGCCTTGGTATTGGTTACGCTCAGACCGCGGCTAACGCCTTCAGAGGCACCCATAGCAATTGTACGAACTACGCCGTCACCTAATTGCTGCTGAACTTCTAGGGTTAAACCTTTGTCGTCGACGATTAATGCGTCATACACGTTGGGTACCTGATCACGTGAAAATTCCACGTCGATCACAGCACCAATAATTTGTACGATTCTTCCGCTACTCATGTCCGGTTCCTCTTTACTCAAACTTTTAAAATTCGTTGGGCTTTATACGGCGGCTGCGCCACTTACAATTTCTGACAGCTCTTGGGTAATCGCTGCCTGACGGGCCTTGTTATAAAGCAGTTGCAATTCGTCGATCATTTCACCGGCATTGTCGGTGGCGTTCTTCATCGCCAGCATTCGCGCGGCTTGCTCACAAGCTTTGTTCTCTACCACACCCTGATAAACCTGAGATTCGATATAGCGAACCAGAAGTCCATCAAGTAAATCCTTGGCATCGGGCTCATAGATATAATCCCAATGGTGCGAAAGCTTTTCATCAGTGCTTGGCTTTAGAGGTAACAGCTGCTCAACCGCTGGCTGCTGGGTCATAGTGTTTACAAACACATTGTTAACCACTAACAGCTGGTCGATACGGCCTTCTTCATAGGCATCCAACATTACCTTAACGCCACCAATCAGGTCGCTGGCACTGGGTTCATCACCGACATCTTTAACCGCTGCAACTATATTGCCACCAACGCTATTAAAGAATCCGCCGGCTTTGTTACCCACTGCACAGATATCAATTTCAACACCCTGACCGGAGAACTCTTTCATTGATTTCAGAGCTTCTTTAAACAGGTTGATATTCAAACCACCGCAGAGACCACGGTCTGTTGAAATCACGATAAAACCGACGCGCTTAATATCTCGCTGTTCGAGATATTGGTGCTTGTACTCGGAAACTGCGTTGGCGATATGGCTGACCACATCACGGATGCGAAGGGCATAGGGCTTACCCAATGCCATTCGTTCCTGAGCGCGACGCATTTTACTCGCAGCAACCATTTCCATGGCTCTGGTGATTTTTTGCGTGCTGCCAATACTAGCAATTTTGGTTCTTACTTCTTTTCCGATTGCCATTTCTTATGCCTGCCTACAGTGACTTACCAGGTTTGAGTTGCAACAAACTTTTCTAGCGCAGCTTTAAAGCCAGCAGCTATATCGTCGTTGTAATCGCCTGACTGGTTGATTTGATCCATCAGATCACTGTGCTCGGCCTTCATGTAAGAGAGCACGGAGGATTCGAAATCACCGATCTTGTTCACTTCAACGTCTTGCAAGAAGCCGTTATCCGCTGCATAAATCATCAGACCCATTTCCGCGACGCTCTGCGGTGAGTACTGCTTCTGCTTCATCAGTTCGGTAACGCGCTCACCGTGATCGAGCTGAGCCTTAGTGGCATCATCCAGATCCGAGGCAAACTGCGAGAATGCCGCTAGTTCACGATACTGTGCCAGTGCGGTACGAATACCACCGGACAGTTTCTTAATGATCTTAGTCTGTGCCGCACCACCTACACGAGATACCGATACACCTGCGTTCATCGCTGGACGTACGCCGGCGTTAAACATGTCAGCTTCAAGGAAGATCTGACCATCGGTAATCGAAATCACGTTAGTAGGTACGAATGCAGATACGTCACCAGCCTGAGTTTCAATCACTGGCAGTGCAGTCAATGAACCAGTTTGGCCTTTTACTTCACCGTTGGTGAACTTTTCAACGTAATCCGCATTTACACGGGCCGCACGCTCTAGCAGGCGGGAGTGCAAATAGAATACATCACCAGGGTAGGCTTCACGACCTGGAGGACGCTTCAACAGCAAAGAGATCTGACGGTATGCCCAAGCTTGTTTGGTCAAATCATCATAGATAATCAGTGCGTCTTGTCCGCGGTCACGGTAGTACTCACCCATGGTGCAACCAGCAAAGGGTGCAAGATACTGCATCGCTGCAGGATCAGAGGCGGTAGCCGCTACCACGATAGTGTGTTCCATGGCGCCGTGCTCTTCGAGTTTGCGAACTACCGCAGCTACAGAAGATGCTTTCTGGCCAATTGCCACATAGATACATTTAATGCCAGAACCTTTCTGGTTGATGATCGCATCAACGGCAATGGCTGATTTACCAATCTGACGATCGCCAATAACCAGCTCGCGCTGACCACGACCAATCGGCACCATGGCATCAATTGCTTTTAGACCGATCTGTACTGGCTGATCTACTGACTGACGATCGATTACACCAGGTGCCACTTTTTCAAGTGGATCGGTGATCGCCGCATTGATAGGACCTTTGCCGTCAATGGGGTTACCCAGTGCGTCGACAACACGGCCTTCAAGTTCAGGACCTACAGGTACTTCAAGTACGCGGCCGGTACAGCGGGCTTTTTGGCCCTCTGCGAGTGTCTGGTAGTCACCCAGTACCACGGCGCCGACAGAGTCGCGCTCGAGGTTAAGTGCCATACCGTAAACACCGCCGTCGAACTCGATCATTTCACCGTACATCACGTCGGCTAGACCGTGAATACGAATGATACCGTCGGATACGGATACAATGGTGCCCTCATTTTGGGCTTCTGACGAAACATTAAGGTTGTCGATACGACCCTTAATAATTTCGCTAATTTCTGATGGATTCAGTTGCTGCATGCTTAGGCCTCAAATCCTTAGGAGTGTAATGACTCAGCGAGTTTGGCCAATCGGCCACGAATAGACCCGTCAATAACGAGGTCTCCGGCACGTATTACCGCACCACCCAGCAGGTTCTTATCTAAACTAACCTGCATGTTTACTTTACGTTCTAGCTTTGCGCTCAATGCATCACTGAGTTTCTGCTGCTGTTCCGCATCTAACTCATGTGCTGCTACCAACTCGACATCAACCGCTTTTTCGCGATTGGCTTTTAAAACGTCGAACTGAAGAGAAATTTCCGGCAACAGTTGTAACCGGTGGTTCTCTGACAGAACAGTCAAAAAGTTTTGACCTCTTTCGTCAAGCGCATCACCACAGATCTCAATCAACGCAGTTGCCTGCTGTTGTGCAGTGACGCTGGGCGAACTCAACAACTTAACGACATTGGGCTGTTGTGCAACAGATCCCGCAGTAGCCAAGCTGTCTGACCAGCTCTGCAGCTCACCCGCCTGAGCAGCGTATTCAAATGCTGCCTTGGCATAGGGTCGGGCTAATGTGCTCAATTCTGCCATGATTAACCTCGGTTACAGCTGCGCTGCTAATTTATCAACCAGCGTGCGATTGGCTTTCTCATCGATTGAAGCTTCAAGAACTTTCTCTGCACCAGCGAGAGCTAGACCTGCCACGGAGGCGCGCAACTCTTCTTTAGCACGATTCATTTCCTGTTCAATCTCGGCTTCAGCGGCCACTTTTATGCGGTCACCTTCAGTTCGAGCTTGATTTTTTGCTTCATCAACAATCTGACCAGCGCGCTTGTTGGCTTGATCGATAATGCCCGCCGCTTCCTGCTTGGCATCTTTCATCTGATCAGTCGCTTTGCTCTGAGCCAGCTCAAGATCCCGCAGTGCGCGATCAGCCGCATCAAGACCATCGGCGATTTTCTTCTGTCGCTCTTCCATTGAGTCAATAATGACTGGCCAAACAAACTTCATGCAAAACCACACAAAGAATGCAAAGGTCACCATCTGACCAAAAAGCGTTAGATTAATATTCACGCCATCACCTCATTAAGGAGTGGATTAAAAAATTTCCAGCAAAAAATTTTGCTAGAACTCTTCTACTCGATTGTTACGCAACACCTGGTGCAACAACAAAGATCAAGTACATCGCGATACCAACACCAATAATAGGCACAGCATCAATCAGACCAGCGAGCAGGAACATCTTGCCCTGAAGCATAGGTCCAAGTTCTGGCTGACGAGCTGTAGCTTCGATCAACTTACCGCCCAGCAGGCCCATGCCAACTGCTGCTCCCAACGCGCCCAATCCGAGCATAATTGCCGCAGCAATAATTACTAGTTCCATCGTAGACTCCTGACTTCAGTCATTTAAAAAAATTAATAAAAAATTTAGTGGTCTTCGTGCGCCATACTGAGATAGACGACCGTTAGAACCATGAAAATAAATGCTTGCAGGGTAATGACCAGAATATGGAATACCGCCCAGCCCCATTGCATTAACCCTCCACCCAGAGCAAACAGACCACCACCTATCGCCATAAAGGCCATACATAACAGGACTGTTTTACCCGTAGATACTTTCCCTTTGAGATTCAACCAACATACACCGGTGACCAGCAAAAAGATCACTAACCAGAAGTAACCGCTGGTCTGTTCGCCAAAGAGTTCTGCATGCAGACCGCCAGACACAAAGCCGGCTCCTGCGCCCGCTGCAAACATCGTTGCAATCAGGATAAAAATCATTTCGCCGGCATACATATTGCCGAACAGTCGCAAACCCAGAGAGAACGGCTTAGCCAGCAGGCCAACAGTTTCCATAAACAGGTTTACGGGAATAAAGCCCCAGTGATTAAACGGGTGCATGGTCAGCTCTTTAACAAAGCCAGTACCTTTAATCTTGAAGGAGTAGTAGAGCATCAGAACAAATACGCCCAGCGCCATACCCAAGGTAATGTTGGGATCGGTTGAGGGGACAATTTTCTGATATTCAACGCCAGCCATCATCAGCAACGTGGGAATTAGATCAACCGGAAGTAAATCCATCAGGTTCATCAAGAATACCCAGACAAAAATAGTCAGCGCCAATGGGGCGACCATTTTGTTGCGGCCATGGAAGCTGTCTTTTACTGCACCGTCGATAAACTCAACAATCATCTCAACAAAGTTTAACCAACCAGCGGGAACGCCTGTGTGGGCTTTTTTGGCTGCGCGCAGGAACATCCAGCAAAACAGCGAACCGAGACCAATCGACCAGATCATTGAGTCTACGTGAATAGCCCAGAAACCCATATCTGTGGCTTCTTGACCACCATGAGCCATAGTCCAGGTATCAGCCTGAAGAACTTCAACACCCTGCTCGGTGGTGCGCTCGTATCCGGCCGGCAACTTTCCATAAACCAGATTGGTTAAATGGTGTTGGATATACTCAGTAGTGCTTGCGGGGTTTCCACCTGCCATCTGTCACTCTCAACTAGTTAGGTCGTTAACTTATGCCGTATCAATGTTTCAGTAATATGATTACTGTCAGATACTGCACCAAAATCATTGTTACAAAGGAGGCGAACAGGGCACTCACATAAAGCGGCTTTATGATCATAAAGCTGACTGTAAATAACACTGTGGTTAAAACAATCTTTCCCGTTTCTCCCCAGTACATTGCTCGCACAATGGACTGTACTTTTCTTGCGCCGGCGTATCTAAACGCTTGCCGTGTAAACCATGCCTGCGGGCAAATTTGAATCAATCCGCCGATTAATGCAGAGTAAGCTAACACGGAACTCCAGAGTAAAAGAATTGCACAGCCAGGCAGCAAACAGGCTAGCTGGTAAAGCGCTACTCTTCTAACTGGTGGTAATGAAATGGTCGTCATACGTGGTCGACACCTTTTCTCCGGCCCTGCCAGACAAATTTGTGGCCTGTGTCCGACGGGTGCGCATTATAGGTATAGTGCTGTGGATATTCAACACGCTAAACAACGTATATCGTGGAAATTTTTTTGCCGTGAAAACAGCCGTTGGGCGATTACTTTATATGGGCGAGAATACCGTCGAGCTCATCGACGCTATTATATTTTAAAATTAGCCTGCCGGCCCCTTTGGCGCTGTGTTGTATCTGCACCGGTGCGCCGATTTTTTCCGATATCTGATCTTCCAGATGTTTGATATCCGGGCTGGCATTAACCTCAGCGCTGGACTTTCCTGGAGCAGGGGATTGAAGTTTTTTAACTAGCGCTTCGGTTTGACGCACGGTCATATTGACACTGGCGACGGTTCTGGCAGCATTAATTTGCTTGGCGCCTTCCAGAGCTAAGAGACATTTCGCATGGCCAAGCTCGAGATCCCCGCGCTCCAGTAACTGCTGAACCTCAGACTCAAGACTTGCAAGACGCATCAGGTTGGTTACTGCGGAACGGGATTTACCTACCGCATCTGCTACCTGCTGCTGGGTTAACTGAAACTCTTGCTGAAGACGAATCAGCGCCAGACTCTCTTCCATGGCATTTAAATCTTCACGCTGAATATTTTCGATAAGCGCCATGGCAATGGCCGCTTCATCCGAAACCTCACGCACAATAACCGGAACTACATCCAGACCCGCCTGCTGAGCAGCACGCCAACGGCGTTCGCCGGCAATAATCTCGTACTTTTCATCATCAACCTTGCGCACTACCAGCGGCTGCATAACACCCTGAGTGCGAATGGAACTGGCTAGCTCTTCGAGGGCTTCAGCATTAATATCGCGACGCGGCTGATATTTGCCACGCTGCAAAAACTCAACCGCAAGATCCAGCAACTGACCTTCATTTGACCCACTACTCGCTGGCTCCTGACCTTCCAAGTCAGTCTCATCAGCCATACCCAGTAACGCGTCCAACCCTTTGCCGAGGCTCTGTCGTTTTGCACTCATCGCTTATTGTCCTGCATCTGCTTGTTGTTGCTCTTCACTCTTGTCTTTTGCCTGACGGATGATTTCTCCGGCAAGCGCCAGATAAGCAACTGAGCCTTTTGAATTTCTATCGTACATTAGTGCCGGCAAGCCGTGACTGGGGGCTTCCGCCAGTCTGACGTTGCGCGGAATACTTACACGGTAAACACGATTGCCAAAATATTTGCGCAGCTGGGCAGATACCGCATTGGTTAGGCTGCTGCGCGGATCGTACATGGTGCGCAGAATACCTTCGATTTTAAGCTTGGGGTTAATCAGCTTGGCAATTTGCTTGATAGTGTTATTGAGTGCTGAAAGTCCTTCGAGTGCGTAGTACTCACACTGCATGGGAATAATCACGCTATCGCTAGCCACCAACGCATTGACCGTGAGCATATTCAATGAAGGCGGGCAGTCAATAATCACATAGTCGTATTCGCCATCGATTCGCTGGAGTGCATGACGCAGACGGGTTTCGCGACCAATCTCCTGCATTAATTCAACTTCGGCGGCGACCAGGTCACCGTTCGCGGGCAACAGGTGAATCTTGGCTTTATCACAGCTGACGATAACGTTTTCAATCGCTTCTTTTTCGGTCAGCACATCGTAAACAGAAGTTTTGCACTGGTGCTTGTCAATACCAGCACCCATGGTGGCATTGCCTTGCGGGTCGAGATCAATCAATAAAACACGTTGTTTGTAAGCGGCGAGAGAGGCGGCCAGATTTACACTGGTGGTGGTTTTACCCACGCCGCCTTTCTGATTGGCTATTGAGATAATTCTCGACAATGCTCTGACCTTTTTATGCTTATGCTGTAGTTTTAGCTTTACTGATTTCAATTAGATGTCGTTCACCTTCAACATCTGGTACCACCAAGCGATGGGAAACATCGACCTTATAGTCTTTCTCTAGCAGGCTCAACTCTGATTGAGGAAATTTTCCTTTCATCGCCAAAAAGCGCCCTTCGGCATTGAGCAGATGCTTGCACTTATCAACCATCTCAGCCACGGAAGTAAAAGCTCTACTTAATACCGTATCGTAAGTATTCTCAGGAATAAACTGTTCGACTCTAGATTGAACTTCAGTCAGGTTTTGCAGCTTTAACTGGCAGCGGGCATGAAACAGGAAGCGTGTTTTTTTGCCATTGCTGTCGAGCAACTTAAAGGTTTTCTCCGGGCACATAATCGCCAGAGGTATGCCAGGTAAACCGGGGCCAGTGCCAACATCAATTAAATTATCGCCAGTCACGTAGGGGAGAATAGCCAGACTATCCAAAATATGCAGTGCAATCATTCGCTCTGGTTCGCGAATAGCCGTCAGGTTATAGGCGCTATTCCAGGTAACCAGCAAACTCACATAATCTAGCAGCTGCTCGACCTGATGAGCACTGCACTCCAGGCCCAGTTCTTCTAAGCCTTTTTCGAGCTGTGCTCGCAGTGCCGGCTCAGATTTGAAATTACGCGACATGTTTTTTTAACTGCACAATCAACAATGAAATAGCCGCCGGTGTAACACCAGGAATTCTGCTCGCACGCGCCAGAGTTTCAGGGGTTGCCTCGCTAAGCTTTTGCTTAATCTCATTGGATAGACCGCTGATCGCCTGATAATTAAAGCCCTCTGGGATACGGGTTTTTTCATGGCGTTTTAATCGATCAACCTCATCCTGTTGTCGATTGATATAACCGGAATACTTGGCATCAATCTCAACCTGCTCAGCAATAATTTGCGCAACCTTATGCTCGGGGTAGAGGTTGCCGAGAATTTTATAATTCAACTCTGGGCGCTTAAGTAAATCGTACAGGGAGTACTCGCGGGAGAGCTTTTTCTCAATATGGTTAGACAGCTGTTCTGCAACAGCACTGCCGGGCTGTACCCAAGTATCTTTTAAACGCTGCTGTTCAATCTCGATCGCTTCACGCTTTTCACTAAACTGGCGCCAGCGCTCATCATTGACCAAACCCAGCTCACGGCCTTTTTCAGTTAGACGCATATCGGCGTTATCTTCGCGAAGTAATAATCTATATTCCGCGCGGCTGGTAAACATCCGGTAGGGTTCCTGTGTTCCCATACTGATAAGGTCGTCAACCAGAACACCAGTGTAGGCGGTATCTCGCCCAGGACACCAGCTGTCCTTTTCCTGCACCTGCAGTGCCGCATTGGTACCCGCTAGCAACCCCTGAGCCGCAGCTTCTTCGTAACCGGTGGTACCGTTTATCTGGCCGGCAAAAAATAATCCGCTGACCGCTTTGGTCTCGAGAGAGTATTTAAGATCCTGGGGATTAAAATAATCATATTCAATCGCGTAACCGGGACGGGTGATATGGGCATTTTCAAACCCTTGAATTGAACGCACCAGATCAAGCTGCACATCAAAGGGCAGGCTGGTGGAAATTCCATTGGGGTAGAGCTCATAGGTGTTTAGGCCTTCGGGCTCAATAAATACCTGATGCTGATCCTTGTCAGCGAAGCGAACAATTTTATCTTCAATGGAGGGGCAGTATCTCGGGCCCACACCATCGATAACACCAGTGTAAAGTGGTGAACGATCTAAACCCTGATGAATAATTTCATGGGTGGTTTTATTGGTGTAGGTTATCCAACAGCAGGTTTGCTGAGGATGTTGCTCTACAGATCCCAGGTAGGACATCACTGGCTCAGGTTTATCGCCCCACTGTTCCTGCAAATGGGTGAAATCCACTGAACGAGCATCAATACGCGGCGGTGTGCCGGTTTTTAATCGTTCAACCCTGAACGGCAGTGATCTTAGTCGCTCGGATAAATTCACCGATGGTGGATCGCCGGCGCGGCCTGCTGAATAGTTTTGCATACCAATATGAATCTTTCCCGCGAGAAAGGTGCCTGCTGTAACCACCACGGTTTTCGCTGAAAAGATCAGCCCCATCTGAGTAACAACACCAGTGACTCTTTCACCTTCAAGCACCAGGTCATCAACCGACTGCTGGAAAATAGTTAAATTCTTTTGGCTTTCCAAAATTGACAGTATGGCTGCCTTGTAACGAATGCGGTCTGCCTGAGCACGGGTTGCTCTAACGGCTGGCCCTTTGCGAGAGTTAAGCACCCTAAATTGAATACCACCGAGATCTGTTGCCTGAGCCATAGCACCGCCCAGAGCATCAATTTCTTTCACCAGATGACTTTTTCCAATCCCACCAATCGCTGGATTACAGGACATCTGCCCGAGCGTCTCGATATTGTGAGTTAACAGCAGGGTGCGACAACCCATGCGCGCAGCCGCTAAACAGGCTTCTGTTCCAGCATGGCCTCCGCCAACAACGATCACATCAAAAGATTCTGGGTAACGCATAAGTATTTGCGACAGGGTTAAAAATTTAAGGGTCGCCATTATACTTGTGGTTGATTAAAGTTTAAGCAACTAATTTGAGAATTTATTATTGTTAAAGTGTTTTATTGTCTGTGCTTATTAAGAGTTAACTTATTAACTAAATATACCTATATATAGTATATAGAGATTATTGTTATTGTTATTAGGCAGCCCATTTTATGGGGATAAAGTAAAAAACACACATTAAATCAAGAGGTTAAAGAGCTTTTTTTGCTGTATAAAGGCGTGTTTAGCGGTGGTTAAAGCGGTTATCAACTCTGTTTGAAAATGTACAAAAAAACACGGATTTTGGCAATTTTCTAATTTCGCTGATTATCTGTGGATAAGAATTGAATTTATACAGCGCTTTTCCACAGTTTTAACTGTTTGGCTTTTCTGGCTGCCGTCTATTTGGGATAACCTGTTAACTTGTTGTTACCAAGCTGTATTTAAAAAATATCCTGTAAATAGCTGCTGTATTTTAAATAAAGCGTTGAATTGAGTGGGGATTTTCATTAAACTCCCGCGCCCTAGAACGGTACTCATCGCCTGAATAAGGTGTTTTAAGTGGGTACAGTAGACATTAATTCGGAATTGACGTTATGAAAAGAACATTTCAACCAAGCGTATTAAAGCGCAAGCGCACTCATGGTTTTAGATCTCGTATGGCAACTAAAAACGGCCGTGCCGTCTTGAATCGTCGTAGAGCTAAAGGCCGTAAGCGTTTAGCTGCCTAGACCTTTAGGGGCTTCCAATGCCCAGGGCAACCTTCGGCAAAGATCGACGCTTACTCAAAGCCTCTGAATATAAAGAGGTTTTTGATAATAATAGTGTTCGGGTTGCTCATCCCAAATATTTAATTTTAGCTAAGCCTAATGGCACTCACGTGTCTCGATTAGGCTTGGTTGTCGGCAAGAAAAACGTTCCTACTGCTGTTGGCCGCAATCAGGTGAAGCGAGTAGTGCGTGAAACTTTTCGCAATAGCCTATTGCCCGTGGCGCTGGATGTTATCTTTTTAGCCCGCAAAGACGCCGATAAACTCCCTACTTCTGAAATGACATCCCTGTTGCAGCAATCATGGGTTAGACTGACTGCTCGTCTAAATGCCAATGAAAAAAATAACAGCGGGTCAAAAACTGATGCGTAGAGTAGCCATAGCCATTATTCGCGGCTACCAATATGCTCTCAGCCCTCTATTTGGGAGTAAATGTAGGTTCTACCCAAGCTGTTCAAGTTATGCGGAAGAGGCTTTTAGGCGCTACGGAATTTTCAAAGGGGGTTATCTTACGCTGCGTAGGGTTGTAAAATGCCAACCTTTCCATTCAGGGGGTTACGATCCGGTGTTACCGGTAGAACATTCTGGTAAATCGGATGAGGCTGATCCCTCAAATAAAAATTAAACAGAGTTAAATAGAATGGACTGGAAGAAAACACTAAATATTACGGCTATTGGTCTGGTTGCATGGTTGTTGGTTGTCGAGTGGAATAACTTTAGCGAGCTTCGTGACGCTGAACAACGAACCGCGACAGTAGCTGCTGAACTGCTTGTTCCAGAGACCAGTCTACCGCCTCAACAGCAGGCAACTTACAGCGAAGAACTGCCTTCACTGGTAGAAACGCCGATTGCTGTTGTCGAAAAGCCGGTTGATACCCGTCTGGTTACGGTTACCACCGATACCTTTGAAGTCACTATCGACACTCTTGGTGGCGATATTGTTCAGGTTAAATTGCTTAAGCACTTAACCCGCATGGCTAATGATGGTGGCGAACCTTTTACTCTGCTGACTCGCTCAAAGGACAATGAATATATTGCCCAGAGTGGTCTGATTGGTAAAAACGGTACAGATACCAGAGAGGGTCGTCCGGTTTATGGGGTTACCCAGTCAAGCTTTACCCTTTTTCCGGGCCAGCAAACTCTCGATGTTGATTTAACCCTTAATCAAAACGGCGTTAACATTGTTAAGCGCTTTAGCTTCACTGAGAGCGAATATGTTATCGGTGTTAACTATTTGATTCAAAATGCCGGTTACGAGCCTTGGGAAGCGACCTTCTACGGTCAAATTAAGCGCGATTCTCACGAGCCAATTGTTGAATCAAGTGGTGGTGTTCAGCCTTATCTGGGCGCGGCGTTAAGAGAGCCGGAAAAGAATTTCTCCAAGCATGATTTTGGTGATATCAGCGAAGGTTCGGTTAAAGCTGAGATCAAAGGCGGCTGGGTGGCAATGGTTCAGCACTATTTTGTTGGCGCCTGGGTTCCACCAACCAATGACAATAACAGCTTTAGTCTGCGCAAACTCTCTGGTCAGGATGTCTACCTGTTTGGTTTTACCGGTGAGAAGATGTCTGTTCCTGCGGGAAGTTCTGCGGAATACAGTGCGCAGTTTTATGTCGGCCCCAAGGATCAGGAAAAACTTGAATCTCTGGCGGAGTATCTCGATCTAACCGTTGATTACGGTTTCTTGTGGATGCTGGCCAAGCCTATCTTTGCTGCCATGAAGTTTATTCATGAGGTTGTCGGAAACTGGGGCTGGTCAATTATCCTGCTGACTATTGGTATTAAATTCCTGCTCTACCCGCTGTCAGCGGCAAGTCTCCGCTCTATGGCGAAAATGCGCAGCCTGCAGCCAAAGATGGAACGCTTAAAGGAGACCTATGGCGACGATCGCCAAAAGATGTCTCAGGAGTTGATGGCACTGTATAAAAAGGAGAAGGTTAACCCCGCTGGTGGTTGCTTCCCGATGTTATTGCAGATGCCGGTATTCCTGTCGCTTTACTGGGTGCTGTTGGAGAGTGTTGAGATTAGACATTCACCCTGGATCTTCTGGATTGCTGATCTCTCAGCTAAAGACCCCTACTTTATTCTGCCGTTAGTGATGGGCGCGAGTATGCTGTTGATGCAGAAAATGCAGCCGATGCCAACAGACCCCACTCAGGCGATGGTGATGAAAATTATGCCAATAGCCTTTACCTTCTTCTTTATGATCTTCCCTTCAGGTCTGGTTCTTTACTGGACGGTCAACAACCTGCTGTCAATGCTTCAGCAGTGGTATGTTAACCGGCAATTAGAGGCCTCGAAACAGTCCTCAGGGTCAGCTAAAAAAGCAGTTAAAAAGTAATAGAAAAGGCCCTCAAAAGGGCCTTTTTTGATTGAGTTGTCCCGCCCTGAAATAAGTTGAGTGAGAGCAAAGTGCAAAACGATCTGGATACCATTGTTGCTATTGCCACCCCGCCGGGTCGCGGTGGTGTCGGTATTGTGCGTGTCTCCGGCGCAAATATTGAGCCGATTATGGTCGATATTATCGGTAAGTCTCTGGCACCCCGTGAAGCCATTTTTAGTCGCTTTAGAGGGGCAGATAAAGAGGTACTCGATGAGGGTGTGGCGATCTATTTTCCCGGCCCAGCCTCATTTACCGGCGAAAACGTGTTGGAGTTACAGGGTCACGGTGGTCCGGTTATTCTCGATAGTTTATTGCAGCGCTGCCTGCAGCTCGGTGCGCGAATGGCCAGACCGGGTGAGTTTAGCGAGCGAGCCTTTCTCAATGATAAGCTTGATCTCACTCAGGCCGAGGCGATTGCTGATTTAATTGATGCCTCTTCGGTTCAGGCGGCGCGCTGTGCGGTGCGATCTCTGCAGGGTGACTTTTCCCGTCTGGTCAATGAGTTGGTTGATCAGATTATCCAGATTCGGATGTATGTAGAGGCGGCGATAGATTTTCCTGAAGAGGAAATTGATTTTCTTGCGGATGAGCGGCTCTCAGTGAATCTGCAACAGCTTTCAGCGGAACTGACGGATACCTTGAGTAAAGCTCAGCAGGGCTCACTGTTGCGCGACGGTATGACGGTGGTGCTTGCCGGTAAACCCAACGCTGGAAAATCTAGCCTGTTAAATGCGCTGGCGGGTCGCGATGCGGCAATTGTCACCGCAGTGGCAGGCACTACTCGCGATGTTCTTCGAGAGAAAATCACCCTCGATGGAATGCCCTTGCATATAGTGGATACCGCCGGTCTGCGCGACAGTGATGATGAGGTTGAGCTGGAGGGTATTCGCCGTGCCTGGCAGGAGATTGAGCGGGCAGATCAGGTATTGTTTTTGGTTGATGCCTGCGAGACCGACCACCCGAATCTACAGACTATCTGGCCTGAATACTTTGCCCGCTTTGCGGATGCGCGGCAGCCAATCACAGTTGTTTTAAATAAAATTGATCAGACCGAGCATCTGGCCGGCAGATTAGACGCTGGTACCTTTGCAATCTCTGCCAAGCACAGAACCGGGCTCGATGAGCTGGTTGCCTATTTGCAATCGAGCATGGGCTTTCAGGGGCAGGACGAGGGGCTTTTTTCCGCTCGGCGTCGTCATCTGGATGCACTGGAAAAAGCACTGCAGTTGGTCGATACCGGCCGCCGCCAGTTGAGTGCTAGTGGTGCTGGTGAATTGTTGGCTGAAGACCTTAGACAGGCGCAAAATCAGCTCTCCGAAATCACCGGTCAATTCACCTCTGACGACCTTTTGGGGCATATATTTTCTTCCTTCTGTATTGGAAAGTGACTAACTTTCTTTTTCAGGTCACGAACCAGCTGATCCGCTCTTAGCGTCCACGGATAATTCCCACGGATATCTCTTTAAACACTGGTTTCCAACTGGATATACACAGGTTATGCACAGATGTTGGTTAAAATATAGCCAATAATTTATTGTGAACCTGTTAATAAAAAAAATATTGATATTAGTTAACCTGTTGATATATATAATATTTATTTTAATACTAAAAAATAGTTGTTTTTAATCTGTGTGGATAAAATGGTTTTAAGCGGATAGAATCTTTCTCAACGAAAATTAATCATATTTTCGAATAATATAACTAATAAAAATAATATAGCTTGGGTTGGCGGTTGTGCTTTTTTCGGTTGTTTATAGGTGATTTGATACGCGGTTATATTTGCGTTCAGATATTTCTACGGTTAAATGACTTTATGAAATATCCGATAAAATATCTGAAAAAAGCATGATGAAAATTTTACGATAAGTTTGATGGAAGCTTTAGTAAACTGCCCTTAGGGTTATCTTGCGCTGGGAAGAATAATAAGTGGAATTAAGTAACACTTTTGAGCATGGTTCTGTAGGCATAGGTGGCGTAGATGGCATGGGTAAAAGTGCGCCTATGGATCTTAATGCTCTGCAGGCAATCTGGACAGATTGTACAAAGCAGCTCTCCGATGAGCTGCCTCTTCAGCAGTTTAATACCTGGATAAGACCCCTAAAAATACAATTTTTTGCTGGCGACTCAATCCTCGGTGATTCTTCTCTCGGCGACTCTTCGTTTGTGCATCAGCATATTCAGCTAGTCGCCCCTAACCGCTTTATTGAAGACTGGGTAAAGAATAAGTTTCTGCTTCGAATTGAGGCGTTGTTTTCACAGTTTGGTGCAGACCAGTGTAGCGTGGCGGTTGTCTCTGAGTCTGAAAAGGCACCGGCCTTTAAAGCCCAGTCTGCAGCGGTAGCGGTCAATAGTTCAGTGGATACAGTTAATAGCCGGCCACAGTCTTCTCTTATTCAGCCGCAGGCGTTTAATAGCCAGCCACAGGCGTCGACTCCGGTCATTTTACAGCCGGTTGAAGCGCCAGCGCTGGTGATACCATCGTCTCAGGTACAGACTTCTACGCGTATTAACGCGCCACAAATTATCACTTCAGCTGCAGAGCACAGCCTGAAAAGCAACCTCAACAGCGCCTTTACCTTTGATAGTTTTGTTGAGGGTAAGTCTAATCAGCTAGCCTTAGCGGCCGCTCAGCAGGTTGCAGAGAATCCCGGCGGCTCCTATAACCCATTATTTATATATGGCGGTGTTGGTCTGGGTAAAACCCACCTAATGCACGCTGTAGGTAATGCGCTTCGTCAACGCAAGCCCGATGCAAAAATTGTCTACCTGCATTCCGAGCGGTTTGTCGCCGATATGGTCAAGGCGCTGCAGCTCAAGGCGATTGACGAATTTAAGCAGTTCTATCGTTCGGTTGATGCGCTATTAATTGATGATATTCAGTTTTTCTCTGGCAAGGATCGCAGTCAGGAAGAGTTTTTCCATACTTACAATGCTCTTTTGGAGCGCGGCCAGCAGATGATCTTAACCTCTGATCGCTATCCCAAGGAGATCGATGGGGTAGAGGAACGTTTGAAGTCTCGCTTTGGCTGGGGTTTAACCGTAGCCGTCGAGCCGCCTGAGCTTGAGACTCGTGTTGCAATTTTGATTAACAAAGCAGAGCAGGTAGGCATGGATCTGTCGCGAGATGCGGCATTCTTTATCGCCCAACGTATACGTTCCAATGTTCGCGAGCTTGAGGGTGCACTCAAGAGAGTGATGGCCCACGCGCAATTTAGTGGTCGGGTTATTGATATCGATTTAATTCGTGAATCACTGAAAGATTTGTTGGCGCTGCAGGACAAGCTAGTTACCATAGACAATATTCAGAGAGTGGTGGCTGACTACTACAAGCTGAAGATGTCAGACCTACTTTCCAAGCGCCGCAGTCGATCTGTTGCGCGACCCAGGCAGGTGGCTATGGCATTGGCCAAAGAGCTGACCAACTACAGCCTTCCGGAGATCGGTGAGTCCTTTGGAGGCCGCGATCACACCACGGTTCTGCATGCTTGTCGCAAGGTCAAAGAGCTTGAGAGTATTGATCGCGAAGTAGAGCGTGATTTAAAACACCTCTACCGGACGCTCTCTAGCTAGACTTTCTAATTAGATGAGTTAGTCTATCTAGAGCGCAATAAATAATAGAATTACAGAATAGTAATTAGACAGTATTAAGAGTCATTAACCGTGTCGGAGATACGAATTTACCATGAAATTTAGCCTTTCCCGTGAAGTGTTACTCAAGCCCTTGCAGTTGGTTGTTGGTGTAGTCGAAAGACGCCAAACATTGCCAATCCTTTCCAATGTGTTGCTCAGCCTAGAGGGTTCGCGCCTTTCGGTAACCGGTACTGATCTTGAGGTTGAGATTGTCGGTTATTCAGAGGTAAGTGCCGCAGAAGAGGGTGGTGAAGTGACGGTTTCGGCGCGCAAGCTTTTGGATATCTGCCGGTCTCTGCCGGATGGTGCAAAGGTTGATTTTTCCAGCAGTGATGGCAAGGCGCACGTAAAGAGTGGTCGCAGCCGTTTTACGCTGGCAACCCTGCCGGCTAATGAGTTTCCCTCTGTGGATAATGGTGAAAACAATATCGAGTTTGATGTTGAAGCCGAGACATTAAAAAGCCTTATCGAATCGACCTCTTTTGCCATGGCTCAGCAGGATGTCCGTTATTACCTCAATGGTATGCTCTGGGAGGTTAGTGCCAATAAGCTTCGCGCTGTGGCTACTGACGGCCATCGAATGGCGCTTTGCGATGCGGTCTGTGAGATAGAGATTGCTGAGCTTACCAAGGCTATTTTGCCGCGCAAAGGTGTTATGGAGTTGGCCCGTCTGGTCAGCGATGAGGGCGCAGTGCGTGTGGCTATGGGCTCAAACCATATTCGCGTCAATGGCTCTGATTTTTGTTTTACCTCTAAGCTAGTTGATGGTGCGTATCCTGATTATGACCGTGTTTTGCCTAAGGGTGGCGACAAGCAGGTGGTCGGTGATCGCGCTGAGCTCAAGCAGGCGTTTGGCCGAACGGCGATTCTCTCCAATGAAAAGTACCGCGGTGTGCGTATCATGCTTTCAAATGGCGCTATAAGAATGGTTGCCAATAACCCTGAGCAGGAAGAGGCTGAGGAAGTGGTCGGTGTTGATTATGCCGGCGACGAGCTAGAGATTGGCTTTAATGTCAGCTACCTTTTGGATGTGCTCAATGTTCTTAAAGGGGAAGGTGTTCGTTTAACCCTTTCTGACTCGAGCAGCAGCGCGCTGGTCGAAGACGCCGCAGATGGTTCGGCGGTCTATGTTGTTATGCCGATGCGGCTATAACGGTTAGTTTGCCGCGTACTCGCAGTTACTGCCGCTAACTCATGCACTTATCTCAATTGGATATTTTTCAGGTTCGAAATCTGAAAAATATCCAAACTGCCTGTCATCCCCAAGCCAATATTATTTTCGGTGCCAACGGTAGCGGAAAAACCAGCTTTCTTGAATCTATCTATCTCCTGGGCCGTGGCCGATCCTTTCGTCATCGCGATCTCCGTGTGGTGGTTAATAACGATGCGGATGAGTTGGTGGTTTCTGCTCGCCTCTTGCGCGACCAGACCTCAACAGCTCATCAACTGGGTATCAAGCGCACCCCAAAGGGGTTGTTTGAGGCTCGGCTTGACGGGAAATCGTTGCAGTCCGCGGCACAGCTTGTCTCTGAGCTACCCTTGCAGTTAATTGATGCCCATAGCTTTATGCTTTTAGAGGGCGGCCCACTTCAGCGCAGACAGTTTTTAGATTGGGGTGTGTTCCACGTGGAACATGGTTATACCAATCTATGGCGACGCTTTCAAAAAACGCTAAAACAGCGCAATCAACTCCTTCGCCATGGTAGAATAGACGAAGATTTATTGCGTACTTGGACGGCGGAGTTAATTCCACTCTGCGAACAAATAACCCAGTTTAGGCGACAGTATTTATCGGCGCTCTGCGGCCAGTTAGATAGGGCTGTTGGAGCCTTTGAAGGTTTGGGGGAGGTTTCCCTTGAATACTACTGCGGCTGGGATGAAGAGTGCTCTCTGGCGGATGTTTATGCCGCTGATCATGGGCGTGATATAGGTACCAAGACAACCAGTCACGGCGCACACCGTGCTGATATAAAAATTAAGGTCGATGGTCAGGTTGCTGCTGATCATCTCTCGAGAGGGCAGATAAAACTTTTGGTCTATGCACTTAAGTTAGCGCAGGCCAGCCACTATCGAGAACATACGGGGGAATCTTGCCTTTTCCTTTTGGATGATTTGCCGGCTGAGTTGGATTATCAGCACCGCGGGCAGGTGATTACGTATTTGAATGATCTTGGCTGCCAGTATTTTATTACTGGGGTGGATAAAAAAGATTTCGAGGATTTAGTGCAGACAGTGCCGCACAAGATGTTCCACATGGAACATGGCGTTGCTTTAGTTGATTAAATAACAGGGTATAGAGAGTTTATGACTGACGAACAGAATTATGATTCTTCAAGTATTAAGGTACTGAAAGGCCTGGATGCAGTTCGCAAGCGGCCTGGTATGTACATTGGCGATACTGATGATGGCACTGGTCTACATCATATGGTGTTCGAGGTGGTTGATAACTCTATCGATGAGGCTCTGGCCGGCCACTGCTCTGAGATTAAGATCGTTATTCATCCAGACGAATCTATTACCGTATCGGACAATGGTCGTGGTATTCCTACTGAAATGCACGATGAGGGTGTTTCCGCAGCTGAAGTTATTATGACCGTATTACATGCTGGCGGTAAGTTTGATGATAACTCCTATAAGGTTTCTGGCGGACTGCACGGTGTAGGTGTTTCGGTCGTTAATGCTCTGTCAGCCAAGCTGCGCTTAACTATTCGCAGAGAGGGCAAGATACACGAGCAGGAATACTCCCACGGCGTTCCTCAGGGCCCCCTTGAAGTTGTTGGTGACACTGAAGAAACAGGCACTGCCGTTCACTTTGTTCCCTCCATAGATACCTTTACCAATATTAAATTCCATTTTGATATTCTCGCGAAGAGACTGCGTGAGCTGTCTTTCTTGAACTCAGGCGTGCGCATTGTCTTGCATGATGAGCGCACCGCAAAAGAAGATGTCTACGCTTACGAGGGTGGTTTAAGCGCCTTTGTTGAATATCTTAACCAGAACAAAACCACTGTTAACAAGATTATGCATTTCAACACTATGCGTGAAGACGGCACCAGTGTTGAGGTGGCATTGCAGTGGAATGATGGCTTCCAGGAAAGCATTCACTGTTATACCAATAATATTCCCCAGCGGGATGGTGGCACGCATTTGGCGGGCTTCCGCTCAGCCCTGACCCGCGGCCTAAATACCTATATAGAAAAAGAGGGTATTAACGGCAAGGCGAAGGTAGGCACCACGGGCGATGATGCACGTGAGGGTTTAACGGCGATTATTTCGGTAAAAGTCCCAGATCCTAAGTTCTCATCCCAGACCAAAGATAAGTTGGTTAGCTCCGAGGTGAAAACCGCGGTTGAGCAGGAGATGGGCGAAAAATTCAGCGATTTCCTGCTGGAGTATCCCCAGGATGCCAGAGCTGTAGTAAATAAAATGATTGATGCGGCCCGTGCTCGTGAAGCGGCGCGTAAAGCTCGTGAAATGACGCGACGTAAGGGTGCGCTGGATATTGCTGGACTACCCGGGAAGTTGGCGGATTGTCAGGAAAAAGACCCGGCGCTTTCAGAACTATACCTGGTGGAGGGTGATTCTGCGGGCGGTTCAGCCAAGCAGGGTCGTGATCGTAGAACTCAGGCGATTCTGCCGCTCAAGGGTAAGATTCTCAATGTTGAGAAGGCGCGTTTCGATAAAATGCTCTCCAGTGCTGAGGTTGGCACATTGATTACCGCACTGGGCTGCGGAATCGGCACCGAAGAATTTAATCCAGAGAAGCTCCGTTACCACACCATCGTTATTATGACCGATGCGGACGTTGATGGATCGCATATTCGTACGCTGTTGCTGACATTTTTCTTTAGACAGATGCGTGAACTGGTTGAAGCAGGCCATATCTTTATTGCCCAGCCGCCGCTGTATAAGGTTAGCCGCGGCAAGAGCGAGCAGTATGTTAAAGACGACGACGCGCTGCTGGTGTATCTGACCTCTAAGGCACTGGAAAATGCCGGACTCTATGTTAATGCGACGGCGCCGGGTATTCAGGGTACAGCTCTGGAGTCGCTGGTGAGCCAGTTCCGCCATGTGATGGGATTAGTTGAGCGAATGTCTTTGGTTTACCCTAAAGAAGTGCTCGAAGCACTGATTTACAGCCCGCGATTTTCCGATGATCTTCTTGAAAATAGTAGCGATCTTGCCGTCTGGTGTAGTGAACTTCAGAAAAGTCTCGAAAATGTGATGGTTGGCACTCACCGCTATGAGGTGCATGTGGATGAGGATAAAGAGCGACATATATTCCTGCCTAAGGTTGAGATTACCGCCCATGGTATTCCTCACTATCATCAGTTGGGTCGTGAGTTCTTTGCCTCCAATGAATATAAGGCGATTGCCGGTCTTGGTGAAACGCTGCAGGGACTGATCGAAGAGGGCGCCTATGTTCAGCGTGGTGAGCGCAAGCAGTCTGTCGAGAGCTTCCATCAGGCTCTGGATTGGCTGATGGGCGAGTCCCGTCGCGGGCTTAATACCCAGCGCTATAAGGGGTTGGGTGAGATGAACCCGGAGCAGCTGTGGGAAACAACCATGGATCCTGATTCACGTCGTATGTTGCAGGTGACGATTGAAGATGCGATTGCTGCAGATCAGATGTTCACCACGTTAATGGGTGATCAGGTTGAGCCACGCAGAGAATTTATTGAGACCAACGCGCTTTCAGTGGTTAATCTAGACGTTTAATCTGAGTTTAATTTTGGCTTAATCCGGGCTTAATCCGGGCTTAGTCTGACCTTATTCAGATCCCCAGATATCCATATCCGAAGACCGCCGGCCTTTATTATGCCGGCGGTTTTCTTTATCTGGCTCAAACCGCACCTCCGTGCGGCGATCACTGTTCTTTCTTCGAACGGTCTTGCGTGTATCCAGTGTTGATTCGGGGTCTTTCGGTGTTTTTTTCTTTGCATCCATAGCCAATCCACAGTCCTTTTTATTCTCTGAGTATAGATTAGATAGTCCTGAGGCAAAGCGCTTATTAAAACAGCAAATCAATCAGAGAGCGTTGGCAATCCACTGCTGAGCCTGTTCGGTCAGTTCGCGAGGATTGTGGTTGTCGGTTGCGATCGTCGGGCCGATAACAATTCTGATAGTACCCGGATTTTTTAACCAGCTTCCCGCCGGCCAACACTGACCTGCATTGTGGCGCACGGGAAGAATAGGCACTGCTGCTGCCTTTGCCAGAGCCGCGCCGCTAGTCATAAAGGTTCCTACCTCTGAGCCGCGCACGCGAGTTCCTTCTGGAAAGATAATGACCTTAATACCTTTCGAAAGCCGCTGCTTGCCCTGCTTAAGTACCTGACGGATAGCCCCTGCAGGCTTCGAGCGCTTAATCGCGATAGCGCGCATAGCATAGAGACCCCAGCCAAAAAACGGTATCCACAACAGCTCGCGCTTAAGAATAACGCTGGCAGGCACAAACAGATGCTGAAGGAAAAAGGTTTCCCAGGTACTCTGGTGATTGCTGAGAACAACGCAGGCATCGTCGGGAATATTTTCCAGCCCAATAACCTTAACCTTTACGCCACAGGTGATACCTAACCAGCCCATGATCAGCTTGTTGCCAAAGGTCAGGCAAAGCTGCCTGTAACGGAAGGGGAAAAAACCGACTAAACAGACCGACAGGCTCATAAGAAGCACTAGAGTCACTAAGCCGCAATAAAAGAAAGCTGCTCTTATAGCCTGCCAGAGTTTTTTCATTGATGAGTTATTCTCATTTGCTAACCACTAGTTGCGAAATATCCGCAACGTTTAAGAACAGGCTGCGCAAGCTATGTAGCAATGCCAGACGATTAGCGCGGATGGCATCGTCTTCGATCATAACCATTACATCGTCAAAGAACTGATCGACCGACTCTCGTAGTAGCGCCAGCTGCTTTAGAACGCCAGCGTAGTCACGTTGCTCCAGTAAAGGGGCAATAACGGTGCTGAGTTGGGTGATTTTGTCAGCCAGCTGCTGTTCGGCAGCATCCACAAGCAGGCTGTTATCAATAGCGGCTGGAATGGTTTCCGCCGCCTGTTTAGCGAGAATATTAAATACTCGCTTATTCGCTGATGCCAGCGCAACAGCTTCCGGCAGACGGGTAAATTGATCCACAGCCTTTACTCTGGCATCGATATCCAGCGGGTTACTAAGGCCGAGAGCGGCCACCGAGGCAAACACTTCAGGATCGATGGACTCATCTCTATACCAAGCTTTAAAGCGCTCTAAGATGTAAGTAAGTACTTCCAAACATAGCTCATCGGTACGCTCAGTGATATTTAACTGCTGAGCTGCTGCGCTGATTGCTAGCTTTAAATCCAGGTCTATATTGCGCTCAATAATTATCCGCAAAATACCCAGACTGGCCCGTCGCAGTGCAAAAGGATCTCGTGACCCCGATGGCTGCTGGCCAATGCTAAAGATACCAACCAGTGTATCCAGACGATCTGCCAGCGCCAGAGCGGCACCGGTATCTGTGGCGGGAATCGCATCGCCGGCAAAGCGTGGCAGATACTGTTCCATCAGCGCTTCGGCAACAGCGGCATCTTCGCCATCGTTGAGGGCGTAGTAGCGACCCATCACACCCTGCAGATCGTCGAACTCGCCGACCATCTCACTGACTAAATCTGATTTGCAGAGCTCACCGGCACGGGCTGCGTGCTGCGCTGAAGCACCGGTGTACTCGGCGAGTATTTTTGCCAATCCGCTGACCCGCTCAGTTTTATCGTAAACCGTGCCGAGCTTGGACTGAAAAACCACTGATTTCAGTGTTTCGCGGCGTGCCTGCAGCGATGACTTAAGGTCGGTTTTATAGAAAAAGGCCGCATCCGCCAAGCGCGGGCGAATAACTCGCTCATTACCGCTGATCACCTGCTGCGGATCAAGGCTGGCAATATTGGCAACTGTGATAAACAGCGGTTTAAGATTGTTGTCACTGTCGACAACGTGGAAGTATTTTTGATGCTGGGCCATAGATGAAACTAGCGCTTCGGCTGGTACTTCAAGGAAATGTTCCTCGAAGCGACCCATCAGCGGCACAGGCCACTCGTTTAGAGCCGACACTTCATCGAGCAGATCTTCATCGATAACTGCGGTGCCATCAGCACTTTCAGCGGCGGCAATAACGCCCTTGCGAATCAGTTCGCGGCGCTCTTCAAAATCGACAATAACAAAGGCTTTATGCAGAGTCTCTTTATAGCTGGCAGGGGATTCAATAAGGATATCGCCCTGACTGTGGAAGCGATGGCCGCGACTGATGTTGCTGCTTTCAATGCCCAGTATATTGGTGCTGATAGTTTTGTTATCAAATAGCACAACTGCCCACTGCACAGGTCGAACAAATTCTTGACGACTCTTACCCCAGCGCATTGGCTTGGGAATCGGCAGGGCGGCGAGAGACTGATTAATAATATCGCCAAGCAGAGTTTCTGTTGGACTGCCGACAGCGGTTTTACGTACACAGAGTTTATCCTGCTGACCGTCGTTTTTGACTAAGCCTGACAATGCGCTGAGTTCTACGGAATTCTTTTTCGCAAAGGCTTCTGCGGCCCTGGTCGGATTGCCGTCGCTATCAAAGGCAACCTTGGCTGGTGGCCCCCAGTTAACCACATCCTGATCTGGTGTCTGGGTCTCAAGATCTTTGATCAGCACAGCCAAACGGCGCGGGGCACCATAGATAGTCACTTCGCCGAACTGTAGTTGTTCTGCGCTCAGGCGGCTGGTGATACCTTCAGAGAAGCTATCGCATAGCTGACGCAATACTTTCGGTGGAAGCTCTTCGGTTCCAATCTCAACTAGAAAATCAGCACTCATTTTGATTCTCCAGGTGTTTTAGTCGACTGTTTTTTTGCTGCCTTCTCTTGCTTGGCAGCAGCGACAAGCTTTTCTTTCTCGACGCGCTGAATGACTTCTTCAGCAAGATCTTTATCTGCCATCGGAAAGCCGAGCTCTAATCGGGAATCAAAATAACCCTGAGCAACAGCGCGAGCGATGGTTCGCACCCGCAGAATATAACGCTGACGTTCCGTCACTGAAATAGCGTGGCGGGCATCGAGCAGATTAAAGGCATGGGATGCTTTCATCACCATCTCATAGGCGGGCAGTGGCAGGCCGCTTTCAGTTAACTTCAGGCTATCTTTTTCACACTGGTCAAAAGTTGCAAACAGAGAATTCACATCGGCATGTTCAAAATTGAAGGTCGACATCTCTACTTCATTTTGATGGAACACATCACCGTAGGTGACATCCCCTTGGGGACCGTGGGCCCAGACTAGATCGTAAATACTGTCGACACCCTGCAGGTACATGGCGATACGCTCAAGACCGTAGGCAATCTCACCAGTCACTGGATAACATTCGAGTCCACCAGCTTGCTGGAAATAGGTGAACTGAGTAATTTCCATACCGTTGAGCCAGACTTCCCAGCCAATACCCCAGGCACCCAGTGTGGGAGATTCCCAGTTATCTTCCACAAAGCGAACATCATGAACAGCGGTATCTATACCCAGCGAGCGGAGCGAGCCAAGGTAGAGCTCCTGGAAATTGCTCGGCGAAGGTTTCATCGCTACCTGAAATTGATAGTAGTGTTGAAGTCGATTGGGGTTTTCGCCATAGCGACCGTCTGTTGGACGGCGGCAGCCTTGCACGTAAGCACTGTTCCAGTTTTCGGGACCAATGGCGCGCAGGAAAGTGGCTGGATGAAAGGTGGCGGCGCCAACTTCCATATCCAGTGGCTGAAGTACCACGCAACCCTGAGTAGCCCAGTATTGTTGTAGTCTTATTATTAGATCCTGAAATGTATCAGGGGGCGTGCCGACATTGCTCACAGTGAATTCCACCGAGTATTTAATTATTAAAAGTATGTTTAGGTCGAGAATGCGCAATTATAAGGCGGCAGCTTAATAAAGAAAGGGAAAAAGATAAGCAATCAGCGGGCTAAACGGCGAATTAAAAGCATCTTGTTATAATCAAATCTGGATATAATGCGGTGTAGAGATTAATCTAGCCTATTAGACAGTAGAGTAATCCCCCCCTAATCAGCAGAGGATAGTATTAGATGGTTCATGTAAGGCATGGAGAAAAGGTTCGCAAAGCAGTATTTCCAGTGGCAGGGATGGGCACAAGATTTTTGCCGGCAACCAAAGCCAATCCAAAAGAGATGCTGCCAGTCGTTGATAAACCATTAATTCAGTATGCCGTTGAAGAGGCAGTTGAAGCGGGCATTACCGAGATGATTTTTATCACCGGCCGCAACAAGCGCAGTATTGCCGACCATTTTGACAAAGCCTACGAGCTTGAGCATCAGCTCGAGATGAACAATAAAAAAGCGCTGCTGGATATAGCGCAAAATATTGTCCCCAAGGGCGTTAGCTGCACTTATATTAGACAGAATGAAGCCTTGGGTTTGGGCCATGCGGTATCAACCGCGGCACACCTGATTGGTGATGAGCCCTTTGCTGTGATCCTTGCGGATGATTTGATTCACGGCGAAAAAGGCGCTGTGCGCCAGATGGTTGAGCTCTACGAGTACTATAAAAGCTCAGTAATCGCGATCCAGAAAGTGCCGGGTCCAGAGATTTCGGCCTACGGTGTTATCAGCGGTAAGCCTCAGTCAGATCGTGTTCATTTACTGGATAAGATTGTTGAGAAACCCGCCTTTGAAGATGCACCCTCAGACCTGGGTGTTACCGGCCGCTATATTTTCACCCCGCAGATTTTTCAGCATCTGGATAAATTAACCCCAGGTGCCGGGGGCGAGTATCAGCTCACCGATGCGATTCAGACACTGTTGACTGAAGAGCAGGTTCTAGCCTATGAGTACGAGGGGACCCGCTATGACTGTGGCAGTAAAATGGGCCTGCTGAAGGCAAATATTGAACTGGGCCTTTTGCATCACCAAATAGGCGATGAGCTGCGTGATTACCTGAGCAATGAGTTGCCAGAAAAGCTCAAATAAATAGCCTATTGCTATGTACTAGCGGATATTCCAGCCTTTCAAAAAAGGTAGCAGACAACATTGAAAAATAAAGCACTTCTATTTGTGTTGCAGTTATTTGGCTGGTTTCCACTCTCTGTGGGGCGTCTGTTTGGGCGCGCCATAGGCCGCTTGATCTATTTTCTCGATCTGGGCCCCGCGCATATCTCGCGAATTAATTTACGCCTCTGTTATCCTCAGATGCCCTCCCAGCAAATAGAAAGTCTGTGCAAGCAGCGAATGTTGCATTTAGGCCAGGCTTTTGTCGAAACCCCCAGAGTCTGGAGAAAGCCGACTACCTGGCTCGAAAGTAAAATAGTCGCTGTCGAAGGCTTGGAGCATTTTCAGGCGGCTATGGCTGACAAACGAGGCACCATTCTTATTGTTCCCCATCAGGGTAACTGGGAAGTGCTCGGTCTGTGGGTCTCGCCACGCAGTAAAATGACATCCCTGTATGAACCGCCCAAAATCCCTGAAGTGGGCAACTGGATCAAAGCCTCTCGCGAGCAGTCTGGCGCAACACTGGTGCCAACCGATGGGCGCGGCGTTGCGGCTCTAATTAAGGCATTAAAAAGAGGCGAAACCACCGCGATTCTTCCCGACCAGCAGCCCGACGAGAGTGGCGGAATTTTCTCTCCCTTTATGGGCGTGCAGGCACGTACCATGACCTTGGTGACCAATTTGATTAATCGCTCTGGATGCCAGCCATTATTTTGCTCGGCGATACGCGAACCCGGCGGTTGGCGACTACACTTTTTACCCGCATCCGATGAACTCTGCAGCGAAGATAAGAGTACTGCTGTAAATGCGCTGAATGCTGGCGTGGAAAGCGTTGTCGAGTTGGCACCTGAGCAGTATCAGTGGGAATATAAACGTTTCCGAGCTCAGCCAGATAACACCGACTTTTATGCCAAAGGCTTATAGGAACCAGCGCTGATGGTGGAGCAACTTTTCTCAGATCAGCTAATCTGGCGACAACCGCGAATGGCTAAAATAAGTCAGGTTCCGGCAGAATTGCGTGACTGGTTACTGGATAGTGGTTCGTTAACAAAGCGCCTGCAGCAGGCCAGTGACAATCAGCTCAGTGTTCAGGTAATCAATCAATCTGTGCAGTTACCGAACTTGTCAGAACGCCGTGCGCTCGGCCTTGCGCCGCGACGACTGGCGCTGATTCGAGAAGTAATATTATTTGGTCGCGGTGTTCCCTGGGTCTACGCCCGCAGTGTGATTCCTCTGCAAACTCTGACAGGCCGCCTGCGCAAGTTGCGTCATCTGGATAACCGACCCCTCGGCGCGCTGCTGTTTAGTGATCCAACTATGACACGTGAGCCCTTGGAGTGGACCTGTATGCCTGCTCAAAAGAGCTGTTCACTGACACCCCAGCTAACCACATTCGAAAAACCCGTATGGGGACGTCGCTCAGTATTCAAATTATCCGGCAAGCCATTATTAGTCTGTGAAATGTTTTTGCCGGGCTTTTCCGGCGGCGCTGAACATCTGGAGCCTTTAATAAAGTGACTGATTCGCTAAAAAATAATCGCTGGTTGCGCTTAATGCGTCTCGATCGACCTATAGGCACCTATCTACTGTTATGGCCAACGCTGTGGGCGCTGTGGTTTGCCAGTGAGGGGCATCCACAGTTGAGTCACCTGATTATCTTTACGCTGGGTGTGGTGGTGATGCGAGCCGCGGGCTGTGTGATTAATGACTATGCCGATCGCCATGTGGACGGTTCTGTTGAGCGAACGAAAAACCGACCGATTCCCGCAGGCGAAGTCAGCGCCAGTGCCGCGCTAAAATTATTTTTTGGGTTGATGGCGGTAGCACTTGGGTTGGTTCTGCTAACCAACCAGCTAACCATTACTCTGGCCTTTGGCGGCGCTGCGGTGGCTGCGCTCTATCCCTTTTTAAAGCGCTTCACCCATCTGCCCCAGCTGGGTTTGGGTATCGCCTGGGCCTGGTCAACACCGATGGCATTTGCCGCCGAAACCAATGGCTTACCGCTTGAACTTTGGGCGGTGTTTGGCGCCGTAGTTTTCTGGACCATTGCTTTCGATACCTATTACGCGATGGTTGATCGCAACGATGATTTACAGATAGGTATCAAATCTACGGCCATACTGTTTGGCAAATATGATCTGTTGATTATTGGTCTTTTGCAGGTTGCAGTATTGGCGCTGTTAATTTGGGCAGGGCTTTTATTTGATCGAGGTGCAGCCTACTTTATAGCCTTAGCGGTGGCAGCCGCTTACTTTATCAACCAGCATATAATCAGTCGCGGCCGAGACCGAGAGGCCTGTTTTAGCGCCTTTCTGAGCAATCATCGAGTGGGTATGATTATTTTTATTGGCTTGGCGGCAGACTATTTAATCTCCTGATAGAGCCCTAGTCGCGAACAAACACCCACTGATCAGCTTCGCTGAGCGCGGCATTATAGCTGTAGCCGTCGCTATCAAAATTCTTTATCTGCTCAACCTCGGTAATGCGGTTTCTAATAATATAGCTGCTCATCAGACCCCGAGCTTTCTTTGCGTAGAAGCTGATAATTTTATATTTGTCGTTCTTTTTATCCATAAATACCGGTGTGATAATTCGCGCACTGATATCTTTTTTGCGCACCGACTTAAAGTACTCATTAGAAGCCAGATTGACCATCACCGATGACTCTGCCTTGTTCAATTCATTGGTAATAATATCGCCCCAGAATTGATACAGATCGGCACCGCGTGGATTGGCGAACTTGGTGCCCATCTCCAAACGATAGGCCTGCATCAAATCCAGTGGACGCAGCAAACCATAGAGACCAGAGAGAATACGCAGATGATCCTGAGCCCAGCGCAGGTCTTCATCGCTCATACTCTCCGCATCAAGACCCTGATAGACATCGCCTTTAAAGGCCAATACCGCTGGACGTGCATTGTCGTCAGTAAACGGTGTCTGCCACTCTTGAAAGCGTTCAAAGTTTAACGCGCCGAGCTTATCGCTAAGACTCATTAGTGAGGAGACATCCTGAGGTGCCAGAGCTTTTAGCCCGTGCAAGAGTTCCTGTGCATGGTCCAGCAGCTCCGGCTGAGTGGTTAAAGGGGCATTAACCGAGCTTGCGTAGTCGAGTTTTTTGGCTGGCGAGATAACAATAAGCATAGGTATATTGCGTCTTTTAGTGGAAATAGTATGAATTTAGTGCTGTTATTATATCAACTTACGCAGACTGCGCGAGAAGCGGATTTATTGCGAAAACCGTTCAGAATAGAGTGTAGAGTAGATTGCAGAATAGACTGCAGGAAAAATGGAGACATGGAATGAAAAAATGGTTGTTAGCGTTCATAGTACCGGCTCTTATTGTTGGCTGTTCGGTTAACCCGGTAACCGGGAAAAACGAATTATCAATCGTCTCGCCGCAACAGGAAATTGCCATCGGTGAGAAAAATTACCGCCCCTCCCGCCAGTCACAGGGCGGTGATTACTATTTAGATCCGTCATTGCAAACCTATATAGCCAGTGTTGGTCAGCGGTTGGCGGCCGTTAGTGATCGTCCCGATCTGCCCTATGAATTTGTCGTGCTAAATAATGATGTGCCTAATGCCTGGGCTATGCCCGGCGGAAAAATTGCCATCAACCGCGGGCTGCTGTTGTTACTGGAAGACGAAGCCCAATTGGCCGCGGTACTCGGCCATGAAATTGTTCATGCGGCCGCTCGTCACGGGGCATCGCAAATGACCCGCGGCACTCTGGCCAATATTGGGCTGGTAACTCTGGGAGTGGCCACTCAGGGTAAAGAGGGTGCGCAACTCTATGGCATGGCATCGCAGGTGGGTGCTGCTGCCTGGATGGCAAAATACGGTCGTGATGATGAACTGGAGTCTGACCATTACGGCATGAACTATATGGCCAAGGCCGGTTACGATGTGCAGGGTGCAGTCGAGCTCCAGGAAAAATTTGTTGAATTAAGCCAATCGCGACAGGCGGGTTTTCTCGATAATTTATTTGCCAGTCACCCACCCTCAACCCAAAGAGTGACAGAAAACAGAGCCAGAGTGGCAAGCTTTTCAAAAGGGGAGCGTTATCGTGAGCGCTATCAGAAGGCGATTGCCCAACTGAAAAAAGACGCACCGGCCTATCAGGCAGAGACCGCGGCGAAAAAAGCACTGGCTGAAAAACAGGGTCGAGAGGCGATTAAACATCTCGACAAAGCCGTGGCCCATCAGCCCGATGAAGGTCATTTTTGGGAGCTGCGCGGCCATGCTTGGAAGATGCTTGAAGAGCACGAAAATGCACAGAAAGCCTATACCACCGCCATTAAGAAAAACGATAAATTCTTCAGCCCCTATCTAGCTCGCGGTGTGTTGCTCTATGAACGCGGTCAGCGCACCGCGGCGGAGAGAGATTTACGTCGCAGCTATGAATTACTGCCTACACCAACAGCTAGCTACTATCTTGGCGAACTATCTCTGCAAGGTAAGCAGTACGACCAGGCCAATAGCTATTTTAAGCTGGCCGCCCAAAGTGGGGGGGAGCTGGGTGTGCAGTCGCGGCAGAAATTGCAGGCGCTCCAACTGCAGATGCAGCCGCAGACATTTTTAACCGTAACCCCCGCGGTCAGTAGAAGCGGATACTTACTGGTGAAAGTTGCCAATACCAGCCCGCGGGCAATGGATCGAATTATTGTCGAAGTCTCTGGTGGCGGCGCCAGTAAAACTATCCGATTGCCAGCGGTTCTCAAGGCCAATTCGACAGTCAGTATTAATACTGGCATTGCCTATATGGCTGAGGCGCAGCTTAACTACAGAGTTAGAGCGCTAAAGGCTGTGCTTTTAGACTAAACCGTTATTTGAAATCAGGCGCGTTCAAGGGTTCGCGCCTGATTTTGCACATCAGTCACTGCTTGAAAAAGAGCCCCCTCGGTAATTGATCCTTCCAGAACACCGGTTTCCGCATCCACTACCGGCAGACTTTCACCGACAAACTGACGTACTTTGAGCATCGCCTCGTCAAGGCTGTTGTGGCTGTAAAGAACAGTCGGTTGAGTATCGATAAAATTCTCAACATTGTTTTCGCCAGCGTCGAGGGCGCCATAGAGAGAAATTTTCCCCAGCAACTTACCGCCATTATCAACCACATAGGCTTCAGTCTGTCCGCGGTTTTGCATCTCCTGACTGAGGGTTTGACCTAGTGATTGCGCCGTGGCGCGAATATAATTTTGGCCACTAAAGCCACCGACACTAATTTGCCGAAGGGCAATGGCTTCACGACCCTTAAGTAGATCAATGCCGCGATCAAGCAGTTGCCGGTCAAAAAACGAATGACCAAATAAACGGTTGGTAATCAGGCTGCAGAGCATCACCGAAACCATAACCGCTACCGCGTAAGTGTAGGATTGGGTCAGTTCAAGAACAATAATCACCGCCGTGACCGGCGCACCAATCACTGCCGAGCTAACCGCCGCCATGCCGGCGACGCTAATAATGCTGGCGATATCGGCAAAGCCAAACAGGGTGATTAGCTGTCCCGCCAGCGCACCAGTGGCAACACCAATAAATAATGAGGGCGAGAAAACCCCGCCAAACAAACCAAAGCCAATACAGAGGGCAGTCATCAGCAGTTTTGCAATTAACACCGCAACCAGCAGAGAGAGTGCAAGCTCGCCGGCGATCATATTATTAATACTGGCAAAGCCCAGTCCCAAAACCTGTGGAATCCAAATGCCGACTAGGCCGCAGATGGTCGCAGCAATAAACGGCAAAAATACTGGTGAGACATTGATTTTTGTCGCGCTTTTGGCGGAGTAGCGCAGAGCCCACATAAAGCACACTGCGACTAAGGAAAACAGCGGAGCCAGCAACACTAGTACCGGAACGATCTCGGTTAGAGGCGGAACCAACGCGCTAATTTCAAAGGTAATTGAGTGGGGGAACCACTGATGGCTGAGGGCGCTGGCGGAGATGGATGCAACCGTGATCGGTGCAATCGTGCGCACCGAAAAGTGCCGAAGAATCGCCTCGTGGGCAAAAATAACCCCGGCGATCGGCGCATTAAATCCCGCGGAAATAGCCGCCGCAACACCACAGCCAAGATAGACCTCATGCGATAAGCGGCTGGAAATAAAGCGCTTAACCCAGATTCCCATGGTCGCACCAAAGTGAACCAGTGGGCCGTACTGCCCGACCGAAGCGCCACCGCTGGCTGCGGTAAAAGCCGCCAGTGTTGAGGCCAGACCGGTTTTAATATCCAGCGGTTCATTGAGTTGGTGTGCTGCATAGATTGAATCTGCTGGGCCAGCCCAGCGTGTAATCTTAAAGACAATTTTTAGCGCGACAACTATCGCGGCGGCTAACCACAGATAAATAACACTGGAAAAAGACAGGCTTTGGTCGCCAATATTAAAGGCAAAAAGACTGCTGGCTTGACGCTGCAGTTCAAACCATTGAACACCGATAACAAACAGATTTGAGACCACAGCAAGGGTTGCGCCAATCAGCCCGCCGACCAAAATAATCAGTATGATTTCGAGTGAAGCATCGCGTAGTTTTTGCATTAAATAAATGGCCTGAATAATAGTGACAAGAACGTTTGTCGCGCACAGCTTAGACAGTGAGGTTAATATCGTCAAAGATTGCCAATATTAACCGGCGCCATACAGTGATTAGCAAGTTATACTTAGCCGCGATTTCAACTCAGGGTATTAGATAATCAGGTGAAAGTCTTTCAGCACTTAAGTCGGCACTTAATCAAGAGTATTGATCAATTTACCGATATTACCGGCAGAGCGGTCTCCTGGTTAACCTTATTGATGGTTGCTCTCACGGTGGTTATTGTGGTGCTGCGCTACTATTTTGAAAGTGGTTCAATCGCCCTTCAGGAATCTATTACCTACCTGCATGGCATAGTGTTTATGCTGGGCATTGCCTTTACCCTGCAGCGTGGCGGTCATGTACGGGTGGATATTTTCTACCGTGGATTTTCGCCGCATAAAAAAGCGCTGGTCGATTTTATCGGCGGTATTCTGCTCCTATTACCTGTATGCCTGCTTATTTTTATATTCTCCTGGGATTATGTGGTTGCCAGTTGGGCGATTGGTGAGACTTCCGAAGAGAGCAGCGGCATTGCCGGTATCTATTTATTAAAGACGCTACTTTTGCTAATGCCGGCAACACTTATCTTGCAGGGCATAGCTGAGACTCTGCGCAACTTACTGATACTTCTCAGCCAACCAGATGTGACCGTCCCCGATCATATTGAGCCGATGATCTGATGGCTGAATATATTCCGTTACTAATGTTTTTGGTTGTCTGCTTGGTTTTGATGGCGGGCTATCCTGTGGCGCTATCACTGTCTGGCACAGCGCTGATCTTTGCCTTCGCCGGCTATGCCACCGGCCATTTTGATATGTCCTTTTTGCAGGCACTGCCCAACCGCCTGTTTGGCACGGTTAAAAACACCACGCTAATAGCTGTACCTCTGTTTGTGTTTATGGGGGTGATGTTGGAAAAGTCGCGCCTGTCAGAAGACCTTCTCGAGAGTATGGCTGATCTATTCAGTGGGTTTCGCAGCGGATTGGGTATTTCGGTGGTGTTGGTCGGCGCGCTGTTGGCGGCGAGCACCGGAATTGTTGGTGCCACAGTGGTGACCATGGGTCTAATGTCACTGCCGACCATGTTGAAGCGCGGCTACTCATCATCTCAGGCAACCGGCATTATTTGCGCTACCGGCACTCTGGGGCAAATTATTCCTCCCTCAATTGCCTTGGTTCTCCTCGGCGATATTCTCTCGAGTGCCTATCAGCAGGCACAGTTAAATATGGGCATATTTACCCCCAAGGTGGTCTCTATTGGCGACCTGTTTGTCGGCGCGATTATTCCGGGATTAATTCTGGTCGTTCTTTACTCTGCCTATGTGATTTTCTTTGCCAAGCCGCAATTACAGGCGTCGCAACCACAGCCAGACGCAGAGCAATCTCCGGCAACCAATAAATTGTCACGAGCAATGCGCAATTTGCTGCCGCCGATCTTTTTGATCGCTGCGGTATTGGGTTCAATTCTAACCGGTGCGGCAACCCCCACTGAAGCTGCAGGTGTCGGTGCTTTTGGTGCGACGCTGCTGGCGATATTTAAACGACAGCTGTCATTGGCGCGCTTGCGTGAGGTGGCTCAAAGCACCACCGAAGTGACCTCAATGGTGTTTTTAATCCTGATTGGTGCAGCGATATTCTCACTGGTATTCCGCGGTTTTGGTGGTGAAGAGCTGGTCGAACATTTCTTTTCCGAACTGCCCGGGGGTGTGCTCAGCGCCACCATTCTGGTGATGGTGGTTATCTTCTTGCTCGGCTTTGTGCTGGATTTTATTGAGATCACCTTTGTTGTGGTGCCTATAGTGGGCCCGGTGCTGCTCGCCATGGGACTGGATCCGGTGTGGCTGGGCATTATGATTGCGATTAATCTTCAGACCTCCTTTTTAACCCCGCCGTTTGGCTTTGCGCTGTTTTATTTGCGCGGTGTTGCACCAGCGTCGGTTGAAACTGCAGATATGTACCGCGGTGTTGTGCCATTTATTATTATTCAGCTATTCTTAATGCTGATGCTATCGCTGTGGCCGGCGCTGGCAACCTGGTTGCCTTCAGTTATCTACAACTGATATCTGTTTATATAAGGAATAGCGCGTTATGGAAAACCCGTCGTCACCAGCAGGAAAGTTAATCTCCCAAACCATTGCCATGCCTCGAGAAACCAATGCCAACGGCGATATTTTTGGTGGCTGGTTGCTCAGTGAAATGGATTTAGCCGGCGCGATTCTGGCCGGCCGAATTGCCAAGGGCCGGGTTGCTACAGTGGCGATCAGCAGTATGTCATTTCTCAATCCAGTGCCGGTGGGCGCGGTGGTTGGCTGCTATGCCCATACTCTTGCAATCGGTGCCAGTTCAATGCGTATCCTAATCGAAGCCTGGATTGATGGTGAGCAGCAAGCCGATTCCAGCAAAGTGACTGAAGGTGAGTTTGTCTTTGTGGCTATTGATGATCAGGGCAACAAAAGAAAAGTGCCTAAAACTTAATCGCGGCGAATATTTTTTCACGCAAATCTTCCCGCTCATTGACCATATGATGCCCAGCCCCTTCAATAAGGTTGAGTCGCATATTGGGCAGCTTGTCCTTTAACAGCTTTAGATTGTACTGCCAGTCCAGCGTCCCATCCTCATCCCCCTGAATCAGATTGACTGGGAAGGCACTGCCAGAGTGATTTTCAATTTCTTCAGCCCACTCCGCCATCGCGTTTATCCAGGCTTTGGGAAGTCTGCGGGGTTGGAAGGGATCCAGGTGTTGGAGGAAATATAAAAACTCTGGATCGTGGGAGTTTTGACGGAATACTCTCTTGAGAGTCTTTCTAAACTGACCGGTGAGCTTAAAAGCCCAGCGATTAAACTTCCATAACCTCGGATGCACCAGTGGTGCTAGCAGATTAAGGCTGGCAAAGGGATAGTTACTGGCATCGACCTGCTCAATAAGCTGTTTCAGCAAGATGGCGCCGCCAGTGCTTTGGCCTATAGCATGCAGCGGCCCGGGGCAGATCTCTGAGGCGGCTTTAATCACCTGATTTAGCTGGCGGATATAGTCACTGTAACTGGAAATATAACCCGGTTCCCCAGTCGACAGTCCGTGGCCAATAAGATCAAAGCAAACCACATTCATGCGCCGTTGAAGCAGTTCGCCAATCAGATTTCGATAAAGACCTGTATGGTCGAGATAGCCGTGAACCACAATCGCGGTTCCCACTGCATCGGCTAGTTGCCAAGCCATAATATGCGTTTTTTGATCCCCGTCGGACAGATGTCCGGCGAGTAGTTTGATCTCGTTGTTTGGGGTCGGCAGACGATAAAAATTAAGGTAGTCACACAGAGCAGTATTAGCGCTCAAATCAGCCTCAGCACCGGCATTAAATGGCGGTAATTGTTGCCGTAGACTCTTTATGTTTTGCGGCACATAATCTGACTGAGCATAGCGCATAGATTTATCCGAAAATTGTGTTAGAGTTCCTTAAAAATACTTGTGTGATTGGTAACCGTACGACTTACATCTTGTCAGAATGAGTATGAATTACAATAATAAAGAATTCGTCGAAAATTTAATTAATCTGCACAGTACGACGCTGGTCCGATTTTTGGCTCGTCGTATGAACAGTCGAGAAGATGCCGAAGATATCGCGCAGGCGGCGTTTATTCGTCTCTATACACTCGACGACCCGAGTCAATTATCCAACGCCAAAGCCTTCCTGTTTCAAGTCGCTGCCAATATGTCTATCGATCAACTGCGCAGAAAAGTCTTGCACCAAAATTACCTCGAGCGAGAGGGCGCAAAAGCCCCGAATGATGGATCTACTCCAGTCAGCGCCATGGTTGAAAACATTCCCCTTGAAAGAGAGGTGGAAGCCAAGCAGACACTTCAGCTTATCTACGCATCTCTTGAAGGCCTGCCGCAAAATCCACGTCAGGCATTTATTCTAAACCGCGCAAAAGGCCTGACCTATGGCGAGATCGCCAATCAGATGGGTGTTTCGGTCAGCTCAGTTGAAAAATATATTCTTGAGGCGCTTAAATATTTGCGCAGCGCCCTCGCTGATGCAGATCGCTAGTTAAGAATTAAAATTTAAAGATCAAAAGTTATAAAGAAAAAGCCACTCACTTCGCAATAAATCACCCTGACGCATAACTTGCCCCATATTGGTGCGCAAGTCGACTTTGTTCTGTATTTATGTGCTATATCGGGGCGTTTAAAAGGTTGTTTTTGTAAGGGCTTTCCCTGAGGCAGGCTCTGTCTGGTGTGCAGATAGCTTATCTGAATGGCATAGATTTTGTATGCGGCAATAGGAGTCCAGTAAATTTTTGTTTAGATGTAAAGAGTTTCTGGGGTATTTGTTGTTTTGCTCGTCTTAGCTTGTGCCAGACTATTTAAGATGGCTATTTATATAAGCAGCCCATTAAAAAAACATTGAGACTAAGTTAGTGACTACAGCGCAAATTGATCAAAACGTTCTAGACCAAGCCGATGCTTGGGTTGTTGCGTTGCGCGGAGAAAATGTTAGCGACAAAAGTCTTGAGAGTTTTTCTATCTGGCTTAGCGCAGATAAATCACATCAAACAGCCTGGGATCAGGCTCTTGAGCTATGGGAAACCCTGGGCGCAATCTCTTATTTGCCAGTAGATGAGTTGTTGACTAACGAGCCGGTAACTAATGAGTCGGATAGGCTAGAAAGTCCTGCTGATAATCAGCCTTCATTAGGCGGTGGTCTACTAGAAAAGTGGCAAGACCTTTGGAAACCGATGGTACTGGCATTTTCGCTAGCGACTATAGGCTTTATTGCCGTGTTTAATTTCCAGCCACAGAGCGAAATTTACGCGGCAGGTACAGGCCAGTATCTCGCGGTTACCTTGGCGGACGGCAGTGTTGTTGAGCTCAATACCAACAGCGCAATCTCTGTGTCACTGACCGAAGACTTTCGCGATATAGAGCTGCTCAAAGGTGAAGTCTTCTTCACCGTTGCCTCAGATAAGGGCAGACCCTTTGTTGTCGATGTCGGGGGCGCCACTGTTCAAGCGGTGGGAACCGCCTTTAATATTTATCGGGTCACAGATCAGAGCGCCATCGTATCGGTTGCCGAAGGCATAGTGCGTGTCGAAGAGGCGGGTGGATCTTCAGTTTCATCCGCCCAGTCACAGTTATTAACCGTCGATCAAGCATTAAAAATTGATTCAGTTCGAGGTCTTAGCACATCAGATAGTCACAATGCCCAAGCCACCGCATGGCGGCAGGGGCAACTATTATTTGATAACACCTCCATTGCGGATGCCGTTGAGATGCTCAATCGCTATCTGCACAAGCAGGTAATCGTTGCCGATGATGTGTCTAAAAACATCAAAATTTCAGGCACCTTTTCATCCCGCCAAAAGAAAGAAACTCTGGCTGCAGTGGCAAATGCGCTGGGTCTTGAGTTAACCTTAAATGGCGATAATTGGTTGTTGTCTCAGCCGAATCCATAAGGTTTAATGATCCTCTCTATTTAGGCTGGGTCTATGCCTTATGGCATGTTTTCGGATTTTCAATGATGTTCGCCGCCGGATTGTTGGCTTTTAGCCGCACACTGCTGCTGACGACTGCCTATTTGCTGTCAATTTTTCTTGGCTCCTCTGCACAGGCAATAGTGACGGACCTCTACCCGGTTGAGTTACCGGAGGGCAGCCTCCACAGCTCGCTGGTCGCCCTTGGTCAGCAAACCCAGTCTTCGATTATTTTCCCCTCTTCAATGCGCAATGATCCGGATGCCCCTGAGGTGGTTGGCAGCTATAGTATTTTGCAGGTATTGGATCGATTGATTGAAAATCGTGATATCGAATACCGCATCGTTGGCCCTCAGACGGTCGTGGTTTTGCCGCGCTGCCAATCGGGGTGGGACTGCGCGGCGATGCACGAGGATCTGCAGCTGAGTAAAAATCAGTACTCGATGATTGAAGAGTTAATCGTCCGCGGCAAGCCGCTGACCGGATCCAGATTCAAGCAGCTCGACAGTAACTCATTTACCCCTACAGATATTATTACTGCCACAGAAATTCGCCTGTCCGGCGCGCAAACCCTTTCTCAGCTGATGCGGTTTACCCCGGCAGTGGCCGGAAATTCTATGAGCACCGCGGTTAGCAACGGCGGTAACGGAACCGCCAGTGTGACGCTGCGGGGGTTACCTGCTACCAATACACTGGTTTTGATTAATGGATTGCGCAGCGCGCCGAATGCCATCGATGGTGACTCCGTTGATCTCAACAGTATTCCTCTAGCGGCCGTGGATCGAATCGAGATTCTCAAAGACAGTGGTTCATCTATCTATGGGTCGGAAGCGATTGCCGGGGTTGTTAATGTCATTTTGCGAAAAAGCTTTGATGGGGTTCTACTGAATAGTTTTTCCGGGATATCGGATTCAGGGGACAATCAGACTAATCGCTTCGATATTCTGGCCAGCGGTAAAGTCGCCGGCATAGAGTTGTTGGCTATGGCTTCGCACTTCAATCAGGAAGGTTTTTTTAGTCGTGAAAGAGCAATTTCGAGATCGGCAGATGCGCGAGATTTTGGCGGTATTGATCAGCGCTCGAGTGCCACTCCCAATGCGCGGATTGTTGTCGATGAGAATATTGTCACTCTCAAAGAGGGGCAGGTAACTGGAAACACGCCGTCAGATTTCCGCTCTGTGAGCGACGAAGATCTGTTTGACTATCGGGCGTATACTTCTTCCCTAGTGCCATCGAAGCGAGATTCATTTTTCCTCTATGGAAGCCTGACTGGGTTGGATTCACTGGAGAGCACCTTTGAACTGGGCTACGTAAAAAATTCCACCCATATTACTTTTGCATCGGCACCAATTTTTACTGCCTTCGAAGAAATACCCATCAGAATTTCTGCAGCCAACCAGTACAACCCATTTGCCGTGGATATTAATGATGCGCGCATTCGATTGTTGGGTTTGGGGCCGCGTGTGCAGAGCAATCAGTCTGAGACTTTTCGTGCCAACACCAAATTGATGGGAACGCTGCGCGACGGAGAGTGGCAGGTCAGCCTCAACTGGAGTGAAAATAAAGCCGTTGAACAGTGGCGCAATCTGGTCGATGCAGAAAATCTTGCTCTCGGGCTCGGTAGCAGCTCAGCTTGCGCCAGTAGTGAGGGCTGTGTACCGATTAACTTTTTTGGATCGCCCGATGCGATCAGTGATGCACAGCTTAATTATATCCGTGCCAACGCAACTAATAGAGGCCATTCAACATTGGCATCTATTAATATAGATATGTCGCAGGTTGCGAGAATCTCATCGGTGGAGAATATTGAGTTTGCTGCGGGCTTGGAAATGCGCAGGGAGACCTTTTCCACCGAGGCTGATTCCCGGGTAGAAAACAACCAGTTAATTGGCGGAGAGTTCGGCAGCAGTCGCGGAGACAGAAGTAGTTCAGAGCTCTATATTGAATCTCTGGTGCCAATTATTACCAGTGAAAACGCCATTGCAGAGACGGTTTTAGAGGCCAATATTTCCCTCAGGGCAACGCAGTTCAGTGACTTTGGTTCAGAGGCCAATCCCAAGTTGGCGCTGCGCTACCGACCCAATAACGATTTAATGTTGCGCGGAAGTATTTCGCAGGGATTTCGCGCACCCTCACTGTTTGAGTTGAATCAAAGCGACAGTATCAGTCAGACGTTTTTGGTCGACCCCTGTTCAGACCCTGACAATGTTGGCCTGCTGCCGGGCTGTGATGTCCAGACAGACCCGCTGCGAGTTCAGTATTTAACCGTAACCGGCGGCAATACCGCGCTGCGCCCGGAACTGTCGAAAAACCTTTCGTTGGGCTTTATTTACACGCCGCCCGGATTGCGCAACTTCACCTTTGGTGTCGATGCCTATCGCATCAAAGTCGATAATATTATTGGTGCCAGCGGGCAGTTTTTCCTCGATCAGAACGCCTCCAACCTGAGTTATAGCGATCGAATTATTCGCGATGAAAATGGCGAAGTGATTAAAATTGTCGCTAATAATGAAAATCTCGGCACTCGCAAAGTATCAGGTTTGGATGCGGATATTTCCTGGCGTGTGTTTATTGCCAAGTGGGGTAGCCTTGGGGTTGATCTAAGCGGTTCACACATTCATTCATACCAGCTTCAAGCCGCCTCAAGTGCGCGCATACAAGAGTTGGCGGGGAGCTTTGAGGATGAGGCTGCGGAGGGTTCCGGGGCTCTGCCAAAATGGAAAGCCAGGCTCAATTTATTCTGGCAGTTTGGGCGCTGGGAAGTGGCGCTGTCATCATTTCGGGTCAGTAGCCTAACTGAGACGGTCAATGGTTTAGGGGCTCGCCGTGAGTCTGGTGCCTGGTCTCGCGAGGATGCGCAGATGAGCTACCACTTTAACTCTGGTGAATCGCTGATAACCGTTGGGATCGACAATATACTCAACGAAGCGCCACCCTTCCTGGCCTCGGCATTCAATGATAACTTTGATTCAAGAACCTATGAATCCACCGGCAGATTCTTTTATGCCAGATTCAGCCATCACCTATAATCGCAGGGCGTAAAAAAGCCCTGCAGTTTTCACTGCAAGGCTAATTCGATTGTTGCTTTAAGCTATCTACTCGTCAGTCGATAAGGAGACATCGTAGACACCAGCTTCTCGAGCCTGATCTGAAATCAGCACAAATAATTCTGTCTTCGATTTCGGATGAGCGCTGACAATAACCTTGGCTTCCGGCTTCTCGGCGTGCATACGTTCAACATTGGCACGAACCGCACGAACATCAATGCGTCGCCCTTCAAGGGTCAGCTCATTGCTTTCCGAAACACGGAACACAATATTGGTGTTCTCTGTATCTGGTGGTGGCTCATCTGAGGTGGGTGGGCGGTTAACATCAAGCCCTGATTCGTTTACAAATGAAGCTGTAACAATGAAAAAAATCAGCATAATAAATACAACATCCAACATTGGAGTCATATCAATATTTGATTCTTCCTCTTCCTTTCGTCTTTTACCTAGCGCCATCGATGGTGCACCTTAAAATCTACCAGATTTTCATTGAGACGCGCATTTTACTTGTTTTTATTGGAAATACCAGTGCGTCCAGTTGCATGCAGTATCCCTCAATATTCTGCATGTATACTAAGACGTCCAGTGTGCCAGAAAACAACCCAGTTGGGGAAAAATCATTGAGAAAGTATGCCTGAATTGCCTGAAGTAGAAACAACGCTAAGGGGCATTGAGCCTCATATAGCCGGTACAGTGATAGAGCAGCTTAGAGTTTATAACGGTTCCCTGCGCTGGCCGGTTACCGAAGGCATATCTGAGATTGTTAAAGGCCAGCGACTGCTCTCTCTAACCCGGCGCGCCAAGTATCTACTTTTGCACCTTGAGCAGGGTTCAATGATGGTTCATCTGGGCATGAGCGGCAGTTTACGTCTGGTAGATCCGGGTTCCGAGCGGCGTAAGCACGACCATATTGAAATGCATATGAGCAATGGAAAATGCCTGCGATACCACGACCCGCGGCGTTTTGGTGCCTGGCTATGGTCTCAGGACGGGCACCCCCAGCTCGATCATCTCGGACCCGAACCACTGACTGAGGCGTTTAATGGCAAGCGACTCTTTGATTTATCTCGCCAGCGCAAAATTGCGGTTAAGCCGTTTATTATGGACAACAAAACGGTAGTCGGTGTGGGTAATATCTACGCCTCAGAGGCACTTTTTCGCAGCGGCATAAGGCCGGATCGCAGCGCCGGCAGAATCTCTCAGCAGCGCTATAAAGAACTTGCCGGTCACATTAAAGATGTTTTGCAGGCGGCGATAGAGCAGGGTGGAACAACCTTGCGGGATTTTGTGAATGGCAATGGCGAGCCAGGCTATTTTCAGCAGACACTGATGGTCTATGGGCGCGGTACTGAGCCCTGCATAAACTGTCAAAAACCACTCAGAGAGATACGACTCGGTCAGCGCAGTTCGGTTTTCTGTGCCCACTGTCAGCGCTAGACAAAATAAAACTCAAATAAAGACAACATAAAGCCAACATAAAGAAGAGTCGGCGGGTTATTTGAATTTTTTACTCAGCGCTTTTACAACATTGGCGGGGACAAATTTTGATACATCGCCGTCCAGAGAAGATATCTCGCGCACCAGCGATGATGAGATATAAGAGAAGCGTTCCGCCGGCGTCAGAAAAACACTTTCAAGGTCTGGCGATAGGGCGCGATTCATATTGGCCAGCTGAAATTCATACTCAAAGTCAGAGACTGCTCGCAAACCACGCATAATCGCATCCGCCTTACAATCTTTAACAAAATTGACCAACAGATAATCAAAGCCGAGAACCTCGACGTTGGGAATATGACTCAGAGACTCTGAAGCCAGTTGGATGCGCTCGTCCACATCAAACAGTGGCCCTTTGCGCTTATTTGCAGCGATGCCGACAACCACCTTGTCAAACAGCCGCGAGGCGCGCTCGATTAAATCAATATGTCCGTTCGTAATCGGATCAAAGGTGCCGGGGTAGACTATAGTCTTCATGCACAGGTACCGCCCTATTGGAGTTCGCGCATAGTACTTAAATTAAGCCTTGGGCTCAATGCGAGAAAAGAGGTTGTAGTTTACGCCGCTGGTCGCCTTATTGCGCAAAACCTGCCAATTGGCCGGTGGCGCAAAGTTTTTCTGCCCAACAGGCAGCTCACAATAGATAACCCCGCCGTTTGCGACCCAGCTATTTTCCTCCAAAAGAGAGCACACCTGATTTATTAAATTTAAATCAAAGGGAGGGTCAACAAAGACTATATCGAAGGGCTTGTCCGGGCTTTGCTGCAAATACTGAAGCGTATCTTTGTGGGCAATAGTCAGCTCCGGTGCATTCAGTAGTGATTTGGTTTCGGTCAGGCAGGCGATGGCGTTCGGATGTTGTTCAAGTGCCAGACAATAAGCTGCGCCACGGGACAGCGCTTCAAAACACAGAGCGCCGGAGCCGCTAAATAAATCCAGACAGCGCGCATCAGAGATACGCGGTGCGAGCCAGTTAAACAGCGTCTCGCGGATACGATCTCCCGTCGGCCGCAATCCCGGAATCTCTGGAAACCGCACCTGACGGCTGCGCCATTTGCCGGCGATAATTCTAATTTGTTGCTTGGTCGCCAAAGGGGCGCTCCTTTTTGGTCACTTTTAATCACTTTTTAAGCATTTTAAAAAGTCTAGATGGTAGGATACACCAGAATATAACCACATTTGAAAATCAACATTAATGGACTCAAATTCAATCGACAATCAGCCCGCAGAAAAGAAAAAACGCAGCTTTCTGGATCGCTTTAAACGCGACAAGCCAGTTCAGGCAGAAGTGGAGTCCTCAGGCGAGGCTAAAATTCCCGCAGTCAGTTCATCTCCGGGCAATAGCCTGCGCGCCAAAATGCAGCGCGCACTGTCGCGAACTAGCAGAGGCCTAGGTGATTTATTTCTCGGCGCCAAAACCATTGATGCAGATATCTTCGACGAGCTTGAAACACTTTTGCTGATGGCCGATGTAGGTATCGAAGCAACCACCCAGATTATTGATCAGCTCACGGAGCGTTCAAGCCGTTCAGCTCTAAAAGATGGCGCAGCTCTGCAAGCGGCACTCCATGAAATCCTTTTGGAAAAACTTGCCAGCAGTGAGCAGGTAATGGAACCCGCGACGGACAGTGGACCCTATGTGATTTTAGTCGTCGGTGTAAATGGCGTCGGCAAGACCACCACCATTGGCAAGCTCGCGCGCCAACTACAGCAGCAGGGCAAGTCAGTGATGCTGGCGGCCGGTGATACTTTTAGAGCCGCCGCGGTTGAACAGCTTCAGGTCTGGGGTGAGCGCAATCAGATCCCGGTTATCGCCCAGCATACCGGCGCTGATAGTGCCTCGGTTATTTTTGATGCGATTGAATCGGCACGGGCAAAAGATATTGATGTGATTCTCGCCGACACCGCCGGCCGACTGCACAATAAAAGCAATTTGATGGAAGAATTGAAAAAGGTACGCAGGGTTGCCAGCAAGCTTGATGCCTCCGCGCCTCACGAAGTATTGCTAGTGTTGGATGCCGGCACCGGCCAAAATGCTGTAGCACAGATGGCCGAGTTCCACGCTACGGCTGGGGTAACCGGCATAGCGTTGACCAAATTGGACGGCACCGCAAAGGGCGGGGTTATTTTCGCACTGGCTGAAAAGTTTTCTGTCCCCATTCGCTATATTGGCGTGGGTGAGGGGCAAGATGACCTGCAGCCATTTGTGGCCGAGGATTTTGTTTCTGCTCTATTAACTGAAACCCAAACCAGTTCATCCGGTGAGGGTGCTAATCAGGGTAACTAATCTTTTATGATACGTTTTGATAATCTCAGCAAACGTTACACCGGTGGTTTCGAAGCGCTGCGCAATGTCAGCTTCGAGATGGACAGCGGTGAAATGGCCTTTCTTACCGGACACTCTGGTGCCGGAAAGAGTACTCTGCTGAAACTGTTAATGCTTATCGAACGTCCCACGGCGGGCAATTTGCTGATTAATGGCAAAAACCTCAACCGCTTGGCAAAATCCAGAATTCCCTTTTATCGCCGCCAGCTGGGTGTGGTTTTCCAGAACCACCAGCTGTTATTTGATCGCTCGGTCTTTGAAAATGTCGCCCTGCCACTGCAGGTGTCGGGTTACTCCCCCGGCGAGATAGGCCGCAGAGTGCGTGCGGCATTGGATAGTGTCGGCCTGCTCGACAGAGAAAAGCAGAGCCCGATCGAACTCTCTGGCGGTGAACAGCAGCGGGTCGGTATTGCCCGAGCCGTGGTTCACAAGCCTAAAATACTCTTGGCCGATGAGCCAACCGGTAATCTGGATCCACAACTTTCCGCTGAAATTATGGCGCTGTTTAGGCGTTTTCAGGATGTTGGTGTAACGGTTTTGGTTGCCACCCACGATATCAGCCTGATTAATAAAATGAATATGCGCATTATGCGTCTCAATCAGGGAGAGTTAGAGCTAGATGGGGTGGCACATGACATCGACTAAGCAAAAATTTCGCGCGCCAGCATCCAACACTCCCAAAGGGGCGCCCGAGGTAGCTCGGTCAGCCGTCTGGATAAGTGGCGCGGTTACAAACACCACCATCGCACAACGCTGCAGAGTAGTTTTGCAAAAATGTTGCGCGAACCGCTGCAGACCTTATTGACCGTTGTGGTTATAGCCATTGCCCTAACCCTGCCTACAGCGCTGTATATCAGCGTGGAGAATATCCGCCAACTAAGTGGTGGAGTTGAATCTTCGGCACAGATAACCGTGTTTGTGAAAAAAGGCGCGCGACCCGCAGCCATCGAAAAGCTCGGTGAGCAGTTGGGCAAGCTGTCTGGTGTTACCTCGGTCAGCTATATCTCCGCACAAACTGCACTGGAAGAATTTAATGCCTTGTCTGGGTTTGGTTCGGCACTGCAATATCTCGATGAAAATCCGCTGCCCGAAGCCTTTCTGGTTCAGCCGCTGCTGTTAAATGATTCCGCCAAACTGGTTGCGGAGATTCGCCAGATAACCCTGGTGGATGATGTGCAGCTGGATATGGAATGGCTGAGCAGGCTCGATGCGCTGCTGGATATGGGCAGAAAGTTAGTGCTCGCTTTAGGCGCAGCGCTCGGTATAGGCGTAATCCTTGTGGTTGGCAACACCATTCGGCTAGCGATCCAAAGCCGTCGAGATGAAATTATCATTGTTAAACTGGTCGGCGGCACTGATGCCTATGTGCGCAGGCCATTTCTCTACACCGGCCTGTTATTTGGCTTTTTCGGCGCCATGGTTGCTGCCCTGATGTTGATTGGTTTGGGGTTCTGGTTAGAGCCCTCGGTCAATGATCTGGCCAGTCTCTACCAGAGCCAGTTTAGACTGTCGGGTCTTGGGGTCTCTGGATTTATCGCGCTGCTGGCCATCGGCGGCGGCGTCGGTTTAGCTGGCGCCTGGATCTCCGTCAGTCAGCATATGCGCGATATCAAGCCGCGCTAATAAATAGAAAAAAATAGCAAAAAAGCTCAGTAAAGTAGCTCTCCAGAGGGAACTTTTAGGGGCTAGGAACAACCAATCGATTAATGATAGAATTATCGACCGACATTCAAAAAGAGCGACCTATGAGCAAAGCCCTTCAAACTATGGAGTGGATGGCACCCGGCGGCAACCTGAATGCGTACATTCAGGGCACTGCGACCGTGCCCATGCTAACCATCGATGAAGAGCGCGCCCTCGGCGAGTCCCTCTACTATGATGAAGACCTCGACGCCGCGCGTCGTATGGTTATGGCCCACCTTCGATTTGTCGTGCATATTGCCCGTTCCTACAATGGTTATGGCCTGCCTCTCGCCGATCTTATCCAAGAGGGTAATGTTGGTCTGATGAAAGCGGTGCGACGCTTTAATCCTGAAAAAGGCGCACGTCTGGTCTCCTTTGCGGTGCACTGGATCAAAGCCGAAATCCACGAGTTTATTCTGCGCAACTGGCGAATTGTTAAAATTGCCACCACCAAAGCACAGCGCAAACTGTTCTTTAATCTGCGCAGCGCGAAAAAGCAGCTGCAGTGGCTGACCGCTGATGAAGCTGAGGCCGTCGCTGAAGATCTCGGTGTTCAGGTCAAAGATGTGATGGATATGGAAATGCGCCTTACCGCGCGTGATTCAGCCTTTGACGCACCCACCGACGATGACGACGATAATAGCTCCTATGCGCCGGTCTTCTTCCTTGAAGACAAGAGCGCCGATCCTGCAGAGCTTGCCGAAAATGCTGACTGGGAAGGAGACAACAACGCCCGTCTAGCGAAAGCGGTGAAGAATCTTGACGATCGCAGTCGCGACATTATTTATCGTCGCTGGTTGAATGATAAGAAGGCAACACTCCACGAATTAGCCGCTGAATACGGTGTTTCCGCCGAGCGCATCCGCCAGCTGGAAAAGAACGCGATGAAAAAAGTACGCGGGTTAATGGAAGCCTAAGGCGTATTGAAAGTAACTATTTAAAAGTAACGATTTGAACGAGATCAAAAGCCGCTCAATGCGGCTTTTTTATTGCTATGAATAAACTGCTCTGGATTAAAATAACCGCTGTCTGCGGCGCGCTGGCCGTGGCGCTGGGCGCTTTTGCCGCCCATGGACTAAAGCCGCAGCTGTCCGAAGCTCAGTTGCAGACCTACCAGACAGCCGTTCAATATCATTTTATTCATGCCCTGGCACTGCTCGCGATTATCAACTTACCCCTCTGTGAACGCCGTTTGCTGTGGGTCGCGCGCAGCTTTCTGCTCGGTATAATTCTCTTCTCTGGTTCGCTTTACAGCATTGCCCTCACCGGTATTAGTGCTATCGGATTATTGACCCCATTTGGAGGCAGCGCATTTATTGTCGGCTGGCTACTATTGATCACTGCAAAAAGCCCAAAAACTCATGGAAATTAAACCCGAATACCGCAAGAAATCGATCCGCAGCTATGTGGTTCGCGCCGGACGTATGACCGAAGGTCAGCGCAATGCCTTTGAAACTAGCTGGCCATTTTATGGCTTGAAACTGGATGATGGCTTGATTGATGCCGAGAAAATATTTGGTCGTGTGGCACCCTTAGTTGTCGAGATAGGCTTTGGTATGGGTGACTCGTTACTGGAGATGGTCAGCGCGGAGCCGGACAAGGATTTTATTGGTATAGAGGTGCACCCTCCAGGTGTTGGCCGGCTGATTAACAGTGCCAGACTCGAGGCGCTGCCAAACCTGCGAGTCTATCTCGCCGATGCCAATGATGTCCTCAATGAATGTATACCGGCTGACAGCCTGCACCGGCTCCAACTCTATTTTCCGGATCCCTGGCATAAAAAGAAACACAACAAGCGGCGTATCGTACAGCCAGAATTTATCCAGTTGATTCGCCAGAAGCTGAAGCCAGAGGGAGTTCTCCATATGGCAACAGACTGGGAGCACTATGCAGAGCAGATGCTTGAGGTTCTTGAAGAGGCACCGGGCTTTAAAAACTCTATCGGTAAGCAGCAGTATTCAGAGCGACCGGATTATCGGCCTCTAACTAAGTTTGAAAAACGCGGAGAGCGTCTCGGCCATGGTGTCTGGGATTTACTCTTCAGCAAAATAGAATAAGTCGACTATAGGTCGACTATGCGGATAGAAATGGCTTAAACTTCAGCCATTAATTCACTGATTAATATATTTGGTTTACTAATGTCGCGGCTTAGCGGTCGCATTTAATGTTAAGGAAAATAGTATGAAGATCGTAAAAATATTACCCATGGCTATGCTTTTCACATTGGCCGCTTGTGAGCAATCAGTTGATCCGGCAACTGAGGCGGCGGCAACAACTGCTGAGCTTAGCACTCTGGAGCAGAGAGTCAGCTATCTGATGGGCATGCAGAGTGCCGCAAGTACAGCGGCTATTGAGCTCGACAAAGCCGCCTATGACCTCGGCTTTTCTGATGGCCTGGCCGGCAATGACCCAGCTATTAGTGAAGAAGTGATCGCTGAAACAGTGACCGCATTTCAGGCGCAAATGACCGCCAAGCAGGAAGAGCAGCAAAAGCAGGCCGCTGAATCAATGGCAGTGGCTGCCGAAGGCAATCTTAAAGAAGGTACTGAATTTCTTATCGCCAATGGCGCTAAAGAAGGCGTAGTAACCACTGACAGCGGATTGCAGTACAGAATTCTCACCAGTGGCGAAGGCGCTGTGCCAACCGCTGAGAGCACCGTAGAAGTGCACTATGCCGGTCGCCTGCTCGACGGTACAGAGTTCGATAGCTCAATCAAGCGCGGCGTACCAGCGCAGTTTGGCGTTACTCAGGTAATTGCTGGCTGGACTGAAGCACTGCAGCTAATGTCAGAAGGTTCCAAGTGGGAGCTTTATATTCCTGCTGGTCTAGCTTATGGCCCCGGCGGCACAGGCCCAATAGGTCCTAACCAGACACTGATTTTTGAAGTGGAACTGTTAAAGGCCAATATCAGCACTGAAGGCTAGCCGAGAGTTTAATCTGCCAGACGTAAAAAGCCCCGACGAGTCGGGGCTTTTTTGTGTCGGTTTACTGCGTGTTTAATGAGCAGTAAATTGTCAGTTAGGCCGTGGCCGCGGACTGCTCCAACTCAAAGAGGTGGGCACTGTGCAGAACCTCAATCATCTTATCCTCGCACTCAAAGCGCATTTCCAGCGACTCACCGACCGTTGAAAGATCAACCGACAGGCTGTCGAGATCATCTGTCGCCAGATACTTGTCGTTGAAATCCAGTACCGCTTCGGTTGAAGGTTGAATTTTATCCATCAGGTCGGCACCCACTCGCAGGCCGTCTTTATCACTAAAAGCCTGAGCCTCTTTAACCAGCTCTTCGTAGACCTCAAAATGCCCAACGGAGACGTAATCTACCATCACCTCGCAAAAGTCTTTTAGTTTTTCTCCGTGGTTTTTATTAGCACTGTCGAAATCGTGGATTTCAATCAGGTCACAGTACTTAACCAGTAGTTCGCGGCGTTCTTCTAACCAGCGGTCAACGATATCGCTGACACCGCCCCAGTGTAACTTCAATGTTTGTAGATCTTTTAGCATGCGTTCCTAGCCTCTTCACTCCCTTGTGGACAATCAGTGTACTTTGTTTTGCCCACAAGAAGAAATAGTCAGGTAAAGAAAAAGCTGACCGGCAAGACTCAAAAAGTAAAAATACAGGCGATATTTTGGCTGAAAACAGCCTAAATCACCTGCGCAGGAACTGGAAAACCGCCACAGCAATAAAGCCGATAAAGCTCAACAGAACCCAGCCCGGCATACTCAAACCGAGAAGCTGCCATTGCACTTCGGCACAGTTGCCATCACCACGCAGTAGCATCGAAATCGCCTCTGAGGCAGAGAAGGCATCGAAGAGATAATCAACCGGCGGCCCACAGGCGGGAACCTTATCTTCCGGCAAATTTTGCAGCCACAGCTGTTTAATCGAGAAGAAACCACCAATAGCCGCGGTTGCCGCGACTAGCGCCGCATAGATTTTTCGTCCCTTGGTCGCAGGGTTGTGAAGACCTGCTAACAGGAAGATCACCCCGGCGGCTATCACAAAGACGCGCTGAGTAATGCACAGATAGCAGGGCTCAAGGCCGAGATGATTCTGGAAGTAAAACACCGCGACGGCGATAAGCCCGGCACAGACGGCGGCCATCAAAAGATTAATAGTTCGATAATCAGGCAGATTCACGGTTCACTCCGAAGTTTTAGTTTAGGTTACCAGGCTGTCGCGATGGTAGTAGGCGGTCAGAAAGTCATCAAAAGAAACGCTGTCTGAAGCCTCAATTTGTTGTTGTTCTAATTGTGACTGTTCAGCCAGACGCTGATACTTTTCAATCACCTCTGGCGCAAGGCTTTCACTGCGAAAATATTCGCGGTGCTCAACGGCTTTGCGCATCGCCATACGGTAGTAAGTTTCGTTATGCTGATTCATCTCATCGAGCAAGACAGCCGCAGGGGTCAGGCTGCTATTCTGCAAACGTTCGCCCATGGTGGCAAGCGTGGATTGATATTCAGCGCTATTGTTGGCCTTATCAAGCAGTGTTGCAACCGGCTGCATTTCAGCAACCAGAGCCTGCCCCCAATCAACCAGTTTCCGCGATTGCTCCCCGTCGACTAGCTCGACGTCGGGATTGCGACCATCGGCAACCGTACGGCGCTGATTTTCGGTGATCTGCTGATATTCATTGTTATTGGTTTTCGGGCTATCTTTAAGCAGACAGAAGAGCAAAAAAGTATCCAGAAAATGGATAGTCTGTCTATCGATACCGCAGGCCGCCAGCGGGTTTAAATCCACACAGCGCACCTCGATATACTCGACGCCCTTGTTGTGCAGCGCCTCAAGAGGGGTCTCGCCAGAAGCCGCCGTTCGCTTTGGGCGAATAGGGCTGTAAAACTCATTTTCGATCTGCAGCAAATTAGTCGTCAATTGCTGATAATTGCCCTGACTATCCTTTAACCCAAGATGCTCGTAATGCTTATAAGGGGTCTCAAGCGCACCCTTAAGCGTTCTGGTGTACTGGGCAATATCGTTATAGCAGACAATCAGCGAGCTCTGTGCATCACTCTGATAACCCAGATTGCCCATCCGCAACGAGGTCGCATTGGGTTTGTAGAGACTGTGGCTATCATTGCCCACCGGCTGTAAATCATGCTCACGGTTGCGCACAAAGCTTTTGCACACCGCGGGAGCCGCGCCAAACAAGTACAGCAGCAGCCAGAAATAACGGCGAAAATTGCGAATCAGAGCGAAATAGCCCTCAGTTTTATAGTCCTGCAGAGACTGCTGATTACCTTCATCAGCCTGCAGTTTCATCCACAGCGAATCGGGCACCGAAAAATTGTAATGAATGCCGGCAATGGTCTGCATCAGGCGGCCGTAGCGATGGCCGAGGCCAAGCCGATAGACCGTCTTCATACGGCCAATATTGGAGCTGCCGTATTCACCCACCGGAATACTGCTATCTTCACCGAGCTGGCAGGGCATACTGTTAACCCAGAGCAGCTCATCATCAATATTTTCATAGGTATAGCGGTGGATCTCTTCCAACTCGCTGAGCACCTGATCGATCGACGCCGAGGGCGCAGTAATAAATTCTAGCAGTGCCTCAGAGTAATCAGTGGTGATCGACGGATGGGTTAAAGCCGAGCCCAATGCCTTGGGATGGGGTGTTTTCGCCAACTGACCGTTGGGCTCAACACGCAGGCTTTCTTTTTCGATGCCACGGACAATATTGGCAAGCAGAGATTTGTCTGCATTAGCCAGTAATGCGAGGCGGGATTCAAGAGACAATCGTGCGCTCCCGATCAGGCTGCGTCAGATTGAATGGCATTAGCCGGATCAGAAGGCGCAGAATTTGTTGCTGCTGTAGACTCTAAAAGCATGATTGGTCGTCCTTTTTTATCGGCTTCGCACTCGACAATTTGAGCGCGCAGATTAATATCTTTTGCGTTTAGTTCTATCAGCTGATTTAGGGCAATATCACGGTGCGGCGTATTAAAAATCAGGCTCGCAGTAGTGCCATCCAGCCACTCAAAAGCCTTGCCCAAAACGTTCTCATTGTGATTTTTAATAATGTAGATTTTCATGCCAATCCCGTGACAGTTAGCTATATTTGCGGCACAGTGTAACTTATATCTGTAACTGTTCAAAAGGGAAAAACATGATTAAAACTGCACTTGTACCCATAGCTGAGGGTAGCGAAGAACTTGAAGCGGTGACAATTATTGATGTATTGCGCAGAGCCGGAGTAGAGGTCACTGTAGCAAGCGCCAATGAAGGCGATAAATTGCAAATTAGTGGTTCCAATGGCACCCATATTGTCGCCGATAAAATGTTAAATAACTGTGCCGAAAGCACCTATGATCTGATAGCCGTCCCCGGCGGATTACCCGGTTCTGAGCATCTTGCCGAACATCAGGTGCTGGATATTTTGCTCCGCCAGCAGGCACAGCAGGGCAAGCTGATCGGTGCAATCTGCGCCGCACCGGCACTGGTTTTAGCCAGCAAAGGGCTACTGGCCGACAAGATTGCGACCTGTTATCCGAGCTTTCAGCAAAGTCTTGAGGCAAAGGAAGTGGATAGCGAAGCGAGGGTGGTTGTTGACGGTAACTTTATCACCAGTCAGGGGCCGGGAACGGCACTGGACTTTGCACTTCAGTTGGTTGAGCAGCTCTGCGGTGTAGTTAAGAGCGAAGAGGTCGGCGCACCTATGGTACTTACCACCTCTGCCACGGCTTACTATTAGAGTCATTTAGATAATCTCTTAGATAGATAGCCTCCTAGATAAATAGCCTAGAGAGATAACCGCCCTGGCATTAGCCTATGCCAGGGCTTTAGATTTCCGGTTAAACGGGCTTTTCGCTGCTGTACTCATCGCGATCAGAGACCTCATAAAACACCGCCTCATCCAACATCCCCTCACTTTTAGCCACCACCGACGTCACCGTGCTATCACCAGTGATATTGACCACCGTACGCATCATATCCAGCAGGCGATCAACACCAATAATCAGTCCAATACCCTCAACTGGCAGACCCACCTGCTGCAACACCATCGACAGCATAATCAGGCCAACACCGGGCACGCCCGCGGTGCCAATCGAAGCCAAGGTTGCAGTCGCAATCACCGCCAGATACTCAGTTAAACCCAAATCCAAACCATAGGCCTGTGCAATAAAGACCGTCGCCACGCCCTGCATAATCGCCGTGCCATCCATATTGATCGTGGCCCCCAGAGGCACAGTAAATGAAGCCACAGAGTTATCCACGCCAACGCGCTTTTCCATCACATTCAAGGTTACCGGCATGGTTGCATTGCTCGACGAGGTACTAAAGGCAAATAACATCGCCGGACGTATATTCTTTATCAGCGTCAGCGGATTAAGACGGGTAAAGATGCTGAAAATACTGGTATAAACCACGCCTGCATGAAGAGCCAGTACCAGGGTAACAGTCATAAAGTACAGCGCCAGATTATAGATCGCCGCAAAGCCCTCCTCGGTAAAAAGCTTGGCCAGCAGGCAGAAAACCCCAAAGGGTGCGAGGTGCATAAGAATCGTCACCATACGCATAATCACATCGTTAAAATCCTGGAATACCGCAAGAATTCCCTGACCCGCCTTGCCCGCCTGAGTGATCGCAACACCCACCAAAATCGAAAAGACAATAATCTGCAACATATTGCCATCCGACATCGCCTTGATTGGGTTGGTCGGGAAAATACCAATGAATACATCCTTAAATGACGGCGGAATAGGCGCGCTAAACGAAGCTACCGCCGCCGTATCTATACCCACACCCGGATTGATAATATTGGCAAATGACAGCGCCAGAGTAATCGCGATCGCCGTGGTCAGCAGATACAGCGACAGAGTTTTAAAAGCGATACGTCCCATCTTGATATTTTCACCCATCGCCGACGAACCGCAGACTAGAGAGACAAAGACCAGAGGCACCACCAACAGCTTTAGCGAGGCAATAAAGATACGCCCCACCACATCAAAGATATATTCCACCACCCAAGCCGTCAGAGCCCCTGACTCACTGCCTGCATTAATAGCGTTGAGAATCAGGCCGACCACAACCCCGAGCACCATGCCGAGAATAATTTTTGATGACAGCGTCATAATGAAGTCCTTATTTTTATAATTGAGGTATGACTAATCGCGACGATTAGTTACCCAAGCCCAAAAGCGCAGTTTAAATTCCGGAACCCGCCAAATCAGTAATAGCAGGAATAATAGATTGGCCACAGAAATAGTCAAAAAGAACTGTGGAATACTCATCTGCACAACACTCAGACAGACAATACCAATAACAGCGCCAGAAACCATAAATAGCGCATTGAAAACATTGTTGGCAGCAATCACCCGCGCGCGTTTATTGCTCTGCGTCCGCGACTGCACCATGGCATACAGAGGCACAATAAAAATACCCCCGAATAGCCCGATAGCGAGCAGATCGATCAGCACATGAATACCGCCGCCCATGGTTAAGAATGTTAAAGGTAATATATTCGTCATCCCTTGAGCGGTTTGTTGAAAGCCATTAGATGAGAAAAAGATATCGCAGCTAAAAACCGTCAGGCCAATAGCACCGAGAGGAATAAGCCCTGGCTCCACCTGCTTACCGGAAACCTTTGCACAGAGAATCGAACCAATCGCCACGCCGATAATAAAGGCCGCCAGCAGAATAGAAATCAGCGTTGGATGCCCCTGTAGCACGGTCATTGCAAAATTCGGCACCTGGGTTAAAAAACTGCCGCCAAACAACCAAAACCAGGAAATACCCATAATGCAGTAAAACACCGTCATATTTTCCCGGGCAAAACCGAGATTGCGCCAGGCCTCACGAACCGGGTTAAGACTGATTTTAATCTCGCCCTTATCCGCCGGCGCATCGGGAATCTGGCAGCTGCCGTACCAGCCGATAAGCGCAACCACAATCGCCAGAGCTCCCACCCAGATAGTGCCCAGAGGAAAAGTAACCAACCAACCACCGAGCAGGGTGCCGAGCAAAATCGACACAAAGGTTCCCATCCCCACCTGGGCATTGCCCGCCATCAGTTCTTCCGGGGAAAGGTGCTGTGGAATAATCGAGTATTTAATCGGACCAAAAAAGGACGACTGCACGCCAAGCAAAAAGAGAATAAACATCATTAGCTCAATATTACTGCGGTACAGGGCATAGCAGCCGATCAGCATAATAATAATTTCCGCGAACTTAATTCGCCGAATAAGCCAGGCCTTATCGTACTTATCCGCCAACTGGCCAGCGGTAGTGGAAAACAGAAAATAGGGAAGAATAAACAGACCGGCAGCCAGGTTGGTCAGGAAGTTAGTGCTGCTTGCCGCCTCGGAAACCCCCAGGCTAACAATAATAACCAGCAGGGCATTTTTAAATAGATTGTCGTTGAGCGCGCCCAGAAACTGGGTAATAAAAAACGGCAAAAACCGCCGCTGGGTAAAGAGATGAAACTGCCCTTGCTGTTTATCCACAGCCACGCCCCCCAGGTTATTGTTATCTATTATTGGCCAATGTTATGCAGATCATCTTACCTTACTCATCGCGAGAAAGGTGTGCCAGCGAGGCGGCATTTTTTTCCCAGTTTTGGCCATCAAAGATATCGACCTCCAGGAATTCAATATAGGTGCGCTCAACACAGCGCAAGTTAACGCTGAAGCCATCTTGATTAGAGCGCGGCGTATAAAAGGGTTTAATACCACAGACCTTACAGAAAGTATGTTTCGCACCGCCAGTATTAAATGTGTAAGTGGTGATTGATTCGCTGCCGCAGAGTAATCGAAATCGTGAAGCTGGAACAATTATCTGGTCGCCACCGCTCTTGTAGCAGATAGAACAGTTGCAGGCATGGGCATGCAAATGGCTGGGTGCATCCACTTCAAACTGAATCGCACCGCAGTGACAGGCGCCTTTATGGGTTTTGAGTTCGGACATGGTTTATACCCCGCTATTTATTCTGCTCTTTATTCCTTTTGGCTGATTATAAGTATTGTTTTGCAAAAGAGGGGGATTTGTTTTGGGCAGGGGGGTAAGGCTAGCGACCAATATCAAAACCGAGAACAGTGGTTTTTCGGCTGCCAGAATGACGGCGATCCAAATCGCTAAGGGTACAGATTTCCACAAAGCCCGCCTTGCGCATCATGCCCGCCGATGCCGCATTTTCTTCATGGCGATCTAGGAGGATTTTGGTGGCATTAAAGCTGGGCGCTTTGGTAATAATTTCATTGAGTAACTGACTGCCGATACCGCGGCCGGAATAGTCGTTGTGAACAACGACTTCTGCTATATAAATGGCGGGTTGTGAATGAGCGTATTGCTGAAAGTTTTCCGGCAGGGCAGAGGGGTAAAAGAAAATGGCCAGGCCGATAATGGTTTCACCATCATAGGCGATTAGAGCTTCGCCTTGCTTATTGGTGATTAGGAAAAAGGTTTTATTAATACCGTCTTCGGGAAGATAGTTCCAAGGGTTGGGGCCATGCTCAAAAAGAAAATTTTTGAGGAGGTCCAATTCATCGGGGAGTGCCTGTCGAAAATCAATCATAGACTTATAGCCGGTTTATTTTTTTTAAATTTTCGATTTTAATTATTTTGAGCCGAAAAAAATGATAGCTTGTTATATGCACTCTTTCCATCTTACGGCAATCGACGTTTTGATACTTTAAAATCGAGTCTGACCCTAAATTTTTTGACCCTAAATTTTTTAATTCGAGTTGGCTTGTATCAATTTGCCGGCTGATGAAACTCGATTACATTATTATCTGGATCTCTGATAAAAAAGAATTTTGCGCCGTTATACTCAACTTCCTCGGTAATAGTTAAGCCTAAATTGATAATTTTATTCGCCACAGATGCCGCGTTGGTAACCTCCAGGGCAATATGCGTATAACCCGTATATTTGGTCGGTTCTTCCATAAGCACATTGCCCTTAGGGGCCTTGTCTGAGGCGTTCAGAATAAGATTAAAATTAACCCCGCAAGTATGCTCAATTATCGCAACGGGCTCAGGCCCGACTGGGCCGACAATAAATTTAAAGCCCAGTTTTTCATAGAAAATCCGTGAAATATCCATATCTCTAACTCGTAAGCCGACATGATTGATACCGGTAATTTCATTCATTAAAAATTCCTATTGTTGCGCTAACTTAAACTTACGCCGTTATAGCGAGTGGGAAAAATAACAGAGCCAGACTCGAATAGTTACTGGCCGATAATTTTCAAAGCGAGATATGGTGCAACAATAAAAACCAATGTCGCAATTTTGTAAGAGCTTAAAAAATCAAAATATTTAGAATTTAATTCTTGCTTATCTATAGCAAACATCTTGCCGTGAATTGCAGATATTTTTTCTTTCATAAACATAAGAATTAAGGTGGCTAAAATAAGGTAGGCAATATTTATTACTGATGCCCAGCCCAATATTTCCGTTAGTTGTGAAATAGTAATCATGTTTCTTTCCTCTGATTATTAAGTGGTTTTTGATAGCACTTTAAACTTAGGTTGAGGAGGTTTTCAGAGTAAGACTGTTTGAAATAAGGCGGCGAGAATTCTGCTGTATTATCAAGCAGAAAAAATAAAAGGAAGTCTTGCTGAATCTCCATCACCATTCCTTCGGCCATTGCGCGAGCACAGTCCTGTGCTCAAAGATTCTTTAAACTATAGGTGGGGTTTTAAAGGCTTGCCAGTTTTATACAGAAGTCGATAAGGTAAGTCCTAGAAACTTACTTTAGATCAATACCTAACTCACCCCAAAGCTCATCAACCCGATGCTTAACCGCATCATCCATCACAATAGGCTCACCCCATTCGCGATTGGTTTCACCGGGTAATTTATTGGTCGCATCTAGCCCCATTTTAGAACCCAACCCAGAAACCGGTGAGGCAAAATCCAGATAGTCGATGGGCGTATTATCAATCAGAACCGTATCCCGAGTGGGATCCATACGAGTGGTAATCGCCCAGATTACATCGTCCCAGTTGCGCACATCCACATCATCATCGGTAACAATCACAAACTTGGTATACATAAACTGGCGTAGAAATGACCAGACACCCATCATCACGCGCTTGGCATGGCCGGGATACTGTTTCTTCATGCTGACCACTGCCATACGGTAGGAACAACCTTCCGGCGGCAGATAGAAGTCGACAATTTCCGGAAACTGTTTTTGCAGTATGGGCACAAAGACTTCATTGAGGGCTACGCCGAGCACAGCGGGCTCATCCGGTGGTCGTCCGGTATAGGTGCTGTGATAGATCGGGTCTTTACGATGGGTAATGCGATCGATGGTCATTACCGGGAAGCTTTCAACTTCATTGTAGTAACCGGTGTGATCGCCAAAGGGACCTTCATCGGCTTCTTCGCCGGGATGCAGATGGCCTTCGAGGATAAATTCTGCGGTGGCGGGAACCTGCAGATCACTGCCAAGGCATTTGGCGACCTGAGTTTTCTCACCGCGCAAAAGTCCGGCAAAGGCATATTCAGATAGAGTATCCGGAACTGGGGTTACTGCTCCCAGAGTTGTTGCCGGATCGGCGCCCAGGGCAATAGCCACAGGGTAGGGTTTGCCGGGGTACTTTTTCTGCCAGTCGCGATAATCGAGGGCGCCGCCGCGATGGGCGAGCCAGCGCATAATTAATTTATTTTTGGCGATCTTTTGCATTCGGTAGATGCCAAGATTCTGGCGCTCTTTTTCCGGTCCGCGGGTAATCGACAGTGCCCAGGTCACCAGTGGTGCGGCATCGCCGGGCCAGCAGGTTTGGATCGGGAGTTTATCCAGATCAACATCTTCGCCTTCAAGCACAATTTCCTGGCAGGGGGCGTTCTTGATCTGTTTAACAGGCATATTTAATACCTGTTTAAAATCGTGGCGCTTTTCCCAGAGATCGCGAAGGCCTTTGGGTGGCTCCGGTTCTTTTAGGAAAGCGAGTAAAGTGCCGACATCGCGCAGGGCGCTGACGTTTTCTTGGCCCATACCCATGGCTACTCTATCGGGGGTGCCGAAGAGATTACAGAGTACTGGGGTATCGAAACCTTTGGGGTTTTCAAACAGTAGCGCGGGACCTTTGCCGCGCAAGGTGCGGTCGCTGATCTCGGTCATTTCCAGATAGGGATCAACTTCTTGAGAGATGCGCACAAGCTCTCCTCGTTGTTCGAGGAAAGCTATAAAGTCGCGTAGGTCAGAATATTTCATTAGTGTTGGCCATGGTCACTGCATTGTTGCTTATGATACGCAGTAACCACGACATTGGGTGCACTATTTGCGCTTCATTGCACCAAAGAATTCGGCATTGTTCTTAAAGCCTTTAAGTTTCTCGACCATAAATTCAATGGCTGCAACGTCTTCCATATCATGCAGTAACTTGCGCAGAATCCATACTCTTTGCAGTTCTGCTTCGTCCATTAGCAAGTCTTCGCGACGAGTGCCGGAGCGACGGATATTAATCGATGGGTAGACACGTTTTTCAGCAACCTTACGATCAAGGATTAGCTCCATATTACCGGTGCCTTTAAATTCTTCGTAGATAACTTCGTCCATTTTTGAGCCGGTATCAACCAGTGCGGTGGCGATGATGCTGAGGCTGCCGCCGTGTTCGATATTACGTGCGGCACCGAAGAAGCGCTTGGGCTTTTCGAGGGCGTGTGCGTCGACACCACCAGTGAGTACTTTACCGGAGGATGGGATAACGGTGTTGTAGGCGCGAGCTAAACGAGTGATAGAGTCGAGCAGAATCACTACGTCTTTTTTGTGCTCTACAAGACGCTTGGCCCGCTCGATAACCATTTCGGCAACCTGCACGTGGCGAGTGGGCGGCTCATCAAAGGTCGAGGCGATTACTTCGCCACGTACCGTGCGCTGCATTTCGGTCACTTCTTCTGGACGCTCATCGATCAACAAGACGATGATGATACATTCAGGGTTATTGCGAATAATCGATTGCGCAATATTCTGCATCATGATGGTTTTACCGGCTTTCGGAGGTGCAACAATCAATCCGCGCTGTCCTTTACCTATAGGTGAAACCAGATCGATAATACGTCCAGTTAAATCTTCGGTAGAGCCATTTCCCGCTTCGAGGCCAAGGCGCTGGTCAGGGAATAGGGGGGTAAGGTTTTCAAAGAGAATTTTGTTGCGGGCATTTTCTGGGGCGTCAAGGTTGATTTCGTTAACTTTGAGCATCGCAAAATAGCGCTCACCATCTTTGGGAGGTCTTATTTTGCCGGAGATGCCATCGCCGGTGCGCAGGTTAAAGCGTCTAATTTGACTGGGTGATACATAGATATCATCCGGGCCGGCTAGGTAAGAGGCACCAGCCGAGCGCAAAAACCCAAAGCCATCCGGGAGTATTTCTAAAACCCCGTCGCCATAGATATCTTCGCCGCTTTTCGCGTGTTTTTTTAGCAGGGCAAAGATAATGTCTTGTTTACGAGAGCGAGCCAGATTGTCGAGTCCTAGAGACTCAGTCATTTCAAGCAGTTCGCCAATGGGTTTTTGTTTTAATTCTGATAGATTCATAGAAGGGGTTTTTTAGGGTTGCTATAGGTTTTGGAAAAGGGATTTGGCTTTACGCCGAATTTAGTAATTTTGTGTTAGGTTGGCTCGCTAGTCGCCTGAAATCGCTAGTGTAGAAATAGAGGTGTTGCGATAAAGGGGTCTAAAGATGCTTTGTGGGGGAGCCTACGTAGTGTAAAAACACGTTGAATTTCGTGAAGTATAGCGTGCATTAACTAAAGAGCAAGAAAATTTTTGCGGCCCGAAAGCCGCAAACAAGATATTTATTGCAGATTTTAAACAAAAGCTATTTATAAAAGGCTGTCGACAAATTCAACCAGCTGGGCTTTTGAAAGGGCGCCAACCTTGGTCGCTTCAACAGAACCGTTCTTAAATACCAACAGTGTTGGAATACCACGAACATTAAATTTAGCTGCAGTTTCTGGATTGCTGTCCACATCGACCTTACAGATTTTGATACGACCGGCGTATTCATCGGCGAGCTCATCAAGCAGTGGAGCAATCATTTTGCAGGGACCGCACCAGGCTGCCCAAAAATCTACCAGTGCAGGAACATCTGACTGTAGTACATCGCTTTCAAAGCTTGTGTCTGTAGTGTGAACGATAGCGTCGCTCATAATGTGGTCTCCAGTGTTTGGTTTTTTTGTAAGATGGTCTTTTAACGGCTCATGTTACCATTCACAGCACCTGAGTCTCAATGAAAAATAGATGATCTGTTCATCTTGATACTAACTACAAAATTGACGGGATATTGGATCACCCAAAACGGGAACCACCGGGCTTAAACGAGCTCTTTATTTGCGGCGGGTGATTCTGTAATGATAAATATATAGAGGGAAGCATAGATTGATTAAGAAAATTGCACTGCTGTTGGTAATTGGTTGTTTGCTCTGGGCTTATTTTACATTTGATGGCCAGCGTTATCTGTCGGTAGACTTCTTCCGAGAGTTGTATAACCAACAGCCACTGTTGACCGCGGCGGTCTATTTTTGCGCCTATGTTGTGGCTACTGCGCTGTCTATTCCCGGCGCTGCGCTGCTGACCATTATTGGCGGCATGGTGTTTGGTCTGTGGACAGGAACCCTGCTGGTGTCATTTGCCAGTTCACTGGGGGCTACGCTGGCTTTCCTGGTCTCGCGATTTTTGCTTCGCGACTGGGTGCAGGATAAATTTTCCGGTCATCTTAAAACGCTCAATGAAGGCGTAGAGAAACAGGGTGGTTTTTATCTGTTTGGTCTGCGGCTCATACCGCTGTTTCCTTTCTGGATGATTAATCTGCTGATGGGTCTAACCCCAATCAAAGCCTCGACGTTCTATTGGGTCAGTCAGCTGGGTATGTTAGCCGGCACGCTGGTCTATGTTAATGCCGGTGCTTCGCTTAGTAATATCGAGGAATTCTCTGCGGCGGGCATACTGACGCCGGCGGTTATCTCTTCGTTTGTGCTGCTGGCGCTATTTCCCTTTCTTGCCCGCGCCATTATGCGCAAGCTGGAACAGCGCAAACTCTACCGCAGTTACCAAAAGCCGAAGAAATTTGATACCAATCTGATTGTGATCGGCGCCGGCAGCGCCGGGCTGGTCAGCGCCTATATTGGCGCGACGCTTAAAGCTAAGGTCACACTTATTGAAAAAGCCCAGATGGGCGGTGACTGTTTAAATACTGGCTGTGTGCCGAGCAAGGCGTTAATTCGCGCCGCGAAATCGATGGCGGAGATTAAAAAGGCATCGCAGTTGGGCATTAATGTTGCTGCGCCTGAGGTGGATTTCCCCAAGGTCATGGGTCGCGTTCAGGAAGTGATTAAAACCATTGAGCCCCATGATTCTGTCGAGCGTTACACCGGTCTGGGCGTTGACTGTGTCTCTGGTCATGCGAAATTAATTTCGCCCTGGGTGGTTGAGGTCGATGGTCAGCAGATCAGTGCTGAAAAAATTATTCTCGCCACTGGAGCAAGACCTATAGTGCCGCCAATCCCCGGGCTTGATCAGGTCGATCCTCTGACCTCAGAAAATCTCTGGCAGCTGGATAAGTTGCCGCCACGTCTGTTAATAGTGGGTGGCGGTGCGATTGGCTGTGAGCTGGCGCAGGCATTCCAGCGTCTCGGCTCGCAGGTAACTCTGGTGGAGATGCAATCGCAGTTGCTGCCCAGAGATGATCATCATGTGGCGAGCTTTATGGCCGACTGTTTGAGTGAAGAGGGCGTGCAGGTTTTAACCGGTTATGCGGCGAAAAAGTTTGTTTCTGCTGCCGAAGGCGGTTCGGTATCGCTCTCGTCTGAGGGCGCTGAGGATCTTGAAATAGCGTTTGATCGAGTGTTGGTGGCTATTGGTCGCGCGGCCAATACCAGCGGTTTTGGGTTGGAAGATTTAGGTATTCCCTTGCACGCCAATGGCACCGTTGTTACCGACGAATACCTGCGCACCTGTTACCCCAATATTCTCGCCTGTGGCGATCTGGTTGGGCCCTATCAGTTAACCCATGCGGCCAGTCATCAGGCTTGGTATGCAGTGGTTAATGGCTTGCTCGGCAGCTTTAAAAAATTCCGCGTTGACTACCGTGTGATCCCTCAGGTGATCTTTACCGATCCGCAGATAGCTCGGGTGGGTCTCAATGAGCGAGAGGCAGCGGCTCAGGGTATTGATGTTGAGGTGACCCAGTACGATCTATCCGATCTGGATCGCGCTATTGCGGACAACGACGCCAAGGGGTTTGTAAAGGTGCTTAATGCGCCGGGCAGTGATCGTATTCTGGGAGCGACGATTGTGGGACCCCAGGCCGGTGAACTGGTCAGTGAGTTTGTGATCGCGATGAAAAATGGTATGGGTCTAAATAAGATGCTCAGTACGATTTATAGCTATCCAACCCTGAGCGAGGCCAATCGCTTTGTCGCCGGTGAGTGGAAGCGCAAGCACGTGCCGGAGAAGTTGCTGGGGATTTTAAGGCGTTACCTGCATCGCAATCTGCGCTAGAGTTTTTCACCGCTTTCAAACTCGGCCACTGCTTCGTGGCCGACCACCGACTGCGGGTCGATATGAATAATCACTTCCGACCCGGGGAAAGCGCTGTGGATATTGTCTTCCACCTCGTCAGAAATCTTATGGGCTTCCAACAGGCTCAGATCATCGTCCAACTCTAAGTGCAGTTGAATAAAGGTCATGGTGCCCGAGTGGCGTGAGCGCAGGTCGTGAAGTCCTCTGGCACTTGGATGTTTTAGGACCAGAGCTTTGATTTTCTCGCGGTCTTCATCGGGCAGTTCGCGATCCATTAGATGGTCGTAAGAGGTGATAATGATCTCCCGGGCGCTGTAGAGAATATAGAGACCAATCGCCGCCGCAAACAGTCCATCGAAGCCATCCCAGCCAATAGTGGCCAGCAGCAGTGCGACAATCACGCTGCTATTAACCATTAAGTCGGTGCGGTAGTGCAGGGCATCTGCGCGAATTGCTGTGGAGTTGGTTTTGCGAATCACATGCTGCTGAAAACCCAGTAATAGCAATGTGGCGACAATTGAAATCACCATCACAACAATGCCCAGCTCGATAGATTCGACTTGGGCTGGATTGACTATCCGGCGGCCCGCTTCGAGCAATAAAAATCCGGCAGAGCCGGCAATAAACAGCGACTGGCTAAGTCCGGCGAGTGCTTCTGCCTTGCCGTGACCAAAGCGATGCTCTTTGTCCGCAGGGGTCAGTGCATGGCGCACAGCGACCAGATTAATAATTGAAGCCAGCGCATCGAGCATGGAGTCGATCAATGTGGCGAGCAGGCTGACGGAGCCAGAAGCGTTCCAGGCAATCAGCTTGGCGCCAATTAGGAAAATCGCCACCGAGGTCGACGCATAGGTGGCCAGGCGCAAGAGTCTTGCGGTCTCCTGTTGGCTGAGAGGGCCGGTGCTTTTAATTGCGTCAGACATAGTTTTGTTCGTGTTGATGAGAGTGCGGGGATTCTAACAAAATAATCGTCGGGGAGTCAGCTTAGGAAAAGCCCTGTAACAGGCTGTTTAGAAATTGATAGCCGAGGGGCGTGGCGCGATACTGTTGGCTATCAACTTCTAGCAGGCCCTGAGATTGGAGTTTTTGCACCTGCTGTTCAATAGTTGAAACTGACAGTCCGGTTCTCTCTGAAAAATAGCTGGCTGGCAGACCCTCGCGCAGACGCAGACCATTCATCATAAATTCCATTGCCAGCTCTTCGCTGGGAATCGGTTTTATCTGGGCCAGAGTTGCCAACTCTCGTGATAGATAGTTATCCGGCTGGCGGGTTTTATTGCTGCGAATAATCTGTTGTTGCTGGGGCAGGCTGATCTTGCCATGAGCACCTGCACCAATGCCCAAGTAGTCACCAAACTGCCAGTAATTAATATTGTGCTCAGAGCGCTGGCCGGGCTGGGCAAAGGCTGAGACTTCATATTGGCCAAAGCCATGCTCGTCGAGCAGGGCCATACCCATCTGTTGGATATCGGCAAGGATGTCATCTTCCGGAAGCTGGGGCGGGCGCGAATAAAATTCCGTATTCGGTTCGATGGTCAGCTGGTACCAGGAGATATGGTTGGCACCCAGATCTATCGCCTGCTGGATATCGGCCCTTGCCTCCGCAAGGCTCTGCCCGGAGAGGCCGTGCATTAAATCGAGATTAAAGTTTTCAAAGCCTGCTGTTCGGGCGGTGTCGATAGCGGACAGCGCCTGATTGCCGCTGTGAATTCGGCCAAGTTTTGTCAGGTGTGCATCGTTAAAGCTCTGAATGCCGATAGACAGTCGATTGATTCCGGCACTGCGAAAGCCGGAAAACTTTTCCTGCTCAAAGGTGCCGGGGTTGGCTTCAAGGGTAATTTCAATATCCTCGTTAAAGCCGATAATTTTCTCCGCAGCGGAGACAATCTGGCCAATTCCTGCGGCGGAAAAAAGGCTGGGGGTGCCACCGCCAAAAAACATTGAAGTCAGTTTGCGGCCCTGGGCCCAGGGTTGATCTTGCTGCAAGTCGGCAATCAGTCGCTGAATATAGGCCTGCTCGGGAATCTCTGGTCCTGCGGCATGAGAGTTAAAGTCGCAGTAGGGGCATTTGCGCACGCACCAGGGAATATGCACATAGAGTGACAGGGGTGGCAGCGAAGTGTCCAGTTGCAGTGGGCTGTTGGTCATTGCCGACTAGATACGCTGACGAAGCTGTTCGAGCAGCTGCGCTGTCGCTTTGCCGCGGTGGCTGATGCGGTTTTTCTCAACCTTATTCATTTCGGCGGCATGGCAGTTGTGATCGGCGAGATAGAATAGCGGGTCGTAACCAAAACCTTCGCTGCCACGGGGTTCAAAGGCGATATGCCCCTCCCAGCTGCCCTGACAAATAATTGGGGTTGGGTCGTTGGCATGACGCATATAGACAATAATGCACTGGTAGCGGGCGCTGCGTTTTTCCAGCGGGCTGTCGCCGAGTTCTTCGAGGAGTTTTTGATTGTTGCTGCTGTCGGTGGCGTCTTCGCCGCCATAGCGCGCCGAGTAAATCCCTGGGCGGCCATCGAGCAGATCCACTTCAAGACCGGAGTCATCGGCGATGGCCGGTTTTCCGGAGAGCAGTGCGGCATTTCGGGCTTTGAGTATGGCGTTTTCAACAAAGCACAGGCCGGTCTCTTCGATATCGGGAATAGAGAGTTTCTGTTGGGGGATAATTACCACCCCCAAATCCGCCAGCATATCCTGAAGTTCTTTTATCTTTCCGGCATTGCTGCTGGCTAATACAACGTCCAAAGTAGAATCCTTAGCTTTAATCGAAAGCCGGTTAGTCGTGATACATTTTTTTCTGGAATTTAAGTTTATAAGCGGGCTTGTTGGAATCGCTCTGCACTGAAATTTTAAAGGTTAAAAAATCTTCGTTTTCAAATTCGAAGGGTGCCAGATAATAGATGGTGTCCTGCTCGCGAATAGCAACAAATTCCAGCTTCTGGCTCATCTGGAAAATATTGTATACATTCCCCGAGATAACCGCCGGCAGACCCTTACCTGCCTCTAAAACCACCGCGATATTAACCAGCCCTTTATCCTTGCCGCGAACAATCTGATTGGCGACTGCAATATCCGGATCGATAAAAGTGCTGTTAAAGGCGCTGTAAAAAATTTTGTGGTCGCCGTGCTTTTTGTAGTCATGCTGATCCGCCTGAACGGTCAGGCTAAAGACAGCTGATAAAATAATAATAAGATATTTCATTGGTCGGTTCCCCTGTCTATTGATGTTTAAGAGCGTTGAAATTTTAGCTCAGCATTATTTGCTGAGATGATAAACCGCAGTATCAGCAAATAAATTCGGCCATAGGTTTTTGAGTTGTCGATCGGGGAAATGTTCACCGATAAACTTCTTACGCAATACAGTGATATTTCGCTCACGACAGAGGGCTTCAAAATCGCTGTAGGTAAAGAAGTGAATATTGGGTGTGTCATACCACTGGTAGGCCAGCTGTTTGGTTACCGGCATACGACCGCGTAGGGTCAGGTAGGCGCGTGCTCGCCAATGGCCAAAATTCGGGAATGTAATCACACACTGGCTGCCAATCCGCAACATTTCATCGAGTACCAGGTGCGGGTAGCGCATAGCTTGCAGCGCCTGAGTCATAATGACCGTATCAAAGCTGTTGTCGGGAAAATTATGCAGGCTGTTATTGAGATCTTGCTCTATAACATTGACCCCTTTGGCTACACATTGGCTGATCGACTCGGGATCAATTTCGAGACCATAGCCGCTGATATTTAACTCTTGGGTTAGGGTCGCCAGCAGGCTGCCATCACCGCAGCCGAGATCGAGAACTCGCGAATCGGGTTTTATCCAGCTGTTAATAAAGCTTATATCCTGATTCATTTTGCTGCTCCCTTAGACGCAGCTTCGAACTTATCAGCTACCCTGCTCAGGTAGTTACCAAGCACTTTTTCATAGCGCGGGTTGGGTAATAAGAAGGCATCGTGACCGAGATCAGATTCGATTTCAGCGTAGGAGACGTTTTTGCCGGCAGCAATTAAGGCATCGGTAATTTCTCGCGAGCGCTCGGGCGAGAAGCGCCAGTCGCTGCTGAAGGAAACCACCAGAAAGTCACATTTTGCATGGCTAAAGGCGCCGACGGAGTTGTTTTGATACTCCCGCGAGAGATCAAAATAGTCGAGCATCTTGGTAATCAAAATATACGAGTTGGCATCAAAACCACTGGAGAACTTATCACCCTGATAGTTAAGGTAGCTCTCAATCTGAAACTCGATCGGTGCCGCCTCACCCTGCAAGAAAGTCCCTGAGCGAAGTTCGCGACCAAATTTTTGCCCCATCAGTTCATCCGACAAATAGGTCACATGACCAATCATTCGTGCCAGTGCCAGACCGTGTTTGGGCAGAGTATTGTGGTGCAGATAATTGCCGTCGTGAAAATCCGGGTCGGATTTTATCGCCCGACGCGCAATTTCATTAAAGGCGATATTCTGCGCCGACAGTTTCATCGACGAGGCAATCACAATACTGTTGGCTAGCTTGTCTGGATATTCCAGCGCCCAGCGCATTGCCTGCATACCACCGAGGCTGCCGCCAATCACTGCCGCCCAACAGTCTATACCCAGCTGTTCCATTAACAGTTTCTGTGACTCGACCCAGTCTCTGGCACGCAGCGCGGGAAAGTCAGCACCCCAGACTTTGCCGGTCTCGGGGTTAATCGTGGTTGGGCCGGTGCTGCCAAAACAGCTGCCAATATTGGTTAGCGAAACAATAAAGAAGCGATTGGTATCCATCGGCTTGCCGGGACCAATATAGCTGTCCCACCAGCCGGGTTTTTCATCGCCTTCGTAGTAGCCCGCTGCGTGATGATTTCCGCTCAGCGCATGGCAGATCAAAATGGCATTGCTGTTGTCGGCGTTCAGGGTGCCATAGGTCTCAACCATCAGTTCATGACTGGGCAGCACGAAACCGCAAGCCAGTGTTAGTGGTTTGTCGATAAGAATTTTTTCTGCCGAAACGGTACCGACAGAATTTTCTCTTTTATCTAATGACATAAATGAGCAGTCCTGAATCTAGCCGTTGAGTCTAAGAGGGTGGTTGGTTTAACGCAACTTTCTATTACGTTCTATTAAGTGCCTACTAGCTATCTATTAGAAAGCCAGTAGTTAAATTACCATCGACTGAATAAACCCGCCGATCACCGGCAGCACTTTATTGCGGATGATGATCAAGCTGATAATGGCAACCATTGGCGAGAAATCCATCATTCCCATCGGCGGAATAAATTTACGGAACGGGCGCAGGTAGGGTTCGACAATTTGCCCAACCAGATTCACCGTCGGGTGGCCGCTAGTGCCAATCCAGCTAGATATGGCGAGGATAAAAATACCCCAGAAATACACTTCGATTAGAAGAAACAACAGATTGAAGGCGGCTACTGGAATATAAGAAAGAATCGTTAAAAATGCCACACCGGTACTTAAGCCAACGACTAAATAGATTGACCACTGCACGGCAATGGCCGCGACTAGAGCGGCAGTATTCAGTGAGCCAAGGGTTGGGAAAATTTTATTCAGAGGTTCAACCACTGGTGCACAAATCTTGAAGATGGTCTGGGAAATAGGATTGTAGAAATCCGCTTGCACCAGTTGCAACAGCAAGCGAACCAACAATAAAAAGCTGAAGATTTGTATAATCAGACTAAAGATGTCGCCAAAAACATTCATATTTGTTCCTTGGATTACTCGTTCTATTATTTAAGCTTTTAAGACAAAAGCTCTTAAGTCAAAAGCGCTTAACTGGAAAACTCTTTCGACATTTCCTCAGCGCGATTTAGTGCTGCGCTCATCGCCTCACGGAAAGTGTTTTCAATACCACCGGCTTTAAAACTTTCAATCGCCGCATGGGTGGTGCCGCCTGGCGATGTCACCTGCTGGCGCAGTTCAGCGGTGCTGAGGCTTCCGCTGCTGGCCATCTGGGCTGCACCCAGTGCGGTTTGAATGGTCAGCTGTTGTGCGGTCTGTGCGGACAGTCCCAACTCTTCAGCCACTTTCTGCATCACTTCCATAACCAAAAAGAAATAGGCGGGGCCGCTGCCGGATACCGCAGTTACCGCATCGATCTGTGATTCCTGATCTACCCAGCAGGCAATACCCACGGCATTGAAAATCGCCTGAATCGATTCTTTGTGTTGGCTAGTAATAAGAGGATTGGCAAATAATCCGGTCGCGCCCTGACGAACCATCGCCGGAGTGTTGGGCATGGCGCGGACTATTGCCTGACTGTCGCCGAGCCAGTTTTGCAGATCGCTAATCTGAATGCCCGCGGCAATCGAGACGACTGCGCAGGAACTGTTTAATGAGCTGGCCAGATCGGAGACCACTGGGCCCATAACCTGCGGTTTAACCGCCAGAATAACAATATCTGCATCGGCTACTGCGCTGTGGTTGTCGCCGGTTGCGACAATGCCATGGGTTGCTTGGATATTGTCTCTCGCCTGCTCACCGGGATCGCTGACGCGAATCTGTTGCGCGGTAAACCCGTTGGCCAGCATGCCGCCGATAATGCAGGAGGCCATATTGCCGCCGCCGATAAATGCGATATTAGTCATCTCTGTTGCTCTCCGTTACCAAACTTTTTATAAACTCTCAGCGCTGTTTTGCTGCTCTTTTACCAAATATATCTGTGCCCACTCTAACCATGGTCGATCCCTGAGAAATCGCTGCTTCCAGGTCATTGGACATACCCATGGAGAGGGTATCCAGTTTATCTGAATTGTCCAGAGACTGATTGATTAGATCGCGTAAATTATGCAGGGTAGAAAAAGCGTTTTTTTGTTTTTCCTCGCTCTGCTGGGACTGGGGAATCGCCATCAATCCGCGCAGACGTAGATTGGGCAGTTTAATAATCGCCAGTGCGGCGGTCAGTGTTTCATCACTGCTAAAGCCGGACTTGCTGGCTTCATTGTCGATATTCACCTGCAGGCAGATATTGAGCGGCCCCAGTTCTGCGGGGCGCTGCTCACTGAGGCGCTGGGCAATTTTTAGCCGATCAACACTGTGTACCCAGTTAAAATTTTCCGCGACAACACGAGTTTTATTTGATTGCAGGGGGCCAATAAAATGCCACTGCAGTGGCTCTCTACTTAGTTCTGCACCCGGCTCTTCATTCAAAAGCGCAATTTTTTCCACGGCCTCCTGAACATAGTTTTCACCAAAATTTGTCAGCCCAGCATTGATTGCACTGCGGATATCTTCTGTGCTGCGGGTCTTGCTGACCGCCAGTAAAAGAATCTCACTGGGGTCGCGATTAGCATCTCGAGCGGCCTGTTCTACGCGGTTGGCGACTAGGCTAATGTTATTTTCAATCTTTGGCATATACTTATCAGGTCTTTAGGAGTTTTACGCAGCTTCACACGCCGAAAAGGAATAAGCGAGATATAGCATGGATATAACGGAGTTATTGGCTTTCAGTGCCAAAGAGGGCGCGTCAGATTTGCACATTTCTGCGGGTCTTCCCCCTATTATTAGAATTGATGGTGATGTGCGGCGAATCAACTTGCCGCCCATGGAGCATCGTCAGGTTCACAGTTTGATCTACGAAATAATGAATGACAAGCAGAGAAGGGACTTTGAAGAGTTTCTGGAAACGGACTTTTCATTCGATGTTCCAGGCATTGCGCGCTTTCGAGTCAATGTATTTAACCAAAATCGTGGCGCCGCCGCGGTATTTCGTACTATTCCATCGAAGGTGCTTACCCTTGAGCAGTTGGGTATGGGGGATATTTTCAAAAAGCTCTCATTGATGCCCCGCGGTCTGGTGTTGGTTACCGGGCCGACCGGTTCCGGTAAGTCGACAACCCTTGCGGCGATGGTCGATTACGTCAATGAAAATCGCTATGACCATATTTTAACCATTGAAGACCCTATCGAATTTGTTCACCAGAGCAAAAAGTGCCTGATCAACCAGAGAGAGGTTCATCGCGATACTCATGGCTTTACTGAGGCGCTGCGCTCGGCACTGCGTGAAGATCCGGATGTGGTTTTGGTTGGTGAGCTACGTGATCTCGAGACTATTCGTCTGGCGCTGACGGCAGCGGAAACTGGACATCTGGTTTTCGGCACATTGCACACCACCTCGGCAGCCAAAACGATTGACCGGGTTGTCGATGTTTTTCCCGGCGGCGAGAAGCCGATGATTCGCTCGATGCTCTCGGAGTCACTACAGGCGGTTATTTCCCAGACGCTGTTAAAGAAGATTGGTGGCGGGCGGGTTGCCGCTCACGAGATTATGATCGGTACACCGGCGATTCGAAATCTGATCCGCGAGGATAAGGTGGCGCAGATGTATTCGGCGATTCAGACCGGTGGGGCGCTAGGTATGCAAACGCTAGATCAGTGTCTGACTGGTCTGGTGGATAAGCGTCTGATCAGTCCGGATGTAGCTCGCGAAAAAGCCAAGATGCCGGACAGTTTTTAATCGCCTAAATCATCAGTCACAGAACAATTGTTTTTAAGGAGAAAAGCGATGTTGGACCAGACCCTCGAAAAGCTGGTTAGATATATGGCCGAGAAAAAGGCTTCCGATTTATTTATAACCGTGGGTCTGCCACCCTGCTTAAAGGTTAATGGGGCGGTGATGCCAATCACCAAAAACAAGCTCTCACAGAAAGAGTGCGAGACGCTGGTTTTAAATACCATGGATGAAGACCAGCAGCGAGAATTCAAAAAACACAAAGAATTGAATTATGCTCTTGTCAGTGAATCGGCTGGGCGCTTTCGTGCCAGTGCGTTTTATCAGCGCGGTGAAATTGGCATGGTACTGCGGCGCATAGAGACGATAATTCCAACACCGGAATCACTGCTGTTGCCACCGATTTTGCAGGAACTAGTGATGCACAAGCGCGGCATTGTGGTTTTTGTCGGCGCCACCGGCACTGGTAAGTCGACATCGCTGGCAGCATTGATTGGCCATCGCAATAAAAATAGTCGTGGCCATATTGTCTCTATTGAAGACCCGATTGAATTTGTTCACGAGCATATGGGCTGCATCATTACCCAGCGCGAAGTGGGGGTGGATACCGAGTCTTTTGATGTGGCGTTAAAGAATACTCTGCGTCAGGCACCGGATGTGATTTTGATTGGTGAGATACGCACACCGGAAACTATGCAGCACGCGATTACTTTTGCCGAGACCGGTCATCTGGTCTTGGCGACGCTGCACGCCAATAATGCCAATCAGGCGCTCGACCGAATTGCGCACTTTTTCCCCGCAGAGCGTCACGGCCAGTTGTGGATGGATCTGTCGCTTAATTTGCGTGGAATCGTCGCTCAGCAATTAGTGCCGACCAAAGATGGCAAGGGCCGACGTGCGGCGATTGAGATTATGCTCAACACGCCTCTGGTGTCAGACACCATTCGCAAAGGTGAGGTGCACAAGCTTAAAGAAATTATGACCAACTCGACCGAGCACGGTATGCAGACCTTTGATCAGGCGCTCTATCAGCTGTATATCGAGGATCAGATTAGTTATGAAAATGCGATTGCTCACGCCGACTCCAAGAACGATCTGCGGCTGATGATCAAGATGCAGTCCGATACCCATATCCATGAACTGGATGCGGCGGCGGATGATTTAACCATTGAGGAAGATCAGTCGGATAAGTTGCGTTGGTAATTTTTTAGGGAGCTTTTCCGATTTCAGGACAGTCCAGCCAGCTCTGCAGAATCAATGAAGCGGCAATATGATCAATTTTTGTCAGGTCGTAACGGCCCTGTTCGCGGCCGAGCATTTTCGCCTCGCGGCTAGTGAGTCGCTCGTCGACCATCTCCACCTCAACCGCAAAACGGCCCTGCAGGCGACGGGCAAATTTTCTTGCGCGGCTCGACAGTTCGCTTTCACTGTCGTCCATATTTAAAGGTAATCCAACCACCACCAGATCTGGTGCCCATTCGGTTAACAGCTTTTCCACCTCAGCCCAGTTGGGAATGCCATCTACCGCTTTAAGAATAGTCAGGCCGCTGGCGGAACAGGTCAGCGTCTGGCCATTGGCAACGCCGATCTGTTTTAATCCGTAGTCAAAGCCCAACAAGCTTTTTGGCTTGCTGGCATCAGGCATGGCCGGCCTCGTGGGAAAGCATTCTTAAATCCAGACCTATACTCAGTGCTGCCGCTGAGGCACGCTCAGTACTTTTGGTTTTAAAGATAATGTCAGCTTCTGCTGGAATCGTCAGCCAGCTATTTCCGCTCAGTTCTTCTTCGAGCTGACCCGCATCCCAACCGGCGTAACCCAAGGTGATCAGTGAATCTTTTGGACCCGTCCCCAGAGCAATATCGCAGAGAATATCTTTAGAGGCGGTCAAGCTGACCTCATCAGAAATCGCGGTAGTGGATTCCCATTGCTGGTCGCAGCTGGGATGGAGAATAAATCCGCGGTCGCGCTGAACCGGGCCACCATCAAACAGCAGCGGTCGGGCAAATTCATCCTGATACTCGACATCCAGCTGATCGAAGATAGCTTTCACCGGAATATTCATCTGATGATTGATAATCAGGCCCATAGCGCCATCGGCATTATGTTCACAAATATAGATAACCGAGTCAGCGAAATTCGGGTCAGTGAGTGTTGGCATAGCCAACAGAAAGTGATTTTTAAGGCTGCTGATTTTTTTTGGTTTGCTTGGTTCCATACTGATCAATATGGGGTTTTATAGAGACAAACTCAAGAGATGAATGGGATTAGTTTGTGGTCAGCACATTATTGGATTGATATTGCCAGGTGCGAATAATATGAATCTCGTCGCGATTGCGAAGTTCGGCGGGGAAGGGTTCGTAGGGGGATGCCAGTCGCACCGAGCGAACGGCCGCCTGATCAAGCAGTCGAGATCCGGAGGTTTTTGACACTTCGATATGTTTGATTCGGCCATTGGCGAGCAGCGCCACTATTAACTGTACATGACCAAAAATACGTCGGGTTCGCGCTTCCTGAGGATAGTTTACATTGCCGACCTGCTCTACACGCTTTTCAAAATAGTGCATATAGGCCGCTTCATCAGCAGATTTTGCCGATGCGGAGGTCATTCGCAGCACTCGTGGTAATTTGCTGTAAGCCCGCTGCAGGCGGTCGAGTTCAGCGCGGATAGCGCCAATATCCCGGTCAGCTATCGGCGGTTGCTGGGTAGATTGATGGTCGGCCAGATCATTATTTTCTTGGGGGTTGGCAGTATCCCCAGCGCTGGCAAGAATCGTTGGGCTTTCGGCTTGCAAACGCTCTTGCTCAGGCACCGGCAGCTGTCCCTGATCATGACCTTCAAAGGGCGATAGCTGGGCAGTGGTTGGCTGTGAAGCCTGGTCTTGATCGCCACTGCCAAGCTGGTTGGCTTGAGCGACAAAATCTGCCTCTTCCGGTGCCTCGTCAGTCTTGTAATGAGCCAGTGTGACTTCCATCGACGTGGAGGGGGTAGATCCGGAGGGGAGAGTAAAGCTGACACCTAACAACAGCACAACGTGGAAGATCAGAGCCGCCGAAAACGTCTTGCGCAGACGTTCATCGGTGGTATTCCAAGGGCTCTCAATTAGATTTTCCACTACTGCTCCAGGTTATATACGCTGCTTTCCACTTTTTACTGACTATTGAGCCAGTCTATTTTGAATGGCGGCAATTAGGCGATCGCCAATACGAGTATCTTCGGCATTATCAATTTCACGAATACAGGTAGGGCTGGTGACGTTTATCTCGGTTAGATAGTCGCCGATAACATCCAGCCCGACAAAAATCAGACCGCGCTCTTTCAATGTGGGTGCAATCTGCTGAGCAATCCATTGATCCCGTTCGCTCAATGGCTGGACAACCCCGCGACCGCCAGCGGCAAGATTACCCCTAAAGTCACTGTCGGTGGGTATCCGCGCCAGACCAAAGGGGATAACTTCACCGTCGACAACCAGAATGCGTTTATCACCCTGAGTGATTTCCGGCAGATACTTCTGCGCCATAATAGTCTGTTGGCCATAGTCGGTCAGCGTCTCGAGAATAACATTGAGATTTTGATCACCTTCCTTAATCCGAAAAATCGACGTGCCGCCCATACCGTCCAGCGGTTTATACACTACATCTTTATGCTCGGCTAAAAACAGCTTTAGTCGTGCCTGGTCGCGACTCACTAAAAGCGGGGGTGTGCACTGGGGAAATTGAGTGGCGAAGACTTTCTCGTTGCAGTCACGCAAGCTCTGTGGCTTGTTTACCACCAGTGAACCACGCTGTTCAGCGGCTTCAAGAATATAGGTGGAGTAGATAAATTCACTGTCAAAGGGCGGATCTTTGCGCATTAGCAAGACATTCATTTCTTCCAGCGCCCCATCCCGAGGCTCGCCCAATTCATACCAGCGATTGGGGTCGTCAAATACTCGCAGCGGCGTAAGCTTGGCGCGGGGATCGCCGTTTTCTAAAAAGAGATCCTGCTGCTGCATATAAAACAGTTCGAAGCCCTGTCGCTGGGCGGCGAGCAAGATCGCTAGGGTGGAATCCTTTCGAAAAGAGATAGATTGAATCGGGTCCATAATGACCCCAAGAGTTGTGCCCATAAATTGATGACCCTGTGCTGAGTTTTTGCGCTATAACTAAGTGTGGCAACAGCAATGCAGATGCCACAGAAAATTCTGTGACCTATAAATCAATTTTATTATTAAATTTAGAGGCTTGTGGATTATATATTACAAGTGTGTTTAAAATTCCACATCTTGAGTGACATTGACGGTGCTTGAGGCGTTAAGTGGTTTTACAATGGTGATAAAATGGATGTTCAGGGCCTTAAAGTGCTCGTCATAGACGACAGTAATACAATAAGACGTACGGCAGAAACCCTTCTGGCTAAAGCGGGGTGTGTCGTTTCTACCGCGTCGGACGGTTTTGACTCTCTTGCCAAAATCGTCGATATCAATCCCGACATAATTTTCGTCGACATCATGATGCCTCGACTCGATGGCTATCAAACTTGCGCATTAATAAAAAATAATCCCGATTTTAAATCGACACCGGTCATTATGCTTTCGAGCAAAGATGGCCTTTTCGACAAGGCCAAGGGCCGCATTGTTGGCGCGGATGACTACCTGACCAAACCCTTTGGTCGGGCCGAGCTTCTCGATGTGTTGGACAAATACATACAAAACTAAAAAGGACTTAGAGGTTGGATCATGGCGAAAATACTGATTGTGGATGACTCCCCCACAGAAACATACAAATTGACAAATATTCTTGAGCGCAATGGATTTTCCGTTCTCTCTGCCGACTCGGGTGAGCAGGGCGTTAGTCTGGCAAAAGATGAGCAGCCGGATGTGGTGTTAATGGATATTGTTATGCCGGGGTTGAACGGATTTCAGGCCACTCGCCAACTGAGTCGCAGTAAAGAGACCAAGCATATTCCAGTGATTATTGTCACCGCGAAAAATCAGCAGGCCGATCAGGTCTGGGGTGAGCGGCAGGGGGCTAAAGCCTATCTGGTAAAGCCGATTGACGAGAAACAGTTGGTTTCAGCTATCAGCGCTGTACTCAACTAGGGAAGCAGCCTGTGGCGAAGGATATATTTTCAGTAATAAGCAACGTTGTTAGCCGTTTTGGTCAGTCGACCTATGGCTTGCCGGCGCAGAAGGAGATTGTTGAGACCCGCAAGCTGGTGGGTTTCTCTGTGCTTGGCGACAACTATGTGATGCCACTTAATGAGCTTAGCGAAGTGTTGGACGTACCCGAATGCACCAAGTTGCCGAGAGTGAAATCATGGGTTCGCGGGCTAGCCAATGTTCGCGGGCGACTGTTACCTATTATCGACCTTGCTGATTTTCTCGGCGGTTCGCTGGCCGGTTCGGTTCGGGATAGGCGAGTGCTAGTGTTGGATATGGATGGCATCTATGTCGGTCTGATTGTCGACGCGGTTCAGGGGATTAAATCTCTGGCGGTAGACAGTTATAGAGAGTCCCGCAATAACGGCCCTCTGGTTCATTTTATCGACGGTAGTTTTACCGAAGAAAATCAAGACACACCACTTTTTTGCGCCCATAAGCTGATTGAGGACAGTCAGTTTATGAGTGTTTCGGTCTAGAGGGATTGATTGCCGAAATACTCGACAAATAAAGCAATACAGAATCAATCTGGAGGATTATATGAAAGGAAACACCGGGAAAGGATCAGCGTTCCGCACATTAATTATTGTCTTGGGTATAGCCTGCATACTGGTTGGCACCTACAGCGCAATAGAGGTTAGCAGTCAGGTCAAAAATGACCAGAGCAATATTCAAAGTATTGCCAATCTGCGTGTTAATGCTCTGCGAATTACTCAGTTGGCGGAAGATGCCAGTGCTGCTAATGACGAGGCTTTCGATGCTCTCGGCAGACTTAACAGTCAAATGAATGATGCCTGGCGACGGCTGCAAAAGCGTCTTTACGATCAGGGCGAAATCTCACGGCCACAGGTTCAATCGGTGGCCGATAGCTGGAGTACGGTAAGTGATCGATTAAAGCTCTTGGCTGATAACCGTGAAACGGTACTCTTTGTCTCGCAGGTTGCCATTGAGCTGAATGCGAAATTACCTCTGGTGCAGGATAACTCCGGTCAGGTGGTTGATGCGTTGATTACCCAGTCGGCGCCCGCCGGACAGATTGCGATTGCTCAGGAACAGCTGTGGCTAATTGAGCGCATCGGTCGAAATATTGACAAGATGATCTCCGGTAGCGGTGATGCCAATGTGGCTGCTGACCAGTTTAAGAGTGACTCGAATGTATTTCGCGACACCCTGGATTCGATGAAAAATGGCAACTTTATTCTCGGTATTACCAAGGTTACCGATAAGGAAGCGATCGCCAGCATTGATCAGATTCAGGCATCTTTCGATGTGGTTGCCAATGATATTGATCGTATCTATAACTCCGCAGATGACCTCTCAGTTGCACGAATGTCCGCCGCTTCACTATTTGGTGATGTACCGGCGCTGCTGACCAAGTTTGATAAGTTGGATAACACAGTAGTAGATCTTAATACCGCTGGAAAACGAATATTTAATAACTTCACAACCCTGATGGCGGTGGCTGGATTTTTTGCCGCACTGGTTATGTTGGGGTTTATTAACTTCCGGGCGACAAGACGCAACCTTATAGAATCAGAGCAGATCAAAGATAAAAACCAGCAGGCTATTTTGCGATTGCTGGATGATATTTCTGATCTCGCCGATGGTGATTTAACCGTCGAGGCAACGGTGACCGAAGACTTTACCGGAACCATTGCCGACTCGATTAACTTTGCGATTGCCGAGCTGAGAAGTCTGGTAGAAAACGTCGCCAGTTCATCCGGCAAGGTAACCAGTTCTGCCGATGCGACAAGGGCAACGTCACTGCAGCTGGCCGAGAGTGCTGAGCATCAGGCGCAAGAGATTGCCGGAGCATCAGCGGCGATTAATGAAATGGCTATAACCATTGACCAGGTTTCTTCCAACTCCTCAGAGTCGGCGGCGGTAGCAGAGCGCTCGGTATCCATTGCAAAAAATGGCGCACAGCTAGTGCGCAATACCATTGAGGGTATGGACACCATTCGCGAGCAGATTCAGGACACAGCAAAGCGAATTAAACGTCTCGGTGAAAGCTCACAGGAAATTGGCGATATAGTTTCGTTGATTAATGAGATTGCCGACCAGACCAATATTCTCGCACTTAACGCGGCCATTCAGGCAGCGATGGCCGGTGAAGCCGGACGGGGTTTCGCGGTTGTAGCGGATGAGGTTCAGCGACTTGCGGAACGCTCGGCCACAGCGACTAAACAGATTGCCGGCCTGGTAAAAACTATTCAAACGGATACCAATGAAGCGGTAAGTTCGATGGAGCAGACAACCGCAGAGGTGGTTAAAGGTGCTGAGCTGGCCAACAGTGCCGGTACGGCCCTGGAAGAAATTGAAAGTGTATCGACCAACCTGGCAGAGTTGATTCAGGATATTTCTGAGGCGGCAAAACATCAGGCCACCACCTCAGCACATATTTCTAACACGATGAATGTTATTCAGGAAATTACCTCACAAACACTTTCAGGAACCAATGACACAGCGAACTCGATTGGTGAGTTGGCGGGCATGGCTGTTGAGATGAGAGACTCGGTGAGTGGTTTTATTCTGCCCGGCAAAAATACCGATGAAGAATTAAATGGAGAGCTCGATGAAGAGTTCTCCGATAGCGACGAGCCCGTTGCTATAGATGAATTGGATGATGGTTCACTGGGCGCGTTATTTGCTGTGGCAGAAACATCCGAGATGCCAAACACGCCAGAAACTAAGGATGCCAGTGAAGCGGATGACTCGCCTGCAACCGATGAATTTATGGTCGAAGATAGTGAAGAGATGCTCGATATAGGTTTTGTGTCCCCCGCTGATGCAGAGCCAGAAGTGGATGAAGAGCTGGAAGTGGATGAGGAAGAAAACCTCGAAGATCTGGAAGAATTTGAGGCAGAGATTGAAGCCATGCTGGCCGAGGGTGACGACAAGCGCAATTAGATAACCGACGAGCATAGGATTGATCTGTGGCTAACAGAATGGAGAACGCAATCAGCCAGAAAAGTGATTTCGGTTATTTCGATGTCTGGAAAGCGACGATCGAAGAGCGCACCGGTGTGCAGATTACGCCGGATCGTGAAAGGGCGCTGGCACTGCTACTCGACCGCAGAATGAAGGAACTGGATTCTGAGGATATAGATCAATATATGAGCGATGCTCTGGACGTAGCCAAAGGCGCGCAGGAGTGGAGTGGTCTTATCGACAGTTTGCTGGTTAAAGAAACCAGCTTTTTTCGCCACCGCCCATCGATGGATTATGTGCGCGCTTGGGTGAAGAGTGCAGTCAGAGATAAATCTTGCAATGAGCCCCTGTGGGTATGGAGTCTCGGATGCTCGACGGGTGAAGAGGCCTATTCGCTGGCGATAACCGTTGAGCAGGCAATGCAAGCCGAAGGGCTTGAGCCGCGCTATGGAATTATTGGCACAGATATCAGCCGCGAGGCGATTTTTCAGGCGCGCCGGGGTATCTATCGTGAGAGCAAAATGGCTTCTGTTGATCAGTCGGTTAACCGCGCCTATTTCGATCCGGTTGGAAAAGGGTTGTGGCGTGTAAAAGCGGATTTACGCCGTCGAGTCTGTTTTTTAACCAGCAATATACTCACGGATAAATCGCCCCTGATAAGGCGTAAGATGCATTTGATCTACTGTCAGAATATGTTGGTCTATTTTCGTCGCTGGAAGCGTCGCGAAATTATTGGCCAGCTGACCAATCACTTAGATGATCGGGGTTGTCTGATGCTCGGGTTAGGCGAGCTGAGTAACTGGCTGCCGTGCGGATTGACTCGAGTTACACAGCGCAATATTCAGGCCTATATCAAGGATGAAAGAGCTGAGCAGAGAGTCGAACTGATAGATGAGCAAAGAGCTGAACAGGGAGAAACTCGATGAGCCAGTTTCAGGAACAGGGAATCCAGGAGGAAGGCGTGGAGGAAAAAGGCGTACAGGTAAAAAGTGTAAAAACTTTTACCGGACTTGAATGGCTGGTTGGCGAAATTGAGAATAGTCTGCAGTCGGCCTTCAATGAACTGGAAGCCTTTACCCAAAACAACAGCGACGAAACTAAAATACGTTTCTGTCTGGGGCATCTTCACCAGATTGCCGGATCGTTTAAAATTCTTCAGTGCGAAGGCTGCACACTGCTTATCGAGGAGATGGAAGCACTCACGCAAAGTATTCTCGATAAGAAGATTTCTAATATCAATGAAGCCTGTGAAATTCTTGTTCAGGCGATTATCAAACTACCCATCTACCTCAGGCAAATACTCTCCAGCAGAGAGGATCATCCTGAAGCGCTAATTATATTGCTCAACGATTTAAGAGCCGCTCAGGGTCGAGCACTGGTCTCGGAAGGTGTTTTATTTTCACCGGATATAAGTTCTTTTGAAAATCAATCTCAACAGAGCCGCAACGCTAATCCCGCCGCCACCGCTGATTTGATAAAGCGCCTGCGTCAGGTTTATCAGCTGTCATTGATCAAACTGATTAAAGGCGAGGAAAAAAATAAAAATTGTGCCAACTTAATAAAAGTTCTGCAGCGTATGCAGGAGTTATCAAAAGGCAGTTGGCGTGAAAATTTGTGGCGTATTGCCCGACAGATTTTAGGCTTGGTTTCATCTCGCGAGATCAACTTTAGTATCGCCCTGAAAAAACTTTTTCGTGCCTTGGATAGCCAGCTAAAAATACAGGCAAAAGAAGCAATCTCCGAAGAATCTGGCTCTGTAGAAACCAGTGGGGCAGATCTGGGGCTGTTAAAAAATCTGCTCTATTATCTGACCACAGCCGAACCCAATACCGAAGAGCTTAAGGCAATCTGGACTGACTTCAATCTTGCCGGCGCTTTTCCTTCCGGTGTAGTCAATCCAGAGGGTGGGCGATTGATGCCGCAGTACGACCCTCAGGTTGTGCGTGCACTGGTTAGCGCGATCCAAGGGGAGCTTGCCAATGTACGATCAGCACTGGAACGCTTCTCCATCGAGGGCGGTCTCTCGGCGGACGATGTGCGCGACAGCCTGCCAGTATTGCTCAGTATGGCGGATTCTCTGGCTCTGGTAGGTCAGGGTAAATTACGTGATGCGATCAGTCAGATAGAGCAGAAGTTACGTCAGATTTTTACTGCAGATGGTTCCGGAATTAATGATGCAGATGTTATTAATACAGTCCAGAGCCTTACAGAAGTTGAGCTGGCATTAAATGCCTGGGCGGCGCGACCCGATAAATTTTCCGGAAGTGTCGACCTAGATAGTCAGCAGAATCAATTCGAATTTAACAGTGCTAGCCAGGCGCTTTTAGCTGAATCTAGAACCGGTATTGAACGCATAAAAGAAGCGGTTGTTGAGTTTATAAACTCACAGTGGGATCTGCAGCTGCTGTCCAATGTGCCGGCAATGTTTCAAGAGCTGCAGGGCGCGCTAGATATTATTGGGCTGACCCGAGCTGCGTCGGTCATTGAGGGTTGTTCGAAGTATGTACAAGAGGTGCTGATCAATCAGGGTCGCGCCGTAGAGTGGCATGCATTAGATACCTTTGCTGATGCGATCACCATTGTTGAATACTATCTTGAACAATTTAATAGCGATGCCGCGGACAAACAGGATGGTGTTTTAGCCGCAGCAGAGGAGAGTATTCTCGCACTGCTGGAAAGCCGTCCAGCTCAACCAGTAACGCTCGGCGATAAAGATCTCTATGTTGAACCGGAAGAAATTCTCGAAGAGCTTTCCGCGCTGCAAGACGATCAGGACGCTGATAAAAATAATCTTTCTATAAGTTTGGTAAGTACGGAGGACAGCCTTGAGCCGATAGACAGCCTTGAGCAGGTAGACAGCCCTGAGCTAATTAACAGCCCTGAACAGGCTGAACAACGGCAGGACCCTGCAGCAACAAGCGAAGAAGAACAGGACTTTGATGATGAAATTATTGAAATCTTTATCGAAGAGGCCGAAGAAGTTTTAGAAGGTCTCAATACTCTATTGCCTGAATGGAAAGACCAACCCCAATCAAAAGATCAGCTCGCCGTCGTTCGCCGTGCCTTCCACACCCTCAAGGGCAGCGGACGTATGGTCGGCGCCGAGGATATTGGTGAGCTAGCATGGTCGATTGAGGATATGCTCAACCGAGTTCTCGATGGGCGCATCAACTGCACCACGCCAATGGTCGAGCTGGCGGAGCAGACGATTCAGCGAATGCCATTATTAATTGCCGCCTTTGCTGAAAGGCTTCCAACCCCAACGCCGGAAATTAGCCGCACCATTATTGAAAGCGCAGAGCGTCTGGCTAAAGGTGAGGCCTTGGATGAGCAGCCCCAGAAGCAGCAGCTACCTGACGAGATTGAACCACTAGAGACTGATCCAGAGTCAGTAGAGATAGCAGAGGCAGAAAGTTCTGAATTAGAGGGTTTTGAATTAGAGAGTTCTGAAGTAGAGAGTTCTGAAGTAGAGAGTTCTGAAGTAGAGAGTTCTGAAGTAGAAGCTCCTGAACTAGAGTCTCTTGAATTAGGCGCTCCTGAGTTAGAAGCTGCCACAACGTCCCCCGAAGAAGAGGCTGGGGAGCGAGAGCCAGAGGCGGAAACTGAAGTTAAAGAGATAGAGAGCCCCGCTGAGAGCCTGGAAATCGCCGAGCCAGAAATAGAAGAGGTTGATGATGGGGTGTCTGAAGAGCAGGAACACGAGGCAATCCTGTTAGAAATTTTTGTGAACGAAGCTCAGGGGCATTTAAAAACCATTGATGACTTTGTTACGACAACGCGAAGCATGGCGCCACTTTATAAAGCGCCGCCACTATCCCTGCAGAGAGCGCTGCACACCTTAAAGGGCACCGCAGAGATGGCGGACTTCTCCGAGCTCGGCCAGCTGGTCGCGCCCCTAGAAGAATTTATCAAAGAGCTCCATCATCACCAGATTTGTCTCGACGAAGATATTGTTCATCTTGTCGAAGATGCAGCCGCGTTTTTCCGTAGCACATTAACTATGATGACCGGCGGCGATGCCGTTCCCCAAGAGGGCTTGCCGATGTTTCGTGCTCGCCTTGCAGAATTGCGTGAAAAAGCCGTGGGCCACCTGCTTAATCGAGGCGACAGTGAAAGCAGTAGTAAAGATTTCTCTGCAGTCAAAAAGCTTATGGCCGAGGGCCTGTTATCACTGCAGAACTACCCGCAATTCTATGCTCATCTACAGCATCAAACCGCACCCCCACGAGTAGTTTTTTACGAACTGCTCAGTGACCTCAACGAGATTGGCAGCAAGTTAAAAGATGCTGATATAGAGCCGATTCTCGAGCTGTCGGAAATAATGGCCGAGATCTATGAGTTACTTCAAAGTATAGGTCAGGCACCTGCTCAGCAAGTTACTGAGGTAATGCAGGCCAACCATGAAACACTGCTAAATCTATTTGATATGCTCGCCGCGGATCAGGAACTAAATGGTCTTGAAGAAGCGCAAAAGGCCGACTTATTGGCGGTCAAAGAACAGCTCTCTGAACAGTTGGCAGAAAAGCAGAAACTCGATCTTGAACAGCTTGAGCGTGATAAAGAGCTTGAGCGGGAGCGCGTAGCTGAGGAGCAGATCAGAAAGGATCAAGAGGCAGCGGACAAACAGCAACTCATTATTGAAGAGCAGTCGAGCGAAGATCAGCCGCCAGAATCTGATCTGACTGAAAAGGATTCTGATGAGCCTGTTATTAATGAAGAGCAAGCTGAAATATCTGAGGCTGACTTAGTCGATAAAGAGCTAGAAGAAGGCTTGGAAAAAGAGTCGCAACAAGAGCCAGATCAGAAGCCTGCCGAGGAACGTTCAGCGTCGATAATTGATGCTGAGCTGGACCAAGAGATTGTCGGCGTCTTTGTTGAAGAGGCCGATGATATTGTTAGTAGTATTGAGGAATCAGTGCTGGCCTGGCAATCTAATCCCGCGCAAGTGGAGCTTGCCGACCGCATAAAGCGTGACCTGCACACCTTAAAAGGGGGTGCGCGAATGGCTGGGTTCAATGCCCTCGGTGAGCTAGCTCATGCCATAGAATCCCTGATCGACGAGACCAAAAAGCACAATAAAAAATTCTTTAAAGCAATGATATCGCATCAGGAAAGGCTAGTAAGTGCTTACGATATTGTTCGTCAAATCGCTCATGGGGGTGATATCAATGCCCTTCGTCAGAAGATGGAAGCCCTTGAAACAGAAGTTATACCGCCGGACGCTAAAGAGCAGGAGCCTTCTTCAGGCTCGATCGAATCTCCAACTCCAGTTCCGGAAGATACTTCCTTAATAAAGCCACAGCAAGATCAAACTCGAGAGCCCGCCGGACAACAATTTTCGGTTAAGGGCGAGATTAAGGAAGTTGTTCGAATCGGTGCTGAGGTTCTGGATACTTTAGTCAATCTATCCGGTGAAAATATAATTTTCCGTGGTCGTATCGAAGAGCAAGTCAGTGAGTTTAATCAGTTCCTCGATGAAATGGATGCCACAGTAGTGCGACTGCAAGAGCAGGTCAGACGTTTAGGCACAGAGACCGAAGCGCAGATCGATTATCGCCGTGAGCAGATTGAAGCCTCAGGAGAAGCGGACAGTTTTGATCCGCTGGAAATGGATCGCTATTCCCATCTGCAACAATTGACCGGCTCGCTGATGGAGTCCGCCTCAGATTTACACGATCTTAAAGAAACCCTTAATGAAAGGCTGGTCGGCACCGAAACCCTGCTTTTGCATCAATCGCGAATTAACACCGATCTGCAAGAGGGGTTGATGAAAACTCGGATGGTGCCATTTGCACGAATTGTTCCCCGCCTGCGAAGAATAGTTCGGCAGGTCGGGCTTGAGTTGGGTAAAAAAGTTGAACTGCGCATGGACAGTATCCACGGCGAAATGGACAGGTCCGTTCTCGATCGTATGGTGGCGCCCCTCGAGCATATGATTCGCAATGCCGTTGATCATGGTATTGAATCCGAAGAGCAGCGCAAAGAAGCGGGCAAACCGGCCACCGGCAGTATTGCTATAACCACCTATAGGCAGGGTGGCGATATCGTTATCCATCTGGCCGACGACGGCCGCGGCCTAGATGTGGAGCGTATCCGTCAAATAGCCCTAGAGAAAGAGTTGATCAGCGCAGATGCTGCGCTGTCGGAACATGAAATTGCACAGTTTATTTTCCATCCGGGATTCTCGACATCCGACTCGGTTAGCCAGATATCCGGACGTGGTGTCGGCATGGATGTGGTTAACAGTGAAGTGCGCCAGTGCGGGGGCAGTGTGGAAATTGAGACCTCTGCCGGACAGGGAACTCAGTTCACGATTGTCTTGCCCTTTACCCTGTCGGTTAACCGCGCCCTGATGATCAATGTTACCGGTGATCACTACGCACTGTCTCTGAACTCAATTGATGGCGTGCATTTTATGTCCTCCAGCGCCATAGATACCGCGCTGGAAAATGGCGGCACTATTAGCTATGCCGGCAGTCAGTACGAGCTCTGTTATCTGGGTACGCTGCTCAATCCAGAAGTTACCCGGCGTTCGGATAATCTGGATGTGGATACGGCACTGGTTTTATTCCACTCCGACAATCGCCGCTTTGCGGTTCAGGTTGATGAAATTGTTGGCACCAAAGAAATTGTTGTGAAAACCCTTGGCCCGCAGTTCTCCGGCGTTCCGGGACTCGGGGGTGCGACGATTCTCAGCGATGGTCAGGTGGTGGTGATTATCGATCTCAATGAGTTGGCCAGAGTTGCGATTGTTGACTTACCCCGTGTCACTCAGGGAGATAAGGCAGCCAGTGAGCTGAACCCGTCCTCCAATTCAGCAGTTTCCATAGATATTGCTCCCTGCGTATTGGTCGTCGATGACTCGGTAACAGTGAGGAAGGTGACCAGTCGTATTCTACGTCGCCAGGGATACCGAGTGCTGACCGCCAAAGACGGTATTGAAGCGCTTAAAAGTATGCAGGATGAAATACCCGCAGTGATTTTATTGGATATTGAAATGCCGCGGATGGACGGCTTTGAAGTGGCAACACGGGTTAGAGCCAGTCAGAATTTAAAGCAGATTCCGATAATAATGATTACCTCAAGAACCGGAGATAAGCACCGTCAGCGAGCCATGGAACTGGGCGTCGACCATTATATGGGCAAGCCCTATCAGGAAGAACATTTGCTGGAGACCCTCAATCAACTGTTAACCGTAGAGAATTGATTACAAAATATGCAGCCCCTAAAAGCAAAAAGGATTTGGCTGCTCGGAGCTTCCACGGGTGGGCTACAGGCCGTCAGGCAATTTTTGTCTAATGTGCCGGTCACCAGTGATTTGGCGTTTGTCTATGCTCAGCATATTGGCGGGCAGCAGATGGCAACAGTCTTGAGAATGATTGAAACTCAAGCCGGATGGCCGGCCCGAGAGCCGTCGACGGGGCAATTTATTCGTCCCGGAACGGTGACCCTGATATCGCCACAATTTGAAACAAGAGTTAGCCGGCAGGGTTGGATTCTGCGTTTTGGCTCATCCTGGCAGGGGCATTACGCACCCTCAATTGATCAGTTGGCCAATCGTCTGGCGCAGCTCTACCGCCAGGACTGCGGCGCAATCATTTTTACCGGAATGGGCGACGATGGCGCTAGGGGTTGTTGTGCAATTAAAGAGTACGCCGGCCAGGTCTGGGTTCAAGATCCACAGGAATGCACAGTGCCGGCCATGCCGCAGGCGGTAATCCAGCGCTGTGAAACTGACTTTATCGGCAGTGTAGACCAGCTTGCCAGCAGAATAAGTGAAGATGTAAATCAAATGGAGACGTGCAGCTAATGAGTTTGTTTTTTCTCGATCAACAGGGGCCAGTCGCCAAGATAGACTGCCTGTCGGTCAATATAGGTTCTGCTCATACAGACAAGCCCAATATTCTGGTGCCGATGTCTGCAGTGGCAGAAATTATCCTCAATCAGAAAATCACCGTTGATAAAAAGTCGCCAGCATGGATGTTTGGTTGGATTAACTGGCGTAATCTGGATATCCCATTAATCGATTTTGCTGCCCTGCAAGCCAATCAGCCCGCTGAAGATTTTGCCGACCGTACCAGAATACTGGTTCTTAACAGTCTGCTTGAAGGGCATGAGCATCGTTATTACGCGATTGTTTCTCAGGGGTTTCCCCATACCCTGCGGATTGAGCAGGACTCAGTTTTGGAGCCTCATGACGGAGCCGAGCTGGCCGCCTGTATTAATATCAATCTCGACTGTGAGGGAGAACATTTACAGCTGCCGGATTTCCAGAAAATCGAAAATCACCTGCAAGAAATCCCCGAAAAACCCCAGGAATAGCAGAGTAAAACCAGAGTGCCTGCATTGTGACCTGCGGTTCACCTATAAGTTGTTTTACATAGATTGCCTGAGTGTTAGTCTTAGTCTCTAGCGTCTTGAAAATACGGTGAGGAAATAATAATGCACGGCTTAATGATGGACTCCCAGCTAACCATAACAACAATAATGAAACATGCTGATCGCATTCATGGTTCCCGCGAAATTGTCTCTGTGACCATGGATAACCCCTGTCACCGCTATACCTACAAAGATGCCTTCCGGCGGGTTCGACAGCTCGGCAATGCCATGCAAAATATCGGTTTTGAAATGGGTGATCGGATTGCCACGCTGGCATGGAATGACTATCGCCACTTCGAACTCTATTACGGCATCTCCTGTTCCGGACAAATATGCCACACCATCAATCCAAGGTTATTTCCTGAGCAGATCGAATACATCATTAACCACGCAGAAGATAAATGGGTATTTACCGATGTGCTGTTTGTACCACTGCTTGAGCAGTTACAAGACAGGCTGCCAACCGTAGAAGGATTTGTCGTACTTACCGACAACGCCAATATGCCAGAGACCAGCCTGCGCAACGCGCACTGCTATGAGACCTTTATCGGTTCCCAGAGCGATACTTTTGAATGGCCGGAGTTCGATGAGAATACCGCCAGCTCAATGTGTTACACCTCGGGCACAACAGGCAATCCCAAAGGGGTTGTCTACAGTCATCGCAGTACGCTGCTGCATTCAATGATGGGATCACTGCCGGATATTATGAATCTCTCCGGTGAAGATGTGATTATGCCGATTGTTCCAATGTTTCATGTTAACGCTTGGGGTACCGCCTACAACGCACCCATGGTTGGTGCAAAGCTGGTTTTTCCCGGCCCGAAAATGGCCGATGGCGAGACCCTGACAAGATTAATTAATAGCGAAAAAATCAACTACTCCCTGGGCGTGCCAACGGTCTGGCTGGCTCTTGCAAATTACCTTAATGCCTCGGGGCAGACCGTAGACTCTCTCAAGGAAGTTGTTGTTGGCGGCTCCGCCTGCCCGCTATCGCTGATGAAAGCGATGGAAAAACATGGCGTGTGGATGCACGCCGGCTGGGGCATGACAGAAATGAGTCCGCTGGGCAGTTACAACAGACCCATGGAGTGGATGAAAGGTTGCTCGCAGGGAGAGATTGATGCCTATCGCATTCGTGCCGGCCGGGTCGTCTATGGTGTTGAAATGAAAATTGTCGATGCCGACAACAATGAATTGCCCTGGGATGGAATTGCTTCCGGGGTACTGAAAGTCAAAGGCCCCTGGGTTTGCAGCGGCTATTACAAGCTGGATGATAAGCCTGCACTGGATGATCAGGGCTGGTTTGATACCGGTGATATGGCGGCGATTGATGAGTACGGTTATGTGGTGATTACCGATCGCGTTAAAGACGTTATTAAATCCGGTGGTGAATGGATTAGCTCGATCGATGTAGAGAATGCCGCTATGTCTCATGAAGACGTTCAAGAGGCCGCAGTAATTGGCGTGCCTGATCCAAAGTGGACCGAGAGACCATTGTTAATTGTTGTGCCCGTCGACGGCGTCAGCCCGGATAAGCAGAGTATTCTCGCCTCCCTCGAAGGCAAGGTAGCCAAGTGGTGGATACCGCAAGACTGTGTTTTTATCGACGAAATTCCCCATACGGCCACCGGCAAAACTAGCAAAAAAGATCTTCGCGATCAGTTTAAAGATTACCAATACTCTTGATATAGAGGCTTGGTCGCCGCCGTTTATTTTTACGCCGCTTTTTATGGCTTATTTTAGGGCAAATTATTTGCACCCAATAACGAAGTCGCGCATAGTTACGCCTTAATTGACCGCTGGTGTTTTATGACTGATTTTTTGATTGCCCCATCCATTTTGTCCGCCAATTTTGCCCGTCTTGGAGAAGAGGTTGACGCGGTGCTTGAAGCCGGAGCCGATGTTGTTCATTTTGATGTGATGGATAATCACTATGTGCCGAATCTCACCATTGGTCCGATGGTCTGTAAAGCCCTGCGTGATCATGGCGTCACCGCGCCTATTGATGTTCATTTGATGGTACAGCCAGTCGATGATCTTATCCGTATGTTTGCCGATGCCGGCGCAACCTATATTACCTTTCATCCGGAAGCCTCCAATCATGTGGATCGCTCACTGCAGTTGGTTCGCGATCTCGGTTGCAAGGCGGGGCTGGTACTCAATCCGGCCACAGGTCTGGACTCGGTACGCTGGGTAATGGATCGAATGGATATGTTATTGCTGATGTCAGTTAACCCCGGATTTGGTGGCCAGAAATTTATTCCGTCAACGCTCGACAAGCTGGCTGAAGCGAGAAAGCTGATCGATAGCAGCGGCCATGATATTCGCCTTGAGATCGATGGTGGCGTTACCGTACAAAATATCCGCGAGATTGCCGCCGCGGGTGCAGATACCTTTGTTGCCGGATCGGCAATCTTTGGCGCCTCGGACTACCCAGAGGTTATCGGCAAAATGCGCGCTGAGCTTGCGCAGGCTTAAAATTACAATTACCAATCTTTTTGCGCAGACAGTTTGTTGAATCTGCGCAATTGATTACAATAGCGAATCCCCTACTGGAGATGGGTCGTGAAATACTTGAGTTCCAAACAGTTTGACAGTGATTGTCGCGAGTGGCGTTGGCGCATCTAGTGCCAGACGAGGCGTTTTATCGCCAAAACAAAACCACTCTGTTAGAGAACCAGGAACACCGATTATGACCCCCGAAATATTTGCTGATTTAGCCCGCCAAGACTTTAACCGTATCCCGGTTACTCGCGAAGTCCTCGCCGATCTTGAAACCCCATTGAGCGTCTATCTAAAACTTGCTCAGGGCCCCAACTCCTATATGTTCGAATCTGTTCAGGGCGGAGAGAAGTGGGGGCGTTACTCGCTGATTGGTCTGCAGACATCCACCGTGCTCAAGGTTTTTGGCTCGCGACTGGAAATTGTTCGCGACGGCAAACCCATGGTCAATCGCGCTACTACTGACCCCCTGGGTGAAGTCGAAAAATTCCGCCAGCTATTTAGCATGCCCAACCTTCCGGATCTGCCGCGTTTTACCGGCGGCCTAGTCGGTTACTTTGGTTATGACACCGTGCGCTTTGTCGAACGCCGTCTGGCCGAGAGCGCACCGCAAGATAAGCTTGGCACCCCGGATATAATGCTGATGGCCTCCGATGAAGTGGCGGTCTTCGATAATCTGTCGGGAACCATTATGTTGGTGGTGCATGTGGACGCCAAAGATCCCGAGTCACTGCAGAAAGCCGAAGCCCGGCTCGACGAGCTGGAACAGCAAATGGCCCAGCCAACCCCGGAATTGCCGCCAATGAATTTGAGCGGCGATGGAATCGCGGAAAAAGACTTTGTCTCCAGCTTTGGTGAGCAGGAATTCAAACAGAGCGTCAATAAAATTAAAGACTATGTGATGGCCGGTGATGTTATGCAGGTGGTTCCGTCGCAGCGACTCTCGGCCCCCTTTGATGCCTCGCCGATAAATCTCTATCGCGCACTGCGCAGACTCAATCCATCGCCCTATATGTACTTTCTCGATATGGGCGACTTTCATATTGTCGGCTCGTCTCCAGAAGTGTTGGCCCGTCTCGAAGATGGCGAAGTCACCGTGCGACCGATCGCCGGCACCCGCAAGCGCGGCGAAACCGCAGAGGAAGATCAGGCGATGGAAGATGAAATGCTCGCCGATCCAAAAGAGATTGCCGAACATTTAATGTTGATCGATCTGGGGCGCAACGATGTTGGCCGTATCAGTAAAACTGGCAGCGTCGAAGTCACCGAAAAAATGGTTGTCGAACGCTATTCCCATGTTATGCATATCACCTCCAATGTGACCGGTCAGGTAGTCGATGGTATGGGCAGCCTGGAAGTCCTTAAAGCCACCTTGCCCGCGGGCACATTGAGTGGCGCACCAAAAATTCGCGCCATGGAAATTATCGATGAACTCGAACCGGTCAAGCGCAATATTTACGGCGGCGCGGTTGGCTATATCGGCTGGAATGGCAATATGGATACCGCCATTGCCATCCGCACAGCGGTAATCAAAGATGGCATGCTGCATGTTCAGGCCGGCGCCGGCGTGGTTGCAGATTCGATTCCTGAATTGGAATGGAAAGAGACAATGAACAAAGCCCGGGCAGTAATGCGCGCGGCGGCAATGGTCTGTGAGAAAGCGGATGGGCAAGTAAATGGAGAGTCAAAATGATTTTAATGATCGATAACTACGACTCCTTTACCTACAACATTGTGCAGTACCTCGCCGAGTTAGATGCCGATGTTCAGGTCTACCGCAATGACGAAATTACTATTGCTGAAATCGAAAAGCTCGCACCGGAGAAAATCGTAATCTCTCCCGGTCCCTGCACGCCCAACGAAGCGGGCGTTTCCGTCGACGTGATTAAAACCTTTGCTGGGCGCATTCCAATTCTCGGTATCTGTCTTGGACACCAGAGCATCGGCCAAGCATTTGGCGGCGATATTGTTCGCGCCAAACAGGTTATGCACGGCAAAACGTCGATGATGTATCACAGCGACAGCGGTGTTTTTAAAGGACTGAGCAAGCCCTTTGAAGCCACTCGCTATCACTCACTGGTGATAGATCAGACAACTCTGCCCAACTGTCTTGAGATTACCGCCTGGACACAGAACGACGATGGCAGTATCGACGAAATTATGGGTGTGCGACATAAAGAGCTGGCGATTGAAGGAGTGCAGTTTCACCCAGAATCAATCCTCACCCAGCATGGACATGATCTGTTAAATAATTTCCTCAAGGCTTGAACAGGGATATAACAATGGATATTAAACAGGCACTGGAAACAGTGGTTAACGGCGAAAACCTTAGCGCCGCAGAAATGCGCGATGTGATGCGCCAGATTATGACCGGCAATGCCGGCGATGCCCAGATCGGTGGTTTTCTTATTGCCCTGCGTATGAAAGGCGAAAGCATCGATGAGATTGCCGGCGCCGTCGAAGTGATGCGTGAGCTGGCAACCGGAGTGAAAGTATCCGGTGATGGTCTAGTGGATATTGTTGGCACCGGTGGCGATGAATCAAATTTATTTAATGTCTCCACCGCCTCGACCTTTGTTGTCGCAGCGGCCGGCGGCCAGGTTGCCAAGCACGGCAATCGCTCAGTCAGTAGTAACAGTGGCGCCGCAGATCTTCTCGAAGCTGCCGGTGTTAATCTAAATCTTAGCCCCGAACAGGTTGCACTCTGTGTGCAGGAATTGGGTGTAGGCTTTATGTTTGCCCCGGCCCATCACAGCGCCATGAAGCATGCGATTGGCCCGCGCCGCGAGCTGAGCCTGCGAACTATCTTTAATATCCTCGGGCCGATGACCAACCCCGCTGGTGTAAAGCGACAGTTGATAGGTGTCTATGACAAAGCACTCTGTAAGCCAATGGCTGAAGTGTTGGGAAGATTGGGCGCAGAGCATATTATGATCGTCCACTCCGCCGATGGTCTGGATGAAATCAGTATCGCCACAGAGACCTATGTTGCCGAATATAAAAATGGCGCAGTCACAGAATATACAATTGCACCAGAAGACTTTTTGCCCGAGCGCCAGAGCCTCGAAGGTCTGGATGTCGAAGATGCCAAGCAGTCACTGGCAATGATTACTGATGCGCTGGGTAAACAGCTGGGGCCCAATGCGGGCAAAGCCGCCGATATTATCGCCCTGAATGCGGGTGCCGCACTCTATGTTGCCGGTTGTGCAGCGGATATAAACGAGGGCGTTGCCATGGCGCAGGACGCTATAGGCTCAGGTCTGGCGCGAGCGAGAATAACCGATCTGGCAACCTTTACCCAGGTTCAGCAAGACGGCTAATAAAAAAATAAGAGATAAAAAATGAGTTCTGATACACCGACCATATTAAAAAAGATCCTCGCCCGTAAGCATGAGGAAATTGCCGAGCGCAGTGCCCAGGTAAGCATTCCCCAGCTGATTGAAAAAGCCAAAACCGCATCGGCACCCAGAGGTTTTGCCGCCTCTATTGCCGCGAAAATAGCCGCTGGCCAATCTGGTGTTATCGCCGAGATTAAAAAAGCCTCGCCGAGTAAAGGTGTGATCCGCGAAGACTTTGATCCCGCAGCAATTGCCCAGAGCTACGAAAAGGGCGGCGCCTGCTGCCTGTCAGTTCTAACCGATGTGGATTTCTTTCAGGGCGCAGATGAATATTTAAAAATGGCCCGCAGCGCCAGCACACTGCCAGTGATTCGCAAAGATTTTATTATCGATGAATATCAAATCTACGAAGCCCGAGCCATGGGTGCAGACTGCATCTTGTTAATTGTTTCGGCGCTCTCCGAAGAGCAGCTTAACCAGCTCCATGAAGTTGCACGCTCTCTGGGTATGGATGTGCTGATTGAAGTTCACGATGGTGCGGAACTGGATATAGCATTGAAACTGGATAACCCAATGGTCGGTATCAATAACCGCAACCTGCACAGTTTCGAAGTCTCGCTGGAAAATACCTATCAGCTACTGAGCAAAATTCCCGACGACAAAATTGTTATTACCGAGAGTGGTATTCACAGCCCAGCCGATGTTGCCGCAATGCGACAACATAATGTTAATGCCTTTCTGGTGGGCGAAGCATTTATGCGCAGTGAAGAACCGGGTGAGCGATTGGCGGAGATGTTTAGCTAGGCGGTTTAGAGAGCCTAGCGAGTACCAAACACCACCATCGTCTTACCCGCAACCGATACCAGCCCCTGCTCCTCAAGCTCCTTGAGGACGCGACCAACCATCTCCCGGGAACAGCCGACAATTCGGCCAATCTCCTGGCGAGTGATTTTAATCTGCATACCATCCGGGTGAGTCATAGCATCCGGCTCTTTGCACAGATCCAGCAATGTGCGGGCAACGCGTCCGGTAACATCGAGGAATGCCAGATCACTGACCTTGCGGGTGGTATCGCGAAGCCGCTGGGCCACCTGCTTACTGATCGCAAATAGAAATGCCGGATGCTTATTGCTGAGTTCGATAAACTTTGCATAGCTGATTTCACCGACCTCGCACTCGGTTTTAGTGCGAATCCAGGCACTGCGGTGTTCCTGGTCGAAAAGACCCATCTCCCCAAAGAAATCTCCAGGGTTTAGATAGGCGAGTATTATCTCTTTACCGTCGCTGTCATCTTCAATCATCACCGTAACCGAACCCTTGATAATGTAATAAAGGGTATCTCCCTGGTCTCCGGCGTAAATGATTGTGCTTTTCGCCGGGTATCGGCGTCTGTGACAGTGGGATAAGAATTCTTCCACATTCTCAATGTGTGGTGTGAGGGGTGCAGGCGCCAATTTGTTTCTCCATTTACAAGTTTAGCTATATGCCGCTTTATATAGTGTTTATCCGCGACTCCTAGAAGTAATAGTAGTAAAAAAAATCCATTGGCGAGTAAATTTTGCCTACTGCTCTATGGTAATCTTTGCGCTCTTGTAAATGAGGCAAATTATGAAGGCGACAATTAAGTGGGTGGATGGCGTAATGTTCCTAGGCGAGTCCGGCAGCGGGCACGCGGCGGTAATGGATGGTGCAGAGAGTCAGGGTGGCCGCAATATGGGTATTCGACCCATGGAGATGCTGTTATTGGGTCTCGGAGGCTGCGCCTCTTTTGATGTGATGAGCATGCTCAAGAAGAGTCGCCAGCAGGTAACAGATTGTCGCACTGAGATTGAAGCTGAGCGAGTGGATGCGGTTCCCGCCGTATTTAGCAAGATTCATCTGCGCTTTGTGGTCACTGGTACGGGACTGAAAGAGGCACAGGTTAAGCGTGCCGTTGAGCTGTCCGCCGAAAAGTACTGTTCTGCATCCATTATGATGGCAGCAGCTGGCGTTGAAATGTCTCACAGTTACGAGTTGGTTGAAGCCTAGCTGCTAATTAATACGCCGTTCCAGATAGGCCGCTACTAAATCGCAGGCAAAAAAAAGGAACCTGAGGAAGGTTCCTTAAAAAAATCCTTGGATGAATCACAAGAAAAGGGGTAGGGGGTAAATCTGTTAAAGAGTTGCTTCTCAGCAGCCCTTAAAAATCTCTGTACAACTTCAATGCGTGCATAATAAGAATACACAGCCCATACATCAAATGCATTGTTTGCATCAGGGTCATGCATTTTGGTAATATCGCTCGAAATAACAGGTATTCTGCGCTCTGGCGTTTGACTGAAGTTTGTATGTATGGTCGATTTTTGGGCAAAAAAAAGGGGCCCAGTGGTGGGCCCCTATAAAAAATCCTATAGCAAGGATTAAGAGGGGTTTGGTTTCAAAACGCCGATTTACTGTGTCAGCGTTTTATCTGAATTTTTGAGTTTTGGTGCTTTTACATTGGCGAAGTCATCTTTCGCAATTGCAGCACCCGCTAATCCAGCAAATCCGATTAGTACATATACGAGTGTCATGGTCTATCTCCTTGAGTGTTAACTGGGCCATCTGCCCTATGCGTGTCAATATACTCAGAGGTATGTCATAATCCAAATGCATTCTTCGCATTATTTATATGCACTCAGGTAATGACCTAGGCTAAGTTTATGAATTTACAAAAGTTATCCCGTCTCGACCTTAATTTGCTGGTCTCTTTACAGGCACTTCTTGAAGAAAAAAGTGTGACAAGAGCCGCAGAACGTCTGTTTATTACCCAGCCGGCGATGAGCCGAGTGCTACAACGGTTGCGCGATCAGTTGGATGATCCGCTGTTTACGCGCACCGGTAATAAGCTGATCCCGACACCCAAGGCGCGAGATTTACAGCTGCGGCTGCCGAGCATGCTCGAAGATATTCTCGATATGGTCACCGAGGGTGAGTTTGATCCCGCCGCCTATGTTGGCGAAGTGACTATCGCGATTCCTGAATTTATTGCTATCTCGCTAGCCTCGCAGTTAACCGGCGTATTAAACAAATATGCCCCGGGCGTGGTGCTGTCGATCTCCAGTGAGACGGATTCTGTGGAAGGTGAATTGGCCGACGGAATTTTGGACTTCGCTATCGATATTGAAAAAGATATCACCAGCGATATTACCAAGCGGCACCTGGCTATTTTTAGCCCGACGATCTGGATGCGCGAAGGCCACCCCCTGGCACAAAAATCCCGAGTAACCCTCAACGAAATTCTTGAGTACCCCTTTGTTCAGTACTATCTACTGATCGCCAAGCGAGTAAGTGCCAGAACTGATGCGCGTTTTGACCGCGCGTTGCGAGAGTTAGGGCGCAAGCGCAAGAAAGCTATGGTGACCAACCAGTTGATGACGGCCATTGAGACAATCTGCGATACAGATTGCCTGATGGTTGCAGCAAAGTTTGGTTCAGGAATGGAGCGCGAACTGCACCGGGTTGTCAGTAAGCGCTACCCGGCAGATCTGCCTCACGAGGGCACAGTTCCACTGGTTTTGCTGCAGCACAAGCGAACTCTGGGCTCACCCATGCATCGCTGGTTATCAGAGATTATTGTCGACTTGGCGACTGGCATGGAAGGTTCAGAGAGCCAACTATTGCCACAGGACGAGCCTAGCTAAAGACGGTAGCTGCTTGCGGTCATCGCCGATGAAACCACAGTCATCAGCTTTTTAACCGGACCAGGGAAAGGATAGCCGCCGGCATCGAGGGCGGTCTCGGCATGATGTTTCTCATCGATCAGCATCTGCTCAACTACGGCACGGCTTTTACTGTCATTGGCAGGCAGTCGATCCAAATGCTCTTGCAGGTGATTGCACACCTGATCTTCTGTGGCAGCGACAAATCCAAGGCTGAGCTTATCGCTAATCAATCCAGCTGTGGCACCTAGTCCAAATGACGCGGCATACCAGAGCGGGTTTAGCAGACTGGGTTTGCCGTCCAGTTCGTCGATACGCTCCTCGCACCAAGCCAGATGATCAATCTCTTCAGCGGCAGCTTCGGCCATCTGCTGACCGACTTCCGGTAACTTGGCTGTGAGTGCCTGACCCTGATAGAGCGCCTGGGCACAGACTTCACCGGAATGATTAACGCGCATTAAACCTGCAGCATGGCGTTTTTCCTGCTCGGATAATTCACCCTCAGGGGCTTTTCTTGCGGGAGACACACGTTGTGGCTGCGGAGCACTTCCTGCCAGCGTGCGCAGGGCTTGGTCCGCCTGAACCAGAAAATGGTCAATTGCTGAAAGTCTCTGTCTTGACATGCGCTGTCTCAAAGTCTGTTTTAGTAGGTCGGTTAACTGCTGCTATTGTAGATTAAATTTGCCGAACTTAGGTAACAGTTACGCGACAGCCGCCTTGGGAGATTTCTTAACCAGTAAAAACGGCAGGTAAGCAATTGCAAAAAAGGCCATGGCCACCAGCTCAGCAACAAAGATATACATAGGCCAGGGGCCAAACAGATCAAGTATTGATGCGTTGCCAGGTTTGCTGATCAGGTAAAAATAGTTGGCACCAATAGCAATATTCAGTGGATAGAGAATAGCGGAATAGATATTAATCCAGCCGAAGGTAACAAATACGCCCTTAAATCGTGGGAAGAGTTGAAAGGCAAAGATGCTGTGCACCACCAACAGCACCACACCGCCATGCACAATCCAGTATTTAAAAAACTCATTGCTGGGGTAGCCCACATAGAGATCCGGTGTCAGCATCGCCTGAAAGGTGCCGACGGTAACCAGAAAATACATAACCTCAAGGCGTCGCTGCTCAGGACGCCAGAATAATAGTGGGGCAAGTACCGCAAACAGATTGCACAGCGACAGTGGCAGATCGACCAATAGATTAAAGCGATCGAAATAAATTTTAATTAGCGACCAGACGATCAGGGTTAAAAAGATAAAAATCGAAAAGCAGCGGCTGAGCAGCAGATTTTGGGCAGCGTTTAAGTTGCGTACAGACCAGATAGCAGCGGCAGCGAAGAGAGAAAATACCAGCACTGCGGCCAGATGTTGATCGCCAAAAGCCTGAAAATCATAATCGTTGCGAAGAAAACTCTGCCACATGGATACTTTGCTCCCAGATATTAGATTTTTTGTTCGCGCTCTATGGCGCGCCAGGCAATATCCGTACGCTTATAAACATCCTTAAAATTAACTGTTGCTGCCAACTTGTAGGCAGCCTGTTGCGCCTCGGCGACGCTATTTCCCAGAGCCGTGGCGCAGAGTACACGACCACCGTTGGTCACCACCTGATTATCAACCATCGCGGTGCCAGCGTGGAAAACCTTTTCGCCAGCAATATTCTCTGCTGACAGACCGTTGATAACTTCGCCTTTGGCATAGCTTCCGGGATAGCCACCGGCCGCCATCACAATGCCTACTGCGGGACGCGAATCCCAGTCAGCCTGCTCTGAATCCAGTTTTCCATCCAGTGCCGCCAGACAGTGAGCGACTAAATCTGATTTTAAGCGCAGCAGAATTGGCTGGGTTTCCGGATCGCCAAAGCGACAGTTGTATTCAATAACCTTAGGCGTGCCATCAGCCATAATCATCAGACCGGCATATAAAAACCCAGTGTAATCATTACCCTCAGCCGCCATACCTTCAACAGTCGGAGTGATAACCTCATCCATCACGCGCTGGAAAATAGTCTGATCAACCACAGGCGCGGGAGAATATGCCCCCATACCACCGGTATTAACCCCGGTATCGCCATCACCCACTCGCTTGTGATCCTGGCTGGTGGCCATTGGCAGAACATTTTTGCCATCGACCATCACAATAAAGCTCGCCTCTTCACCATCGAGAAACTCTTCGATAACCACGCGGTGACCGGCCTCGCCAAAGGCATTGCCAGCCAGCATATCGCGCACTGCAGCCTCGGCTTCCTCAAGAGTCATGGCAACAATTACACCCTTACCCGCAGCCAAACCATCAGCCTTGATAACAATCGGCGCGCCCACCTGATTTAGGTAAGCCAGTGCCTCGTCGATGTCGGTAAAATTTTGATAGCTACCGGTGGGAATATTGTGGCGCAGTAAAAAGTCTTTGGTAAATGCTTTTGAACCCTCTAACTGTGCCGCGCCTTTTGATGGGCCAAATACAGGCAGTCCACGCTGGTTAAAGAAGTCGACAACGCCGTCTACCAGAGGTTGCTCAGGTCCGATAATTGTCAGGCCAACATTGTTCGCCTCGGCAAAGTCTGCCAGTGCTGCAAAGTCATCAATAGCGATAGCAACATTTTGCAGGTTTGCTTCTATAGCAGTACCTGCATTGCCCGGTGCTACAAAGACAGTTTCAACCTCAGCACTCTGCGCAGCTTTCCATGCAAGAGCATGTTCGCGACCACCTGAACCGACAACCAATACATTCATCACTATAAATCCACAGTCAAAATTAAAGGCGAAGATTGTACCAGAGTAAAACGACAAATATGCTCAAATGCTAAATCCCTTGGCGACCAATCCATTAACCCCTGTGCCTGCGTAAAATAGCCATAATAATAAAAGGAAAGCGCTATCTCACAGCCCACTATTTTCTGGTTCCGGCAGGACCTTCGTCTCACTGATAATCCCGCTCTGGTCGCCGCCTGCGAAGCCGGTACTGTTATTCCTGTGTATATTCATGAGGATGAGACTGATCAGCAGTGGCCGCTCGGTGGTGCCAGTCGCTGGTGGCTGCACCATGCGCTGGAATCATTGAGTACACCAGTTTGCACGGCAAGCTCAATATTTTTCAGGGCGAGCCTCAGGCCATACTCGCAAAGCTAGCGGCGGAGAATAATGCCAGCCGGGTATATTGGAACCGCTGCTATGAGCCCCAGAGTATTGAACGAGATGGACTGATTAAATCCAGTCTTAAAGAGGCTGGATTGGACGTGCAAAGTTTTAATGGTTCGCTGCTCTGGGAACCCTGGCAGGTTCTAAAGAAAGATGGCACCCCTTACAAAGTTTTTACCCCCTATTACCGCCGAGGCTGTCTGCAAAAGCCGGCACCAAGAAAGCCTCTGGCCGTGCCAGCCAAAATGCAGCTGCACAAACTTGAGCATAATTTAAGCGTCGCAGACTTGTCTCTACTGCCGGAAATAGGCTGGGATAAAAAGATGCACGAGCACTGGGATATTAGTGAAGAGGGTGCGAAAGATCGTTTGGATGAGTTTGTCTTTAACGGTATTCAGGATTACCGCGAAGGTCGTAACTTTCCCAATAAGAAAAATGTCTCGCGACTCTCACCTTATTTTCACTTTGGTCAGATTTCAGTCAACAGCGCCTGGTATGCCGCTAATGATGCGGCAGCGTTAATCGATAATGAAACCAATCTGGATACCTTTTTAAGTGAGTTAGGTTGGCGCGAGTTCTCCTATTATTTGCTCTACCATTTCCCGGCGCTGCCAACAAAAAATCTTCAGCCAAGGTTTGATGTTTTCCCTTGGGCGCAAGACACAGACGCAGAGTTACACGCCTGGCAAAAGGGTAAGACCGGCTATCCACTGGTCGATGCAGGAATGCGCGAGCTCTGGGAGACCGGCTATATGCACAACCGTGTGCGCATGGTGGTCGGTTCTTTTATGGTTAAGAATTTATTGATCCACTGGCACCATGGTGAACAGTGGTTCTGGGATTGCCTGGTTGATGCAGATCTGGCCAGCAATAGCGCCAGTTGGCAGTGGGTAGCCGGCTGTGGTGCAGATGCAGCACCATTCTTTCGCATCTTTAACCCGATTACCCAGAGCGAAAAGTTCGATAAACAGGGCGACTATATTCGCCGCTTTGTTCCTGAGTTGGCCAATATGCCTGCCAAGTATATCCATGCACCCTGGTTGGCGCCGGCGGAGATTCTCGCCGCAGCTGGTGTAGAAATTGATGTTGATTATCCAGCGCCAATTGTTGATATCAAAGAGTCGCGAGAAAGAGCCCTGGCCGCCTTTGCTTTTACAAAGAACAATCCTTAATCAGCAGTAGTTATGGGCAATAACTACTGCGTCTACAATGTATCAATCTGGTGCGCTGGTAATTTCTACCTATTTTTTATAGTGCAAAAATAAAAAAACTAACAGTCTTAGTTATAAATTCCTTTTTAGAAAAATATAATTTCTTTTTCAAACCCACCTGATTCCTAGCAGTCTCCCGGTCTAAAGCATTAGCTTTACCGCTGGATAATTATTCCTTTCCTAATTGTTGGCACAGTTGTTGCTAAACCTGTCTCGTAATGTAAAAAATTATGCGCAGGCATTTAGTTAGCAGCAAAGATTTATTCTTTTAAATGCCTATTTTGTAAAGTCATCAAAAACACCTGGGAAGAGTTTTATGCAAAAAATAGATTTAACAGAAATTATTTTTTCGATTAAAAAAGAAAAAGATTTAACTTGGCAGGCGATTGCCGATGCCATTGGAATGTCAGTGGTTTGGACGACCTCAGCTTGTTTGGGTATGAACAGCTGTAAACCAGAGGTTGCGGAAAAGCTTGTTGAATTCTTAGGGCTACCAGAAGAAGCCAAGTCAGTACTAATGGAATATCCGACCAAAGAATGGGATAAGGATGTGCCGCAGGATCCGTTGGTTTATCGACTCTACGAAGTTGTTGGTGTATATGGCGATACCTTAAAAGAAGTTATTCAAGAAAAATTCGGCGATGGAATTATGAGTGCAATCGACTTCTCTATGGAAGTTGATAAAGAGGAAAATCCAAAAGGTGACCGTGTTATTTTGACGTTAAATGGTAAATTCTTACCTTACGCATCCTGGTAATCAATTGAAAGAAACAGGCAATCTAGCTATAGGGTTTAGATTGTTTTACAAAATAATTTAATTTTAAAAAGTGAGAAAGTTTAATGGCTTATATCGAACCAAGTGAATTCGTCACAAAGATGGTTGATTCAGGTGAACAAAAAGTATTTATGTCGACTAAAGATACTTTTATCAGAGCATATATGGCGGGTGCTATTTTAGGTCTAGCGGCTGTTTTTGCGATTACTGTCGCAGTTAAAACAGGTAGCTTACTGGTCGGGTCCATACTTTTCCCGGTTGGCTTTATTATGTTGTACCTGATGAAATTCGACTTGCTGACCGGCGTGTTTACACTTGTACCCCTGGCATTTCTCGATAAGCGCCCAGGTGTTACCGGTAAAAGTGTTCTGCGAAATTGGGGACTGGTGTTTTTGGGTAATTTTGCTGGTGCCCTGACAACCGCTTTTATGGTCTCGTTTATTTTAACCTATGGTTACGCAACTGATGGCGGTGCCGTTGCAGCTAAGGTGAGTACTATTGGTGAGTCGAGAACACTCGGTTATCAAGAACATGGCCTCGGTGGTTGGATAACCATTTTTATCCGCGGTATGTTGTGTAACTGGATGGTATCCATGGGTGTTGTTGGCGCAATGATCTCAACCTCTGCTGGCGCTAAAATGGCCGCTATGTGGATGCCGGTAATGCTGTTCTTCTTTATGGGTTTTGAGCATTCAATTGTTAACATGTTCCTGTTCCCATTCTCTATGATTATGGGCGGTGAATTTACGGTCTATGATTATCTTCTGTGGAACGAAATACCTACTGTTCTGGGTAACCTGGCCGGCGGCTTACTGTTTGTTGGTTTACCTCTGTACTATACCCATGTAAGAACATCGCCTGCGCGTGAAATCGCTAAGTAACGATTTTTGACTGGCAAGTTAAAGGCTCCAAAGTGATAATACTTTGGGGCCTTTTTTATTTCAGCTGGACATAAACTATTAACAATCACAGTTGTGAAGAATAAACTTTGAAACAGTGGGAGATTGATTATTAACCAGCCGCTAACAGTGAGTATTGGTCAAGCGACAAACAAGGGCGTTAAGGAAATTAACCAAGACGCCGTGGGTCATTTGGTTCCCGAAGAACCTCTGTTAAGTACTAAGGGCATTGTTTTAGCCATGGCCGATGGCATTAGCTCAAGCCAGGTTAGCCAAATAGCTAGTCGCACGGCAGTCTCAAGCTTTTTGGAAGATTATTGCTGCACTTCTGACGCCTGGGCAGTAAAAACTTCAGCTCAAAAAGTATTGAAGTCGGTTAATCATTGGCTCTATGCACAGACCCAGAACAGCCCCTACCGTTTTGAAAAAGATAAAGGCTATATATGTACATTTAGCGCCTTAATACTAAAGTCCAATACTGCTCATTTGTTCCATTCTGGCGACACTCGCATCTACCGTATTTCAGGTAATCAGCTAGAGCAATTAACCAAAGATCATCGTCGAGTTGTCTCTGCCGAGATCAGTTATCTAACCCGAGCCTTAGGGATTGAGCCGGTATTAGATATTGATTACCACAGTGCAACAATAGACAAAGGTGATCAGTTTATTATCGCCACTGATGGCGTCTATGAATTTATTAGCAACGCCGAAATATTGAAGTTTATTAAGGAGTCAGACGACCTAGATATTGCTGCAGAGAAAATTATTGAGCAGGCAATGTTATCTGGTAGCGATGATAATTTAAGTATTCAAATTGTTCGCGTTGAGCATCTTCCCGACTATCAGTTAGCGGAGGTTCAGCAGCATATTTCGCTGCTACCACTACCGCCGAGACTGATGCCAAGAATGAAATTTGATGGTTATGAAATACTCCGTGAAATATATATCAGCAGTCGCAGCCATGTTTTTTTAGCGCGCGATATAGAAAGTCAAAAAACGCTTGTGATTAAAACACCCTCCACTGAATTGCGTGATAATACTCAGTATCTTGAAAGCTTTATGCTTGAAGAATGGATAGCTAAGCGCATCGACAATCCCCATGTTGTCAAAGCGATTGAACCTACCCGCAAACGTAATTATTTGTATTTGCTGAGTGAGTACGTCGAGGGAATAACCCTTAATCAATGGATAATCGATAATCCTAAACCAACCATTAATCAGGTTAGAGCAATTATTGAGCAAGCGGCAAAAGGTCTGCAGGCTTTTCATCGGCAAGAAATGATTCATCAGGATTTGCGACCCAATAATATTATGATTGGCCCTGGCAATACGGTGAAAATTATCGACTTTGGCTCAACCTTTATTGCCGGTGTAACCGATATCAAAAACGAAGAAGCCGTGCGCGGCACTATGCGCTATTCAGCGCCGGAATACTTCTTGGGACAAGTGGGTAGTCAACGTTCGGATATTTATGCATTAGCCGTTATCACTTATCAAATGTTATCTGGCCGCTTTCCTTACAATATTGAAATTGCCCAGGCGAGAAGTCTTTCCGCACAGCGTCGTCTGACGTATAAAACGGTCGTTAATGAGGATACCGAGTTTCCAATTTGGGTTGATGATGCACTTCGAAAAGCGCTGTATGTTGAACCGCAGAAACGCTACGAAGAGTTGTCAGAATTTGTTCACGATCTGCATCATCCCAACAACGCGTTTATCTCGCGCAATAATCGGCCGCTAATTGAGCGTGATCCGGTTATTTTCTGGAAGGGCGTGAGTATTGCTTTATTGTTAATCATTGTTATTGAGAAGCTGATATAAAAGAACTGCGGTAACAAACGCCAGTTGCTAAAAAGCCCGCAGAACGCGGGCTTTTTAGGGATAACGGAAGCAACAATTAATGTCTAAAGTGACGCATTCCAGTAAATACCATCGCCATGCCATGCTCATTGGCCGCAGCAACAACCTCATCGTCACGCATCGAGCCGCCGGGCTGAATCACACAGCTAATTCCCGCCTCTGCTGCATTGTCGATACCATCGCGGAACGGGAAGAACGCATCTGATGCCATTATCGCACCCTTAACTTCAAGTCCTGCATGCTCGGCTTTAATACCGGCAATTCGAGCGGAGTTAATACGGCTCATCTGGCCAGCGCCAACACCTATAGTGCGGTTGTTCTTAGCGTAGATAATCGCATTGGATTTAACCATCTTGGCGACTTTCCAAGCAAACATCATATCGCTCATTTCATCTTCGTTGGGCACGCGCTCACTGACCACTTTAAGATCTTTTTCAGCTACCATACCGTTATCGCGATCCTGAATTAGCAGGCCGCCATTAACGCGTTTGTAGTCAAAGTCCTGCGGTCGTTCTGTACCCCAGGTACCGCATTCGAGTAGACGCACATTCTTTTTCGCGGTGATCACGGCAACAGCTTCCTTAGAAACTGAAGGGGCGATAATCACTTCAACAAATTGCTTCTCGCAAATTGCTGCAGCAGTGCCTGCATCAAGCTCACGGTTAAAGGCAATAATACCGCCAAAAGAAGATTCCGGATCGGTGGCAAAGGCTAGTTCGTAGGCCAGATTAATATCGGTTGCCACAGCAACACCACAGGGGTTGGCGTGTTTCACAATGACACAGGCCGGCTGATCAAACTGCTTAACGCATTCAAGAGCCGCATCTGTATCGGCAATATTGTTAAACGACAGCTCTTTACCCTGCAACTGCTTGGCGGTTGCAACACTGGCTTCAGTGGGGTTGGCTTCAATATAAAATGCCGCTTTCTGGTGAGGGTTTTCACCGTAGCGCATCTCTTGAGTTTTGTAATACTGTACATTGTAAGTATCTGAGAAGTTGCGCGCCTGATTGTCGGTATCGCGAGCGCCAAAGTAGTTGGCGATCATGCCGTCGTAAGCCGCAGTGTGCTCAAAGGCTTTAACCATCAGCTGGTAGCGAGTGCTGTAATCCAGCTGACCCTGATTGGCCTGCATCTCATCGAGTACTGACTGGTAGTCACTGGCATTAACCACAATGGCGACATCTTTATGATTCTTTGCTGCCGAGCGCACCATGGTTGGGCCACCGATATCGATATTCTCAATTGCGGTTGGCAGTGAGCAGTTTGGATCTGCGACTGTCGCGGCAAAAGGATAGAGATTTACCACAACCATATCGATTGGCTTAATGCCGTGTTCCTGCATCACCGCGTCATCGGTTCCACGACGACCAAGAATGCCGCCGTGAACTTTCGGGTGCAGAGTCTTTACTCGGCCATCCATCATCTCTGGGAAACCGGTGTAATCCGATACTTCGGTTGCAGCAATATTATTCTCTGTGAGAAGGCGGAATGTGCCTCCTGTAGAGAGTATTTCCACTCCCTGTGCGGTTAAGGCTTGGGCAAATTCAACAATGCCGGTTTTATCAGAAACGCTTATTAATGCACGTGAAACTTTTTTCAGGTCGCTCATGGAGTCCTCGAGGAAAGATTACAGAAGGTCGTATTGTTTTAATTTTTTTCGCAATGTACCGCGATTAAGGCCGAGAGTTTCCGCGGCCCGGCTTTGATTTTGTCTGGTGTAGGCCATCACCGCTTTCAGCAGAGGTGGCTCGACTTCGGCCATCACAATATCGTAGAGATCGTGAGTTGCCTGTCCATCCAAGTCGGAAAAGTAGCGTTGCATAGCTTCGGTAACGCTCTGTTTCAGGGACTGGCGCTGATGGTTGAGCCGATCTTCTGCGGAGTCATTGGGTGTTTGTGGTGCAGAATTCATGCGGCCTGTTCCTGGTAAATATCAGTTGAATGGAAAAATTGCTGCAGTAAATCCTGCTGCTCTAGATGATTTTCTATTTTATTAAATTGCTGAGCAAAGGCTTTGCCACCGCTCAAATTATTGACGTACCAGCCAATATGCTTGCGCGCGATTCGCACGCCGGCAATCTCGCCGTAGAATTCATGTAGGGCTAAAAGATGTCTGCACATCACTCGCTCTGCTTCTTCGATAGATGGCTTGGCAGCCACTTCACCGTTTTCGAGAAAGTGATTAATCTGTTGGAATATCCACGGGTTTCCCTGTGCCGCGCGGCCAATCATAACTGCGGCTGCGCCGGTGTGTTGCAATACCGCCAAGGCTTTTTCCGGAGAGGTGATATCGCCATTGGCAATCACCGGCATAGATACGGCGGAGACCACATCGGCAATACTGTCGTACTCGACTTCTTTAACAAAGCGGCAGGCTCGGGTTCGGCCATGAATGGCGAGAGCGGCAATACCAGCATCCTCAGCAATTTTGGCAATGGTTACCGCATTGCGATTTTGACGATCCCAGCCAGTGCGAATTTTTAGGGTGACTGGCACATCGACACTGTCGACCACCGCATGAAGAATATCGCGGACCAGATCCGGATGTTGCAGCAAGGCAGAGCCAGCGGCTTTTTTAAGTACTTTTTTGGCCGGGCAGCCCATATTAATATCGATAATCTCGGCACCCTGCTTAACATTAAAGCGTGCAGCTTCTGCCATCATCAGCGGATCATAGCCGGCAATCTGCACAGATCTGGGAGCCGGTTCATCGGCAAATTGAATGCGTAATCTCGACTTGCGGCTCGACCATGTGCTCGGGTCTGCGGCGACCATCTCTGAGACCACCAGACCGGCACCCATCTCTCGACAGAGCTGACGGAAAGGCAGGTCTGTAACGCCTGCCATAGGCGCTAGCACTGTCTTTCGCTGAATCTGATAGGGCCCAATATTGAACAATTTAGCCTCGAGATGGACGTGGTGTGAAAAAGGGCGCTAATGATACCCTTTGGCAAGCTGATTAAAAAGTGATCAATTGAAAAAAACGTAATTATTACAGGCTTAACGCCACCAGATAGTTAACCGCATCTAACCCGGGGTCGACCAGGCTAAAGCTGACGTGAGTCTGACGGCCGCTAGAGATATTTTTGATCGCGCTTGATCGACCTGAATTCTTTTCGGCGATATATTCTTCTGGCGAGAAAATCCGTTGGCCGACTAGCTCCCCCTGCAGATCTTCAAAGCGCACCTTAATGCGCGGGTAGGGTTGTCGGAACTTCGCTTTATTTTCGATCAGCATATCTACCACCACCGCGCCGGGCTGGGTTGGGTGAGACTGAATAATAAACGTGTTGATGCTTAATTTACTTAGGTCGCGGTAGGGGGCAATTTTACAGCCAAAGTAATAACAGCTGTCGATCAGGGCTTGGCGGTAATTTTCATTACGGCTCAGTTCAGCACTGGTGAAATAAATAATCTGCGCCGCCAAAACCAGCGCGCCAATGGCGGCGACGGCCAGTCGGCCAAGCAGGGTACGCAGAGTCTTTGACTGTTTGGGGCTGGGTTGTTGGCCGTTAAACTCGTTGTGAATTAATTCGGTTAACTGGGGCAGAGCCTGGTCAGTTTCAGGCGCTTCTTTTGGCGTCTGCTCGGGCTGTTCAGCGACTGAGTTTAGCTGGTGCTCTGGGGCATTAAAAACGCCGATACATTTCCCGCAGCGAACCATGCCATTGGCGGTCAGAAGTTGTTCGGAGGTAACCCGAAAAGCGGTTTGGCAGGTTGGGCAGCGAGTGACTATCGCTGAACTGTCTGTTTTAGATGGCATTAAATTAGATTTCTCGAAAGCTCTCTGCTTGAGTTTAGCAGGATAAAAATACCGCGATAGCCTATGAGGTTATTTAGGCCTAACTTTTCTTAACCGCAGAGAGCTGTGCCCATTCAGACTCGATGGCTGGTTGAGCAAAAACAAAATCTTCGCCGTAGGGAAGACTGACAGCTTCTATTTGATGTTCAAGCAGACCGGATAAACAGAGTTGGCCGCCTGCGGCAGTGTGAGCGATTAATCTCGGTGCCAGTTCAATAAGTGGTGCTGCTAAGATATTGGCGATCATCATGTCGCAAGTGGCATCCGCAGGCCATTCATCGGAAGGAAGGTCATCAGGTAGGTAGGTTAACAGCCGTGCCTGATCAATATGGTTGCGCTGCCCGTTGTCACGCGTCGCCAACAGTGCCTGTGGATCATTGTCCACAGCAATAACTTTTTCCGCGCCGAGCAATAGTGCAGCAATACCGAGAATGCCCGAGCCACAGCCGTAATCAATAACGGTTTTTCCAACAAGATCCTGTTTGTCGAGCCAGCGCAGGCAGAGATGGGTGGTCGGATGGCTGCCGGTACCAAAAGCCAGGCCGGGGTCGAGGCTTAGGTTGATACCATTGGCATCTGGCGGCTCTATCCAGCTCGGGCAGATCCACAGTCGGTCACCGCACTTTACTGGAGAGAAATACTTCTTCCACTCCTGAGACCAGTCTTTATCTTCGAGCTGTTCCCAACGATGTGCCAGTGTTTGCAATTGGGCTTTTAGTTGAGAGGTGAGTTGAGCAGTGATTTGTACTGTATCTGTCGTGGCATCAAACAGCGCTTTAATCTGACAGTTGTCCCACAGCGGGGTTTCGCCAACGCCGGGTTCAAAGATCGGCTGATCGGCAGCGTCTTCGAGAGTAACTGACACTGCACCGCAGTCGAGAAGAGCATCTTCAATGCTACCGCTGGTTTCGCGAGTAGCACTGATAATTAGCTGAAGCCATTGCATAGGATATGAGCTTTAAGTTACGAGCTTTGAGGTGTGAGTTCGAAGGAAAAGCCGGACTGTAAATTACAGTCCGAGCTTCTTCTCGAGATAGTGGATATTAACGCCACCTTTCTTAAACTCAGCGTCTTCAACCAGATCCTGGTGCAAGGCAATATTGGTTTTAATACCGTCGATCATCATCTCATCCAGAGCGTTGCGCATTCTTGAAAGCGCTGAATCGCGATCGTGACCATAGGTGATAATTTTACCAATCAGGGAATCGTAGTTGGGTGGAACGCGATAGCCGTTGTAGATATGCGAGTCTACGCGTACGCCATTGCCGCCGGGAGCATGGTAACTTTTAATCGTGCCGGGCTGCGGCAGGAAAGTAACCGGATCTTCGGCATTAATTCGACATTCAAAAGAGTGGCCGCGGAAAATAATATCTTCCTGCTTGATGCTCAGCGGTTCACCGCCAGCGATCAACAGCTGCTCTTTAACAATATCCACACCGGTGATCATTTCTGATACAGGGTGCTCTACCTGAACACGAGTGTTCATTTCGATAAAGTAGTAGTGGCCATCTTCGTAGAGAAATTCAAAGGTGCCCGCACCGCGGTAACCGATTTCAATACAGGCATTGGTGCAGCTTTCGAAAACCGCCTGACGAGCTTCTTCGGGAATACCCGGTGCCGGCGCTTCTTCGAGAACTTTCTGGTGGCGACGTTGCAGTGAACAGTCGCGATCGCCGAGATGGATAGCATTGCCCTGACCATCAGAGAGAACCTGAACTTCCACATGGCGAGGATTTTGTAAAAACTTCTCCATGTAAACCGTGCCATCACCAAAGGCAGCTTCTGCTTCAGTTTTGGTAATGGTAATCGACGTCACCAGACTCTCTTCATTTTCTACAACGCGCATGCCGCGACCACCGCCGCCAGCTGCCGCTTTAATAATCACCGGGTAGCCAATGCGTCGGCCCATCGCTTTCAGTGCTTCAGGGTCGTCGTTAAGAGGCCCGTCAGAGCCTGGAACTGTTGGCACGCCAGAGGCTTTCATGGCCTTAATCGCCGCCACTTTGTCACCCATGATGCGGATACATTCAGCGGTTGGGCCGATAAATACAAAGCCACTGTTCTCAACCTGCTCAGCAAAATCGGCATTTTCAGCCAAGAAGCCATAGCCAGGGTGAACAGCTACAGAATTAGTCACTTCCATGGCGCTAATAATCGCCGGGATATTCAGATAGCTTTTCGGGGACGGATTGGGTCCGATGCAGATTGATTGGTCTGCGAGTTTGACATGTTTGAGGTCCGCATCCACTTGGGAGTGAACCGCAACAGTCTTAATTCCTAATTCTTTGCAAGCGCGCAAAATGCGCAGAGCAATTTCGCCGCGATTTGCGATCAGCACTTTATCGAGCATGATTCTATTCCTGAATAGGTTTAAACGATGGTGAACAGTGGCTGGTCGTATTCGATTGGCTCACCGTCTTCAACAAGAACTGCACCAATTGTACCGGCCTTGTCAGCCTCAATTTGGTTCATCATTTTCATTGCTTCGAGAATACATAACACATCGCCAACCTTAACCGCTTTGCCAGGCTCAACAAATACTGGAGATCCAGGTGCTGGTGAGCCGTAGAAAGTGCCGACCATCGGTGAGCGAACTACATGGCCAGTCAGCTCTTCCACAGCGGCTGCTGCTGGTGCCGCTGCTGCAGGCGCAGCCGCAACAGGTGCTGGAGCAGCTACTGCTGCCGGTGCTACAGGAGCAGGTGCTGCCACAACAGTTGCGCCGCGGCTGATACGAACTGACTCTTCACCTTCGGTGATTTCCAGTTCATTGATGTTTGACTCTTCGAGTAGCTCGATTAGTTTTTTAACTTTGCGAATGTCCATGAATATCTCTCGTTCTGGGATTAATGATCAAGCTTGCTGTGCACTGCTTGCAAAGCTAGCTGGTAACTTTTAGAGCCGAAGCCGCAAATAACGCCTTCAGCAATATCTGAAAAATAGGAGTGGTGACGGAATGCTTCGCGGGCGAAGACATTCGACAGGTGCACCTCTATAAAGGGTATCTCGACACCGAGCAGAGCATCGCGAAGGGCAACGCTAGTATGGGTGAAGGCGCCAGGATTAATAATAATAAAGGCGACATCTTGTTTTTTGGCGTCGTGAATATGTTGGATCAACTCAAACTCGGCATTGCTCTGCACCGCGGAAAGACTGTGTCCGGCAGAGGCGGCCTGATCGGCCAGAGTTTGGTTGATATCCTCAAGAGTCTCAGCGCCATAAATTTCTGGCTCTCGAGATCCGAGCAAATTTAGATTGGGTCCGTGAATTACCAGTATTGAAGCCATAGACAGTATTTCCCGATTACCTTCTGCGAGGTGTTCTATTAGTGCGGGAAGTCTGCCCGAAAATAAAACAGCTGTCCACGAATAGATAAAAAAAACCATTTTTCGACGAAATTTACAGAAAATGGCGACGAAAACTGTATTTTTTATGATTTTAATGCGCAGGTGTTTTGTTGAAGTGCGACGTTTAGGCTTTTTAAGGGGCTTTTCTGCGAAAAAGCGCCCTAAAAAAGCTAAAATCGGCTAAGTTCTTTAAATGTCGGCAAAGTGGTCGCTAAAATACGCCAAGCCGATCAAATTTACTTTGAGGCTTGGGTTAGGGCCTCAATAACCATCGATTCGTTGAGAATTTGCGGCAAAATTTGCGCTGACCCGGAACCTCGCGGATAGACCAGGTAGAGTGGAACGCCATTGCGCTTAAATCGGTTTAGCAGCGCGGTGATCTGCGGGTCACTGTTAGTCCAGTCCCCTTTGAGGTAGACAATACCCTGCTCATTCATTAACTGAGCCACCTTATCCGAGCTCAACGCCACACGTTCATTTACCAGACAGGTAATACACCAGTCTGCGGTGAGATTAATAAATACCGGTTGGCCAGAGTCACGCAGTGACGCCAGTCGCTCAGGACTGTAATCCTCAAACGCCGCTTTATCAGTGTCTTCAGAGAGGGTGGTTAGTGGTGCTGCCAGAGCCGCGGTGATAACCGCGATAGCAATTAGCCGCCCCGTAGGTCTGACACTTAACTTCCAAAGCCATAGGCCCATTACCAGTAATACTAGTCCAGTGATCACCGCAGCGGCCACATCCATAGAAGTCTGTCGTCCTGCTACCCAGAGTAGCCATACAGCGGTAATATAAAGAGGAAAGGCGAGGAATTGCTTAAAGGTATCCATCCACGCGCCAGGCTTCGGCAGGCGTTTGGTTAAGCCGGGAATCCATGCCAGCAGAATAAACGGTAGAGCCATACCCAGTCCCAGACAGGCGAAAACTAACAGGGCGATATAGGTCGGCTGAGAAATCGCAAAGCCCAGAGCCGGGCCCATAAAGGGTGCGGTGCAGGGGCTGGCAATGGTAGTTGCCAGTACGCCGGTCATAAACGAGGACATCAGTCCCTCATCGCGCTTTGATAGCTGCCCGAGAGACATCAGGTTGCTGCCAATTTCCAGATAGCCTGAAAGACCCAGCCCCATAATAAAGAACAGATAGATTAAAAAGATAACAAACAGCGGCGACTGCAACTGAAAACCCCAGCCGATACTTTCGCCTGCTGCACGCAGTGCCAGCATTACAACTGCAATGGCGACAAAGCTCAAAACCACGCCGGCGGTATAAACCAAACCGTGGATATGGCGGCTGCGAGAACTTTGATGAGTGGTGGTAAAGCTCAACACTTTGATCGACAGAATTGGAAATACACAGGGCATCAGATTAAGAATCATGCCGCCAATCAGGGCGAAGATTAACACCGTGGCCAGAGAAAAATTCTCTGTTGAGGTTTGACCGCCTGCCTGTTGAGACGCCGGTGGCACAGTGCTGATATCCACCGCACCGGTTTGCAGGTCAATGTCTAGCCACTGCTTATAGGGCGGATAACAGAGCCCGGCATCCGCGCAGCCCTGAGATTCGATCTGTAACTGGAGTCTGTTACTGGTCGAACTAAAGGGAATTCGCACGCTGGTCTGCGAGTAATACACTTCGAGTTCTTTTTCAAAAAACTCATCCCACTTAACTACGCCAGTTTCAAAACTTGCCGGCTGCAATTCGAGACTGCTATCGAGAGATCTAAAGTCGAAGCGATCGCGGTATAAGTAGTAGCCGTCGAGAATATCCCAGTTAAAGACCAGTTGCTGATTTTCAACAACCAGATTAAATTGATAGGCCTGCTCTACGGGAACAAATTCCGGATCGCTTAGTAGAGAGCTGCTTGCAAGAGGGCTGCTTAAGATCGAGCTGCTGGATTCTTGGCCGAACGGGCTTTCATTCGCAAGCAGTCCGTTAAAGGGGCTGGCAAACAGGGCGAGGCACAATAAAGCAATGCGTAAATTGATGTTCATAATAGATCCGGGCATTTTTACCATAAGCCATTATAGGGCAGGGTATTGGCTGAGTGTTTGAATATCTTTTTTAGCGATAAAGTTAGCCCTGTCGTTTGAATGAGGATTTGACTCAGGGTTTAGGTAATAATTCACTCAGCGAATAAAAAGTCTTTACGGGAACGATTAACGTTCATATCACATGCTATAGTTTGAACAAGGATTCTTATGAAAAAATCAATAATTCACAGTTTATTATTTGGCTTCGCCAGCAGCTTGGCTGTCTCTCTTGCGGCGGCCGAAGGGTTGAGTGCCGAGGGTGCCTATATTCGCGCTATGCCTCCCGGGCAACAGATTACTGCCGCTTTTCTCAAACTGGTTAACAGCGGCGATCAGGATTGTCAGATTACCGGCGGCAGTTCCCCTATAGCCACTGATCTACAGATTCACGAACATCAGCACAGCAACGGGATGATGAGAATGCGCCCGCTGCAATCGGTTGCCGTCGAGGCCGGGCAAAGCCTGCTCTTTGAACCAGGCCAATTGCATCTGATGTTATTTGGTATTAAAGAATCTCTGGTGCCAGGTGAGCAGCAAGAATTTACTCTTACTACAGAAAACTGTGGTTCGATTGTGGTTGCGGCGGAAGTGCGCAGTCTTTTCAAAAAGAAGTCGGTTAGTAGCCCTAAGCCAATAAATAGCCCTAAGCCGGTTAACAGCCATGAAGGCCATAACCATCACGACCACAATCACCATGGCCACAACCACAGCGATAAAAAGATGCAGGACAATAGCTAATGAGATTTTGGCGGCGACTAAAAATGGCCGGACGGAAACCGTTTCTCGACTCCAACGAAGAGATCGCTGACGACTACGTCAATAAAGAAAAAACCAAAGTTCTCCGCAATGGACTAGCCGCCTTATTGGTTGTTGTTCTATTACTCACCGGACTGGGTTTTTACTGGAGCGGCGAGCCAGACCTGTTTGATGTGCGCGAGCAGACCGCAAAGATTCTCGGTGAGCGAACACCAGTGGTTGGCGCCACCACCACCGCCACATTAATTCACACCATCGATACCCTGCTGGATAAGCCGGGCGGTTATCTCAGTAATGACCTGATGCCGCCGGGGGTATTGCTGGATAATATTCCCAGCTGGGAATTTGGTGTGCTGGTGCAGGTACGTGATCTGAGCAAAGCCAAACGCGAAGCCTTTAGCCGCTCGCAGTCTCAGTCCACCGAAGACCCCGATCTGGCAATAGCCGAACCGCGCTTTCATATTGACCACACCAGCTGGGCCGTGCCCTGGCCGGAGTCTGAATATGCCGAGGGGCAGGAGTATCTGGCAAACTATCTTCAGCGCTTACATGACGAGCAGGCCTACGATGGCCAATTTTTTGCCCGGGCAGATAACCTCCGCTACTGGTTGGGTACCGTAGAGACAAGATTGGGCAGTCTCTCTCAGCGCCTTTCAGCCAGTGTTGGCCAGCGACGTATCAATACAGATCTGTCCGGCGATGCAGCAGGTCGTCAGTCGACTCAGGCAGCGGCAGAAGTGATGGTAAAAACCAACTGGCTGCAGATCGATAATGTTTTCTATGAGGCGCGTGGCACAACCTGGGCGCTGCTCCATTTTCTCAAAGCGATTGAAGTAGACTTTGCCGAAGTGCTGGCGCGAAAGAATGCGATTGCCAGCGTTCAGCAGATTATTCGCGAACTTGAAATGAGTCAGCAACCGGTTCATGCGCCGGTTATAGTTAATGGCGAAGGATTTGGCCTGCTAGCCAATCACTCGCTGGTGATGGCCTCGTATATCAGTCGCGCCAATGCGGCTATTATTGATTTAAGGGAGCTTCTCTCTCAGGGTTAATTCCACAAAGGACGATTGCCGAGGTATCCCCTCAGGGTAAAACGGAATGAATAATATTTTCCACATAAAGGAAGTTAGTGGAGCCGCCTCTGAATTGAGTCGGGCCCTGGTTGCGGCGCGTCTAAAGGGCGGCGTTATGGTTGTCGACCGCAACTTTAGAGTAGTAATGATTGACCGCAAGGCCGCCGAGTTTTGCGCCGTTTCTGCAGGGCAGTCTCAGGGTAAACGTTTCTATGCGCTGTTTCCTGCGCTCTTGGGCACTGATTTCGCCGCTAGCTTACATGAGGTCACGAGCACTCTGGGTGCTAAGCGCTGCTCGCGGCCTACCGATAATTCGATGTTGGATCAGTTTGTCGACGCGTTTGCCCGAGATCATTCTGCGCTCTTGGGTATATCGATTAAGGCCTATGATGACGGCTCAAATATTTATGGCCTGATACAGCTCAAGTTACAAAATCTGCCTCAGGAATCTCAACAGAATAATCTTTCTCGTCCGGCCAGCGAAGACTTATCCAATGGCGCACTGGCAACCGCCGAGCCACAGAAAAACGCATTTCTTATCGATAATAATTCAGCCTATATTATTGCCGACCGCTACGGATTTGTTTCCCGAATAAGTAAGGCGGCAGAGCGGCTGTTTGCCTACAGCAATGATCTGCTAGTTGGCAGTTCCGTGCGTATTTTATTCCCCGGTCTCGACGCCATGGAGAGTCTGGATTTAAGGGAAAACTTTACCGATCTGAGAGGTCAGCATATTCAGGGTTATGTGCTAGCGGCAACTTCTCAGGGAGAGAGCCGCTATCTGGATGTGAAATTATTTACCTCCGCTAGCACTGAGGATGAGTTGGTTATTGTCTGTCACGACTGGACCCACGCCAGCCAACAGGCCGATGAATTAATTAATCGCGGGCGACTATTTGATTTAACCTCAAAGCATATAGCTGATGGGATATTAATGGTCGATGCCGAAGGCTTTCTGGTTGAGATGAATCCGATCGCCGAACAGCTATTGGGCTTTGAGTTGGATAAATCCAAGCCGACCCAGATTCATGTAGCTATGCCGCTGGCTAATGAAGAAACCGGCGTTACCGTCACCCCGGTTCACGATGCCTTAAATAAGGCACTCAATGTAGAGTCCAATCAGTCGCTGTTACTAAAGGTGCGCGGCGCCACGCCGATGAGTGTTGCGGTATCGGCATTTCCGCTGCGCGATTCCATGGGCAGAATAACCAAATGTCTGGTTATTTTTAGACCGCTCAGCGAAGCGCGCAGAGTTTCCAGTCGTCTTAAATGGCAGGCAATGCACGATCCATTAACCGGACTTCCCAATCGCGCCTCGCTGGCTAAGCGCATTCAAAAAGCTATCGAAATCGCCAAACTTGAGGGTGCTATTCACGCGCTGCTGTATATAGACCTCTACAATTTTTCGGTGATCAACGATACCAGTGGCCACCATGCCGGGGATGAGCTGCTTAAACAGTTTGCTCACCTGCTAGTTAAGCTGGCCGGCCCCAGTGATATAGCTACGCGTATCGGCAATGATGAATTTGCGCTGTTACTGCACCGGGTAAATTACGACAAAGCCATGGCACTGGCAGAGCAGATACTCAGTGAACTCAAAGAGCTGAGTATTCCCTGGGAAGGTGAGGTATTAAAGATCGGTGCCAGTATCGGCGGCATATTGATTGATGCGGATGCCGTCTCCGATATTGATCTGATGATCTCCGCCGGTTCCTCCTGCGCCACCGCCCGCGACAAGGGCCGCAATAAAATTCACTTCCAGTCATTTAATGAAGAGGTCGCCAAACGCCGCAGTCTGGCCACCAGTATGCCGAAAATAGTTTCGGCACTGGATGAAGATCGCTTTACCTTATTTGCCCAACCGATAGTCCCAATGAATCGGTCCACCGGACCCGCCAAATACTATGAAGTACTGGTGAGAATGCGCGACAGTGATGGCAGTATTTTACAGCCCTCGGAATTTATCCCGGTCGCCGAACACTTTTCCTTAATTGATGATTTGGATAAATGGGTTTTTAACCATTCACTGAAATTTTTGCAGATGCTTAAAGCCAAGGGTTCGCCGCTGCCGATGCTCTCGGTAAATTTATCCGGCAGTACCGTGGGTGATGAGAATGCCATTGATTATATTCTTAGCGGATTTAGTGACAGTGGCATATCGCCCAGACATATTCAGTTTGAGATCACCGAGACTGCGGCGGTAAAACATTTGCAGGAAGCCAAACGATTGATCGCAACATTGAGATCAGTGGGGGTGTCGATTGCGCTAGATGATTTTGGCAGCGGACTCTCATCCTTTGCCTATTTAAAAGAACTGCCAATCGACTGCCTGAAAATTGATTCCAGTTTTATTCACACCATGGAAAATAGCGATGTGGATTATTCGGTGGTCAGCACCATTAATCACCTCGGCCATATTATGGGAATTCCCACGGTGGCCGAGGGTGTTGAAAATGAAAAACAGTTACAGCTATTGAAAAAGATCGGTGTGGATTATCTGCAGGGCTTTCTGTTTCAACATCCACAACCGCTTAATAAAATGTCGCTTTAGTAGTTTAGTGAGGCTCTTGATCCGAGCCCCTCAAAACCTGTTTCTATTTAAGCCCTTCTTTTAAACCATCATACTCAGCACTGTGCAGGCGCGGGCCATATTGGCCGACCACTGCGCTAGCCGCGCGGTTGGCAAACACTGCCGCAGACAGGCTGCCATAACCACTGGTTATGCCATACAGATAAGCACCGGCAAACATATCCCCGGCACCGTTGGTATCCACTGCGGTTATCGGCTGTGCCGGCGCGGTAAGATATTCATCCCCGTCAAAAACCACCGAGCCCTGACTGCCACGAGTCACCACAAACTGTTTGGCGGTATTTTGTAACTGCTCCAGAGCCTGATCCAAATTATCAGTTTCACACCAGTTGAGCGCTTCCTGTTCATTGCAGAATAAAAGATCAATGCCTGCGCCGACGATCTCTTTTAAGCCGTCGCGAAAGTATTCAACGATACCCGGGTCAGAGAGGCTTAGGGCGATTTTGGTACCCGCCTGTCGAGCCACTTCGGCCGCTTCTATAGCAGCCTGTCGAGCGCTGTCGCCAGTCACTAAATAGCCTTCTATATAAAGGTATTCTGAATCTGCGATAGCGTCGCCATCGAGGTCGGCGGATGACAGCTCAGTGCTAGTACCAAGAAAGGTATTCATGGTTCGCTCGGCATCGTCAGTAATCATCACCAGACACTTGCCGGTAATTCCTGAGGATATTTGCGCATCGGCATTGTGGTCAACGCCATTGTCCGCAAGGTCCTGCATATAGAAACGACCGTTGTCATCATCGGCAACTTTACAGGAGAAGAAACTTTTGCCACCGAACTGGCTGAGAGAGATAACTGTGTTGGCCGCAGAACCACCACAGGCAAGCTTTGACATCACCATATGATCAGCAAGGTTATCCAGCAAAAAATGCTGCCGCTCCTCATCGACCAATGTCATTAAACCTTTCTCAATACCGAGATCGTTAAGGTTGTTATCTGTTACTTCAATTTCGGTATCTACTAACGCATTACCAAGACCATAGACATGGTACTTTTTCATAATTGCTTCCTGCTTCAATCTACGGCGTGATGGGTAACAATACCCTGCTGAGTGGCGAGAAATAATATATCGGCTGGCTTGCAGGCGAAAAAGCCATTGGTCACTACACCGGTAATCTGGTTAATTTTTTCTTCCAGATCGGTTGTCGAACCAACAGGGTAGAGATGGTGAACATCGAGGATTTGATTGCCGTTATCAGTGATCACATTTTCTCGCCACACCGGATCGCCACCTAATTTAACCAGCTCGCGAGCCACATGACTGCGCGCCATAGGAATCACTTCAACCGGCAGAGGGAAGGTGCCAAGATAGTCGACCCATTTACTCTCATCGGCGATACAGACAAATTCATCGGCAACGGCGGTAACAATTTTTTCTCGGGTAAGAGCGGCACCGCCACCTTTGATAAGCTCAAGGCGCGGGTTGGCCTCGTCAGCACCGTCAATATAGAGGGTAATTTCCGGCGCAGAATTCAATTCAATAACATCGATACCGTGACCACGCAGGCGATCGGCAGAAGCTTCAGAGCTAGCCACAGCCGCTTGAAATTTTTCTTTGTGTTCAGCGAGTAGGTCGATAAAAAAGTTAGCGGTTGAGCCTGTGCCTATGCCGACAATGCTATCGCTATCAATCTTGGTTAATGTGTATTCTACAGCTGCTGCTGCCACCGCGTGCTTAAGTTGCTCTTGATCCACCGTTTGCCTCGATAATTATCCGCCATCAGAAGATTGAGATTATACGGTGATAGCAGGAATAAAACAGATTCAATGCTTTGAGGGTGGCGAAAATTGTTGTATCAACATACCATTGCCCCTAAATAATAATTTCTTTAAACCCCAAAGCGGAGCCTCCATGTTGAGGACAGCTAATGCCGAATAAGTATGTGAAAAAAATTCTCGATGCGCGGATCTACGACCTAGTGGTTGAAACCCCTATAGATCCGGCTCCATTGCTATCCCAGCGACTGAATAATCAGGTGCTGTTAAAGCGCGAAGATTTACAGCCGGTATTCTCATTTAAATTGCGTGGTGCCTACAACAAGCTGCGACAGCTTTCGGAACAGCAGCGCGCCAATGGTGTGATTGCAGCGTCCGCGGGAAATCATGCTCAGGGTCTGGCGTTGGCGGCAAAAAAGATGGGCGTAAAAGCGACCATTGTTATGCCCAAGACAACCCCGCAAATTAAAGTTGATGCGGTGCGCTCTCGCGGAGCCAAAGTTGTACTGGTTGGCGATAACTATGACGCAGCATCGGCTCATGCCAATAAGCTGGTTGAAGAGAAAGGTCTGGTTTATATCCACCCCTTTGATGATCCAGATGTTATCGCCGGTCAGGGCACTATCGGCGTTGAAATCCTGCGCCAGCTATCTGGTGATCTGGATGCGGTCTTTATTGCCGTGGGTGGGGGTGGACTCTGTGCTGGTGTTGCTGCCTATATAAAGTATGTTCGCCCGGACGTAAAAATTATCGCTGTCGAAGCCGATGACAGCGCCTGCTTGGATGCCGCTTTAAAAGCCGGCCGCAGAGTGCGCTTAAAAGAAGTGGGTATTTTTGCCGACGGCACAGCGGTGGCGCAGATTGGTAAAGAGACCTTTAGACTTTTAAAAGAATTGGTCGATGAGGTTATCACCGTCAGCACCGATGAAATCTGTGCAGCGATTAAAGATGTCTACAACGATACCCGCGCGATCTGTGAGCCATCCGGTGCTATGGGTCTTGCCGGTCTGAAAAAATATGTCGACCAGAAGGGTGTTGAAGGGCAGACCTTGCTGGCTATTCAATGTGGCGCCAATATAGATTTTGATCGTCTGCGTTATATCTCTGAGCGCACCGAAATTGGTGAGAAGCGCGAAGCGGTATTAGCGGTAACCATCGATGAGAAACCCGGTAGCTTTAAGTCGTTCTGTACGGCCATGCAAAAGCGCAATATCTCGGAATTCAATTATCGCTTTAGCGATGAGAAGCGAGCGCATATTTTTGTCGGTGCTCAGGTAACCGGCGATGAAGATCGTCATCAGTTGGTCGAGGATCTGCGCAGCAAGGGCTATCAGGTATCGGATATGACCGAGAATGAAGTGGCCAAATTGCATATCCGCCATATGGTCGGTGGTCGTTCGCCGCAGGTGGGTGAAGAGCAGGTGTTTAGGTTTGAATTTCCCGAACGCCCCGGTGCGCTGTTGAATTTCTTAAACCAGTTGGGCAGTGAATTTAATATTTCGATGTTCCACTACCGCAATCACGGTTCGGCTTTTGGTCGGGTACTGGTCGGTGTTCAGGCGACGAAAAAGGATATTAAAAAGCTTTCGGGCTTTCTCGATAAGCTCGGTTATCACTACGTCAACGAGACTGATAATGAAGCCTACCAATTTTTTCTTGGCTCTTAAGTAGTCAGTTGGTATAAAGATTAAGCGTTAATAATCTCGCGCTCAGTGATTATTTGATCGAGGGGAATATCCCAGCTCTGCTGTGAAATGCTCTCGACTTCTTGACAGCTGTGGGCCAGCCCAATCAGGGTTGGCCTGCGCGGTTGGTCGGCGCAAGCGGCCAGCGTTCGGTCATAAAATCCACCCCCCATACCAATTCTGCTGCCGCTGCGATCAAATGCTACCAGTGGCAGTAGAATCAAATCCAATGTCCAGATTGGCGCAATTTTTGTTGAGTTAAATTGCGGTTCTAAAATACCAAAGCGATTGGCCTTTAGCTGATCATCTTCGCGGTACTCACCAAAGTAGAGTCGATTAAATTGCAGTGGATGAATAATCGGCAAATAGCAGGCTTTTTTAGCGTTGAGAGCGATACCCATTAACAGCGAAGGATCAATTTCACCGTCATTGGCAAGATAGATGCCGATGCGTTTTGCCCGTAGGAAAAAGCTTTGTTGGGCGATAAGGGTGGCCAGGTTTTGGGCCGCAGTTTGCTGCTGAGCCGGGGTTAGTGCTCGGCGTTTGGTTCGAATGGTTTTGCGTATCTCACCAGTATTCATTGGCAGGTAACCGCTATTGTTAAACAACTCTTTATTAAACCCCAAGGTGCCGCTGTCAACGTGGCCTCGAACCGAAGAGTTCAAGGTGGCTTCGCTCGCAATATATCAGGCTTTCCGACGCACGGAAGTGCACAACAATATTGACGGAGAAAAACCGGATAATAATTATCGGCTCAGGGACTTCTTGACTGGCGCACACCCCAGGAAGCAAAAGTATAGCAGAGCAGGCTTAAAAAAGAGTCGACTAAAGGGAGTTGTCGGAAAAATTGTCCGGGAAAAGCGTGACTGAAATTAGCTGTTCAGATCTGTAAGAACAGAACTGAGCTTGGAGTTCATAGACTGCAATAGATGAGATGTCTGTTCATCGGCTTTAACATCCTGTTCGCTGCGAATCAGATCGTGAGCCAGATTGAGGGCCGCCATAACAGCAATTCGCTCTACACCGATAAGATGAGAACCGCGACGAATCTCTTCCATCTTTTCATCCAGCAACTTGGCAGACAGCTCAAGAGCTTCACGCTCTTCGGGCTTGCAGTTGACCTGATATTCTTTGTCGAGGATGCGAATTTTAAGTGAGATAGATGACATAGCTACTCTGCGTTTAGGTTTCTTAGGCGACTGATCATGGTTTCGATTTTTTGTCTCGCCATTTCATTTTGTTCCATCAGTTTTCCGCGCTCACCAGACAGGGTGGACTCGCGTTCACGCAGTGCCTGATTTTCACTTTTAAGCTGCTGGCACAGCTCAATCAAGCTATCCAGTTTTTGTTCGAGATCTTCGTAACCATTCATAAGCAGGGAACTTTTCCGTATTAACCACTTGAAGCCGACTAACTATAGGCATTGTGGCAGATTTGGTCAATTACAACATTAATAAACTGGCGTGCAGTGCTATATATAGAATGTTAGGATGGCCGCTGTGATATTGAGGTGGATAAATGACATTTGAACAGTTGCAAGATCTTTTTTTTGAGTTGCAGGTAAAAGCCGATCCGTCCGGATTTCACGGCTTTTTATGCGGCCGTTTGTGTTGCGGAACCATGCCTCTGGAGACCCTGATAAAGACCTCTACCAGTTGGTTGGGACTGACAGAAGAGCAGGGCGAAGCCGCTGAGAACCCTCTGCGTGATTTCTATGAAGAGGCGCTGACCAGCCTGGAAGATATTACTTTTATCTTTCAGCCAATCCTGCCTGATGATGAGCTACCACTACCCGAGCGTTTAGTCGCTGTGGGTGCCTGGTGTAGCAATTATATCTCTGGACTCGGCGAAGGCATGAGCAGCGAATTTGAAGTTTCCGAAGATGCTAAAGAAGCGCTGGAAGATATTGCCGCTATCGGACAGGTCTCGGTGGACTTTGACAGCGAAGATGAAGATGGCGAGCGCGATTATGCTGAGTTGGTCGAATATATACGTATTGCCGTACAACTTATTTTCAGCGACCTCCATCCAGAGGCTGGATCTGACGCAGAGCCAACTATCCACTAATCCAGCTCTGCCGGCGCGGGCAAAAATCAGAGGGTTATGAGGATATGATCACCGCCAAAGAATACACCGCAAGGCGCCGAGAACTGATGTCGACAATGCAGGGTAACAGCATTGCCATAGTGGCCGCGGCGGCAGAAAAAGTTCGTTCTCGAGATACCCTCTACCCCTACAAACAAGCAACCAACCTCAGCTATCTGTGTGGATTTTCCGAACCGGAATCTGTGCTGGTGCTAATCCCCGGCCGCGATCAGGGTGAATCTATACTGTTTTGTCGCGAAAAAGATAAGCTCCGTGAAACCTGGGACGGCTATCGAGTTGGCCCAGAGGGTGCGGTTGCGGACTACGCGGTGGACGATGCCTTTCCTATTGGCGACCTCGACGATATTTTGCCCGGTCTGTTAGAGGGTAAAGAGCGAGTCTATTACGCCATAGGCAAAGACGCGGATTTTGACCGCCACCTGATGAGCTGGGTCAACGGCATTGGCGGATCCTCAGCGCCGGGCGAATTTGTCGATCTGGATCATATCGTCAATGAAATGCGCCTGATAAAAACTGCATCTGAGCTAAAGTTAATGCGTCAGGCCGGTGAAATCTCAGCGCGCGCCCACTGCCGTGCCATGGGCATTGCCAAGCCCGGCATTTATGAATATCAGCTACAGGCTGAAATCGAACATGAGTTTATGGCGTCCGGTGCCACGGCTCCGGCCTATACCAGCATTGTCGGTGGCGGGAAAAATGGCTGCATCCTGCACTATATTGAGAACCGCGAAAAAATTAACAATGGCGATCTGGTACTTATAGATGCCGGTTGCGAATATGAAAACTATGCGGCAGATATCACCCGCACCTTTCCGATCAATGGGAAGTTTAGCCGCGAGCAGGCAGCTATCTACGATATTGTTTTAGAGGCGCAGGTTCAGGCGATGGCGAAAATTGCCCCCGGCGCTGCCTACAATGTTGCCAATGAGATAACCATTGCGGTGATCACTCAGGGCTTGGTTGATCTGGGAATTCTCAATGGCGATGTCAGCGAATTAATTGAACAGCAGGCCTGCAAAGAATTTTATATGCACAGTTCCGGTCACTGGCTGGGAATGGATGTCCACGATGTAGGTGACTATAAAATTGACGGGCAGTGGCGAGATTTTGAACCGGGTATGGTGTTAACCGTTGAGCCGGGAATCTATATAGCGCCGGACAGTAAAAATGTCGCGGACAGGTGGCGCGGATTGGCGGTGCGCATTGAGGACAATGTCGCGGTGACCAAAACCGGCTGCGAAGACTTAACCGCTGGCGTACCCAAGAAACGCAGCGAAATAGAATTACTGATGGCAGGCTAAATGTGAGCGAGACAGTACCACCACTTAAGAGTAGCAGCGCCAGTTACGACATTGTTATTGTCGGCGGCGGCATGGTGGGTATTAGTCTGGCTCTAATGCTGGCCGAGCAAAAGCATCCATGGAAAGTCTTACTTCTTGAAGCGCAGGCTTATCAACAGTCGGATAAGTCTGAATACCGTCCCAGTTTTGATGCGCGATCCACGGCTCTGTCCTGGAGTAGCCGCAAGATTTTTGAAGCTGCAGGCCTGTGGTCGGCACTGCAGTCCCAAGCCAGTCAGATCAAAAAAATTCATGTTAGCGACCGCGGACATATGGGCCTGACCCGAATCGATGCCCATGAGGCTGGCGTTGAAGCGCTAGGTTATGTGATTGAAAATCGCTGGATTGGCTCGGTTCTGCTGGAAAAGCTGGCGACAACATCTGTTGAGGTATTGGCACCGGCGCGTGTGGCGACGATTAAGCCGCTAAAGAATGGTATGCGTCTAACACTTGAAGACAGTGAGCAGATTCTTGAATCCTCGCTAGTAGTGATTGCCGATGGTGCCAATTCCCAGACAGCACAAAAAATCGGTATCCACAGTGATCAACAGCCTTATGGGCAGCAGGGCATTATTGCCAATATCGCGCTGGAACAGCCTCATGATGGTGTTGCCTACGAGCGCTTTACCGATCAGGGGCCCATGGCAATGCTGCCGCTTCCCGACTATCAGGGTTGCCCTCGCTGTGCACTGGTATGGACAGAACCCGCCGAAAAGGCTGAGCAATTGCTGGCTGCTAGCGACGAAGAATTTTTGAAATGTCTGCAAGAGCGCTTTGGTTATCGGCTGGGAATTCTCCAGCAAATTGGTGAGCGCCACGCCTATCCTCTGGCGTTAACCACATCGACCGAACAGGTGCGGCGCAATCTGGTGGTATTGGGCAATGCGGCTCACAGCCTGCATCCGGTTGCCGGGCAGGGGTTTAATCTGTCTCTGCGCGATGTTGCGGTATTGGCCGATGTGCTCGGCAGTGCCAGATCCTCTGGTGATGATTTCTCAACTTTGGAAACCCTTGAGTCTTATCAGCAGCAACAGCTAGCTGATCAGCAAAACACATTATTGTTTAGCGACAACCTTCCGAAACTATTTTCTCAGTCATCCCCCGCCATTGCGCTGGGGCGAAACTCTGGCTTGCTAATGATGGATTTAATTCCTGGGCTGCGCAGTCGTTTTGCTCAGTTTGGAATGGGTATGGCGACCAAGGAGGCAGGGCATGGCTGAACAAAAAAATCGTCAATACGATGTGATTGTTGTCGGTGCCGGCATGGTCGGTGCAGCGTTCGCCTGTCTTTTTGCACAGGCCAATCCGAAACTTAAACTTGCGCTTATTGAAGCCCATCAGGGTGCCAGCTATAGCCCTGAGAAATTTGATCCGCGGGTGGCTGCGCTAACCGAAAAGTCGCGAAGTCTGTTGGAATGTTGCGGCGCTTGGCAGTCCATAGCGGAAAAAAGGGTAAGTGCTTACTTGGCGATGGATGTATGGGACGCCGAAGGTACAGGTCGAATTCGGTTTAATTCTCAGGATGTTCATCAGCCTAATCTGGGACATATTGTAGAAAACTCTCTGGTGGTTGAGAGCCTGCTTAATAAGATCCAGCAGTTGGATAATATTGCGTTTCTCTGTCCGGTCAGGGTTGCTAGCTACAGTGATTCAGAGCAGCAGGTAACGCTTGAATTGGATGATGGCCGACTGTTATCGGCTCCACTGTTAGTCGCTGCCGATGGCGGTAACTCTGCCATTCGTCAGCAGTTTAATTTCCCTACCCGTGAGTGGGACTATGGTCACAGCGCGATTGTCACTACGGTTGAGACCGAGCAGGTAAACCAGCAAACCGCTTGGCAGCGTTTTATGCCGACTGGGCCTCTGGCTTTGCTGCCGCTGGATAAGGCCGGTGATAAACATTACTGCTCGTTGGTTTGGTCTCAGGAATCTGCGGAAGCGGAGCGCTTGATGGCTTTGGATGATGCGGAGTTTTGTCGCGAGCTGGGTTTTGCCAGTGAGCACTGTCTGGGCAAAATTACTGCTGTAGATAAGCGTTATTCTATTCCTCTGCGTCAGCGTCATGCAACGGATTATGTGGTTGAGCGGGTGGCCCTGTTGGGTGACTCTGCCCACACTATTCATCCGTTGGCGGGGCAGGGTGTCAATCTGGGTTTTGCCGATGTAGCGGCGTTGGTGGATACGCTTTCTGCGGCGGCTAAGCGCGGTAATGATTTGGGTTCATTGATGACGCTGAATAAATATCAGCGTCAGCGCAAGCCTGAGAATCTGGCGATGATGGCGGCGATGGAAGGGTTTAAGCGGCTTTTTGCGGCGGATAATCTGGCGCTGCGGTTATTGCGGAATATCGGGTTGAGTCAGGTTGATAATTTAAAGCCGGTTAAGAATGAGATTATTAAGCAGGTGATGGGGCTTTAGTGGGGCTTTAGGTATGGAGCGGTCGCGGAGCTAGCTACGCTTGGAAGTATCGAGCCTGCGACCGTCATTCTCGAACCCACCTGGTTCCTTCTCTGTTGCTGTCATTCTGAACGCAAGTGAAGAATCTCATGGTCTGTGCGGAGATCCTTCGGCTTCGCTCAGGATGACAATGACCTTACTGAGAAACTCTAATCAGTTTAAAAGAGCCGCTTCTGGCAACTTCTTCTACTTCGGAAAAATAATCCTTAGCCTTTTTTTCCAGTGCAATAAAGTTATTCACTACAAACAACGCTTTTCCTTTGGGAGCTAATAAACGCTTGCTTGCATTGAGGAATTTCTCGGTCAGTGCGCTATCTATATTAAAGCCCTGATGAAAGGGCGGGTTGCAGATAATTGCATCAAACTTTTCATCAATCTGACTACCTGCATCACCGGCAATAATATTTCCGTTAATCTTTAAACTCTCAAAATTTGCTTCGCAGGCTCTTAGTGCCGCGGCATTATTATCCGTTGCGGTTATCTTTTGAAAACCATACAGGCTTGCTGCACAGGATAAATAACCATAGCCACAACCCAAGTCCAGTAGAGACTGGGGTGCATTTTCCTCTGGATAAGACTGCAAAAATCCGGATAGATGCTCGATTAAAAATGCACTGCCCTGATCGATTTTATTCCAGCCAAAAATCCCCGGCTTGCTCTGCAGGGGCAAATTTTCTGTACTCTTTATGGCACGCAGATTTAAATAATCTTTATCGTCCAGCAGCTTATTGCTAACAGCGTATTTAGTGATGCAGGCAAGGTAATAATTGCCCTGTTTCTGCGGCTTGCATTTATCACCAAATAATTTGCAGGCGTGGTCTGTATAAGTTTTAACACCGTCATTTTTTTCGCCGCTAAGCAGTAGCTGACCTTCGGCTTTAAGCAGTGCTGAGGCCTGATTGATTATATGGTGGCTGACCGGGCGCTCTTTGGAAACGCGAAACAGGATGTAGTCAAAACTGGCCGCCTCAAGGACTGAGAAATCAAAATCATTAAAGCAGGTTTCAATACCCGCCTGTTTGGCACTCTCGGCTATTTCATAGCGGTTGCTAAACAGTGTGCGGCTGGCATTGCCCGAATGGGCGACACTGTGCCATCCAGCATTGGCCCAATTTTCATCGGCGACAATTAAGCATTTTCCCTCACAGCGAGAGAGTTGTTGAACCAGTAATTCAACACTTTGATCATTCATGGATACTGGCAACTTCTTCTTCGGTTAACGGCCGATAGTCGCCGGGCTCAAGATCTTCATCCAGCACGATGCCGCCAACCTGGGTACGGTGTAGGGCTTCCACATGATTGCCCAGTGCGGCAAACATTCGTTTAACCTGATGGTATTTCCCTTCGGCAATGCTTAACAGCACATGCTGATCGTCAATAACTTCCATGGTTGCCGGCAGGCAGGGATGTTTTTCGCCTTCAAGCCAAACGCCTTTGGCGAGCTTTTCCTGATAGTCGGGGCTGATAGGCACCCCCAGTTTGACCTGGTAAATCTTTTGGCAATCGCTGCGCGGTGATGTCAGGCGGTGATTCCACTGTCCGTCATCGGTGACTAACAGCAGGCCGGTGGTATCTATATCCAGTCGCCCGGCGATTTGTAGCTCGGCGCTGCGGTGTTCATAGATAAGATCGAGGGCGGTACTGTTGTTGTTATCTTTGGTCGCTGAGACAACGCCGGCCGGTTTGTTCAGCATAAAGTAGCGGTTTGTCGGCATGCTAATCGCCGAGCCCTCGATGCAGATATCTTCACTGCCGGAGACTTTTTGCCCGGGATTGGTGACCGGTTCGTCGTCGACGGTGACTTCACCGTATTTGATCATGCGCTTAACTTCGGAGCGTGAAAGATCCGTCGCATTGCTAATATATTTATCAACTCTAAGCATTATGGGTTCTTAATTTTTATTGAGTAACAGGGCAGCTTGCTTGGCAAAGTAGGTGAGGATGCCATCGGCTCCGGCGCGCTTAAATGCCAGTAGGGATTCTAAAATAACCGCGTCGCGCTCCAGCCAGCCATTTTCAAAGGCGGCACAGTGCATGGCGTATTCGCCACTGACCTGATAGGCAAAGGTCGGGGCTTTTAATTCGTCTTTAACCCGGCGAACTATATCCAGGTAGGGCATGCCGGGTTTAACCATAATCATATCGGCACCTTCTTCCAGATCCAGAGCGCACTCATGCAGTGCTTCGTCGCTATTGGCCGGATCCATCTGGTAGGTTTTTTTATCGCCACCTTTAATATTGCCTGCTGAACCCACTGCATCGCGGAACGGGCCGTAGTAACTGGAAGCGTATTTGGCGGCGTAGGCCATAATCATGGTGTTAACAAAACCCGCTTCCTCCAGCTCTTCGCGAACTGCACAGATACGGCCATCCATCATATCCGAGGGGGCGACTATATCGGCACCGGCCTCGGCATGGGATAGGGCTTGTTTGGCCAGAGTTTCGACAGTGATATCGTTAAGCACATAGCCGTTCTGTTCATCGATAATGCCGTCCTGACCATGGGTGGTAAAAGGGTCCAGTGCGACATCGGTAATGACACCGAGTTCGGGTACAGCGGCTTTAATGGCGCGAACTGCGCGCTGAGCTAGGCCTTCTGGGTTGTAGGCTTCTTCGGCGAGCAGAGATTTTTTGTCTTCAGGGGTCACTGGGAAGAGCGCGATAGCGGGAATCCCCAGAGCGGCAACTTCGCGGGCTTCTTCAACCAGTAGATCAATCGATAGACGCTCGACGCCGGGCATGGATGCTACGGCTTCTCGCTGTCCGCTGCCCTCAATAACAAATAGCGGCAGGATCAGGTCATTGACACTAAGTGAAGATTCGCGCATCAGGCGACGGGCGAAATCTGCAGAACGCGTGCGGCGCATTCTGCTGTAGGGGTAGGCGCCACGTTGGCTTGAAAAGCTCATCAGTACTCCAAAAAATATTTTCGACTAAAACTATTGCGCCATGATACGGAAAAAACACCGGGACGGCATGCCTATATAGTACCTATAAATCTAAGCGCTAATTTTACGAGCTTATTTATTACAGCGTTTTAAATACCCGCTCAGCGGCATCCAGCGTATATTGAATATCTTCATCCGTATGTGCGGCAGACATAAAGCCCGCTTCGTAGGAAGCCGGTGCCAGATAGATACCCTCGTCTAACATGCCGTGGAAGAACGTTGAGAATCGCTGCGTATCGCAGTTCATCACCTGAGAGTAATTAATGATTTTCTCTTCCTCAGAGAAGAACAGTCCCCACATGGTGCCGACATGGTTGCTGGTCATGGGAATACCTGCGGCGGCTGCGCGCTCGCGAAGTCCATTGACCAACTGATCTGTATGGGTGACTAATGGATCGAGAAAGCCCGGCTGTGAAACCTGATTAAGGGTTGCCAGACCTGCGGCCATTGCAACTGGATTGCCAGAGAGAGTACCGGCCTGATAGACCGGGCCAAGGGGTGAGATCTGTTCCATAATCTCGCGCTTGCCGCCAAAGGCACCAACCGGCATACCGCCGCCGATTACCTTGCCCAGACAGATTAGATCTGGCTCGATACCGTAGTAGGCGCTGGCGCCCTGTGGGCCGATACGGAAACCGGTCATCACTTCATCAATAATCAGTACCGCACCAGATGCTGTACAGCACTCACGCAGGGCTTCCAAAAATCCGGGGATCGGTGGAACACAGTTCATATTGCCCACCACAGGCTCAACAATAATGCAGGCAACCTGTTCGCCGATTTCGGCAAAGGTCTCTTTTACCTGCTCTATATCGTTATAGTTTAGGGTTACTGTGTGGTCGGCCAGAGAGGCGGGAACGCCGGGTGAGCTGGGGACACCCAATGTAAGGGCGCCGGAGCCGGCTTTTACCAGCAGTGAGTCGGAGTGACCGTGGTAGCAGCCCTCAAACTTAATAATTTTATCGCGGCCTGTATAGCCTCTCGCCAGTCGTATGGCGCTCATGGTCGCTTCGGTGCCAGAGTTGACCATACGCACCATATCCATGCCTGGAACCTGCTCGCAGATTTTATCGGCCAGTAAGATTTCCAGTTCGGTGGGGGTGCCAAAGGTCATGGCTTTTTCTAACTGTTCGCGAATGGCATCTAAAACCACCGGATGACCGTGGCCCAGTATCATTGGCCCCCAGGACATTACATAGTCGATATAGCGCTTGCCATCGGCATCGTACATATAGGGGCCTTTGGCGCGATCAAAAAATATCGGTGTGCCACCGACAGCGCGAAAAGCTCGCACTGGCGAGTTTACGCCACCGGGAATATGTTTCTGAGCTGCTTCGAAAAGTTGTTTGGAGCGCGATAGAGTCATGTAGATTTCCTGATCGGGTAAAAGCCACTTTAGGGCGAAATTGCTAATTGTGTATTATCCTGAATATAAGGCAGTGATGCTATCCAAAGGGCTATCTAAAGCGCAATCTAAAGGACAATATTCATGGAAATAGGACAGGTAATCGAGTTTTGGTTTGGCAGTGATCTCAACGACCCGAGTTTGGCAAAGCGCCAATCTCCACTCTGGTGGCAAAAAAATCCCCAGACTGATGCTCTGATACGAAAGAATTTTGCCGACGGATTACAGGGGCTGATTAACGGTGATTACGACCACTGGCTTGAGAGTCCCAAAGGCCGTCTGGCGGCGATTATTGTTGCCGACCAGTTTTCACGCAATATGTATCGCGATACAGCTCGGGCATTTGGCCAGGATGAATTGGCCTTGAGCTGGTGTCTGGACGGTATGGCTTTAAAGCATGATATTGAATTGCCCTTTATATGTAGGGTATTTTTTTATATGCCGCTGGAGCATGCAGAGTCCCGCGAGATGCAGGAGCTCTCGGTGAAACAGTTTACTGAACTGGCTGAGCTGGAGAATAGTGATACGTTTATGGGCTTTGTGGATTTTGCCGAGCGTCATCGACAGGTGATCCAGCAGTTTGGCCGCTACCCCCATCGCAACAGTATCCTCGAGCGCGATAATACGGCGGCTGAGCAGGCCTATCTTGATCAGCCTGGCAGCGGTTTTTAAAGGTTTCTAGCCGAAGGGTTTTACGATAACCAAAATCACAATGGCCACCAGAAACAGCACCGGCACTTCATTAAATAGACGGAAAAACACATGAGTCTTAGTGCTGCTGTCACTGCTCAGCTGTTTCATATAGGCGGCACAGACAAAGTGGTAGGCGATGAGTACTACTACTAGCAGTGCTTTTAATTGAAACCACAGTTGGCTCAAATAATAATCGGGATTTAGCAGTACCAGCCAGCCGCCGAAGATCACGGTGGCGATCATGGAGGGGGTGGCAATGCCATTGTAGAGTTTGCGCTCCATCAGCTTAAAGCGCTCGATACTCACCGCGTCATCTGACATTGCGTGATAGACAAACAGGCGCGGCAGATAAAACAGCGCAGCAAACCAGCAGATAACGGCGATTAAATGGAAGGACAAAACCCATGCGTACATTTAATATCTCCCGTTTAGACTGTAATTTTCGGGTATTATAGACCGATGGTTTGATTCTGGATAACTAATTAGAGAAGACACAAGAGAAGACAAGTGATTAAAGTTGGAATTGTAGGTGCAACCGGATATACCGGTGTTGAGTTATTAAGGCTGCTGGCCGGCCATCCACAGGCGCAGGTAACGGTGATTACTTCGCGCAGCGAAAAAGGTCTGCCGGTTGCTGATTTGTATCCCAATCTGCGAGGTGTAATCGATCTGGCCTTTTCGGCGCCGGATGTAGATCAACTCTCAGAATGTGATGTTGTGTTCTTTGCTACCCCCCATGGTGTGGCGCAGAGCATGGTGGCAGAAATTTTACAGCGCGGGGTCAAGGTTATAGATCTCTCCGCTGACTTTAGAATTAGAGATGCGGACCTCTGGGAGAGCTGGTACGGCCAGCCCCACAGCGCTCGCGATTTGATACCTCAGGCGGTCTATGGCTTGCCGGAAGTGAACCGCGAAGCGATTAAAGGCGCTAGCCTTATCGCCTGCCCGGGCTGTTATCCAACCAGTGTTCAGCTGGGCTTTTTGCCTCTGCTGGAGGCTGACTGTATCGATGTGACTGACCTGATTGCCAACTCGGCTTCTGGTGTTAGCGGTGCCGGTCGTCAGGCCAGTATTGGCGCATTGCATTCCGAGATGAGCGATAGCTTTAAAGCCTATGCGTCCTCTGGTCACCGTCATCATCCGGAGATTGTTCAGGGACTCGGCGATATTGCCGCTGGAAATTCCGATGCAGGCGATATTAACCTTACGTTTGTGCCTCACCTGTTACCTATAAACAGAGGTATACATACCACCCTGTATGCCAACCTGACTAAAGAGGTTGATATCCAGGCGCTCTTTGAGCAGCGCTATAAAGATGAGCCCTTTGTCGATGTGCTGCCCGCTGGCAGTCACCCAGAGACCCGCTCGGTTCGCGGCTCCAATGTCTGCCGTATTGCTGTCTGTCGCCCCGGTGGCGGCAACAAGGTCGTGGTTCTGGTGGTGGAAGATAACCTTACCAAAGGAGCCTCAGGTCAGGGTATACAATGTCTGAATATTATCTTCGGGCTACCTGAAAACAGTGGCTTAAGTGCGCCGGCACTACTGCCCTAATGAGTGAAGTAAAATCCATTGTTCTTCCCTACCGGCCGCAGTTGGCGTACCTTGTGGCGTTGGTGTTTGCCGCGCTTATGGTTGCGGTGTTCTTCTTCGGCAAATCCTCGGAGAGAGAGACTCTCAAGGATGAAATGCAGGAGAAGGCGCGGCTCGAAGTGCTCGCGGCCAGACTCGAGGCGACAGTTGCAAGTCACCAGCAGCAGCTGAGTCGACTCGAGCTCAATCTGAAAGTGGATTCTGCGGCACTGGAAAGTACCCGCCAGGAAATGATTGTTTTACAGAAAAGTATTTACCAGCGCGATGAGGAATTAAAACTCTATCGTGAATTGCTGCAGGATGGCAGCCAGCCTAATGGGCTCTCAGTGGCAGATCTAAAGTTAAATCTGCTCGATGATGGGCGAGTCAGTTATCGTTGGGTAGCAAGACAAAAGACAGAAAAGATGAAGACGCTAAGTGTCTCGGCAAAGTTTTGGGTTTCTGGATTGCTCGATGGAAAAGAGGCCAGGTTCACGCTGGCAGAGCTTGATCCTGAGGTTGAAAAATTGCCGCTAAAGATGGAATTTAAATATTTCTCAATCAGTCGGGGTGCTATGACCTTGCCGGACAATTTTGAGCCCCGGCAGGTGCGCATAACGCTTCGTTACCCGTGGATGGAAAAGACACAGTTCGATCAAAAATATGACTGGAAAATTTAAGGGGTGAAAGATGCCTAAATTTAAGGGTTTGAAACGTTTTAAAAATGAAAATCGTTTTAATGCCGGAACCACCACGCTAATTGCCGCTGGCACTCAGTTGACTGGCGATATAAGTTTCACCGGCAATCTAGAGATTGAAGGTGAGGTGATTGGCAATGTTAGCGCCGCGGGCGATCAGTCTCGGGTACGAGTTTTAGAGAGCGGTTCGGTGAGTGGTAATATCGAGGTTGCGACTATTATTGTTAACGGTCATGTCAAAGGCGATCTATACGCTAGCGAGCTGGTTGAATTAGCTGCGAAAGCGGTAGTCGAAGGTAATTTAAACTATAACTTGATTGGAATAGAGAAAGGCGCTGAAGTTGTCGGCAGTTTTGTTTATCATTCCGCCGAGTCAAATATCACACCGTTTCCAGCTGATCGCAATGAGGTCCCCACCGACCGCGACGAAGCTGTTTAAATAAGACTGTTAAAATAGGACAGTTTGGAATCATAGGAAACACGGAGAAAAAATGTCAGGCATTGAAACATTTACACCCTCAGTTCTAGAGGTTACCGAAAGCGCAGTAGCCAAGGTGCAGAACCTCAAAAAGGAAGAGGACAACGAAGCGTTAAAGTTGCGTGTCTATGTGACTGGCGGCGGCTGCTCGGGGTTTCAATATGGTTTTTCTTTTGAAGATGTGATGGCTGAAGATGACACAGCGGTTTCTCGTGACGGCGTTACAGTATTGATCGATTCACTTAGCTACCAATATCTGGCCGGATCGACGGTCGACTATGAAGAGGGACTAATGGGGTCAAGATTTTTGATTACCAATCCCAATGCTTCAACTACCTGTGGTTGTGGCGCCTCTTTTTCTATCTAAAACAATTTTATGTGAGCAAGGATGTTCAGTATGCGATGGCTATTTCTATTAGCACTGCTACCCAATTTATTTCTGGCGCAGGTTAACCCTACCTGGGCTGCCGATCAGCTAATTACCGCAGACAGCAAAACGGTGACTGGCTATGTGGCCAGAATCAATCTCGATAAGGCCGATGAGGTTTACGAAGCTCTTCAGCGCGCCGAAGCGTACTTCCAATCAAAACAGTATCAGGATTCCCAAGCTGCCTCTTCAATACCGCCGATTGCCTTTGTTATCTATGGCCCGGATGTGGAGATTTTCTTTAAAGAAAATTACCGCAGCTTTAAACCTATAGTTGATTTGGCGGCACGGCTTTCGGCGCTTGAAGTAATAGATGTCAAAGTTTGTCAGGTTAGCTATGAGCGGGAGGGCTTAGATAAGGCGACTCTACTGCCATTTGTCTCTTCGGTACCATTTGGTCCGGCGGAGGTGAGTCGGTTGCTTGAAGAGCAGGAGTACAGCTACTTTTAGGCGAGGTAAATTCCACCTAAAATAGCTTCTTTGCTAGCGCCGGTTACACTAGGTAAATTGCCCGGTTTCCCTTCCAGTCTTTGTTTAGCCAACCAGGCAAAAGCGCAGGCTTCCACCCAATTTGGATCCAGTCCCAACTCGGATGTTGAGCGGACGGTTGATTCAGGTATGGCCTTTGCAAGTCGCTGCATTAGTGCGCCATTAAGCACACCACCGCCACAGACAAAAACCTCGCTGATGGGTAGATCGAGATGCTTGATTTGATCGGCAATACCCTCTGCGGTTAATTGCATTAAGGTTGCCTGAATATCCTCTGCCGGCAGATCATGCCCAGCCAATTGCTCTTCAAGCCAACGTTGATTGAATTCTTCACGGCCAGTACTTTTGGGTGCGGACTGAGCAAAAAAGCTGTGCGACTTTAGCTGGCTTAAAAGTTGGTTATCGACCGTGCCGCTATTTCCCCAGTCGCCGTTGTTGTCGAAGGCAGTACCAAGATGTCGCTGACACCAGCTATCCATCAGTATATTTCCTGGCCCGGTATCGTAGCCACTGCAATCGCCATTTGCGGCGAGCACTGTGATATTGGCGATGCCACCAATATTGACAATAACCCGATTTTTTTCCGGGTGTGAAAAGAGCCGTTGATGGAATGCGGGAACCAGTGGTGCGCCGTGTCCGCCCAGTGCCATATCGGCGCGTCTAAAATCTGCGACTACAGTGCAGCCGGTTCGCGCGGCAATAATATTGGGGTCGCTAATCTGTAGGCTGTAGCCGGCTTTTTCTGTGTTTGTGCCGGAGGAGGGCGGCAAGTGACGGATAGTCTGCCCATGGCTGCCAATAGCTGCAATCTGATTCGGTTGAATATTCAGTGAATCGATTAATCTTAGAGCAGCTTCGGAAAATAACTCGCCGAGCTGATTGTCGGTTTCGCAATACAGTTGCACGCTATCCTTACCCGGCAGGCAGAGATTGAGAATCTGCTCTCTGAGCTTTTCAGGTATAGGGTGAGAGTGGCTGCCGAGAACTTGAGGAATATCATGGGTAAATTCAACCGCTGCTACATCGATGCTATCAATGCTAGTGCCGGACATCAGTCCCAGATAAATATTTGGGGTGGCCATTAGTGCAGCTTAGTTGGCACTGGAGGTGCCGCTATTGATATCTGCCGCCGCTTCGCTTCCGGCAAAGGTGCTGGTGCCCCCATGCTGTGCGAGTTGCCTCAACATAGGTTGGGTGGTGGTTTGAAATGCCATAAGCTCAGCTTTGGGGATTGGGTTGGCCTGAGGAAGTTTAACGGTGCGTGGATTGCGATGTACGCCGTTAACCAAAAATTCATAGTGCAGGTGCGGCCCTGTGGCATAGCCTGTGGAGCCGACTGTACCGATTAGCTGACGCTGACGAACAGACTGCCCTTTGCGCACTTTTTTCTTATTGAGGTGAAGATATTTTGTAATGTAAGTCTGGCCGTGCTGAACAAACACATAGTTACCGTTGGCTTTACTGTAGCCGGCGGCAATAACTTTGCCATCACCGGCTGAGTAAACCGGTGTGCCTCTCGGTGCTGCATAGTCGACACCACGGTGGGCTTTAATCTTCTTGTGAATAGGGTGTTTACGCTTGAGATTAAACCCAGAGCTAATTCGGAAGATATCCAGCGGGGTGCGCAGAAAGGCTTTGCGCATACTTAGACCCTCTGGAGTGTAATAGTTGGTGACACCCTGATCATTGGTGTAGCGCACCGCCTGATAAGTTTTTCCGCGGTTGGTAAAGGTCGCGGCAACAATATCACCTACGCTTAATTTCTCGCCCTCAAGAAAGTTTTCTTCAAACAGCAGCGAAAATGAATCTTCTTTGCGGATATCGAAAACAAAGTCGATATCCCAGGCAAATATATTGGCCAGTTCCATAATAAGCTTGTCTGGCAGATCAGCTTCCAGACCTGACATATAGAGAGAGTCTTTAATCACTCCCTCGCGGTAGTTTAATAATGTATCTGGTTCCAGTACCCGCTGCTCAGAGCTGTAGCTTTTACCTTCACGAGTAAACACGCGGCTGACTAGCTTCGACTGCACATGATGCAATTCCTGAAGCTGACCAACATTGTCGAGGCCAAAGCGGAATAGTTCACCGGGATAGAGATTGCGCAGTAGCTTACCATCCTGTGATGAAGAGACTTGGTAGACATCTATAGCGGTGAGTTTTGCGCGGGTAAATAGAGTAGAGAGGCTATCGCCGGAGGAGACGCGCTGTTCTGTCCAGCTCAATGCGGGTGCGATCTCTTCTGGTGCAATTGGCAGTGGCTGAGTCGCCACAGGAATTTCTATCGACTCTGCAATCTTGCGATTGGCTTCTGCGTCGCTAACCGGGTAGAGCGCCAGAACCAGCAGGCAGCAGCCAACGGCCGAGGCCATCATAAGATGGTGTCGCGGAAAGTCCTTGAGAGTGGAATGCAGCAAACTAACCGTTTTGCGCACTTTATTCACTGTCATAAAAAGCCAATGCTGTGAGATTTTCGCAAGTTTAGCTCAATAAATTAACAAGTTACAGAGACAAGCTCGTGCTTTTTGCGAGCTAACTGAGTACTACTTATAATGTAGCAGCATATATGTAGGCGATAAAATCTTGTATTTGCGCCCTCAATGTGTAGAGTTGGCGCTCCTAAATAGTGACCAGTGAAACCAGTTCCGATGAAACAAAGTGGCAGTCAGTTAATCAATCAATTGCGCCAGCGCGGCCTTGTTGCGCAGGTATCTGCAGAAGAAGAATTAGAAACCCATCTCGATCAACCGCGAGTACTCTACTGTGGTTTTGATCCTACCGCTGACAGCCTGCATCTTGGTCACCTTGTGCCGCTACTTGTTCTAAAGCGTTTTCAGGAAGCCGGGCATACACCGATTGCCTTGGTGGGTGGTGCTACTGGACTGATTGGCGATCCGAGTTTTAAGGCTGCCGAGCGCAAGCTTAATACGCCGGATGTGATTTCAGGCTGGGCGGATAAGATAAAAAGTCAGGTCAGTCAGTTTATTGATTTCGACTGTGGCGAAAACTCGGCGATTGTCGCTAATAACCTCGATTGGACTGCAGAGATGTCGGCGCTGGAGTTTTTGCGCGATGTGGGTAAGCACTTCTCAGTAAACAATATGATCAATAAAGAGTCAGTAAAGCAGCGTCTTGATCGTGAGGGCTCGGGAATTTCGTTTACCGAATTCTCCTACTCTCTATTACAGGGTATGGACTTTGCCGAGCTCAATCGTCGTTACGACTGCACCATGCAGGTGGGTGGTAGTGATCAGTGGGGCAATATAGTTGGTGGTATAGATCTCAGCCGACGGCAAAATAAGTCTCATTGCTTTGCGCTTACAGTGCCTTTAATCACCAAAGCCGACGGTACAAAGTTTGGCAAGACCGAAGCCGGTGCAGTCTGGCTCGATCCGAATAAGACTTCCCCGCTAGCGTTTTACCAGTTTTGGTTAAATGTAGCGGACGCAGATGTTTATAAATTCCTGCATTATTTCACGTTCCTCTCTATAGAGGAGATAGCCGCGATCGAAGAAACCGACCGTCAGGCTCAGGGCAGACCGCAAGCGCAAGCTGTGTTGGCC